>JALGVJ010000040.1 GCA_029838195.1 Promethearchaeota archaeon
AAGCGTCCTTTCTCCTCTATTAAAACAAAAAGAGAAAACCATTTCTGATTAGCTCTCGAGGTGAGTATGGGGAAAAAGGCTTTCATTAAGTATTAGAAAAGAAAGGTAAGGGAAAGAAAACATGAGGACTTCCCTCAAATGGGGAAAAGGAATCCCAATTCGGGATGAAAATAAACATGTGAACGACCCGGCAAGAAAAAAAAGATTGATCTTCGGATCAACGCCCGTTTCCTCTAACGACGGGATGATAGGACATTTTTGTCCAAATTTATAGTTAGAGTATCAAATGACCATGAGAATTCCCTTGTTTTTTAGTTTTGACTCATTTTAAAACATTACATCTCAATATAAATGCCGTTAATCTCATTAATTTTTATTCTACATGTCTTTTCATCAATATATTAACGTACTTTTTAAATCATATCGTGGATATAAATTGCCTTATACATTAACTTCCATGAATGCTGAAAGAAAACAAGTAAGGAAGATCTATTTTTTTTAAAAAAATAGGAAGATTATTTGTTATACTTCTGGCCACTGAAGGTATTTTGCTTTTTGACCCCCAAACATTTGATCCATCCCTCCGCTTGCTTGGGTTTGTAACTTGAGAATTCTCTGAATTAACGTGTTTATTCCTAAAGAACATAAAAAATACCAAGCAGTAAAATTAATCCATCCGTATCGTTGAGAAATTTGTATGGGCGTGCCATATACACGTGCCGTCCATTCAACGACAGTTTCCGTGTATGCCATGGCAAAATTATTTATTAAAGGAACATCCCATGGATTCATTGGGGGACATGCAATCGGATCTCTTCCAAAAGTTGCATTAAGTATTGAAAAAATGATGATCATGGGAATAAAAATGATCAAGGTGGGCTTTAGACGGGACATTGCCATGCTTTGTTGAAGTTGTTTCATCATCTCATCTTTTTTCTCCCAGCGTTTCCTTTTTTTTCGATAGCGTTCAGGATCAATTTCAGCTAATTTGATTATTTTCTCTTTTTCTTCATTGTGTTCTTTTATTTGTTTTTGCTTTCGCTCGATTTCTTTTGTATCGACTAATAATTTAGTCAATAGCGTGCTGATTAAAGCTGTGACCAAGGATAAAAGCAAGGTGAATATCATGGAACCTGGTGGATATCTCATCCACTCGTAAAAAGAGGTTGCTTCTTGAAAAACCATTAATAACGTCATTATCACTTTCCTTAATTAATTTAACTTTAAAAACTTAATTCAAGATTACATGAACCGCATGTTTAAAATAAGATTAATGTTATCGGGAAAATAAAAGAAAATTTAAAATCAATATTTTCATGGAAAAAATTTCTTGATCTCGTTTAATCTACACCTAACATTGCCCTCATGCTCGGATATTGAGCAGCAGCCACCTGTTTCGAAATCTCCTCCGCAAATTGATGAATGATGCCAATTGCAATGAGAAGACCCGTGCCGCTAGTAAGTGCTCCAAGAGAATCGGCAAAAAAGCTGAGTGAAGCAATGAAAATTCCATTAAGAGTCACGAGCGTGGGAATATATCGTTTAAGAACTCTTTCGATTATTTTCTCTGAGCTTCTAAATCCTGGAATCATCATTCCTGAATCAATAATCTGCTGAGCAATGTCCCTCGGAGCGAGGCCTGAAACTTCTACCCATACTCTCCCCATAAAGACGCATAAAAGGATGAAAAAGAGCAAATAAATCACGGCTCTTAAGGGATTAGATATCAAGTTATCAATTCCTTGAGGAGGAGAGAGAAAATATAAGAGGCCTCCAACCGGTTTTAAATATCCGCCTGTAGTCCCCCCAGCAGTTTGCTGTTGTTCAAAGACTCCAATTAAATCCAACCAGAATGAAGTATTCTCATTTCGCAGTTTGGAATTAGGACCGGCTATTAATTGTCCAAAAAATAAAAAGTTTGCATATAATGCACTCACTAATATAACGGGAATGTTAGACACGTATAGAAGCTTCATGGGATATTTTCCCTTATATCCTCGATATCCTTTATAAGCTAAAGGAATTTCAATTCGAGCCGATTCAAACCAAATCACGACGAAAAAGATAATGATAGTCGTCATGATTCCAACTAATGAGGGTAAAGTTCCTCTGATGATAATATCATCAAGATTCGTAGCATCATTTCCGTCAAATAACACCGTGAAGAATGCGATCACAATCCCTCTTGGAAGATGATGCTCATCAGGTGCTTCAATGAAGCTAAAACTATTCCAAAAGATCTGACCAGCTACGCCCGCAGCTATAAAAAGTGAGACTCCGCTACCAATCCCCCATCCTTTTTGGAGCAATTCGTCTAAAAGAATGATGATTATTCCGGCAAGCAGTAATTGAACAAATATTATAGCCGCATTTTGAATTCCTATTGATTCTAACTCGCCAAATGCCCCTCCGATTAAATAAGCGACAGAATTGAAAATCGTTAATATTACTGCAAGGACTTTTTGAGAACCTGAAAACATGGAACGATCATAAGGATCCGTCATATCTATATTGATTAATTTAGAGCCTAACAATAATTGCATGATGAGACCCGCTGTAACTATCGGACCAATTCCAAGCTCAGTAAGCGTTCCTCGCTTACTGGCTAAAATCACGCGCATCCAGTAAAAGTAATCCGTTGAGTCTTCTAAATTCACGCCGTAAAGAGGAATGTTGGACATGATTAAATAAATCACTAAGACAAGGGCCGTCCATACAAATTTCTCTTTAAAAGAAACCTCTCTCTGAGGCCGTTTAATTTCTGGCATTATCCGTACTAAAGGTGCAAAAAATCTAATAAATTTTCCAGCCATGATTCGCTCAAAATTCCTTGTAAATTCTTTTTATGAAAAATTTATTCAAATTTACCAAAAACATCTAATATTTAAATCGTATATGAGTAAAAAATGAATGGAAAAAAAATTTTTTGATTGCGAAACTTCAAGAATCTTTTCCTTCGTTCCTGTAAAATGGAATAAAAATTACATTCCTCATGTTTTTTTAAAAAAAGTGGAAAAAAATAAAGTTTTTAAATATTTCTATTACACTTCAGGCTGCTCAAATAAGACAAGGAAATCAGAAGAGGGAACCAATACCTGTAGGCTCTTCTTCTTCCTCCTCCTCTTCTTCCTCTTTCTTCTTTTCTTCTTTCGCAGCTGGTGCCTCTTCTGCTGGAGCGGCAGTACTTGCCGGAACCGCTGCCATTATAGGAGCAGCGCTAGCGGATTTAAGGATTTCATCGATATCGCGTTCTTTTAATCCCGCTACAAGTTTTGTTATTTGGGTTTTATCAATTTCAGCTCCAGCCGCTTTTAAAATTTTTTCAATGGCATCTTCCGTGATTTCTTTTTCTGCTCTATGAAGTAAGAGTGCAGCATATATGCTTTCCATTCTAACTCACAACCTCTTTATTTTTATTATTTTTTCAATATTTATTTTAAAAAATGGGATATTCTTAATCTTATTAAAATAGGCTTGCAATTCCAGCAGGTTCATCATCTTCCTCTTCTTTCTCCCCTTTTTCCTTTTTGTCTTCCTTCCTTTCTTTCTCTTCTTGTTCTTGTAATGGTATGACCGGAATTCCTTCTCCAAAGATAATGGCGTTAATCGTGTTACCGTTGATAACTGCACGCTTAATATATTCTTCTAATACGTGACTATCAAAAATAGGCATTTCAAAGAGAAGGGCAAGAGATTCTCTGAATCCTTTTTGTACCAAAGCATCTACGGTTTCTATATCGATGATATTTAATTCTATTGCTAATTTTTTAGCCTCCAAGAAGGCGGATTCGACATCTTTTTGGAATTGATCTAAATCCATGTAGATAACTTCAGGAGGTAGTACTTCTCCATCGCACCAAGCATAATGAATTTTAATTACCGATTCAAGGGGAGTAATGCCTAATTTTTTAAGAACGGCTGCTTCTTTTACGGTTACAAAATCGCCTGCTTTATGGGTCATTTTATCTTCTCGGATCCAAATAGTATCATTTTGAATTCGCGTCGGTAATCGTAAGGTCATGTTTAATTCAGAAATTACCTGACCAGTGGGCAATCCCGTGTCTCCTGCAGGCACGATGATATCTACGGGGGTTATGGCGTTTGGTTTAGCGGGAATCATCCATTTATTCTCTTCAAATAGGCGCTTGATTTTAAAGATATCCACGTTGGTGAATAATAAAGATGCTTGATGGGGAATGTTTTTCTTTAATTCTTCAAGGCCCTCTTTTTTAGATTCTTTTTGAAATTTTTCGATGGCCCGGATTTGAAGATTTTTCTTGCTCATTTTTATTATGGCTTTACCATGCAATATTTTTCTGGTTTCTTGGACTTGTCTATCATTAATTCCGGCAAAAGTTAAAACTGCTACATTCTTATATTTTTTGAACAAGTCAACGAGTTCATTGACTTCTTTTATTTTCCATTGGGGGACTTTTGATATTTGCTCTTCCTCTTTTTGGGTTATCATAGTTTAACACCTATTTTTTTTAAATAATCTTCATCTATTTTAACGGGCTTTCCCATGGTCGTCTTAATGTATGCCGATCGGAAATTGTTGTATTTATGCGGCATCTGATCAGCAAGGAATTCAATTACGGATTTCACGTTCTCGAATAATTTTTCTTGTTCCATGGATTTTTTCCCTACCTTGACTTGAAGGATGGGATTTTTTTTAATTTGAATGTTAATGGCTCGCTTGTAGCGCTCAACTGCTGTTTTTAATTCATCCACGTTCGATATGATTCCATAACCTGCCGGAAAAGGTTTTGGCATTTTTCCCAAGGGACCCATGAATCGTGCGAGAATTCGAGCGACGTCTCTCATTAATTTATCTTCTACGATAAAAAAATCGTATTTTTTGACGAATTTCTTCTTGTATTTCTTTTCTTGCAAGTTTAAATTATTTAACTCTTCGGGACTAAGCGTATCTAATCCCATCCTTTTTGCTTCTAAGAGAATGTCCTCTGAAGCAATAACACACACGTTTGGCTTGCTATTTTTAACAATTTCATGAGGCAGGAGAAATTCCTTATCAATTCGTTGCTTCGGGTCGTTTAAATTAATATCTTTGAGATTGATGATCAAATCGACAGATTCATCAAATTTCCGCACCTTGGGTTTTTTTCCTTCTTTTCGAATAACCGATAAGTCTATGGCTGCTCGCAGTGAATTTTTTACCAATTTATCATCAATTTTCATGGCTCACATTTCCTCCTTTATAATATCATCATATTCTCCATTATCAATTCTTTTCTGTATGACGCGAGGATCCTCTCCTTCTACCGTCAGTCCTACGGAGAGCGCCGTGCCTAGTACTGTTTTAACGGCTTTTTTAAATGTTTTATCCAAAAAGATATCTCGTTTCGCCTTGGCCACGTCAATGACTTGATTTAACGTTAAATTTCCAATCTTTTTTTCTGTTATATCACTCGACCCTTTCTCAACCCCCGCCTCTTTTAACAATAAGGAGGCAGTTGAGGGGGTTTCAACAAAGATTTCAAACTGCTTAGTCTCGGGATCGCATTCGATTCGTACGGGAACTGTCAACCCCTTGAATATCATGGTCTTTTCGTTTACCGCATCCACGACATCCTTGATATTAATTCCTGTAGGGCCTACTGCAGGACCTATTGGTGGCCCTCCTGACGCATTAGAGGATGGGCCGAGATGACCAATCTCTCCCTCCCGTCACGAGTGCCTTAACCACTACTTTTCCTTTACCTCCGGTGCTCATTTCTAATCAAATCCCTTTTATTGAACTATTCAAATGACATTCTTAAGGTTTAGAACATGGTTATGGTTCATCGGGTAAATTTTCAATATCTACTTTATATTGAAACCGTTTTCACGTCCTAAGCTTTTAAGAAATGATTTGAACTTAGTAAGGAAAAAATATATTGCAAAATTAAAAAACTTTATTGTAATATCGCATGGATACGAGTTAAAAGTATGAACAATAGATATTTCCGAAAAAAAATCCCATACATCGTGACTTAATTCCACTATTTCAAGATTATGATAATTTTGTTAAAAAGCATTTTTAAATTTTTTATAAAGTTTATTTATCTTATTCGACATCCAAGAATTTCATGAATTGACCGATAATTCCATTTAGCAATCCATGAAAATTGTAATTATTAAATGATATTAAACAAGAAAAAATTTTTATTTGCGAAACTCATGGAAAAAGTAATAAAATAAATATCTTTAAAAGGTTTTAAAATATGGGGATAGAAAGTTTTACTTCATTTGAATTGTTTTATGGTTTTATTGGATTAATTCCATTGACTATAAATTTTATCTTAGGCATCCGTATTTCTCTAAAATATTTAACATATAGAAAAGAAGAATTGATAACCGTTGGATTGATGTTAGTGTTCATTACATCACCATGGTGGGGATCTGCTTTTTCTTTTTTGGCCATTTTGCTTTTTAATATTAATCTTTCTGATACAAGTTATATCATCATTAGCTATGGATTGATACCCATTGCAAGTCTCTTTTGGATTTATTCGTTCGTTTTATTAGTGTGCCCACATTTAAAATGGAAGATTTTCCTTGTTTATGCACTTTTTACTGCTTGCTACGAAATACTCTTTTTCTATTATTTGTTCACTAATCCTTCTTTATTAGCCATTCGCGTTTCTAAATTAGAAAGCGAAACTCAATTAGTCGTAACTTCTTTTGCATTAATTACTATGGCAATTTCGGTAATTACTAATTTTCTTTTTATGAAAAAATCCTTACAATCCCAAGAAAGAATAATTCGTTGGAAAGGTAAATTAATTTTCATCTCCTTGCTCGTATTCATCCTTGGAGCTCTCCTGGATTCCATTGTTTCCCTGACACCGTTAACCGTATTGATTACAAGAATAATCTTGATGGTAGCTTCGATTCTTTCTTATATAGGATGGATTATGCCGGAGAGAATTGCTAAATATTTTTCTTGATTTTTTTTACATAATCATTTCTTTTTTGTTTTAAATTTTGGAAACTTCTAAAGTTGTAAAATCTATATTAAAATATCAGCTTATTTATCCTACCTCAAGGAGTTTAGAATAATTTTTTTTCTTTTTCCTTATATTTTTCTTTTTTCTTGAATGATCTATCATGAATATTTTAATTTAAAGAATCATTCTTTCAAGTCAGAGTGAAATTTTAAATTTAATGCGAAAACATGATCGATAGAAAATTTATAGGGCACGTATTCCCTGAGAGGGAGATGATTATTAAACGATGGAAAGTGTCTCAATTTGCGAATGCAATTAGAGATGACAATCCCCTCTATTATGACGTCAATTATGCTAAATCTAAAGGGCATGAAGATTTATTAGTTCCTCCTACTTTTTATACAACTATGACCTTTTCAGATCCAAATTTTTTTCAAATTGTAAACATCGATTTTAGAAAATTATTGGATGGAGGAAGAGAGATTATCTATCATTCACCATGTTATGCAAACGACACCATCCTTTATCAGACCCGAATAGAATCAATTGAAGAAAAAGAAGGAAAGAGGGGCAAAATGGATGTATTAAAAGTAATCACTGAGGGAAAAAAGAAGGAAACAAAAGAAAAGGTATTTACGTTAATCATCACGCTTATCGTGTTTCATTAAAATCAATTAAACCGAAATAGTAAGAGGATATAAATTTAAAATGAAAGAGAAGGAAATATTATATTTTGAAGATGTTTCTGAAGGAATGGAAATTCCTTCCGTGAAACGAGGCCCTATTGATCGAAGGCAATTAATTGATTATGCTTCCGCATCAGGAGATTATAATAAAATTCATTACGATGAAGCCTTTGCTAAAAAAGCGGGGCTCAAAGGCTGCATTGCTCATGGCATGTTAACAATGAGCCTTGTAGGTACTTTCATTACAAATTGGGCAATAGGAGGGAGTTTAAAATATTTTAAAGTAAAATTCGTAGGAATGACAAATGAAAATGACATTATAACCGTTAAAGGAAGTGTGGTTAACAAGTTTAAGAAAGAAAACGAAAATCTCATTGAGATTAATGTTTCAAGCGAAACCCATGATGGAATAAAAACAATTGTCGGTTCTGCGATAATATCCCTTCCTTCTAAAAATGATTAAATCGTGAGAGATTAGAAAGTTTTTAAATTACTAAAATCTACAACATAAACGTCTACCGTGATCTAAATTATTGCGAAGATATTCATCTGAAAGCAGTTTTAAGATCGTTTCGGTATCTAATTTAACTTTTTGGGCAATATCATCAATCTCAATCCCCGGCGTGGAAATTAATTTAAATATTTCTTTTTTAGTTTCTTTCGAGATCTTTGGAACCATACATGTAAATAAGATACGTGAGTAAAAAATTTTTATTTTACATTTTATAAATAATAGGTTCGGTTAAGTTTGAATTAATAGGAAAATAAGGAGAATCAAGAATGGAAAATTAAAATTTTAATGAATTTATAGATTTGGGAGTATTTCTATTATAATTTATGGAAAAAAATAATTATAGTGCGATTTTATAATGATTAACTACCATCTTTTCGCTTTGTTTTAAATCTTGAAATAAAACCTTTCTATTATTAAAAATGACTGAGATAGAATCAAACCATATTTCAGAGGAGAAAAAAGGGACAATCTCCACCACGTTTTCAAAAAAAATCGCAACGACAGCAATTTTTATTGCGGTGGGATTAGTATTAAGTTATTTAAACCCTTTTGCTTATTTTACCATATTTGGCACTAAAATTAATCCCTTTGCTCATTTTATTAACGGTATGACAGGTGTATTGGTGGGTCTGCTTTTTGCGGTATTAACTGCTACGGGAATTGCAATTTTACGATTTTCCCTAGGAATTGGGACTATTCATGCGTTTCATGGCGGAATCTCTGGTGCTCTCGTTGTAGGTCTCAGTTCTTCTATTTTACGAAAAAGAAAACCTCAGAAGGTAGAGTGGGCTGCTTTAACCGAACCTTTAGGCACGATATTTATCGGAGGAACTATAGCTCAAATTATAGCCCCCATTGGCGGTATGGCGGGTCTTTTTACATATTGGGGATTATTTGCGGCAAGTTGCATTCCCGGTTGTGTATTGGGATTTATAGTATTGAAAATTCTTAGAAAAGCCGGGATTTCTTGGGAGGAGTATTTTCCACTTAATTAAATTATTTTTTATTATATTTTTATGTTTAAATTAAATAATTTGGATTTTAATAAGTGTATTGGAACTCATACTCTATTATATGGAGAAACTAATACCTTTAAAACTCATTATACCGCACTTTTTATTCAATTTTTATTAGAAAGTAAAAATATTAATGCAAAAGAAATAACCATATTAGATTTTGCCCCTAAATTAAAAGTTTTTAATAATATTAAAATAGGGGGTAAAATAGAAGATTTTTATGAAAAGAGCTTGTCATGTAGATATGTTCCTTTAGACCATGAAATTATCCCTCCTAGAATCAGTGCAAAAAATAAAGTAGAATTATATAAAAATGCATATCATAATTATAAGGTAACGTCGGAAGCTCTTAAAAAATATCAAGAATCACCCACTTCCTTTTTAATAATGAATGATATTTCAATTTATTTGCATTTAGGGAATAAAAAGTATTTAGCAAATATAATTACAAAAATTCCAGATACTTTTTTCGGAAATACCTATTATGGTAATGTCATAAGAAAACCGTTCGCTAAATTGTTTAGTTTAAAAGAAAGGAAAAGAATCGAATATCTTCTTCAAATAGTAGAAAACGTTTATAAAACACAACAAAATAAATAGTTTCAATTAAAATGCGTGAATCCTTTCAATTCATTCAATAAAATTTCATTTAATTTACTCTTATTCGAAAATGGGGCCATATCTTTTAAATCTGAAAAAAGGTCTACCGGATAATCCTCAAATAAATCCAGAACAAGGATAATAAGATTAGAAATCGTTTTATACTTGCTTGGAGAATTTTTATACAAGAATAATTTACACGTTAATCGTGAAAGCAATTTATACTTTATTTTTTGTAAATATTCTTTTTCTAAAATCCTTCCTGTATGATAAGATCTCAATTTACAATTAATGAATTTCATGCATCTCCTGACTTCAGATATATCTTCATTATAAAACATTTTAATGAAAACTTCTTTAGTGTTTCAAATTACTACTAGAAAATACCTAAATATATGTAAAGGAAAATATTATATAGGTATTAGTTAATAATCTCCTTTTTGATATCGAATTTTATGAAAATGAGGTAGATATTGTGAAAAATTGAAAAATTTATATTTATTAGTATTTTTTTTTGATTTTTCTAAAATTGTTAACTCCACCTACTAATTGATAATAATCCATTAAAAAAATCATGCTTTTTCCATGGAATATGCCTCTAACACGCACTCAACGGCTCTTTTTCCATCTTCAAAATTAGGATGTTCTTGCTTTCCCTTTAATACGCATTCTACAAAATGATCAATTAATAGATTTTGAGTATTAACAAATGCGGGTTGGTAATTCAGCAATTCTTTTACCATATTGTTTTTCTTTAACTTTTTCGATATATGGAAAACTGGTTGCTTAGCATGTATATCTATTTTTAAGGTGCCTTCCGTTCCAAATAATTCAATAGTTTCCATCGGTTCATTACACCAAGACACGGTTATCGTCCCTAAACAAGAATTCTCAAACCGTACTAGAATGATACAATTATCCTCCTCTTCAATATTTTTGCAAATGGTATTGGAGCTATATCCATTAACCCGTTTGTATTCGCCCAGTAAATATCGCAAGATATCAATGCAATGAACAGCTAAATCCAAGGCAACGCCTCCTCCTGCCATGCGGGAATCAAAAAACCATTTCTGCTTCGATAAGGGTCTCCATGAGGTATAAGGCCCTAAATGCGAAAAATAATACCTAATGGAAACTAATTGCCCTAAAATAGCATTATCTATTATTTTTTTTACATTAGAAAATATAGGGTTATATCGTTTCTGAAAGGAGCTAAAATAGATTAGATTTTTTACCTTTAATTTAGCCTCAACCTCCTTTAATTCTTCCTGAGCAATACAAATTGGTTTTTCACATAGTATATTTATTTCATTCTCTATTGCTTCCAATGTCATGGGCGCATGTAGATAGTTAGGAGAACAAATTGACACGATATCTAAATCATTTTCTTTTAACATGAGTTTCCAATCTTCTCCCCAATAAAACTTTGGAATCTTAAATTTTTCAGCAGCTTCCTTAGCATGTTCTTCCGTACGAGACGCAACCGCAATTAATTCGCAGTTTTCATTTTTACTATATCCCTGTAGGTGTAAGCGTCCAAATCCCCCCGCTCCGATTAACCCTACCCTTAATTTTTTCATTTTTATTACATGTTCGCCTCTATCATTGATAGTTATGAATTATAGATGAAAATTAGATATTAAATAATATTAAAAAATTAAATTAAAATCATTTTATTATCCTTGTTAATTAAAGAGAAATAAATCCACCATTCGAATTTAATTTCTTAAAGAATCTTCCATATTTATTAATTTCAATTCTTTTTATTATTCATGGATCCTAAACGATATGTGATTTTCGGGGCTCCCGGAGCAGGTAAGGGAACATTCTGTTCTAGAATAGTTGAGTTATTTCCTCATATAAAACATGTAAGCACGGGAGATATTTTTAGAGAAAATGTAAAAAATGAAACAGAATTAGGGAAAAAAGTAAAGGAATTTCTTGATGCGGGTAAATTGGTACCTGATGAAATTACCAATGCTATCGTAAAAGATAAACTCGAACAATTAAGTCAGGATTCTTGGATTTTAGATGGCTTTCCACGGACATTATCTCAGGCAGAATTTTTAAGTTCTCATTTTAATATTGACAAGGTACTGGTATTAGATGTCCCTCGTGATGTCATAAAAAAACGAATATTGGGACGATTTAGTTGTCCCAAATGCGGAAAAATCTATAATAAATTTACACTTCCACCAAAAGACCAAAAAGGAGAAAACGAATGGATCTGTGATAATTGCGGTGCCGATATTACCTTCGTTCAGAGAAGTGATGATACCGAAGAAGCGTTAGAAAAAAGATTAGACATTTATGAAAAGAATGCTCAACCCGTTTTGGAATATTATGAAAAAAAAGGAAAAATTGTAAAAATAGGGACAGAAAATACCTTAGAACTTTCAAAAGAAGAAATAATGAATATTCTGAATTGAGGACCCATGAACGAAAAAACCTTTGTCATGATTAAACCCGATGCGGGGAAGCGGCGGCTTATTGGGGAAATTATTAATCGATTTGAAAAAGATCCCGCATTAAATATTAAAGAACTTAAAATGATGACCGTTTCGAAAGAATTAGCTGAAAAAATTTACGCAGAACACTATGGGAAAGAATTTTATGAGCGTTTAATCAATTTCATTACTTCAAGGCCCATTGTCGCAATGATGGTAGAAGGAGAAAATGCTATATCTCATGTCCGCAAGTTAATTGGTGCTACGGATCCCTCAAAAGCCGCACCAGGAACGATTCGCGGGGATCTTAAGGAAGTTCCCGTGAAAAGCGTCACGGAAAATCTGATTCATGCATCCGATTCTACAAAGTCTGCCGAAAGAGAACTGAATTTATTTTTTCCTTAACTTTAATCTTATTTTATTTATTTTCTTCTCTTTTAGAATTATGATATTTAATAGACTTCATTAAAATTTTTAAAAATAATGAAACCTAAAATTTGCATCGCATTACCCATTCATTCGGGAAATATTGAGGAAATCAATATTGTTTTAGAAAAAGTAATTAAACTACATCCAGATTTCATTGAATTAAGATTTGATTATATTGACTCTTTGTCTGAGCTCACCGAAGAATTTGTTCTTTCAATAACTGAAGGAATACCCTCAAGCATTTCCGTGATCTTCACGTTTCGTAAGAGTTCGGAAGGAGGAAAATTTAAAATTAAAGAAGATTATCGATATAAGATCATAGATTTTTTATTAGATTTTTCCCCCGATTATTTAGATATCGAAATAAGTACGAGTAATGAGTATCTGGGAAAAGTCATAGCAAAATGTTTGGAAAAAGAAATCAATTTAATTTTTTCTTACCATGATTTTAATAAAACGCCTTCTACGTTAGATGAATGTTGTCAAATAGTCGAACATTTTCAAAAAAGATTAACTCATGATTTACATGTAAATATAACCGTACTTAAAGCAAATACGTTAAAGCTCATTTTTACGGCTCAGTCTATTGAAGATTGCATCGTTCCCCTCCAAGCATGCAAGTTTTATTCTGAAAACCAGCAAAAAATAATAAGCTTTTGCATGGGAGAGCTGGGAATCCTTTCAAGAGTCCTTTCCGTGTTTAATGGAGCCTTTTTTACTTTTGCTTCATTCGAGGAAAGCACGGCTTCTGGCCAGATTAATATCAATATTTTAAGAAAATTTTTTGAATTCTTCTCTTAAATTACAAACATTTATTATGCTAAAAAATAGATTTAATAGAAATAGAATTTCCTTCAAAACTAGAAATTCTATTTACAAAGATTATTAGTTCAATCCGCTAAACGATGAGATTTCAAGAATGAGAAAGTATGGCAAAAACAGACCAAAAAGATATAAAAAAACCAAAATATTAGTCTTTTAATTACTATCCATGTATAACTTTAAAATAAAGAAATTCAAATTATTTTATAATAAAAAAAAGATAAATCATGTAATCTCGTAAAAAAATGTTAAATTTTAATCGAAAATTAAACTTGATAGTTGTATTGTTTCTGTTGTTCCTTCCCATTTTCGAAAGTTCTGCTTTCAGCACCACGGTTTCAAGTTCCACGTCATCATTGACACCCGCCATCGAAGGCACAACTCAAGGTCAACAAGTCATAGATTATTTTCGTCAAGTGTTTAACTATGATTGGAAGTTAGGTGAAGAATATGATTTTGCGGAAGACGGAATTGGAGAACCTCAAAGCTCGGTGATATACGGAAGTAATTATGATCCACAAGCTTCCGAACAAATTTCCGGAACGATGAAAATTACTCCCATTCTTTCTCCCGATAATTCTGAATCTCAAATATTATCTCTTATAAATAGCGCAACAAAGAGTTTAGACATAGAACAAATGTACATTTATGACGACTTAACGGATATAGTAAATGCGATAATATCAGCTTATGAGCGTGGTGTCACCGTACGTGTGATTTTGGATGATGCTAACAATGAGGATTCAAAAGCTACTGCTGATTTACTAACTATTAATGGGATAACCGTAAAAATCTGTACCGGAACGGTGCCAATGTATTTTGACACGCAACATAATAAAGGCGTAATCGTTGATGGCACTAAAGTATTAATCTCTTCTATTAATTGGTCTCCCACTTCTTTCAGAGAAAATCGAGAAGCAGGTCTTATAATTGAATCGGTAGCCGTTGCTGCGTATTATCAAGAATTATTTGATCATGACTGGTCTGTCTGTGAACTGTATGATTCTTCCGTCCATCTTCAAACTCAATCATTAATTTTACCAGAAACTATTAAAAATAATCAGCCTTCCGCTTCTCTTGCTTATATTAACCAATTTTCTACGGTGCAAACCTTCGAAGGAGAAATGATAGTAACGTGCATGGCTTCTCCTGACAATTGTTATAGTGTGGTAGCGAATTTATTAAGAAATGCTCGTTACACCATTTATTTATCCGTGTACACGCTCTCTTCTCCTTACCTCATTGAAATTTTACGAGATAGAATTGCTAATGGCGTGAAAGTAAAATTACTTTTGGAAAAATATCAAGTAAGCTCGTACGAAAGGGATTACAATAGAGACGCACTGTATCGCCTCACTGTACAAGGCGTAAAATCTAAAGAAAACCCAAGCGAAAAACTAAAAGCTGAAGGATTATGGGCGAGCCAAGACTTTACATATCAACATTGCAAGTATTGTATCATAGATAACAAAACCTTAATCCTTTCAAGCGGAAATTGGGCTCGTTCCAGCTGCCCTAAACCCCAAGATGATGGTGATGTTGATGGAAATCGAGATTGGTGGATTGCTATTTACGGATCTAATCCGGGAGAGATTGAGGAAACCTTGCCCTTTTCCATTCCATTTCTTAATCTATCTTCTTGGTTTTTAATAATAGGCATTGTTTCCGCAATCATGGTGATTGTATCCGCTAAAAAAATTACGTGGAAAAGGAGCATGACAATAAATTAAAGGGAAAAAATAATAGTTTTTCCCAATTTTATCATTTTTCAAATTTTTCTTTTGACCCTTATTATTGGACTCCTCAAACTATTTCGAGATATTTTTTAAATTTTAAATAAATTCATGGCATGTCTTTTACAAACCTTTAAAAAAACGTTTTTAATTCTCAATATCCTATTAATCTAATTAAAATTCTTTCTAATTGCATTGAACCATGATATCACTAAAATTTTTAAAAAAATGTAAATTTATTAATAAATTCCCCCATTTTTCATAAAAATTTACTTTTCATGATTTAAAATATTCACTTATTTTGAAAAATCAATCGAGATCTTGATGATAATTAAAAGTAATTGCGAAAACTTTGCTTTAAAATTTATCTATTATAATCTAAAGCAATTTTTTTCATTAATTTTTTTTCATTTTTGTAAATATAATGAAAGATTTAAACATGATTAAAAAGATTATCAAGAGCTTTCGAATGATTATACATGATATTTTTAATCTATCTGAACGTAGAGATTTCGTAAAGATGATTTTCTCTTCAGGTTATGAAGATGTCCTCAATGGAAGAGTAAATGAGTATTTTAATAAAGAGATTCTTGCTTTTCCTCAAGATACTCCCCAATTAAATCAGATGAGAGAAAGCATCCTTTATTTACTAGAAAAAATTCACGATTCTAATCAAGTATTAAAATTATTATTTTACTTGACGCTTTTTGCGGATAAAAATGGGTTAGACAACCATGAAATAAAAACAATTTTTGATTTTTGACTCTACAGGAAAAAATTATTTCATTTTATATCATTAATTTAAAAAAAATATTGTTTAACTTAACTCTTGTTTTCTTAATCTTACTCTAATAGTTCAATCTCTTCTCTATCGAGAGGAATTACTTCTCTTTCGATCATAATACAATCCTCTTATTATACAAATGTAATTTTAAAATTACTATATATAAAATGATCACGTCCTTAATTAAAAAACAAGAAAAAAATAGTGATCCAAGGAAACGACTTTAAAAAGGAGTTCAAACAGAAAGAAATAATTTTTAATTTAAAAAGCCGAACCTTGTTCAATTTCATGTTTTACTCCATTTATGCCCACATAATCCGCATTTAATCAAGGTTTTATATACGGGAGTTCCTTGCATAGAATAATATAGCACTTCCGATTTATCTGGTTCTTCATGAAGCAATTTATTATTTTCATTATTACATCTTGGACATTTTATTCGTTTATAATTACTCACGAGGCATCACGTAAGAAGTTTTTTGTAAACATAATATAGTGAATTAATTTAAATCTTGTTAAATCAAAAAATAGAGTTCTCCCTTGAGAAAATTGAGAGATAAAATAATATATGAGATTATTTCATCAAATCGACTTTTTATGGGTTAAGAAAGGTATTTCAAGAGAGAAAACTATTTGAGGATCTATTTTTTTAGTAAGGATAATTATTGTTCCCCATCTTAGATGAACTCCATTCAAGGGATGGGAATATCAACCATATATTTATTCAAAAAGAAAATTTTAAAGAGTGTTGATTTCATCATGGAAGATATTGAAATGAAAGAAACGAAAGTAAAAAAAAAAATATTAGGTATTATGGGAAGCCCTCGCAAAAATGGAAATACGCACGTCATGCTCTCGAAGATTTTAGAGGGAGCTAAAGAATCAGGTGCTGAAACGGAAATAATTTTCTTAGGAGATTTGAGGATTCAAGAATGCGATGGCTGTTACGCTTGTTGGAACGGAAATAATTGTAGTAAGCAAGATGACATGAATGATTTATATGAAAAAATAAGTGAGAGTGATGTTCTCATATTTGGAACGCCTGTATATTGGTACGGACCTACTGCCTTAATGAAAGCTTTCTTGGCTCGTTTTGTATATTTTAATTGCACGGAAAATAGAAAAAAAATAAAAAACAAACGAGCTGTCCTCGCAGTCCCTTTTGAAGAAAATAATTTAGAAACAGCTAATCCTTTAATTCAGATGTTTGAAAAAAGTTTCAAGTATTTAAATATTCCTTTAATTGAAAAAATCATAGTACCGGGAGTAACTGAAAGAGGAGAAATATTAAAAAAAGAGAAAATCATGATGTATTGTCAAGAGATTGGGCATGAATTGGCGAAATAGTGAATCTTATTTCATTAAATGTGAAATTATCCTCTTAAATTCAGAGGCGATGCTTAAAAAAAGATTTTTCAATGAACTCTTTTTGATTTATTTTATTTTAGTTTTTTTGAGAATGAGGTCTACAATCTCATCTATAGTTTTATTTGTCGTATCAATTTGATAATCAGCATGAGCTAAATAAAAGGGTTTTCTAAAACTTAAAAGTTCTTCAATTTCCTTTTTAACGTTAGGTTTATTAATTTTAGGTCTTATTTCTTTCCCATCTTTCATAATTCTCCTATAAATTTCTTCCTTTGAAGCGGTAAGCAAGATAATAATACAATTTTTTTTCAAATAATCTATGTTAATTTTGTTTAGGACTATACCTCCTCCACAAGATATGACTTTTTTTTTCATTTCCGATAATTTTTTACACATTGCGATTTCGAGCTCTCTAAATCTGATTTCTCCATCTTCAGAAAATATCCTGTGAATGGGCTTTCCCACTTGGTGTTCAATGAGCTCATCCATTTCGATAAATTCATATGGTACCCCTAATTTTTCTGTTAAGGCTTTTCCCACCTCACTCTTACCTGTAGCCATGAACCCAATTAATGCAATTGAATTTTTTTCTATCATTTTACTTTTTCCGTTAAAATTATTCGAACCCTTATTAAGTTTTAATGATACATTTCCAATAATAACATGAAAATATAATAAAAAAAAGGATACACGTAAAATAATTTAATTTTTTCTCAATAGGAGAATTCTAACTTCCTTTCAATTGAAAATTATTTGTATGAATCTTCATGTTATTTGCTCTAAGACCTCCATTAAAACTTTGGGGATATCTAAAATATTAAGAATGTAAACCATTTTACCTCGTGTGGTTTTTAAAATCCATTCCGCCATACTTTTTGAATAAGATCTTGTATTCACGCCCAATAAAAATTTTACATTTTGCGCTACATAAGTTTCTAAATTTTTAACAATTTCATCATAAGATTCCGAGAATTCGCAATCTGTCAATAAAAAACACACCTTTAATTCTGATGTTGATTCTTTTAATTGCTCTCCACCCCATTCTAACGCTTTTTGTACTCTTGTCCCTCCACGAGCAGTCAAATCTAATAACTCATCTGCTAGCTCTTCTAGATTTTTATCATCTTTAAATTCCTTTACAATATGGGTGTTAGATTCAAAAAAACATGCCGCCACTTCTTCTGCCCTTAGCATACCAATTAAAACCATTACAGCAATTGAGCAAGCGGCTAATTTCATTCCACTCATAGATCCCGAAATATCTAAAATAAAACAAATAGAAATTCTTCCCTTCTCCGTCTCTCTTACTAAAAGATCTTCCACGGATAGCATGTCTATAGATTTTCCTTGCATGACAATATTTTCTATAGAAGCATCAATATCAATTAAATCCAAATCATCTCCTGGTATGAAAATGCGTAATTTATTGGAGGGGACCAATCCCTTTTCGCCGCTACCTCTCTGATTTGAGATAATGTTCATTGCAATTTGGATTAACGCTTCTTTGACTAAATTTCTCACAAAACTTTTCACTTTAGGAGGAATATCATGGCGATGTAAAAACCATTGTAATAATAAATTATCTCCGGGACCTGCTGATAAAGATTCTGAGAGCATTTGAGACGCATTAGGATCAATTTTTTCACAAACTTTAAAGGCATTTCCTAAATTTAAATGCCCCAAAGCCCCCAAAGCTTGAATATTATTAGTATTAATTGCTTTTTGAACGAGTTCATTAAATTGTTCAGAGGTTAGTGATTTTAACCCGTTTAATATTTTAAAATATCGGTGAAATGTACTCACCTTTTTTTCTAACATGATAAGTAATAATTCATACGTCCCTCCTAATAATTCAATTATCTCTGTTTCAGGGATATTTAATTTTTTAGACATGTGGAGGATTTTTTGCTCATTAATGTTAATATTATTAGATAATAAAGTTTCTACTCCAATCATGAATTGTTCTGGTGTAGAAGTATGGTTCAATGCTTTCATTCCCACTTCGCATGCTTTTTCTTTTAAAAATTCAGAACAAGATTCATTTTCCGATTCGAGAGCATAATTATTTAAATCGCGTGAAAGCTTTAACATTTTATTTATAGCTTCTCCATTTCCACTTAAGAATTCATTCATGCTTGAATTGATATTATCATTTACCATTTGCTTCCATTTTAAACTTTCATTTCGAGCTTGATATAGTTCTGGTAAGGAAGGTTTAGAATTGCTTTTATTCCATTGGTCAAATAATTTACTTGTGAAATTTGTTCCGTGTTTTCCATCTAAGGCTCGCGAGATCTTAAAAGATAACCCCATATCTTGTTTGAGGCTATTAGAAAAAACTTTTTTTTCATTAATTTCTGGAACTTCATCAAGTACATTAACTATATCAGAAAGTTCCATCATGTTCGAAATCCTATTAATTAATTGTTTTGAAAAATCTTTCGCTAATTGAGGAGGCATTCCCGTTTCTTTTAAATATCTCGTAGTTTTAGCAGCTGTCCCAACATCTTCTCTTGATAATACTTGAGATATGTAATCTTGAAAATCGGGATGATTTAAACCATGCATTAAAGAAGCTTTTATCCAAGGAATTTTTGTTTGATTCATTAGTTCTTTCCCCCATCCAATCCTGATGATGGCATTGATATCTCGAGGTGTAAGATTATTTTTTTCTTTCATTATCAATTGATAAAGATATTTTTTTAATTGCTCTAAGGTGTTTAATCCTTTTCCTACTAGCTCCTTATATCCACTTCTATGCTCTAATAAATCAATTAAACTCTTGTAAGGTTCATTGCCTTTTTCTGCTTCCTCATATAAAGTATCAATGAAATCCATTATATTTGAAATCTCCTCCATCACTTGATCCATAACTTTATCGATCTGTACATCTTCTGATAAAATATCCATATCAGCTATTTCGGAAAGAAGATCATCTATAAAATCATCAAGGATAGCATCTTCACTTTCTCCCGTCAACTTTCCTTTATTAGTAGCAGATGAAGATGCCTCCCTTTTTTTTTTACGTTCCTTAGGAGTACTAAAAATGATCTCAAAAGCAACTTTTTCTGCTATTTCTTGATCTTCGATAGGAGTAGTAATTACAGCAGCATTAATGAAATCTTCTGGAATTAAATTAATTTTTCTGTAATACATTGCTGTCAATAGCTTAGGAATGGCAATCGCTTGCCGCGTACTGGGAGGATAAAGCAGTTTATCTTTCAATTTCCTCATTCTATATATAAATTCGATAGCAAACGTTATGGGCGTCCATTCCAATACTTTATTATTCCAAAAATCTCCTATTTTTCCGGAATTATTTGTGCTCTTTTTAGTCATGAAAACCTCCCATTATACTCTTATTACGCCACGCCAACTACATTTGTAAGAATTTTTTTTAAAAAGTTGTTGACATTCCTTCCTGGCCGCAATTCTATCGAGTCTGGAATGATTAATCTTGCACATTCCGCAATGAGCTTATTATCTACGGATGTATTTAAACGCTGGGCACGTTGAGATACAAAACGGGCAAGTCCTATGCTAGTTCGCAAGCTTGGAGGTTTTTCGACCATTGGATCTTCCCGGATAGCGATCATTAATTCGATGATCTTTTCTTGCGTCATAGCTGAGAGTTGATACTCTGGGCAATTTGCTACCATAATTTTTTGTTCTAAAGATCTAGGCGGATAATCCAAATGTATCCACACCTTAATTCTATCCTTGATTGCAGAGGGTAGCTTTCGAGTTCCTTTCAGCTCTGATGGATTCATAGCGGCGATGACATAAAACTCGCCTTGAACCTTTAACCATGTTTTTAGCTGGGGAATATAGAGGCGTCCTTCCTCCATGGCATCTAACATGCTATTTAAAACGTATTCATCGCCTCGATTTAATTCATTAGCTAAAAATATTCCTCCTTTTAATGCGGCTAAAGTAAAGGGCCCTGGAATGTAAGAATCTGCAGAAAAACCATATTTAAACACGAGGGTAGGATCAAATGATCCGATTAATGTTGCTGGGCGTACGAGATCGGAAAAAGTTACCCAATAGAACTCTCTATTTAAATCATATGCAAATTTTCTACACAATGCCGTTTTGCCACACCCTACTGGTCCAACTAATCCAACATATAAACCCGCGTTATATGCATCTATCATGGCTTCATAAGCATAGCGATATTGTCCTTCCAATACTAAATTTATATCTTCTCGGATATCCGAGATTTCATGTAGTTTCATTAATTTGGAAAATTCACTTTTTTCATTTTCTTTTTCTTTTTTAGACATAATTCCCTCAAAATTAAATTTTAATTGTTTTCCATATTAATTTTTAAAAAATCTCTCAGTAGTTGTTGGTTGAATAACAACTGGGAGGTCATAGTTCAATTTTTTGATGACATTCGTTATTTTTAAATATTCATCTTTAGTTAATACCGTTCTCCGCTCAAAATTTAACCTATTCATGATGTATTTTCCTATAAATGTAGCCTTGAGTCCAGAAACATCATATTTTTTTCCTTTTCTTAATACCTTACATTTGCGGAGTTCTTCAATGCGTTTGAATAAGATTAATTTTGCCAAAGGATTCCAAAATTCCTTTTTTTTTAATTCTTCCAACAAGAAATCGCCGTGGTTTAATTGTTCGTTTTTGATTAAAAGAAGACTTTCTTTTAGGAAATTTATGTGTAATTTTCTTTTAAAATCCTCTAATGAAATGTAGTTAGAAGCAGATTCTTTAGCGCGATTAATTACTCCTTTTATCTTCTCTTTATTTCCTAAATAGATTTCTCCAACTTGGATTTCAAAATCTTTTACAATATCTTCTATTTCTTCTTCACTCATGGTTTTTCCTTAAACAATTTCTATTTTTTTATTACATTTAATTTTATCTACATCTTGATGAGTAATGAGCAAGACCTGATGGTCCTTAAGAATATTTGCTAAATTTGATAATAAATTTACGCGATTGAATCGATCCATAAATTCCGTGGGTTCATCAATGAGTAAAAAAGGAGCTTTTCCAATTATATTACCTAGTGAAAATTTATATGAAATGCCAAGAATTAATTTTTGTCCTCCTCCTTCATATAACCATGAAGGATAAAATTCTTTTTCAGGCATGCCTTTGGGAGTTGCATATAAACTATAATCATCTTTATCCACGTGAATTTTTTTAAATTCTTTTGTTGTTGAGAGAAGATCATGAAATTCCAGAATGTGTTTTTCTAAAATCGAACAAGCATTTTCCCGGATCATTCCTTGAATTTCTTTAAAGACTTCTTGATAAAATCGGTATTTTTTAACTAATTTTTCCTTTTTTTCTAAAATTTCAATTTCTTTTGCAGTCTTGGCAATTTCTTTATCTAATCTTTTCAAATTATTTTTAATTTCTTCTAGATGAGTTTCCATGGTGTCTTTTTGTTGATGTAAATGATCAATGCTCGTTGAAATTTCTGAAATTTTTGCAATCGTGAATTCTTTCAAATGTTCCTTGATATCCGTGATAGTTTCCATTGAAAAATTATTTTCAGCATTGCCGATTTTTGTAATAATAGTCGTAAGTTCCTCAGTAACCGACTTTTTCTCATTCGTTTCTTTATTTTTGAAAGAATTCGCGATATCGGTTAAATTAGTTTTCACGGTTAAAAAAGTGGAAATTAAAGATTGTTTTTTCTCTACATGATTCTTTTCAATTTCACGTGATTCTATTTCTACATTTTGAAATTTCTTTTTTAAATCATTAAATCGATTTAATTGACCCCTAAATTCATTATATTTTATTTTTAGCCCACTTTCTTCCTCTCTTAATTTATTTAATTCTTGTTTTTCGGAATTAATGGAATTTTCTAAGGATTGATGGGATATTGATAAGTTTTCGAGGATTTTTTCAAAATCTTGATTTAATTCGTTATTTAATTGAGCTTCTAAACTTTTAATTTTGTGGAGAAGGACTTCTAAATTTACAAGTCTTTTATTTAATTCTTTTTCATTTTTTCTCAACTCATTCATTCGTTTTGTCATCGATTCCTTCTTTTTTTCATTGTTCCTGATTTCATCGTTAATTTTGTTTAATTTTGACTTGTATTTTTTAATATCTTCGGTGATTTTAGAGGGATCGATTGGATTTCCACAATATTCGCAAATAGGTTTATACTTCGACTCTTCTCTTCGTTTTAATATTCCTTCAATGTCTCCCTTTTCTCTTTCTGCGTTTCTAAAATATTCTTGTAAATTATTGTTTTCTTTTTCCAATTGTGATAATTCCTTACTTATTTCTTGTAATTCTGCTTTCATGTTAATTACTTTTTTTTCAATTACTTCACTATTTCCTGTCTCTTTTGTAATGTCGTCAACTTCTTTTAAAATTCCCATTTTTTTCATTTTTAAATTCTCGACTTGCACTTTTTCGCTTTCTAAACTTCTTATTTCTTTTTCTATGGTATCAATTTTTTTCTCGGATTCAATTAACGTTTTTTTTATGGATTCCAATTTATTTTTCACGTTTTCTACTTGTTTTTCGATTTCTTGATGAGTCCCATGGTTTTTCTCATGTTCTTTAAGTTCGTTTTTTAACATTTCCTCTTTCAACCGAATATTTTCCAGATCTTTCATAATTTTTTCAAAATTTTCAATGGATTCATTAAGAAATTGGGAATAGTCTTTAATTTGATTAAATTGATTCAACTCCTGTTCTTTACTTAATAATATCACAGCAATGTTCTCTTGCTCTTTTTTTTGAGAAGCAAAACTCTTCTGATACTCCGTTTTTTCTTTTCTTGCTTGTTCTAAAGTTGCCTTTAAAGCATCCTTGTATTTTATCTCTTTTTCAAGTTCTAAGGCATATCCCCCAAATTCATCAGCTAAAGCACTTGCTGCTTTTATTCCGAAAACAATATCTAATTTCTTATCCCCTCTCAAGATCTCCGATACTGATCCTTGATAAAAATGAACACCTGTTTCAAAAAACCGCTTTGATATGCCTAATAATTCCTTAATCTTTAATGACAAATCTTCTTCACGGTCTCCATGATCTGAACTCAATAAATAGATTTCACCGTCATCTACTATTTTTTTTAATGTAAAATATCCCTTAGCGGAACGTGATTTTCCTGACAACTTATGAACCCGTTGTAATTTGTAAAGAGCTCCATCTCTACCCTTAAATGTTAATTGAACACCCACGGCATTTTTATTAAAATTTGTGAGCTGAGAAATTTTTTTAAATCCATGCACCCCTCCAAACAAGCAATATTCAATCCCATAAAAAATAGTAGATTTACCCGCATTATTTTTTCCATGAATTAAATTAAAATTCTCATCTAGTTCTATGGTAATATCTTCATGCTTTCTAAAATTCTTTAACCTAATTGATTCTATCATGATTTTTATCTCCACTTTAACTTCCCTAGATTAAATCTTCTTGAATTAAATTCGATTCAAAAAGCTCCTTGATTCTCTTCCTCAAATTTTCCCGCGCTTTTTTCACTAAATTAAATGTTTTCGTTAAATTATTCTCATCGTCATATAAAAAATTAGTATACTCAAAAAGACGAATTAGATTTTCTTTCTCACTCTCCTCTAAATCAAACTTTTCCAATAATTCTGATATTTTAATTTCAAAACTCATTTCTTTTCATTTTAGTCTTTTCTTCTTGAGTTAAGTTTATTTGATTCTGTTTCATTTTTAAATTTTTTATTGACCTATTATTAATTCTTCTTCATCGAGTTTATGTCTTAATTTTTTTACCGGATAAAGTCTCACCATCTATCTTGTTTTTCAAGGCTTTAAATGATAGGGGGATCTTTAATTTTTCATAAACTAAATAGGATAAAAAGATCTGATTTAAAAGAAGTGAAGTTGGTGGATCCTTTTCTAAAATTTTAGGATATTCTCTTCTCATGAAAAATATTATCTCATCAAAATTAACATTTTAGCGAATCAAAAAACTAAAAATATTCATTTTGTTCGCACCTATTTCAAGCTTTTATTCTTATAATTCAGGAGGAAAAGAATTAAGAAAAGAAAAAAACTAAATGTGAATTATTATGAATAAAAAATGCTTTCTCAAGTAATATATTATTAATTAGTCTACCTATAATTAAATGTATTTTAATATATTTTAAAGTTCATTGTTGTTAAAATATTAACTCTTACTTCATTACAAATAATAACGAATTAATAATGCTTTAAAATTAATGGCATCTTGTCGTTAAAATCTTCAATTACGGGAAACACAAAGGTATTATGCGTGATTGGGCATCCCATTGCACATTCCATGAGTCCTATCATGCATAATGCGGTAATCCAAGATTTAAAGCTGGATTTTGTATACGTGGCATTTGATATCTTGCCAGAACATCTCGAAAAAGCAGTGGAAGGTTTTAAAGCTTTGGGGATTAAAGGAATCAATGTTACCATTCCTCATAAAATTGCTATAATGAAATTATTAGATGAGATTGACCCTCTTGCTGAAAAAATAGGTGCTATAAATACCATAAAAAATGAAAATAATCATTTAATTGGTAAAAATACAGATGCCTTGGGCGCAAAAGTAGCTTTATTAAATGCGGGTTTTGATATAATGGAAAAAAATGTTTTAATCATTGGAGCTGGAGGAGCAGCAAGAGCCATTGCTTTTTCCTTGTCTAAAGAATGTAAAAAAATTGTTATATTAAACCGAACGGAACAAAAAGCTTTCAGTTTAGCAAGAGATCTAAAAAAAATTGCCACTATTCCAATAGAAGGTAAAAAATTAAATGAACAGCATCTAAAGCAATATTTATTTCACTCAGATTTACTTATAAACACCACATCAGTAGGGATGGCTCCCAACACCAACACGATTTTAATTCCTAAGGAATGGCTATCCTCCCATCTCTTTGTATTCGACGTGATATACAACCCCTTAGAAACAAAACTGATAAAAGATGCTAAAGAAATAGGGTGTAAAACACTTGGTGGATTAGACATGTTAGTCAATCAAGGAGCTTTAGCATTTGAATGGTGGACGGGGGAAAAACCAAATAAAATCCTAATGAAAAATAAAATTATTGAATTTTTAAATTTAAAACAATGTTAGGTAAAAAAGTCACTATAATCGGAGGCTCTGGCGGATTGGGTAGAGTCTTTGCTCGCATTTTTAAGAATAATGGCTTTAATGTATTGCTCATGGCTCGGAATGAGGATCGCTTAAAAAGAGTTGCTCAAGAACTAGGTGTGAATTATCAATTAGATCTTAAAACAAGTGTAAAAGATGCAGATATTGTCATGATTTCTATTCCTATAAAATCTACACCCAAGATGATTAAAAATGTCGCACCTTACTTAAAAGAAGATGCGATTTTGTTTGATGTTGCTTCTCTGAAATCTTTGGCGTGTAAAGAGTTAGAAATTGCTTGCAAGAAGTATCCGATAAATTGTATTTCCTTGCATCCAATGTTTGGTCCAGGAATTAAGAAATTCAAAAACTACGTGATAATATTACTAAGAATTGGGGGTACCGTCTATTTTAATCTAAAGGTAAATGTGCTCATGGATTTATTAAAAAAAGAAGGATTTATCATCACGGAAACTACGCCGGAAATTCATGATAAAAAAATAGCTCTTACCTTGGGAATACCTCACATGTTAAATATCCTTTTTTTATATCTCTTGCGAAAAACAAGTAATTCGCTTTCAGAATTAACGAATTATACAGGTACCACGTTTTTACTTCAAAAAGTATTTGCTGAAAGCATCATCCAGCGAGAAATGGAAATGTTTGGTGATATTCAAATGGAAAATCCTCAATTTCATAAAATCTTAGATCTTTTTGAAAATGTTGTTAAAGAATATAAAAAAATCATTCGTGGGAGAGACGCTGAAGGATTTAAACGAATTTTTACTGAAGGATTAAATTATTCAAAGGAAGACAAGCATTTTGAAAAATCTTATGATTATTTCTATCAATTCATGAAAATCTTGAAAGAATGAAGGCCTCCTGATTAAAAAAATAAAAATAAAAAATTAAAAAATGATTATTTAATCATGAATTTTTTTCCCACATGCGGGACAATATCGCTGATCCACATTATTCTCCAACTCTGCTCCACAATTCATGCAAAATCTCGCTTCTTCTTGTAATAATACTTGTTTTTTAGGAAAATCCGTTTGAGCCGTTGTAATTGAAACCTTTTGATAAGGAGCTGATTTCACAGACTCTGAATTTTCTGGAGCGGAGGGGGAAGATGACAATAATAATTCTTGGCATTTAGTTCCACAATAAATACACCGATTAGGTTGTTTATCCAAATAAATCATGAGATAAATGAATAAACCGAACCCTGCAGTAAAAACAAGTAACAAAATCGCAAGACCTACCTTGAAATCCTCTTTTTTCATGTAAACATTTTTTTGGCAATATGGACAATAACCCATGGTCATTTTCTTTTTACCTCTTAATATTAATTTTTAGTTCTCTTTTAAAATTAAATTGGAACTAAGAATACTAAAAAGTTTTATAGTCCAATAATTGCTAAAATCAAGAGGAATTAAGAAAAATCTATCATGCCATTTTGCCTCAAAAACATGATAATCAACTCCTACTTGCTTGGAAAATTCCACCCATTCTTTCATTTTACAAAAAAGACCATTAAATCGTAAATTTCTCTTTTCATCCTTCATAGAAGCGTTAAATTTATTGAAATTCATCTCCTAAATCCATCCTGATCTTTCCTTAATTTGATATATGATCCCAAGTCCGGGTTTTTCCCACCATTCTTTTAAGTTTTTATTATTGGACATTTTCTCGGTTGCCGGTAATTAAACAATTAAATTTTTTAATCATATTTTCGAAAATCTTAAATCTATTTGTTTATTAAAGATTTTAAAATCAGTAATTTCTTTTTTTTGTTTAGAAAATTAATTTCATCATTAAGTTTTACTTCTAAAGATTTTTTTAAGCTTCAAAATCAGGTGTTTTCATGTGTACTACTTCATTTTCCGATAAAACAATGGTATGGCGATTTTTTAAGCGAGAAATTAATTTTAACAAGTTTTCTTCTAAATATTCTCCTGTAATTCGACTTCGGAAAAATATTTTTAATCCCGTTGTTTTGGCAAATTCTAAGGTTTCTTCCCGTTGATCTGCCAAGACGATAGAAACTCCTCGGCTTCGGAACTCATTAATAAGATTAGAAAAAATCTGCGTCTGAACATTAAAGGTCACCATCTCATCGTCGTCGACACTCATTCTATGAGGAGGTGACCCTGAAAGCACGTGTGCTTCATCAATCATTATTAAATTTCTTAAATGATTTACCTCTTCTCCGCTAAAGCGATACCTAATGAGATTAAGTAAAGCAAAAATGGCAAATCTCTGAACGTTTTGAGGTGCTTTTAAGTTAA
This sequence comes from Promethearchaeota archaeon, assembly GCA_029838195.1. Classification (GTDB taxonomy): domain Archaea; phylum Asgardarchaeota; class Lokiarchaeia; order Sigyniarchaeales; family SOKP01; genus JALGVJ01. The sequence goes on from JALGVJ010000040.1 coordinate 28,735, forward strand.
CAAAAAAGGATTTTCCATCAATCCATTCTTTAAACCATTTAGGATATTCTTGATCTATCAAGGAAAAATTATTCATTAAACCCGTATCCAAGAAAGCACTTAACCTATTTTGAATTGCTTGCATAAAATTCAACGTTAAACGATTGTCATACGGCTTCTCTTTAAGATGCAAGAGAACCAATTTAAAGAGATCTTTGATTGTTTTAGGAGGAATTGCTTCTCTTAATAATACGTCATAAATAATGGTTTCCAGCACGTTTTTTAAACCCAAGGAGCCAGCAATGTATCTTGCGGACTCCATTGCTAAGATTGTCCTTTCCAGGGGAAATTCTCTGACATTACAAGGAGGAAAATATGGTATTTTAAAATCTTTCATTTCTAATACTTCTAAATGAGGATAAAATTTATGTTGTCCCGATTTCGTGAGATTAAGAACTAAAATTCCCACATCTTTTCTTTTTCGCGTTATTTCTTTTACAATGTGTCCTTGTAAAAATGTTTTTCCCGTTCCAGGACTTCCCAAAATCATCGCACCTTTAGCAAAATCATCGATATTGAAATTATAAGGGCGATTAGTTTCACGCGAACTCTCGATCAAAAATCCTAATAAAATCGAGTTTCCTCTATTACGATCGGGAGCAAGAAATAAATCTTCATACTCCTTAATCTGTGGTAAAAGGGCACGAGTGGTTAAAAAATCACTAGCACGTGTTAATTTATTGAGACAAATCTTTTTCGTAAAAATTTTATGATACAGAAATAACCTAGATTTCAAATTAAAGATCTCATTCTTGAACACGGGATTTTCTTTCCCTTTTTGTTTTTCGATGGATAAAAAGACTCGAGCTTTTACTAAATAATCATGAAAGAGAAAACTCCTTGTTTTTTCTTGCCAATTTAACGATTCTAATTGTTGAGCTTGAATTCTATTCTTATTCAACATCACGGAATTGGACGTTAGAGCCCAGTTATTATCAAAAGGAACCATTTCCCCATTAGACCTTATTTTTTCATAACAAACAAATAAATCCATTTTTAAAGGAAATTTATTACTCAAAGTCTTAAAAAAATCAAGATAATTAGTAGAGTTCACACTCTTCTTGAATTCATGAAATTTTCTTGAAAAAAGATCCTTTATATCTATTTTTTGTATCTTGATTTTTGTTTCCCCTAATTTTGAATGTAAAATAAATTCTACTTGCTTGGCTTTTTTTCTTAATTCATCGATATTTTTCGAAATGGGCAAGAGATATTTCACTTGGTACAGGCCATCAATACATGATATATTTAGAGCGACGATGTGAGGCAATTCTATCAATAGGGGATATCCTTCTTCCGCACTTTTTAAAAATATCTCCGCTACATGGTAATTTCTCTTGAAAAAGAGAGTTGCTTTATGGAACATGGCAAAATCTGAACTAACCAATAATAAATTCAAAAATAAAAAGGATAAGGATGTCCAAGCTGTAAAATTGACTACAAAAATAGGAGCAAGAAAAAAATGAAGTGAAGAAATCATGCAATAAGAAGTATAAAAATAATATTTATCTTGAATGAAATAACATGCAATGAGGGGAGATAAGGAAAGTAATAAAAAAATATCTTGAGTGAAGAAAAGATAATAAAAAATCATTAAAAAGATACTCCTAAAAATTCTAATCCGAAAATAAACAATAAATAAGATGATCGTAAGAAGTAGGATGCATTCTTGAAAATAATCTAAATTATTCGCAAAGAGAAACATGAAGATTATAAATGCAAGAATTAATGAAATTCTCAAGAAAGAATCATCAAGCTTCCTCTTCCATGCGATATAAATCCCATCAAGAATTAAAAAAAAGAAAATAGAAAGAATTAATATCATGATCTCATTTCATGAAATAATTATTTAAACTTCTTTAAACCGTTTTAAATTTTTAATCCATTTCCCTGATTTTTAACCAAGAAAAGTGAAGTTCTGAATATTAAAAAATGGATTTCAGAAAAAATAGGAATTTTTAAAGGTAAAAAAAGAACATAAAACATGGAAAATTTCTTTAGTTTTCATTATATTGTAAATCTCTTGTATCTACTGGATAATCTATTGCTATTCATGTTCTTCTCCATACTATCTTTATTTTCAATTTATTTAAAGAATCAATTTTTCCTTAAAATGTTCTTTAAAACAAGAGAATTTGAACATGAAAAATCTAAACTTGTCCTTGAGATCATTTTTTACCTCGTCCTTGCTAATTACTTCTTGTTTTCAAAAAATGAAGAAATCATTCTTATCTCGCTTTTAACCATTGTTCAAAACATTTTCTTTCAATATTTAAGTCAAAGTTTAATGATATTTTCGAATCTTCAATATGGCATCCAAGAAATTCTTTATGCGCTACAACATATCGGTGCTTTCTGTGCTTTCATTATTTTAATTAACGGATTTTTCTTAATCTTTCATAAAAAAGAATTAGAATCTGTATATCCCCATCTCCAATTAAAAAAAGAATCTCTTTTTAAGAAACAGCTTACTCTTGGCTTCTCTTTAACGATTCTTTTTGGTTTTTATCCCCTCACTTTTCTCATGTAATTCAAAGAGAATGAGATAAAATAAAATTAGCTTTATTTTAATTTGCTTGCGCAATTAGGGCAATATTTATGATCACGCTTGACGGCTCCTCCACAGAAAGGACAATATCTTATATTTGAAGTGGAATAATCATTTAAAATTGGTTTCCTTTCAAGTTCAAGGGGAGTATAGGATTGGGATACTGACCTCTCTGGCTTACTTTCTTGATATGATATTTCTGCTCTACTCTTTTCTAAAGTTCTTGTAATACTCGGCAGTTCCACAACGGAATTGCAGTGAATGCATCTATTTTCTGGTTTTGAATAGTAATAAATCAAATAAATTATTAATCCGAATCCCATGGTAAAAATGCTTAATATTAAAACCAAACAAATATCCATTTTCTCCCTTACAAGTAGAACATTTTGTTCACAATGAGGACAATAACCCGTTTGCGTGATTTTTTCACCTTTAATTTTATTCTTTTTTCTTCTATTTCCTTATCTTAAAAGAATTAAATCGTGAATTAAAAAAATTCATAGTCCAATTTTTATTGATCTTCATTTAATTCAGTTCCGCAATAACTACATACAATTGCGTCTTTTTCTAATTTTTTATTACAGAAAGGGCAATATTTAAACTCTTGAGTTTGGACTTTTTTTCTCTTTTTTTCCTCTACTTTTCTTAACACTTCTTCTTTTTTAGTTTCTTTCTTGGATTTACCTTTTTTCTTTTCCGATTCCACTCTTTCAATTAAATGCAAGAAGGGCGTGGTATCGCCGGGAAGTTCGGAGCGAGAGGTATAGAACGTTAATTCAGATTGGCAGTCGGGACAATATTTCTTTTTAACAAAACCGAGTCTATAAATTATAAAAGGAATGAGGCCAAATCCTAAAGTGGCGATAATAATAATGATATAAATATTTAATCGAAAACTATCAATCGGTTTTCTCCGGGGTTTATCTACTACTCGATTACAACTTTTGCAATATGCTATTTTTCCCATATTATTCTGAAAGATATAAAAAATTATAAATTCTTGACTTTATAAGATATCTATCATTCAAATTTTTTTTCCTCTAAAACTAAAAAAAATGGCATGCTCTAAAGATCCTTAAAAAAAGTTAGGGAGCACGCTAAAAAAAA
>JALGVJ010000041.1 GCA_029838195.1 Promethearchaeota archaeon
GGACGCAGAAAAGGCGGGGTTAATTTCCGAGAGAAAGTTTCGGAGCACCCCATCTTGTCCTAAAATCGGAATTGATTGCATCACGAGGAGCACTTCTAAAACGTTTTAGAAAGAAAGAGTGAGAAGTCTACCTCCCGGCGTGTTTATATCGCATGGGTGAGGCAAGACTTCTCATGGGTTAACATGTTACGGAGATATTATCTTCGACCTTTAATAAACCCGTGTAATATCGGCGTGATACGTGCAGGACATTGTTATTCCTAAGGCGCACCTTCCCTTGGCTTGCGAGCAAGAACGTGAATTTTCCTTTTTTCCTTCCATTTCCGAGAAGTTGAGATGTTCATTCATCTAAGAGATTTCCCAAATTGCCTCATCATGCCAAGAAAAAAAGTTTTAACTTTAAGGAAAATTATAAATTTACAAAACTTAAGTTAATTATTTTTTTTAACTCCGAGAAAAAAACACTAATATCTTGTGAAAAATCTGACTCTAAAATGGAGATAAGTAGATTGATTTTTTTATTTAATTTATTTTGATCAAGTTCCCTTTCTATGATGAACAAGTCTCTATCCTTATAAATTTCGCTAAAGCTTGGTCCAGTAGAACCAAAATATTTTTCTGGTTTAGGAAAATTTTCATTGTGAAAATCACATTTATGAAAAGATATTTGTGCAATCCTTATTCCGGGAAACAAGCTTATAGGAACTTCTCCAACATTAGTCAGCTCTAATCCAGGATTAATAATAGTATTTTTAATATCTTCAATTAAATATTTTACCCTTAGATAAGTAGGAGAATGTTCTTTACCTCCCGTGGATTGTGTGAGAGAGAAAGCTTCGACAGTAGCAAAGAAAAAAGCTAAACCGAAAATTTTTAAGCCAATTATATCAGATACTATTTCTTTCATCCAAGATATAATTTTATCATACACCCATTTGTGAAATTCTTCTAATAAAAAATCCGTATATTCCAAATCTTTATCATATGTTCTTTCTCTATCAAATTTTTCTTTAATAAGAGAGTCTATCTTCTCTTTAGTTAAAATTCTCTGTTCAATCATTAAATTTATTAAATCTACGCTTAATTTCAATTTTTCTTCAATATAATGCCCAATTTCATGTCCTAAAATTGAGTTATTTAGAATTTCATTCTGATTAAATGAAGGAATTTGCAATAATAAAAAATCTATAACATGTTTCTCATTAAGAACTTTAGTAAACTTGTTTAAATTAGTAGATATATCCAAATAACCATAATTTACACTAAATTTAGGAAAAATAATAAAACGGGAATCCTCTGAAACTTTCTTGGTAAACTTTTCAATAATAAGAAAAATTCCTTGGTTTATTTTTATATTTTCTGAAGTTTTTAAAACAGATAAATAATCATTAAAAAGCTTGAAATAAGGTAAATACCAGGAAATTTTTTTATTAATTTCGTCGTGTAAATTTTTGATTCTTTAATGTTATTTGAGGATAATCTATTAAATAGTTCCTCGCATTCATTTAAAATTTTTTTTTGAAACTTCTTATTAAATGTTTTTAATTTAGATATCAATTTATATTGATCTTCAGTAAAATAAGAATAACTCAATAAATCTTCTATTAAAACTCTTAATTTATAAAAATAAAAATTAATAGAATCAATTATCTGATGAATCATTGTTAAATTTCAAGGGGAGAATTATCATTATTCAAGAGGGCTTTTGCTTTTTCAAGTAAAAGAATTCTTATTGAATCATAAAGCTTGATAGATTCTGACACCTCTTGATTGCTGATTTTTCCTTTTTCAAGTAATAATTTTTCAAGTTCATTTTTACAATCATTTAGAATTTTAGAAAGTTCATTCAATTTAAAAGATGGTTTTCTATTTTTTAAAGCTTCAAAAGCAATTTTAAAAGCATTTAAGGAATCTTCAAGATCTTCCACGGGAATTTCTTCTGAGAGAAATTTAAACCCGTCCTGAATTAATCTAAGAAATTTAATGGCATCATTAAGAATTTGCTGATCTTTTTTCTCAATCTTCATATCTTCTTTCTTTAATAAGGAAATAATATCATTTACGAAAAATCCATTTGCTACTATCGAATTTAACTCTATAAAGTTTTTAAAAATCATAAAAATCATCTTTCTGGTTTATAGCTTTATTTTTATTATTTTTAAAATGATAATTCTTCAAATCTAAATATTAATATACAATACTTCTTATTAAATTATGATTTTATTTACATTAAGTCACTTTTGTAGAATGGATTTGTTTTAATATAATAATTAATAAATGGATATTCTTGAAAATGTGCCCCTTTTTAATACAAGCATTTTGAGTTTAATTATTGTTTATTATACAACTTGCTTCCACAGTCCATAATCCATTATTTGAAAAGTCGCTTCTTTCATTAAAATAGACCCCGGAGACCAAAATAACCCATGCGATTTTAATTTCCTTCCTGCCTCTTTTTCTTCCCAATCTCTTCCTACTACAGGTTCTATGAGTCCTTTCATCTTCAGATCTTTATTAACTTTAATATGAGCCCAGACATGATCATTTTCTTTGAAATTAATTCTAGGTTCAAATCATGCTAGAGAATCTCTTTCTCCAACTTTAGCATAAACATCGGAGTCGATTTTTTTCTGATTTCTTTTATCTGGAAGTTTTTGCTTGATCGCATGCACACTTGTTAACAACATTATTCTGGAAGGCACGTGGCGTATTTCGGAATATGTTCCCAGTCCTCTCGTAAGTTGATCGATTTCTTCTTTGCTTTTTTCTACATTTTTTGTTTCAATCTGAAAACTTGCATAAAAATCGTACTTCAATTTATCCCCCCTCACCATTCAAAAGATTTTGAAGATATTTATTAATATCAGATTCACGTGGCGTTATTGTATCTCTTTCTGAATCAAATTCTCGCCAAACTTTAAGTTCATAATTACTTGTTTTATTGTCTAAAATTTTTTTCCAAGGAATTTTAAGTTTATTATCTTTGTTGGAGCCTTTTAAAGCCTGTTTTAAATTATCTAAAAATTTCTCTCTTGGAAATCTTATATTTTGTATCAATAATCACTTTCTCTTTCTCATTATTAATAATAATGTCCTGTTTCATCTCATAGAGCTGTTTAGGGAGATCTTCTTTATATATTAGATGACCTATGGTTGCCTGTGGTTTTATATTAATTGCAGAGGGAGCGGGAAATAGTTTTTCATAAATTTTTATCATATGATTTGCAATAAACTGCTCAAATATCTAACAAGTCCATGGGGAGGAATAATGAAAAAACTCAAATTTCGACTTATTCATGAAAATCGGACTAATTGTTAAGTTTTTTTATATAATTTGGCCTCATAGTGGGAAAATTATAAATACTTATACTTCCTTCGATTTGAGAATAATGTAAAAAAACATCTTTATTTACAAAAAATATAATAATTAATCTTATTTTCATGAAAAACAAAAATAATTCGTTAACGCAATTGCGCTGAAAAATGCGAGAATAAAGAAACAGTCTTTTTGGATTAAATAGAAGAAATTATAAGTGGTTCAATAAAAAATAAGTGGAAAATATTAGGCGAATTATCCTCTCTATAAAATATTTTTTCTCTCAATAATCTAAAATCCTAAAACATAAATTGAGGTGCTACTTCTCTCTATTCGGAATTCTTTTCTAATGTTTAACCGAGCCCGAAATACGATACAGATAATTATTATTTTCTAATTTCTATTGCATTCTCTTAAACCCGCCATGAATAATTACCATAATTAATTAGATTCCTCGTCAAAACGTATATTCCTCGTTTACAGCACTAAATAAAAAATTTATTATTTTTTGAACCTTTTTTAAACTTAATTTTTAATGAGCTTGATGAAATATCAAATAAAAGAAAAGAAATAAGAAAAAGAAAATGAGGATAAAAACATGACCGAAAAAAAAGAAATCGTAATTTGTTATGCTAAACGAACTGCAATTGGCACGTTTGGAGGGTCCTTACTGCCCTATAACGCAAGCCAATTACTAAGCTTTGTAATTAAAGATTGCATCCAAGCCACCGGTATTGACCCTTCAATCATCGCTGATGTTAAAGCAGGTTGTTGCATGGAACCTCAAGAGGAAATGAATGTCGCTCGTGTTGCTGCTCTGCTCGCTGGCATCCCCCACGAAGTACCAGCAATGACCATTAATCGTGTATGCACCTCTGCAATGGAAGCTGTTCGGTGCGCAATCTTAGACATTCAAATGGGTTATGGCGACGTGATTCTTGCCGGAGGCACTGAAAGCATGAGCAACGTATCTTACTACATTCCCTCCGCCCGATTTGGCGCCCGACTAAGAAATCAAGAAATGAAATGCGGCATAATGGAAGGACTACATGCAGGAAGTAAAATATTCGCCCCCCCTGGATATATAATGGGCCTTACCGCTGAATATATCGCTGAAAAATACGGTATCACGCGAAAAATGCAAGACGAAGCCGCTCTACGCTCTCATAATAACGCTGAAAAAGCTACAACCAACGGCAGGTTCAAGGACGAAATCCTGCCCGTCGAAGTAAAAACCCGAAAAAAAACCTATATATTCGATAAAGACGAACATTTTAGACCTGGCCTTACCATGCAAGACTTAGAAAGATTACCACCCGTCTTTAAAAAAGATGGCACCGTCACGGCCGGAAACTCCTCAGGTATAAACGATGGCGCCTGCATCCTGCTCCTAACCACATTGGACAAAGCTCAAGACCTCGGCTTGACCCCCCTCGTTAAAATTAAAACCATCTCCAAAATCGGAAATGACCCCAAATTCATGGGAATGGGGCCCATGTACTCCGCACCCCTCGCCCTCAAACAAGCCAACTTGGAATACAAGGATGTCGACTTGGTAGAATGCAATGAAGCCTTCGCTGCTCAATACGTCGCTGTCGCCCAACAACTCAATTGGGACTTCGATAAAACTAACGTTAACGGCTCCGGAATAGGCCTCGGACACCCCGTCGGCTGCACTGGAGCCCGCATCATCGTGACCCTCATCCACGAGATGAAAAAACGAGACGCCTCCTACGGCCTCGCCACCCTCTGCGGCGGCGGTGGCGTATCTGAAGCCACCATCATCGAGAATATTTAATTCCCTCTATTTACTATACTTATTTTTCTATTTTTACCCCCCATTCTTCAGCATTTATTCATTTAACTTCTATTTTTTTCCTTTTAAAGCTCGAAATCACGAACTTTTCTTTACCCTTTTAAATGCCGGAGAGAGATTTAAAAGATTATTATTTTATCAATTTCATCCTTTTTCCCATTCCTCACTTGAAGCAAGCTCCTCAATTCACCTCCCATTATTTAAGAAACATTTATCCCCCATTTCATATTTAAAGCTTTTAAATATTTTCGAGCATCGCTTCTCCCCCATTTATAAAGGAAAAAAATCATTAAATAAATCTCCTTGCTACCATTATAAAAATTCGAAAAATCAAAATTAAAGCCTAGTTGATCGAACGATCTTTCGTTAAATTAATGCCGCACGCCCATCGGGATGCTCATGGTAAATTTCTAAAATGGGCGATTCTCCTCCCTGAATTGATTCCCTTTCAACCTTCTTTCATGAAAACAAGGTCCGTGCTCTGTTTTCCACGAGGCAATTTTCGTCGAGCTTCATTTATAAATTAATCGATCGATCGATGATGCTCGACACTCCCATAAAAAAATCAGGATCGAATATACATGAGATGAGACCAAGTACACCCAAATTAAGTTACGTACTAACAAATCGAGGGAAAGTCCGATATGTTTCCTTGATATGAAGCGTAAATAATTAATTTTTACTCGGGAAAAGAGCGATCTTGAGAGATCAAGGGTAAAGTTTATATAGGAGATTTATATTATATATTATAAATATATAATAGTCGCAAAGGAACAAGCTTCAAATAGAAGATTGAAACCATTTTATTATTGATTTTAATAATTTTATATTTCGATGTCGCAAAGGAACAAGCTTCAAATAGAAGATTGAAACTTTGTGGAGGGTCTACTGGTAGTTCAGGAAGTAACGTAATGTCGCAAAGGAACAAGCTTCAAATAGAAGATTGAAACCGAATTTTATGAACATTTTAAATGTCTCGCGGAAATGTCGCAAAGGAACAAGCTTCAAATAGAAGATTGAAACAGATCATTAAGCCCGCTTATGACATTCAAGAAATAATCGTCGCAAAGGAACAAGCTTCAAATAGAAGATTGAAACAGGTTAGGTTTATTAGCACTTAGTATTTGCCATTTAAGTCGCAAAGGAACAAGCTTCAAATAGAAGATTGAAACATGTTTTTGGTTTTGGGGGGACTGTTCCATCTTCATTGTCGCAAAGGAACAAGCTTCAAATAGAAGATTGAAACATTCCTTGATGGTTATTATTCCTTTTTGTATCCGTAATGTCGCAAAGGAACAAGCTTCAAATAGAAGATTGAAACGCAAGTTTTTCCATGATTATTTTTTTATCTTCTTGAGAGGTCGCAAAGGAACAAGCTTCAAATAGAAGATTGAAACATTAACTAAAGGGGTTGGGATTATTTAATATTGATTAGTCGCAAAGGAACAAGCTTCAAATAGAAGATTGAAACATTGCCGAAAAATCATGACCAATTAGATTTTTTTCCGTCGCAAAGGAACAAGCTTCAAATAGAAGATTGAAACAAAATCACGTCCGTGAGGCATGAGCTAAAGCCCGTGCGGGTCGCAAAGGAACAAGCTTCAAATAGAAGATTGAAACTTTCTTTATCGTTCAATGTAAGGTTAATAAGCCTTACAGTCGCAAAGGAACAAGCTTCAAATAGAAGATTGAAACCCCTTTATTGGTAAATAATACGATTCCCACGAGCTTGCGTCGCAAAGGAACAAGCTTCAAATAGAAGATTGAAACTTAATGATCAGAACATCCCCGTGATTTATCATCATAGAGTCGCAAAGGAACAAGCTTCAAATAGAAGATTGAAACTATAAGGTAATATTTGAATAAAATTCGGATCATTTTTTTTGTCGCAAAGGAACAAGCTTCAAATAGAAGATTGAAACAAATTTATTAATACCAATAGTTGAATTATTATAATACCGTCGCAAAGGAACAAGCTTCAAATAGAAGATTGAAACATTTTCCCGCCATTTCCATCATCGATTTTTATTATTCCTGTCGCAAAGGAACAAGCTTCAAATAGAAGATTGAAACCGTGAGATCTTATTTGCGGAGTAGAGGCTTTAAGAACGGTCGCAAAGGAACAAGCTTCAAATAGAAGATTGAAACTTGGAACTACTATTTTGATGAAGGGGAAAAAGATGAATGTCGCAAAGGAACAAGCTTCAAATAGAAGATTGAAACGAACAGTCGACAACACATTTGACGGCTTTAGAAAAATAGTCGCAAAGGAACAAGCTTCAAATAGAAGATTGAAACCATAGTTCTACTTGTTTTTTCAAATTTTCGATGTTTACGTCGCAAAGGAACAAGCTTCAAATAGAAGATTGAAACACTACGCTAGAATGACAGTAGTCCAGCCCTACTGTTCGTCGCAAAGGAACAAGCTTCAAATAGAAGATTGAAACACAAAAAAGTACCAAAGCCTATCATTATTTTTTTTAGGTGTCGCAAAGGAACAAGCTTCAAATAGAAGATTGAAACCTGGCCATAATCAATAGTAAGAATAATAAGGAATCTAATGTCGCAAAGGAACAAGCTTCAAATAGAAGATTGAAACGGCTCCTCGTCGCATGACGGGGCACGTGACATTTCGGACGTCGCAAAGGAACAAGCTTCAAATAGAAGATTGAAACAATAAATTAGTAAATTAATTTTTTTTTAATTTCTTTTGTCGCAAAGGAACAAGCTTCAAATAGAAGATTGAAACCCTGCTCGGCTGGACGGAACGCAGGAAGCAGGTTGCGTCGCAAAGGAACAAGCTTCAAATAGAAGATTGAAACTTTATGATTTTTTCTATTTCTCGTGCTAAAATCAATGGTCGCAAAGGAACAAGCTTCAAATAGAAGATTGAAACAAGATAGGGTTGAGGAGCTCAAAAAAGAGGAAGAGCGGTCGCAAAGGAACAAGCTTCAAATAGAAGATTGAAACCTACTAATATCTGGAACGTTAAATTTTCCTTCCTTATCGTCGCAAAGGAACAAGCTTCAAATAGAAGATTGAAACAATTGCGGACATTACCGAAATGCCTAGTCCAACGGGAACGTCGCAAAGGAACAAGCTTCAAATAGAAGATTGAAACATGATACTATTTATGATGTAAATGACATAGTCTACATTGTCGCAAAGGAACAAGCTTCAAATAGAAGATTGAAACAATCGTTTCCTGTAAAATTCGTTATCCTCCGCCATCCGGTCGCAAAGGAACAAGCTTCAAATAGAAGATTGAAACTTGCTACAACCACTGATGCAATTAACCGAATGATCACTCCGTCGCAAAGGAACAAGCTTCAAATAGAAGATTGAAACCATACCAAAGACAAAAATATATTAAATTTCCATCCTAGTCGCAAAGGAACAAGCTTCAAATAGAAGATTGAAACAGCTCGAAACTCGCTGGGTCAGACATGTCGTCAATTAAAGTCGCAAAGGAACAAGCTTCAAATAGAAGATTGAAACAACCAAAACCAGCCCATCATCTGGGCTGGGTTGTATCCTGTCGCAAAGGAACAAGCTTCAAATAGAAGATTGAAACTGTTTTCTAATGTTCCATAATTTTCTTGGTAACCATGATGTCGCAAAGGAACAAGCTTCAAATAGAAGATTGAAACGTGTCAAATAGTGGGAGATCATCATAAACACTGATTTCCGTCGCAAAGGAACAAGCTTCAAATAGAAGATTGAAACCCGTCTGCGTGTGCTTTCCACCGACGATCTTCCAGAGGTCGCAAAGGAACAAGCTTCAAATAGAAGATTGAAACAAGAAATTTCAACGGGGAATCTATTATGCCGTTGAGATGTCGCAAAGGAACAAGCTTCAAATAGAAGATTGAAACTTCACGTTTCTCGGGAGCTCGTTCCATTATCGCTCGCTTTGTCGCAAAGGAACAAGCTTCAAATAGAAGATTGAAACAAACTCTTTTTCATAATTACTCATTCAATCACCTTTTCGTCGCAAAGGAACAAGCTTCAAATAGAAGATTGAAACTTTTTTGTTTAGGCATTATTTACCCTCCTTATCTTAGAGTCGCAAAGGAACAAGCTTCAAATAGAAGATTGAAACTCGAGGGATTTTACTTCCAATGACCCCTCCCTCCCCCCCGTCGCAAAGGAACAAGCTTCAAATAGAAGATTGAAACAAAAGCCTTAGAGATTCTCCGACGTGTGAAATGAACTCGTCGCAAAGGAACAAGCTTCAAATAGAAGATTGAAACTGATTAAGTATGAAATTCATTATTTTTTCATTTTTAAGTGTCGCAAAGGAACAAGCTTCAAATAGAAGATTGAAACATTATCTCCTTGGTTTTCTCGTCCAGATCCCTCCACATGTCGCAAAGGAACAAGCTTCAAATAGAAGATTGAAACTAGAAGCATGATATTCCGCTATTTGTGATTCTTGAGTAGTCGCAAAGGAACAAGCTTCAAATAGAAGATTGAAACAAAATGCAAGGACAGGAATACAAACCGTTTTCCAATGTCGCAAAGGAACAAGCTTCAAATAGAAGATTGAAACCATTTCGAATCCCGAAAGAAAAGCTAATCGAATTTCTTTTAGAAGTCGCAAAGGAACAAGCTTCAAATAGAAGATTGAAACTTCCAAACCTCAACTTCTATGGGGAGGTCACGTTGAGCGTCGCAAAGGAACAAGCTTCAAATAGAAGATTGAAACTTTCAATACTATGGGGAGTTGAGTACACGCAAACAATGTCGCAAAGGAACAAGCTTCAAATAGAAGATTGAAACAAAAAGGAACTGAAATATTTATATGATAATAATTATTGTCGCAAAGGAACAAGCTTCAAATAGAAGATTGAAACTGTTACATGCATTGCCCCCCAGGAAATGGGGATTATAGTGTCGCAAAGGAACAAGCTTCAAATAGAAGATTGAAACCATCCTCCCCTTCAATATCAATCCTTTCATATCCATGTCGCAAAGGAACAAGCTTCAAATAGAAGATTGAAACTTTTCTACTTTATTTTTAAAAGACAAATATTTAAATAAACGTCGCAAAGGAACAAGCTTCAAATAGAAGATTGAAACCGCTCCGCACGCTCGATGTGCTTGATTAATGTACTCCGCCGTCGCAAAGGAACAAGCTTCAAATAGAAGATTGAAACCATTACTATTCCTGGACATTTTAATGACTATGACATGGTAATAGTCGCAAAGGAACAAGCTTCAAATAGAAGATTGAAACATCTATATGAGTATGAATATGAGCCTCCGCCATTACCAGAGTCGCAAAGGAACAAGCTTCAAATAGAAGATTGAAACAATTTTTCTTTTCGATTCATTTTTACATCATTTTTAATTGTCGCAAAGGAACAAGCTTCAAATAGAAGATTGAAACACCGTAAACGCAAATGCTAAACCCTTGTTAAATCGCCTTAGTCGCAAAGGAACAAGCTTCAAATAGAAGATTGAAACAAAAATCTAATTATTGATTGATCAAACTTGTTGTTGTGTCGCAAAGGAACAAGCTTCAAATAGAAGATTGAAACAATACGTCGAGATTTTCAGCTGATATGCAGGAAATGTGTCGCAAAGGAACAAGCTTCAAATAGAAGATTGAAACTTTTTTTTATGATGTTTTAGCCGTGTTCTTTTCAATCGTCGCAAAGGAACAAGCTTCAAATAGAAGATTGAAACTTTAGGTGTTTCAGTAAATTTGCTCATGAATTCATCAGTGTCGCAAAGGAACAAGCTTCAAATAGAAGATTGAAACACCGTCCATTCCTTTCCGCCAAAAAGCATGGCTTTTGTGTCGCAAAGGAACAAGCTTCAAATAGAAGATTGAAACTAAAGCAATTGAAGGGGTTTGTTTTGCGTTTCCTCCCAAAGTCGCAAAGGAACAAGCTTCAAATAGAAGATTGAAACAATTGGGCATATTTATCAGTTTCTAAATCGCTAAATAAAGTCGCAAAGGAACAAGCTTCAAATAGAAGATTGAAACAGACAGGCTCAAGGAATGCGAGCTCTACCTGGCCATGTCGCAAAGGAACAAGCTTCAAATAGAAGATTGAAACCACCAAAAACCGCCCTTGGACGTGGAATCCACCCAGGTCGCAAAGGAACAAGCTTCAAATAGAAGATTGAAACATTTGCTCTATATTTCCCGCATAAATATCTTTACCGCAGTCGCAAAGGAACAAGCTTCAAATAGAAGATTGAAACAGAAACTTTCCGTCAAGATTATCCTTCCGTTATAATTGTCGCAAAGGAACAAGCTTCAAATAGAAGATTGAAACATCTCCCACAGTACTCTGTCATTGTATTCCATAGATAAGTCGCAAAGGAACAAGCTTCAAATAGAAGATTGAAACTAATGCTGGAATTCAGCGAGAATCGTGTTGGAGCCGATCAACAGTCGCAAAGGAACAAGCTTCAAATAGAAGATTGAAACATTTTTTTTTGAAACTCTTCTTTTTCCATTTTTAATCGTCGCAAAGGAACAAGCTTCAAATAGAAGATTGAAACATTTTTTTTTGAAACTCTTCTTTTTCCATTTTTAATCGTCGCAAAGGAACAAGCTTCAAATAGAAGATTGAAACCGAACATCTTGAACTTCTTGACTTCCAAAATCGTTTTGTCGCAAAGGAACAAGCTTCAAATAGAAGATTGAAATAACATTTCAGTCCCAGATGTGAAAGGACTGATTTTTAGTCGCAAAGGAACAAGCTTCAAATAGAAGATTGAAATTCATCTTCAATTTCTGAAATGTTGTTTGACGATATTGGTCGCAAAGGAACAAGCTTCAAATAGAAGATTGAAATCATTTAATGTCTCTCCTAGAGATTCATATGTTATTCCATGTCGCAAAGGAACAAGCTTCAAATAGAAGATTGAAATATATAAGGGGGCTCAACGTGACCTCCCCATAGAAGTTGAGTCGCAAAGGAACAAGCTTCAAATAGAAGATTGAAATGTTTTATAGAACAAGATTAAGATTTGGAGAAGGAGTAGTGTCGCAAAGGAACAAGCTTCAAATAGAAGATTGAAATGTGGACTCCCTTTCACGGGGAGTCCCCTTTATGCTCTGGTCGCAAAGGAACAAGCTTCAAATAGAAGATTGAAATTATTCTATCAATGTTGCGGGAACCCAATCCTGGCATTTTTGTCGCAAAGGAACAAGCTTCAAATAGAAGATTGAAATTGAATATCTTGATTAGTGCCCGGGAAAGACCATGTATCTGTCGCAAAGGAACAAGCTTCAAATAGAAGATTGAAATGACATTCAATCAACTAAATCTGGTCAAATAAAATGCGAGTCGCAAAGGAACAAGCTTCAAATAGAAGATTGAAATTACATCTCATGTTGAGTCCGAAGGACTCAGCAGCCAAGTCGCAAAGGAACAAGCTTCAAATAGAAGATTGAAATAAATTATTTGGAAACTCAAATCGATCATCTCTTTTCCTTGTCGCAAAGGAACAAGCTTCAAATAGAAGATTGAAATTAGGGATTCTGACCTCCTTTTTTAGCCCAAACTCCCTCGTCGCAAAGGAACAAGCTTCAAATAGAAGATTGAAATATTGCCTCAATGTCCTCAACGTAATTACTGATATCGCCGTCGCAAAGGAACAAGCTTCAAATAGAAGATTGAAATATGCAGCAGGTTTTTTTCCCTTACCTTTAAATAATATTAATGTCGCAAAGGAACAAGCTTCAAATAGAAGATTGAAATTTTACAGCAAGTCACGGGTAAGGATATTCGCAGAATGGTCGCAAAGGAACAAGCTTCAAATAGAAGATTGAAATAATCAGTATCCATTCTTATTCAAAACCTCCCTAATTAAGGTCGCAAAGGAACAAGCTTCAAATAGAAGATTGAAATTTTAATATAAATGGAAATAATAGAAATGGAATATTATAGTCGCAAAGGAACAAGCTTCAAATAGAAGATTGAAATAAATTTAGTAATTTTTTTGTCGTATTTCTTTCCATAAGAGTCGCAAAGGAACAAGCTTCAAATAGAAGATTGAAATTCAATCTCATAGAAATATTGGAATTTTCCAAAGAACATGTCGCAAAGGAACAAGCTTCAAATAGAAGATTGAAATTTAGGGTGTTAACCAAGAATGGGGCAAGACGAGAACGGTCGCAAAGGAACAAGCTTCAAATAGAAGATTGAAATCATAGAGGAATTTTTTTTGCCTTTTTATATCTTTTGTCGCAAAGGAACAAGCTTCAAATAGAAGATTGAAATTGGAGGACGATTTTGACCCCGACATGGAGGAATTTAGTCGCAAAGGAACAAGCTTCAAATAGAAGATTGAAATGATAAATGGCAATACCGCCTTTTCCCCACATTTCCGTGTCGCAAAGGAACAAGCTTCAAATAGAAGATTGAAATTAGAAGATTGAAATCACCCCGACGGGGTTCATATGGTTCTTCTTCTCTTATAGTCGCAAAGGAACAAGCTTCAAATAGAAGATTGAAATTTATTAAATTGTTCTACGTAAATCAGTTCATATACCTCGTCGCAAAGGAACAAGCTTCAAATAGAAGATTGAAATTATTAGTTAAACGAAAAAGCCCCTTTCTCACAACGTATCGTCGCAAAGGAACAAGCTTCAAATAGAAGATTGAAATCTACATCAATAGCATTACCGAAAATCGTTTATAGGACGTCGCAAAGGAACAAGCTTCAAATAGAAGATTGAAATACGATGAGGAGGCGCAGTCCGCACTGGAGGACACGAGCCGTCGCAAAGGAACAAGCTTCAAATAGAAGATTGAAATTAATTAATAATAAACATAGAAGAATGGTGTATGCATATGTCGCAAAGGAACAAGCTTCAAATAGAAGATTGAAATTCATAATCGATTATTTTTAACAATTTTTTTTCACTCCGTCGCAAAGGAACAAGCTTCAAATAGAAGATTGAAATTCATAATCGATTATTTTTAACAATTTTTTTTCACTCCGTCGCAAAGGAACAAGCTTCAAATAGAAGATTGAAACATGTATTTTTTGTTTGCTTTTATTACTCTCACCGCGTGTCGCAAAGGAACAAACTTCAAATAGAAGATTGAAACTGCTGTACACGGCATTGCTTAGCCCCTCCGTATCGGGGTCGCAAAGGAACAAGCTTCACATAGAAGATTGAAACGTTGATACGTTTTCCATCAATTCCTTGAGACAATATCCGTCGCAAAGGAACAAGCTTCAAATAGAAGATTGAAACCAGTTCCAGCACCAAACTTCATATATTGCTACATTCGTCGCAAAGGAACAAGCTTCAAATAGAAGATTGAAATATAATAGTCCTAAACCTATTCCTCCAGCCTTTTGATTTAAAGTCGCAAAGGAACAAGCTTCACATAGAAGATTGAAATCGATAATACGATTTTAGTGGTTTGTAGAGGCTATAATTCGTCGCAAAGGAACAAGCTTCAAATAGAAGATTGAAATCTCGGTAAGTATTTCATATAATTCTTATCGCTCGATGGTCGCAAAGGAACAAGCTTCAAATAGAAGATTGAAATTCTTCAATGTCCTCAAAGAATGTGTTTACATCTTTATATTGTCGCAAAGGAACGAGCTTCAAATAGAAGATTAAAATTCATATATCTCGTCTGGGATTAGCTTTAGTTATTAAAATTCTTATTGATAAGGGTTTATATGAGGCAATGCATTAAGAATTAATGATAATAGGATATGAAATACTTGAATGGATTATTCAAATGTAGATAATAAAGGCCCTGAAGTACTTTATAATATTACTAAGAAGGGAAGGAATAATTTTAAAAATGGAAAAATAGAAAAGCCCATTAACCAAAGGGAAGGCTATTATATAAGAGGAGGTTTGAAAGGAAAGAAATGAAGTTAATATAAATTTTAAGCATTTCCATTTGAAAAGGAAAAATGGGCACCAAGAGAGCTTTTTAAATGATTATTAAGAGCATGAAGTATAGATAAATAATTGAGATGAGGCGTTATTAAAGACTTGGATGAAAAGATCAGCAATGTTATACATTTGATTGGGATTAACCACGTAATTTTTCAAGATATTTGGGATTTCGGTTTCGATAATGGCATGAGCGTTTTTTCTGCGCGTGTTTTTAATTTTTCCCCATCTTTTCTATTAATCGAGGTCATACCAGGGGCATGTATGGACTGATTTCATTTTTCGATGACTTGTAGAATTTCAAAAACATATTGGTTTGTCATGGTTTTTTCTCTTAAAATAGAGCGGAGGATGGTTCTTGCGAGAAAGCTAGTCTTGCGGGGTAAGGTGGACATTTTTTTGAATTCGTTTGCTTTTCCTTGTTTTTGGTAGATAAAACGCCATGTTTTGTTATACTTGTTTGAAACGGCTTGCTCAAGGTTTAATTATGTGGTTTCGATCGATTTGACGAGTGTTGAAAGAATTGATTTGATTCCTCCAATTTTAGCTGTAAATAGTCAATATCTTGCGTGTTTAATCCATGACGATTAAATTATTTGTACTGATTGATTATTTCAATTGTACGATAATATTTAAGAGCGACGTTATTATTAGCGTGAACAAAAAATTCTCGTTCCATATTTTTTAAAATATGATGAATTAATAGGAGAGAAATTTTTTCAACCTCTTATATTCCTCCAATTATTTGATCATGAATTTCGGATAAATATTATTCCCATTTATTGAGAATTTTTAAAATTTAATGGCGAATGTTAGCGATCCTTTCCCCTATTTGGAGGAATGAAGTTCTTATTTTTTTGAGAAAGCTCAATACTTTGGAATAATCAATCGTATTCCAATGATATAATAAATTTGCCAGATTAGTTAAGAGTTCCGGAAAGAGAGGATTATTCGAGGAAAGTTTGATGGCATTAAAGGTATCTACCGCAATTTTAAACTTAAAATTCACGAAATACTTTAGCCCCTCAATTAATTTATCATACTGGAAAATATCAAAAGGATTCGGAATGATTACTAAAATCTCGAACCCTGGTTCAGGCTTTCGTAATATGGGATTATTAATTTTGATTATTAACGTATAGAATATTCAAATTAAATACAGACGCGAATTCTACCATCATATTAACCGATAGAATGATAATTAAAAAAATTAACTTAGTGTTAGAGTTAATAAATTATTAAGTAGCAAAAATTTAAATAAGATGAATCTAATTAAAAAATATAATTAATAATCAATGAGATTATATCCAAAAGAATAAATTATTCATTCATGACTGCTGCGGAAAACTTTTCAGAATTAGTTCCGGAAGAATATCATAATGATGTAATTTATGGAGCATTTTTACATGATTTAGGAAAATTTATTTGGAGAGCAGATAAAACTCAACCTAAAAAATACAAGGATTTGAAAGCAGAAGATTTTGGACGCAATGGGGCTCATGCGAAATGGTCTGCAAATTTTTTTTGCGAGCACCTTAAAGGAAAATTGTTTGAACCGACTAACGATGAAATTATTGAAAAATTGATACTTTTTCATCATAATCCCGAATCAGACAAATTACAAGTAAATGGCATTGATCTTTTAGATCTAAGAAAAATGGTAAAAATAATCCAGATTGCTGATCATGCTTCTTCTGGAGAACGATTACGTAGAGAGACAGAAGAAAAGGAAGAAGAACACCTTGGTGATCCAAGAACAGAATTATTACGTTCAGTTTTTTGTGATATAGAATTAAAGCATGAATTTAAGAAAGATGGGTATTATTCTTTAAATTCACTAAGTGTAGGCGAAAATATTGATAATTTAGAAGATTCGCGGGTTTTATTCCCCAAACTAACTAAACAAGAAGCATTTGGGCGATATGCATCTGACACACAACAAGCATATAGAAGATTATATTCTCAATTCATAAAAGAACTTGAAGAAATAATTAACAATAAAGGAAAAATAACTTTTACCACGCTCTATTTTCTTGCGTTGAAATATTTATTGAATGTCCCATCTGCGACATTTATTGATATTCCTGATATATCCCTTTTTGATCACATGAAATCAACAGCAGCTATTGCGTCATGTCTTTTTCAAGATTTAATTATAAAAGCAGGTGGAAATATTAAAAATATCAAAATGGAAGACCTAACAAATCCGAATGAAAAGCGATATTTACTAATAATGGGAAATATCTCAGGAATTCAAAATTTTATTTATTCAATCTCTTCAAAAGGAGCAGCAAAAGCACTCAAGGGGCGTTCATTTTTTGTAGAAATAATGGGTAATATCATTTCAAAATTTATTCTTGATCAATTTAACCTTCCCACGTGTTGTGAAATTTTTTGTGATGGAGGAAATTTTTATTTACTTGCTCCAGCTTCATGTAAAGGGGAATTAGAAAAAACCATAATCCTTATACAAAACTATCTTTATAATTTATTCAAGGGAGAATTATTTGTAGATATTGATTGGATCGCTTTTAATAGACATAATTTCCTAATTTCTCCTGAAGAAGAGGGTCAAATTGAATTTAAAGAACTTTGGAGTCAAATTAATGCTAAAGTAGGGGCTCTAAAATTTAAAAGATTTAATAAGATTTTATCTCAATCAAATGGATATGATTTAATATTTAAACCGATAGGTAGAGGAGGAGAGAAGGGGGGGATTTGCAGTATTTGTAAGGAAGAAAAAGAATTATCCGAATTAGATGAGGAAGAAAAATGTAATTTTTGTCAAGATTTAGAGCAAATCACCCGTAAGATTTCAAGATTAAAATATATTGCGTTAATTAATTTAAAGTCCGTTGAGAATAAAGGATTTAAGATCAAAAATGTTAAAGATTTTACCTTACTTTTTAATTACGATATAGATTTGTTAAGGGAAAATGAAATATCCACATTCTTAGCTCAAATAGAAAATAAAAGAAACAATATTAATCAAGTTTATATCTATTCCATAAATAATACTTCATTAGAAGGGGTATCTAATTCAGTATCCGCTATTTCCACTAATGGTCTGAAATTTAATTTAGGGTTTGAATTCGTTGGAAATATAATTCCCATGAATGAGAAGAGGAAGGGGGCCATAAAAAGTTTTGATGATATTGCTGAGGACCCGATCACCCTTGGTACTGATAAAATTGGAATAATTCGAATGGATCTCGATAATCTGGGATTAATATTTTCAAAAGGACTTAAAGTTAATTCATTATCTCGCTTATCAACCTTAAGTTTGCGATTAAAATTATTTTTTAAATACTGGATGATTGAAATTTGTAAAGGAAACATAATAGAGGAGGATTTAATTAATCCCGAATATTACAAAAAAATCAATGAAATCCACGTTAATCAATACGATTGTATTGAGACTTTTAAAAAACGCATTACTAATAATTTTTATCTGCTTTATTCAAGTGGAGATGACCTATTTCTCATCGGTCATTGGAATGATATTATATTAATTTCAGAAATCATTCAACAAGTGTTCTCCAGATATACCCTACAAAATCCAAATCTAACGATCTCTGGTGGTGTACTTGTTATTGATTCTAAATTTCCATTATATCAAGCAGCAGATTTAGCTCGTACAGCGGAAGAAAAATCAAAAGCTATTGAAAATAAAAATTCCATAACTGTTTTAGGTACTACATATTCTTGGGATGAGTTTAGAGAATTAAGCCTAATAAAAGAAGATTTATTTGAATATTACAAAAATCAAGGCTTAAGTAAAGCATATATTCACCGATTATTAAGATTTAATGAATTATATAAAAAAGTTCATGATTTTGCCCTTAAATGTCTCAAGTCAAATACTCCCGTATTAATTCAAAATAAGAATAAAATTAATCTCTATTATAATGTTGATGATGATCCGGAAAAAACAGCTCATGAAGCTGCTTTTTATAGTGGATGGTATTGGAGATTTGCGTATTATAATGCAAAAATGAAAAAAAATAAAAAAGCATTACAGTCATATCTTGAACAATTAGAACAAAAAATTGTTCAAGAGAGGAAAATTAAAGATTTATATTTACCTGCTCGATGGGCAGAATTATTATTAAAAGAAAAAAAATAAAAAATAAATAAAATGGTGAAAAATGCCAAGAACAGAATATATAATACATAAAAAAGTAAAGGCCAAACCAAATGATTTCCTAAGTGGCAATGGAAAATTAATCGTAGATGTTTCAATGGACATTGCTAAACAAACTAGTGGCAGATATGGGGTTACTTCAACTCAAATACGTAGGATTTTTGGAGATCTTAAGCGAAGGCAATACAAAGATTTTAATCTTAATAGAATTCAATTAATTCGTCCAAAATTAGCTTATACATTTGCTCGTCATGGTACAAAACAAGGTATGGATGTTCTTTTAGGAACTATAGATTTTCTATTAGAAAAAGTAAAAAATAGAGAACATTTTGATAATGTCATTAATTTTTTTGAAGCAATTTTAGCATATCATAAAAAATTTGGAGGTAAATAAAATGACAAAACTTCATTTAAAAGCAAAAATGCAAATTATTGGAAAGATACGATTAATAACAGGGCTTAGCATTGGAGGCTCTGGTGGAGGTCTTGAAATAGGGGGTGTTGATAATCCAATAATTCGAAATCCTATAAATAATGAACCATACATACCGGGTAGTTCTTTGAAAGGTAAGTTTCGCTCCTTATTAGAAAAACATTTAGGAAAAGAACTGAATAAAGAAGTAATAACGGGGAAAAATCTAATCCGAATTCACGCGTGTAAAAATGATGGTGATTATAATAATTGTCCCGTATGTCTTTTATTTGGAAGTGCTGAAAAGGAGATTAACAAACCAACAAGATTAATTGTAAGGGATTGCCAGTTGATTGATGGGGCTGAATATACTAAAAAGGATTTGGAAGAGAAAGGAGATTTACCATTCTCTGAAATTAAAACTGAAACGGTCATTGATCGAATTACAGCGCAGGCAATGCCTCGAGAATTAGAACGAGTTCCAGCAGGAGCGGAATTTAATTTAGATTTAATCTATGATCTTTATGATGCTAAAGATGTTGAATTTATCGGAGAGGTGTTTAAATGCATGAAACTTTTAGAAGACGATTATTTAGGAGGATCGGGTTCAAGAGGATCAGGACAAATACAGTTCACCGATTTGAAAATTAATATCAAGGAAGAGGAATATTATAATTCCGGTAAATATAAAGATATCTATGAAAATATAAATAAAGATGCTAAAACCGTTGAAGAAATTATCCCTAATATTAAAGAGATTCAAGAAAAACTAGTGCCTTTAATTCAATGAAATAAAAAGATAGAGAGGTTCTTGAAGATGGTGCTACATCAACTATTAAAGTTAAGACCTAAAACGGCATTTCACATTGGAACTCTAATGGATTTAGAAAATACAGATATAACCATTCATTCAGATACTATCTTTAGCGCATTATGCAATATTTCCGGAATATACTTTAATAAGGATGAATATGATAGATTTATTCAACCTTTCATCGAAGGAAATCCTCCATTTCTCCTAAGTTCGGCTTTTCCATACTATGAGGATAATGAAAATACAATCTTTTTTTTTCCAAAACCATTAATCTTTAAGGATTTCGTTGGTAATGATCCAAAATATGTAAAAACCTATAAAAAAATAATATATATTTCGGAAAAATTATTTGATGCCTATCTCACGGGAGATGATGAATTTTTAGAATCAAATTTTAAAGATAAAAATAACAATATTATTGAAAATAATTTTATCCAAGGTTTTAATATCTGGATATCCAGCGAAGAAAGAGAATTAATTCCCGAAATTAACGAGTTTTGGAAAATAACAAGATTACCGAGAGTTGTAATTGATCGACCAACTAATTTAACAGGAATTTACCATTATTCACGGGTTTTTTTTCACGAAAATGTTGGTTTATTCCTATTAATTAATATAATTGATAAAAAAAATGATTCGGCCATTATAAACGACTTATTTTTAAAATTTCGTTATTTAGGTGATACGGGGCTTGGTGGTGAAAGAAGTATTGGAAATGGATTTTTTGAATTAGATTTTGATGAAAAAGACAAATTATTTTCAATTGAAATTCCTGAACATTCAGAAAATACTGATTTTGGCTTAACTCTGTCACTTTATATCCCTACTGAAAATGAGATCAAGCATAGAGTATTAGACAACAACTCGTTTTATCAATTGACAAGGCGAACTGGATGGATATCACAAAAAACTTACTTTCGAAAAGCTATCAACTTGATAATTGAAGGAAGTGTTTTCAAAAAATTAAATGGATCTATAATGGGAAAAATGGTTGATCTAACTCCAGAAATTCTGTCCCGAGAAGATCCAACTTTTAAATGCCATCGATATGGCTATGCTTATCTATTATAATTATACATGGAGTTGAATGTTAATGGAAAAAGATTTAAGAGAAATACATACACTTGAATATGAAATAATAACACCGCTTCATATTGGAAATGGAGAAAAAATCCCAAAAACAGAACTTGCCTTTTTTCCAAATGAAGGCTTGATTCGAAAAGTAGATTTTGAAAAATTCTTTGCTAATCAACCTCCTCAAAAAATGGGAGAACTTTTAAAATTCATTAAAAGCGCTCAAAATGATTATTTCAACGACATTCTTAAATTCGAACATTTAAATTTAAATAATACGCCAAGCGAATATGATTTACAATTTCTATTCCCTTATTCAAAAAATGACCTCTTGAAACTTAGAGAGATTTCTACGTTTATTAAGAATCCTTTCTTCAAACCTTTTATTCCTGGTTCTTCCATGAAAGGATGGCTTAGAACAGCAATCTTATACTATTATTTAACGAAAATCAAAGAAACTAAAGAGAATCTAGAAGAATTCAACCAAGAATTAGATCATTTACCCCGTGGAGGAAGATCGTTGTATGAAAAGAAAAAAAATATGAGAAAAATTTTAGAAGATAAAATTTTTGGAGCAGACCCCCGCGAGAATATTTTCAGATTTATCATTATAACGGATACCACTCCAATTAATCCTCAAGATTTGTTATTAGGATTAATTAATATATATCACCCCACAAAAAGGAGAAATGAAATGCTATTTGAGTCGCTCGGCTTTCCCATTTTCATTGAATTGTTAAAAGAGGGAGCTAGAGCATCTAATAGGATTATTTTTGATAGAAGTTTAGACAAGTTTAAAGAAAGGTACCTGAGTTCCAATTCAATATCTTCAAAAATCAGAGAATTCATTTTAGGAGATTTAATTGAACGAGAAGGAGAAGAAAAAATTCGAAAAATCTGCCAGATTAATAATTTCTTTTCAAAAAACATAATTGAATATAATTATAATTATTTGAATAAATTAAATAATGAAATATCTAGTCCTTACCTCGAAAATCTCATGCAATTTTATGAAAATCGCCTCCGAGAGATATTCAAAGAAATAACCTCGTCAAATAATTCATTTTTAATGAGATTAGGTTTTGGAACTGAATGGACTTCAAAAACTATCGGGCATCTATTAATTGATTATTTTCTCAATAAAAGACAGCCAACTATGGATTTCAATGTGTTTTTCGACCGCCTTAATAGACTCCAATTATTTAAAGGACAAACCATGCATAAGCATTTTAAAATGATCCCTATATCCAGAGCATATGTAGTTAATAATTTAAACATTCCCCAATATCCTTTAGGATGGGTAAAAGTAAACATCAATACTTAAATTACGTTAGAAATTTAAAAAAAATGAAATTTTTCAATCAATATCAATTAATTTTTTTCCAAAATTCATGTTTCGGACAACTAATAAAATATATGAGAGTAAAGATATTATTTTTGATTTAATCTTTAAATTTGGTTCTTTTGATCCCAATGAAAGGGAAAGATTATTACTGAATATCTCTAAAAATAATGAATTTTCGGGTTATATAGCTAGAGCATTATCAGATAATTTCTTAGATATTTCTATTGAAGTAAGACATACATTAATCTTTAATTTAATAAATTTTGAGAGAGCTATTCCCGAGATTTTAAAAATTCTGAGAAAATATTATGCCAAATTACCAAAAGAAATTTTTTATTATATAATAATTAATTTAGCAAAATATGAGGATGATCCTTCTGTTGAGGTTGCTAGATTTATATGGGATAAATTAGAAGATATTAATATCAATATTAGAAATGAATTAATATTAGAATTAGCATCCCATGAAGATTCTTCCATTGAAGTTCTTAAAATGATTTATGAAAAATTTGAACTTTTCTCTGATGAAGATATAGAAAAAATTCTATTAAAAATTACTGAATTTGAAGAATCTTCCCTTTTTCTTATCGGATTGTTAAAAAATTCTGATTTTTTTAGTAGAATTCCCTATCAATTAATTAATAATATTTTAAAAAAGATTGTTGAATATGATAAAGTGAAAGAAAAATTAAGTGAAATTATTCTTGTATATTTTGAACAAATCGATTTTAATTTAAATGAAGAATTATTAATAAAAATTTCAAATGAAGATCAAGCTGTAGAACATATTCTAGAAATCCTAAAAGTAAGGTCTCAATTATTCGATATTACTTTTCTTGAAAATGTTTTTAAAAATATAATTAAGACTTTGAGTAATTCAAAAGTACAGAATTCTTTTGATGTACTAGCAGATTATTTATCAAATAAATTTGAAGAAATTCCATCTAAAATAAGAAATAATTTATTATTGGAGCTCTCTGAACATAAAGAAGTTGGATATATAATAGCAGATATATTATATAATTATTATGAAAAAATTCCTGAAAATATAAGGCAAAAAATTATTATAAATCTCCCATTTGATGAAAAAATTAATAATATACTTAAAGAAATATACGAAATAAATTTCTTAGAAATACAATTAGATAAATATTTAGAAGAAATTAGAAATTATATTTCAATTGATATTCAAAAAGATTTATTTCTAAGTTCTGAAGAAACTAATTTTTCTGGAATACTTAGTTCAGTAAGGAAATTTATTGAAAAATTAATAAAAAATATTGCATCCGAAAAAATAAAAGATTTTAATAGAATTACAAATTACAAAATTATTAAGAGACTACGTGAAATTAATGTTATTTCAGAAAATCAGGAAAAAAATTTACTATTTTTAAATGGTTATGGAAATATTGGATCACATAATACTCCAATTTCTTTATCTTTTAGGGAGAGAATCATGTTAGTATTAGCTTTAAGTCAAGTAATTGATGAAATTTTATTCACGGATTAAACAATTTTTAGTCATTCGAAGTATTTTCAAATTTAAATATATGAAATAATTTAATAATTTATCTCATATGATTCGAATAAAATTAGAACTCAAACCAGAAGAAAAAAATGGAGCGTTTCAATATCCGCCTCTTGGGTATATTTTTCGAGCAATTTTAATGAAGTGGTTGACAGAGTTAAAACCTGATCTCGTTCAAGAATTACATTCTAGCAATAAAATTCGCCCTTATTCCATTCAAATAATGTGTCGTAGAGAAAAATTAATTTTTTATATCAATATTTTTAATCCTTCTTTAAGCTCTTTACTCATTAATGATTTAATTCAAAAAAAGCAAAAATCTTTTAAAATAATGAAACAAAAATATCTCGTGCGGAAAGCGTTATTTGAGGATATTTCAATAAATTCTTATCTTAGAAAAGGGCGTCCTGTAAGCAGTTTTAAAATTGATTTTTTGAAGCCAACTTTTTTTAATACTACTCGAGGAGATTATTCAATAAAGCTCCCCATTCCTGAGATCATGTTCAGCAATCTCGTGAATCTGTGGAATGAATTTTCAGATGAGAAAGATAAAATCGAAAAAAATAATTTTCTACAATGGGTTAATCGATATATGTATCCAAGTAGTTTTAAAATTAAAACTCAAGCAAGAGAAATGGGAGAAAATTTACCTGCTTCAGGGGTTATTGGTTGGATGATCTATTTCTTAACTGAAAATCATCTCATTTATAATAAATATATTGATGGATTATGCAAATTAGGAGAATTAACAAATGTAGGAGGAGGTCGTACTGCGGGATTTGGCTTGATAAAATATACTCCTTTAGAATTTTTTGAATCTTCTACTAATTAATAAGTAGAAAACCTTAAAATTCATAAAATTTGGTCAGTGTTTAAAATGGCTTATTAAAAAATTGATTAGAATCATTGAGTTATTTATATTCCCATTCATTTTTATTTTTCAGGAGTTTTTAACCATTTCTCTATAGTCTTTAATTTACTTTCATCATATCTTATTAAAATATTACCATCTACCCCTTTTTTTACAAAAATGAAATCATTGAGAAATCCTGAATGAGCGAAAAAATTACGTTTAATGTCAGAACTTGTTCTTGATTCTTCAAGATCAGGTTTTAACTGTTCCTCCTTTGTAGAAATTCCTTGATACTGAAGAATATTTAAATCTTTTAAACATATTTCTTCATAATCTTGTAAACTTTTTGATTTAATTTCTATAACTCTTAAATCTCTTTCGAGAAAGCGCTTGTTTACACCCATATCAAGCCGAGAATACAAGTCTGTAAATATTTTATTTATATTTTCTATGGAAGGTTCGCTGGTGTTAACATTTTCATCGTAAAATTGTTTCAGGGATTCAAATAATCCCAAGGTAAACAAGCAATTTATCACTTCTTTTTTTTTCACGTTCATTCTTGTTAGGGTGAGGCGCTGGATATGCTCTCTTTCGTGGTTTATCACATCCTTAGAAATGAGTAAATTACCGTTAATAAAATGCGGTAGTCTTTTAATCTCTTCTAATTGTTTTACCAAGCAATCCATGGATTCCTCGGAAAAAGAAATAAGCTCTCTTGTAAATAATGCTAATGGGACATTATTAGTAATTGCCTTAAATGCTATAAGCGTTGGAGCAATAATTTTCGATTTCGTACTTGGTAGAAGCCGTGGTGCACTTTTATAAATTTCAGGTGGATATGCTCTTCCACCTCCTTTAATAAATGCAGATGGGATTGATGTCGTTGAATAAGGAATAGAAAAAAATGCTTTCGATTTTTCTTCAACAAGAGTAATTGGATAAGGGCCCTTGATATTTCTCATTACTGGAGGTACTATAGCAATCTGGACCTTTAATTGAGAATCACCGGAGATAATCGCTTTTAAATTATTGTATACTAAAAGATGCCTAGCAGCTTCTAATAGCGCTTTCGCGTAGATATTAAATCCGGTGGAAATATCAAATATTAAATCTCCCTTCATGTCAAGTAAATCAGCGACCACTTGAATGATGATATTATCCAAACTGTTTTCAAAATTAATTTGAAAATTTGTATTTTTATTATTAATATTATAAAGTCCCAATGATTGAATAGATTTAATTTCATGAGGTATTTTTAAATCCAAATTGAGTTTCTTTTTAACATAATCATCCTTAAAAGCGTGAGGTGGCTTTAATTTTTGAATTATTTCCTCTTCATTTTCATATAAAAAAGCAACTACGCTCTCAGGAATATAATAAATTATTTTAACGCTTGTATCGGGAACCATTACCTTGCTAAGCGCAATTGAACTTAATACTGTTTTAATGGTTTCGCCATTATGGGCAAATTCAACATCATCATAATTTAGATTACCCAATACCTGGACAATTGTCATGATTTTTTGATTCTCCATGAGCATTCATTCTCATCTTAATAGTTTTAATATATTGAATGCATTCGATACTTTTATCTTTTTCACCTCGTCATGATTTACTTGTTTTATTAAAGATTACTTAAAGGTTCATTTATCTTGCTCGTTTTTCCCGAGAAATAATACTAACCATATTTCTTTTTTTATTTATTGCTGTTTTTATATTATTATCATTCTAATATAGTTATTTGATTTAAGATTTTTTAAAGCTCCTCAGCAGTTCAAATAATACCTTCCCCCTGGAAGTGATTTCATGGGTATCCCACCCTCTTTTTCTTAATAACCCTTGTTTCACCATCTGCTGAATCGAATAATGATCAGAAAATATTTCATTTCTCTGAATTTTAAATGACATGTCCAAGAGAGCATTAAATTCGATGGAATGCAAGATAGGAGTCTCCACTAACACCGCATGAAGTCCCATCGTCCGTGGATGTAAAATTCGCTTGCTCTCCTCGGAGGATAGTTTTTCTAAATTTAATGGATTATCTGCCCCTAAAAAATTCTTGATATTGCCTTCGCTCTCGATTTCTGAACTAGTAATTAAATGACATGCCATGTCCACCGGAAACATGTTCGGTAACGTATTAAAAATCCCTGATATAGTATTCCTTTCTCCCGCAACGTTCCCATAAATAGCCTTCCCCTTACTATTTTCTTTTAATCTCATCTCCTCTTTCATGAACGCTACAAGCGTTTTCATTATCTTATAATTATTCTAATGCATGTTAATCGTGCCAACAAGAATAAAGATTAGACCTCCTAGATCCAAACCCTCAAGTGAAGATAAGACATTTTGAGGAATTTTGGAGTAAGAACCATGAAAAAATCGGTCTTCAGAAATTCTTTTAATATTTCTAATTTTTTTTGTTTCAAATTATAGTTATATCCTTTCTGTATGAGAAAGCTTAATCTTGTTTTAAAACGGGCACCTCGCTTTTTTACAAAATTCAAGGCGGGATAGCTATGTTTTTCGTTAAAGAATTATTTGAGATTTTTAAGATTCAGTTAAAAACAAAAATTAAAAAAAAACACTCTTAAATGAGAGTTAATGATAAAACAGAAATTTTGTTAAGTCCCCAAGATTTAAATAGAGAGAATATATATTATCAAATATAAGTAATAAAACTTAAAATAAAAGAAATACAAGCCGAGAGACAATATTAAATTTTGATTTGCAATGTTGCTTAATGCTTTAGTAAATATCGGAAGAGTAATTGAAGGGGAGACTGAATTAGAGGATTTTGCTAAAAAATATGATCCTGAAATTGTTAAATTTATAAACATGAGGTATAGTTCTCCTCCAAAAATGGATCGAATTGTTAAAATAAACATAGCTCCAGGAATTTTAGATGCTTTTGATACTGTGAAATTAGGAATTGAAAGAATTGACCCTGAATTTTGGAAAAATATTATAGATAAATTTAAAAAAAAACTTGATAAAAAGAAAAGAGATGAAAATAAAAAGGAAGTAATTAATGAAATCATTAAAAAATTAAATCTTGATATCAATGACTTTCAAAGATACATTTCTTTAGAAGTGATTGAATATAATAAAGAACATCCCTATCTAATGTTAAGAGGAGAAAAAAAAGGGAATAATGTTTTTTTATCGCCGACGATGTTTACTAAAATTTCTTCAAAAAAAATTGAATCTTTCCCCTTATGGAAGATAAATTTAGATATATCGTTAATTTTACCTGAAAAAGAAGATGAGGAAATAATTTTTATTAAAAATTTTTTTCAAAATTTACCAAGTTTATCAGAAACTTCAAAAATTAAAGAAATAGATGCCGATCTAATTTTTAAATTTATTATTTCAGAGATTTTTTTAAGAGTATTAAATTCTGACATCGAAAGAGAGAATTTAAAAACAGGTTATTATTTTTTTCCCATCTGTTTTAATGGGAAGTGGCCTTATAATATAGAGATATTTAAAGAGTATTATAAAAAAAAGACATTATCTGATGAAAATGCCCCAATAGGAATATGTTCGGGATGCGGAGAAAGAAAAAATGTAGAGAAGGGCCTAACAAAAGAATTAGGTTTTTTTAGCATCGATCAAAATAGTTTTACGTATTCTTTTTTCAAGGATTCGAACTACCAATTATGTAATGAATGTAAATACTTAGTCGAAGTTGGATTTAATCATGTAAAAAAAGATTTAAGAATTTTTTTAGGCGCACGTGGGAGGGGGAAGAGAAAGAATCCATATGAATTATACGTTATTCCGATTGCGGATGACCTTCAAACATTATCTAAAATTTTGAAAGAATTAAAATTTACTAAGGATTATAAGGAAAAGATTATTAAGGCAGGAGAGTTGGCGCAAGAATCGAATAATCAAGAAGAGGAAGAGGGAGAAGAAGTTTCCGAACAAATTTTACCCGCAAAAGAAGATTTACATAATTTTTTTATTAATTATTATTTTAGTAGGGGAGAAAAGAAAGAGAAAGATAGATTTGAATTATTATTAATTACATATTATCATCCAGATGGGCAATCAAGTGATTTTCATAATATCATATCTATCGATCTTTTAGATCATGAAAAAATAATCAAGTTATCCGATGTGCTTTCCGAATTAGAATTAAACGGGGAATTTATTTCTTTAAAAGATATCTTTTTCCTATTTGGAATCCATAAATTTAAAACATATATCAGTAAATATCTAAATTTAAAAAGAATTGATTTATCTACATTATGTCGAGACGCTTATTTAAATCTTAAACAAGAATTTTTTAAATTCATGTCCAATCCATCTAATCCGCCTAATTTTATTAGACTTAATTTATATAGACTGAATATTTATTTCAAATTAATAAATAAATTGAATTTAATATGAATTTGAATAAAACTAATAATATCATAGAATTCGAGATAAATCAAGAAGATATTAAGGATCCCTATTTCACATTAGGAGAAATTGCTCGTGAGCTTAATTATTATTTTTTTATTAGCAATAATAGAGAGGAAAAATATAATATTATAATAAAAAACATTCCTGTTTTTATTAATTGGATTATAAAATCAAGGACCAATTTTGAATATTTATTAAAATTATATCAGTTCTTAGATAAAAGATTTAAAGTTTATTTACCACAAAAAAAAATAAGAAATATAAAGAACATTTTAAATAATTATAATAGAAACCGTATAGATTTAGATAATGACAAGATCCTTTATTATAAAAAGATCCTTAAGCTATATCAAAGAATAAACAAGAAGTTCAAAAAATTAAAGGTTTTTTTTGATAAAAAAGAAAATTATAGGGAGATTAAATATTCTTCTTTAGCTGATTTATATTTTTTACAAGGTTTTGATAATTTTTCCTTAAAAGGAGAAGATACCTTTTTAAATAAATGGATTGAAGGAACCATTTTAAATGATAATATTTCATATAAAATCGCATTTATTTTGGGAAGATATTATTATAGAGTAGCAGAAAATGAAATCAAATTAGTTAAAAATCTTGGCTTATCAAAAAAAATAGTTTCTTGGCTGAAGAAAATTCAAATTGAGAATTTTATAACATTATTCCGAGAGATTACCATATCTTATTTTCATTTATTACGGAAAAGGCAAGATTTAAATAATCCTAAAGAAAGTGAAAAATCTAATCCACTTAAATTAGATCATTTGATACGATATAGAAGAATAATTGAAAAACTCTTAGATGTTTTCTATTTCGAAAGCGAAACAACAATTAACAATAATAATATTAATAATAAAATGATACAATTTTGTTTCATGAGCGGGTTTTTAGTGAGGAATTCTCCCATAAAAAAATCCATGAGTACTTATAAGAAGCTTAATTTCCCTCAAAAAAATGAATATACTAAATTATTATATGATTTAGGTAAAATGGTAAGAATGATTAGTGAATATGAATTAGAAGAA
Source organism: Promethearchaeota archaeon (assembly GCA_029838195.1). Taxonomy (GTDB): domain Archaea; phylum Asgardarchaeota; class Lokiarchaeia; order Sigyniarchaeales; family SOKP01; genus JALGVJ01. The sequence continues at coordinate 30,648 of JALGVJ010000041.1, forward strand.
TTCCAATCTCATTCTTTTAAAAATATTATTAAAAAATTTCAAGATTTAAATCATTCGAATATTTTATACATTTTATTACATGTTTCTAAAATCTTAATAAGAAATTGGTTAAAAAATGTCCAAAATATTCTTGGTAAAGGAACAAATGATGATTTAATAAAAATAAAATATATTTATACAAAAAGGTATCATGACATTATTTATAGATTTTTACACTTAGATCAAAATAAAAAGTTTGATAAATATGCTGGACCAATCGTTTTCATGATTGGTTTTAGTTCAATTCCAATTAAAAGTAACCAAAATTCAAAGAAGGTGAAAAAATAAGTGAGCGAAAAAAATGAAATAATTAAGAAAAGAAGAGAATTAGTTTTTGTCTATTCTGTCAGAGAGGCAAATCCAAATGGTGATCCAGATGATGAGAATCGCCCTCGTACAGATGATGATGGATTCGCCTTAGTTTCTGATGTGCGGCTTAAAAGGACGATTCGAGATTATTGGTTGTCGAATAACAGTGATGTGCTCGTAAAAAGAGTTTATGATGAGAAGGGGAATATTTATGACATGAATAAGAGGATTACTTCTGTTTTAAGTGAAGATGATGCTGCCGATCGAACAAAAATTCTTGAAAAAATTCCAAAACAGTTCATAGATGCACGATTATTTGGATTTGTTGGAACCGTGAAAGGAGCTAATTGTTCGCTAACAGGACCAGTCCAATTTAGTATTGGAAAATCTCTTAATAAGCCGAATATAACAACCCATACAATAACATCGGTGATGGCCGGAGCTTCAGAGAAAGGAGGATCTATAGGAGCATTCCATATATTAGATTATGCGTTGATAAGATTTCAAGGGGTGATTTGCCCTAAATTAGCAGAGATTTCTAAAATGACAAAAAATGACTTGAAAGAGCTATATGCAGGAATTTGGAAAGGAACACAGACATTAAACACGCGATCTAAATTTAATCACGTACCCAAATTGTTATTGGCCTTTAGAAGCAAGGATGGCGAGTTCTTATGTGGTGAATTAGCTTATCAATTAGAAATTGAAGAAACAGAGGATCATAATGAAGAACCGATATTAGTGTTAGATCGTTTAATTGAACGAATTATTAATTTAGCTGATGATAATATTGAAGCAGTCGAGTATTTAATGCAAACAGGATTTAAGTTGAAATACAATGGAAACGAATATCTTACCTTTGAAGAGTTATGGAAGCAAACCCCTTTGAAAGACAAAACTAGCTTAGAATTAATAGAATTATTATGAGGATGATGCAAGCTCTTTGTTTTGATATTAAATCACCGTTTGCTTCGTTTCGGAACCCAACAACGACGAGAGGGTTTCTTTCATTTCCGTTTCCTCCTAGAACGACACTAATGGGCCTTATTGGAGCAATTTTAGGTCTACCGAGGAATGAAATTTATTTGAATGATCATCCCTTAAATGATATGGAAATTGCTTTAAAAGTATTAAATACACCTTTGACTATGAATTTTAGGACAAATCAACTCCAAACTGCTGAAGTTCTGACATTATATAAAAAATTTAAAATTTTCTTACCTAAACTCTATATTAGAGGTAAATTATCTGCTGAACCTTCACCACAAAATCTAGTTTTACTTAAGGATGTTCATTATCGAGTATTTATTAAAATCAAAAATCATCAACAAGAATTAATAGAGGAATTAGAGACTAAAATAAAAGAAAGAAAATATAGCTATCCTCCTTATTTAGGGCGGGCAAATTACTTAGCATCTATTGATTTTATTGATAAAGTAAATTTAAAAGAATTAATAGTAGAAGATGAGTTGATTGACATTTCTACTTTATGTTCAGCTAAAGACGTTAAAAATGTGGAATCAGGAAAATTTAGTATTATAACTAACGTACCCATGTCGTATATGACTGAAAAGATAAAAGGGGAACTCAAATTAGAACCAGGTTCATTGATAAGTATTATTTATTTTACGGAGAACATTAAAGTAATTCCAGCGAAAGAAATATATGAAATTACTTCTACTGAATGTGAGGATTTAAAAAACTTGAATATAATTTTCCTGTCTTATCAATAATTTTTATTTTTATCTTTAATAATTTTTAAGATCAACTATAAATTTCTTGAATTAACTGAAAATACCAATAATTTAATGGTTTATTTATTAAATGGTGGAAGAAATAAACACGGATTATATTGGTATTATTTTTCGGGATGATACAAGTTATGTTATTTTTAATTTTATAGATCTTTGGCATTATTTAGAGTCTATATTTGAAGAAAATAACATTATAATTGAGAAGAATGAATTTGAAAATTTAAAGAAAGAAATTGTCTCTAATATTGATTCAAGTATTAAATGTTATTACGAGAATAGAGAATTTTATATAGTAAAAGATATCCTTGAGATAAAAACAATAGCATTATATTATGATGAGGATATAAATCTAGAGGATTATGAAGATGATCTTAGTGATTTTAATTTTGATGATTATTTGTTAGAAGATAATGGCCCAATAATTATTGATTATATTACTTGTTTTAATGATAATGTCTTATATATTTATTCGAAAAAAAATAAGTACCAACCAATTGATGATGATTATAATCACTTAATAATTAAATTACCTTCTATTATTTCTTCGGAATTTCAAATCCAAAATTATTGCCACATTTTTTGTAAATTAAGTATTTTATTTGTAATTTTTGAATATCTCATGAAGGATAATATGACCACACATATATATCAACGATTTAATTTTAAGGACATGAAAATTAATACGATTCTGAAGCGCTTGAAGGGTAGCGTACAAATAAATAAAATTAATGATATAAAAACCGAAAAATCTCTATATTTTTCGGAAGATTATTCTCAATCGGATGTTTTTATTAATAAGTTATTAGTAAAAATATATAATATTCGTAATAAAATTTTTCATCAAGCTTATCCTAAAAATTTTACTCGACCTTCTAATTTCTCATATAAAGAGATTATAAAAATGTTTGAGATATTATGTAAAAATTATAAAGCATTTTTTGATTTTTTAGAAAAATGTGAAATGAGAGAAAATATTACAAATTAATTAGACTAAAGAATAAAGGAAATCATAAAAAAGGAAGAAAAGAATGATTGAAATGCAAAATGCTGCAGATGTATTATTTAGAATTTTTGAAGACAATAATGAATATCCTAGCTTAGCAACCAAAAGATTGGAATGTGAACACCCAGAATTAATATATCATATCAATAGGATGTTAGAAATATATTTTAAATTTAAAGATAAATTATGCCCGGCTAGTTCAAATGAGAATTTTCGATTTTTTCTTGACTTAATTATCAAGATCGCAATAATTTTTCATGATTTGGGAAAATTGAATTGTTTTTTTCAATGGAAAATGGCAAGGAATACAAACAGGATTGAGGTGAATGCGGGAGAATTTATTGAAATTAAGAAAACGTGGAGTTATCATACAGAATTATCCGCTCTGATGGCGTGGTGTTTCATTAATTATTTAAAAGGAAAAGTCGGCATTCTAAAACCTCAAGATTCCAAGGACCTTGATGAAAAAATGAATATTTTAATTGAATATTTGGATATTATTATAGTTAATTCTATTTTAACACATCATTCTTCCTTAGGGAATATAGAAGATTTGAGTCGATTTAAAAACTTAAAGCAAAGCACCTATAAATCTTATTATTCAATTCTCGTAAGGTCTTATTTCATGTATATAAAGAAAAGCTTACCACATTTGATTACTCACCTAACTAAAAAATGGCAAAATAATGAGAAGTTCTGTAACAAGAATCATGCATCTTTTAAAAGAAATTTCGATTTCTTAGAGAATCTTATTAATTTTGTTAATGAATTTTCATATGCAATAAATTATTTAAGTGCAAATCCCTTAAAAATTTTGGAAGATTTTAAGGGCGCTTTAATAAGAGAAAAATTTGATAAAATATTAAAAAAAGAAAAGAAGGAAAGGAAAATTATTTTATTTTTCCTTATCATCCATCTCAGTTCTGTTTTAACACACCTTGATAAATGGGAAGCAACAACATCAAGAACGAATAATGATTATTTTAAAAGCTTAGAATTTGAATCTCCTTTAATAAATACTGATATTAGGGGAAATCCTATTAAGATAATTTCAGAATACTTAATGATTAAGAAAAGTAAAAGAGAAGAACCGTACCCATTAGATGCCATACGCGACCTTTTTTCTGATCACATCATAAATGAAGCTCAACACATTGAATTAAATAAGATTTATACGCTTACAGCACCTTGTGGTATTGGTAAAACGTTAGCCCTCTTAAATCTTGCATTTAATTTAAGGAGGAAATTTTTTCAAAAATATCAGTATTATCCGAGAATCATTTATGCTCTGCCATTTATCTCTATCTGCGATCAATTAGAAAAAGAAATTCAACAAATCTTTAAATGTCAATCTCAAACTAATATTTTAACCATTCATCATTATTTATCAGATTTAGACAAAAACACCTCTTTACAAGATGAGGAGGAGTATGTACCAATCCAAGATTTTAAAACGCTAAATACCTATGAAATAAAGAATTGGTTCTCAGAAATTATCGTAACTACGACCATTAAACTTTTTAACACCTTATTTACCTTTAATAAAAAAAATCTCATGAGATTTCATAAATTAGCGAATACAATAATTATAATTGATGAATATCATAGTATTCCTAAAAAATATCACGAATTAGTGAGGTGTTGTTTATTACTTTTAACACGATTGTTTAATATGACTTTCATATTAGCAACTGCTACTACAGCAGGTTTATTTTTAGAAAAAGATCCATTAATTGAGCTGACATCTGGTATTTCTGAGAAATTTAATCCTATTAATCGTTATAAATTAAGATTCCATAATTCCAAAAAGATTTCTGATGGAAAGATACAATTTTGTAATGAAATTGGTTTAGAGGAGGCAAAAGAATTTTGTAGAAAAAGTTGTGAACAAAATCTCGATAAAAGTATTATGATTGTAATGAATACCCGAAAAAATGCGAAAGAAATATATGATTACTTGGTTAATCAATGTAATCTTAATAGACCCATTTGCCATCTCTCAGCTAATTTAATTCCTTATCATCGAAAAAAAATTTTAGAAAAAATAGAGAAAATATTAAATAATTCTTCAAAAAAGAGAGAAGAGAATATAAAAACAAATATCGTTTTGGTCACTACTCAATTAATAGAAGCGGGAATTGATATTAGTTTTCAAAAAATCATTAGAGACTTAGGACCTCTTTATTCCATAGTACAAGTGGCTGGACGGTGCAATAGAAACATGGAAATAAAAGATATTGATAAGCTTCCTATTATTGACATTATAAATATTGAAAACAGTTTTAATAAGGTGTATGACCCTATTGATATTGATTCCGTTAAGATATTTCTCGAAAAACTACAAACAAAATATCATGATGAGTCAATAATGAAACATCCCGAATCAAAACCATCCGATCCTATGCTATCTCAAGGAACTTATATCGAAATTAATGAAAAACAAGTAAGAGAACAATTTATTGAATATCCTAAGATATTAAATGATAGAAAAATTCGAGAAGATGATTGCTATGAAAATGTTCTAAAAATGAATTTTAAACATCTTACTAAGAATTTCAAATTAATTAAAGAATTAGTGGACATTCCCATTATAGTGATTCCTGCATTTAAAAATTCTACGGATCCTATGATAAAGGAAATTCCTAAATTAATCACTGATTTAAAGCAAGAACGGAGAAATGATTTTCCAAGAAAGCTTTATTCGTTTATGACAGATATTTATAAGAGCCAAAAAAGCAAAATTAAAACTCCGCCTTTTGAACGAATTACAAATAATGGAATGGAATATTATATCCTTGATTTAAATAATCCCGCTGCTAAAAAATATTATGATAAAAAATTGGGACTTATAATAGAATAAGTATCCTTGGATAAAGTGTTATATTAAATATTTAAAAATTTCCAAAATTATTTTTCCTCTCTCCGTAATATATATTTTTTTATTTCTTTTTTCCTTAGAAATGCTAATATAACCAAGAAGTTGTTCCAAAGGTTGTAAAAGGGATTGATTGATTTTCATGTAATAGCTTGCACGACGTTTTCTTGGGTCGGCGTGTTTTTTTTCGAGTTTCAGAATATTTTTTTCGATTAATAAATCGATTAAATTTTTCTTATAGATAAACTTTTGAGGAGGTAAAGTAATTTTATCCTTATATTTCTCATGGATGGCTTCTTCAATGATCTTGAGTGTTTTGATAAATAATTCTTTGGGTTTTTGTAAGGGGAATAAGTTAGGTTCAATTATTATCATTTGCCCTTCATGACGGGGGCCTTCTGGAGTAGGAGAATATTTAGTGGAAAAAACATAAATAATCTTACAATTCCATAATCTTGCTGCCTCAGCGGCGGCTAATGCCGTTATATTAGAGCCCGTTCCAGCGTTCATGATGATTTCGCAATTTGAATTTAGGGCTCGCTCTTTTTTAATGATTTTAGATAATTCTTGTAAAATCTCAATGTAATCCGTGTAGTCAAGGGGATTCTGGATAATTTCTAGGGAAGGGAGCTTTTCCTTTAAAATCTTACAATTTTTATGAAAAAAATCCATGTGTTCATCAGTTTGTCCCGTAGCTTTAATATTGGCTGTAAAATAATAGAATTTTTGAGGAGGGTTATTTAAAATGGGTGCAATAATCCGTTTATCTTCTTTACAATTAAAAGCGATGTGAATTTTTTCTGAAATGGCATTGGGATTTAATGTGGTCATGGTTCCGATATTTTATCGCAAGGAAGGAATTTTTAATAATTTTGTCTATAAATTATATTGATAATAAAATTTAAATGAGAGAGAAAAATTAAATTTAAAGGATAAAGTGCAAGTATGAAAAAAATTAATTATGAAATAAAATCGATGGTTAATTCATAGATCAAAAAGACAAAAAAAAATAGGTGTGTTTATCACGATTGTTCTTACCTTTGAATTATATCCTGAAAATGGGCACATACGTCCTTATGAAGTGCCTTTTGGATATGTTTTTAGGGGCGTGCTCATGAAATGGTTGAGCGATTGCAAGCCCGAATTAGTACATGAACTTCATGCGCATGAGCAAATCCGCCCTTATTCCATTAATTTTTTCATTTACCGCAAAATTCCAAAAATCGAGTTCAAGCTCATCACGTATCATGACTTGATTAGTGAGGTGCTTTTAAAGGATCTCATCTCAAATAATAAGTCGAAATTGTACATGGGAGAAAAATGTTATATTTTGTCTCAAATAGGATTTGAGCGCATTGACATTTCACAATTGTTGCTTTCCACACAGCCGGTAAAGGCGTTTTCCATTCGGTTCGTAACCCCAGTTTACTTTAATACAAGTTTGGGAGAATATCCCGTTCGGTTTCCCCTTCCCTCTCTTTTTTTCGGCAACTTGGCTAATATCTGGAACGCTATTAATAGCAAAGTTGCGGAAATTAATCGGGATGAATTAATAAATTGGATCAATGCCCATGTCTATATTAGTTATTATAAAATGAAAACGGTTCAAAGAGACATAGGAAAACCAGAAAAAGTAAGTGGAGGATTAGGATCTGCTTCTTTTAATGTGCAAAAAGTTAATAAAAAATATTATGAAAAATTATTAGAGAATCAAGAATATTCATCGGAGAACTTTTCCATTCAAGAACATTATTTAGATAAGTGTCGCTGGTTAGACGCCTTATGCAAATTAGGACAATATACGAATGTAGGAGCAAATCGCACGGCAGGACTTGGAGTCATTAATTATTATCCAAGGGAATATTTTAAGGAGGTTTAATGATGATGGAGTGCTTTAAGTTGCTTTCATGCTAGAAGCGGACTTTTAAAAGGTAATTCTCATGTTTGTCATTATTACGTCCAATAGGGTGTTTTTAAGAAATTTATTGATTCCAGCCGATCTAAATTCATGTTGGTAAGCGCATGAGAAATTTTCTCAATTTCTCCATGTTCTAAATAAAGTTCTTTAGGATTGGATTCTAATATACTGGTAATAATTCCTTTAAAATCGGCATGGTCGCTTAAAGGCAGGTAAATATCAGCGGGATTTTCCTTTCGATATGACTCAAAAAGAACTCTTCCTGAGGGTACAATGATAAGGGATTCGGGGGTAGCTAATTCATTATAAGGACTTTTATTTATTGCGTGAGGAGGAATGATGAGAACATGATTTCTCTCTTCTTTCAATTTTCTTTTACCATAGTGTTTATAAGGAGCCCAGTTTGGTAAGGCTCGGCCATTCTTTTCAAGGATTCTAGCGATTGCGGCTATGTCCCGATCTAAAATGATTTCTTCCTCACATTGGAGCATTTCATGAATGACTTGTGCTTTTCCAAAAATAGTACAGGGAATGATGATTAGTTTACCCAAATCCAAGTTTTCTTGAACGATTTTATTTAAAAATTTGCGCAGTTCGGCAACGGATGGAAACGAAATCGACGGATCACCGTAAGTGCATTCCGTAATTAAATAATCACAAGGAATGGGATTAAAACACCTTATACAAACCACTTTCTCCGAAGAACAGCGTTTTTCTGTGATAAAATCTCCAGTATAAAGAATCTTTTCCTCAGCCTCAATCATTAAGCCTATAGAGCCCGGCGCATGTCCATTATCAAAAATTGTAAATTTCATGCCTTTATATTCCATAGATTGAGGAAGTTGAGGGGTTTTTCCCATTAACCATGCGTGCTCTGGAATGATCAATTGATTATTCGTTCTTAATTCTGCAATATCTTTTGAAATTTTCGTACAAATAAATTTAACATCGATTTTATTCATCCTGATTTTTTCAAGAATTTCCAGAGGTACCCGGGGAATGTGGTCCATGTGCGCATGGGAAATGAAAATGAGCTCGGCTTTGGGAATCCAACAATCTAAAGCAATGAAAGTGTTCTTAACTTTTATGAATAAACCATTATTTTTGGTATTTCCTATAATGATATTCGCATTCTTATTTTTAATTCTTTTTTCTTGCCATTTTTTTATTTCGAAAACATGGTTTTGAAACATTTTCAAGTACCTCTTGGTCAAGATTGTATTTCCTTTCCCTCTTACGAGTTTTTTATCAAACTCTCAAACAATAATTCCGACATTCACAATCCGAACATTTTTTCTCCTCCTTGATGGGATCTGGCATGATTTCTGATTCAAGCATGGCTTTAATTTCCCGAAGGATCTGCATGACCCGTAATCTCTCTTCCACATCGATATAATAATCCACAAATTTGTCGTACTTAATATAATACACGCGCACTCTATTCACCAAAAAATCAAAATTTTTTTCTATCAATATTGCTTGAGCTATAGCCTGATATTTGTCGGGATTATCCAGTCCCTCAGAAGGCATGTTTCCCGTTTTAAACTCTACCGGATATGCCTCTTTTCCATCATATTCAAAAAAATCAATTAATCCCACCAAACCTAATTCAGGATCATTTAAATAAACATTATAATAGCGATGAGCATACTTCTCGCTGAAATTTTTCTTGTTTTTAATTTTCTCGATATGCTCATGCTTTTCTTTTCCAAATTCCATTTTATAAGTCGGGGGCATGGGTGCTCTAAGAACATATCGAAAATATAGCTTTCTTTTACAATAGAGATATTGCCGAATATCTTCCGTCCCAATGAAAGGGGTGGCGTATAAATATACATTAGGATTCGTATCTCTCAGTTGCCGCAACTGGTATTCACTCATCTTGTATTTCTTATAAGGTTCTTTTTCCTTCACTCATGGACTCCCTCCAATTTTTTCTATATTTTAACATGAACTCTTCACATGGAAAGAATATCCTCAATGATTTTATAGCCATCTGCAAATTTCGATTTCACCGTAATGACATTTTGATGACATGAATTGCATACAGGAATAACGCGTACATCTGCCTCAATTTTTTTTACCACCCTATCTAATCTCATGGCGATCTCCTCGGCTTTACTCCTCGTTAATTCTCCGTAAAATACGGAATAATTTAATCGAACCATGCCGTAAGATAATAAAAGATCGGAAATCTTTTTCCGAACGGGGTCATGTTCCACGGGAATATCGTATATTATTAAATATCGCATGTACTCACTTCCGTTTTTATTTTTTTTATTTTACTTTCTTGACCTTTTTTTCACGTTTTAATTACAATTCTATTTAGATTTAATTGATTACCAATTCATTATAAACGGCTCGTACTGCTTGGTTTTCCCCAGCAAGAAATTTGCTACTTTTCTCGCTTGACGAATCATCTGCGCTTTATAATTTATTTTTACCTTTTTCTTCTGCTTTGAGGAGGAGGGAGACGCATGCTTCTTTTCTCCAAAAATTTCTTGAGCTTGAGAACCCCCAAAAACCTCTTCTTTTAGTTTCTGATAAAAAATCCCCTTTTTCTCCTTTTTAAGATTATATCCTTGAAAAGACGATTCAAAATCTTCCGGTTTAATTACCTCTTTAAAAATCAGTTTCGCAACTAAACGATCTACAACGGGTTGCCTAAATTCTTCTAAAAGATCTAAAGCTAAAGAAGGCTTGCCCGAACGATCGCTGTGCAAATATCCTCCATACAATTCCAATCCCGCCGCTGCTATTGCCGTTGTCACGTATCCTTGAAGGACAGTATATCCTAACGATAATAAAGAATTAACGGGATCCCGCGGAGGACGGCGCGTTCTCCTTAAAACCTTGAATCCATCGGGAAACAAATTCCCGTAATTTAGAAAATAAATCGCCGTCGATTTACCTTCCATGCCCATTAAGATGCTCCTTACCTCACTTATCCGCTTTCCTTTCATTTCATGACGTGAAAACGTCATTAATTTCTCCTCAATTTTTCCTATTTTTTTTGCGGCGGCCCGCAACATGCGATATTTACCCGGATTAGACTCTCTCCTATTTTTCGCAAAATACAACAATAACCTGCGCTTGTTCTCTATCGTTGAATACACAAATCGAGACGCCAAATGGCAACCCCGCCAATCTTCATAAGCAAGAATTTGCTGCCGCCGCGTGTGAATGGTCCCCAAATTAACAAAAGGCGTGTAAATGCCAAAAGGCTTCCCCATTGACGTGTAGATAATGTTAATCGCATGATATGATAATGCATGTAATGCCTGCGTGGATATTTGAATCCCTTGGTTCACGATCAAGCTCTCTATTTCTCTCAATGGGACAAGAATTGGTTTATTATTTGGAACCGTGAGCTTTAACATTTCTTTTTCCTTTCCAACTCTCGTACCTGGCGTTTCTAATATCACGTCCAATCCAAATCCACCTTATCCTTTCTTTTCCAATTCATTCAATTTCCAAAGGGCTCCTTTTGCCCGTATTAATTTTTTTAATTTTTTTAATTTTTTTTCGTTAAACATGTCTTTCTACCTAAAAGATTTTCCGATTAATTCCCATATAGTAAGCATGGTAGGAAATTCCAAATGAACCGGTTTAACTATTAAAAATTGCCCAAATGCCCCCATTATTTCTTCAATTTCTAAATGGATTGCTTGATTTTTACTTTTGTCAAATGTGCTAAAGAATTTCTCCTGATTAAAAAAACCCAGTTCCGGATGCTCCGCTACATCATTCAAAACCTTATCAAAATAATGTACCCATCCCCCTTTCTCCAATACAAGTTCCTCTAATCTCCTAATTACTCGATGATTTTCTAAATAACTTCTCAAATTCTCACTTAATGGCGTAAAACCATCCATGATATCGTGATAATCCACAATTTCAAGCTCGTGATGCTCCAAAATCCTTCTTATCAACTCTATCAAGAACGTTATTGAAGGCATTAACCACTCGTGAATCCGCTGTTTTACTACAAATCTCATATCTTGACTCCAATAACTCAATAATATCCATTCATTTACCGTAAATGAAGAAGAACCTCTCAAAAATCCACACCCATTTAAAATTCGCACTTGTCTTCTTAGCTCCCCCATTGCGCTCCAAGATGACCCGTTAATTGAAGCATTATAACTCTTGACATACCGCTCTATCTCCTGTTGAACTTCTGATATTACTCCCGAAAGTAATGGTAAATTTAATATCTGCTTACTTCGCCCTAAAATCACCCCAAATAACCCTCCATTCCAAATCATTTGATATTTTATACTATCCAATGAGCCTATCAATATCTTCAATCTACAACTATCTTCTATTAATAATCCAATCCCATGATTTTTCAAACACGGATTCAAAAGCTCCGGATCTAAAGGAAATTGACAACGCGGATTAAATATGTCCTCACAAAGCCCTTTCCACTGCCGATTAAACCCCTTGCCCCTAGTATCACTCTCCTCCTCATAATATTCATCAATAAAATCTCCTTGACCAAAAAATTCTTTCACACTACCATGATGACCTCCAGTTTTAGCATCACCATTCAAAGCCAAACTCCCACGTAACAAGCCCTCCAAACATTCCCAATACCCATGATATACCTTGGAAAAACAGCTGGAACAAAGGGCCACGGGAATGCCACGTGTCTTGAATAAGTCACCTACTTTTAATTCTTTAAAACAACCAGAACAATATCGTCCCTCAGATAACAACACGCTCACGGGACCAAAAAAAAATGATAACTGCGATGCCTCCCCCTCCCTAACGACATCTATATACGGATACCAACAACCATCATGCGGTTTATACACGATCCGCTTTATCACGCTCCTCGGATATAAATAATCCATCATGCCCTCATGAAATACCCCATCCCACGCACTATACTGTGCTCTTGCCTCCTCGCCTAACTCCCTCTCCAATTCCGCTTTTATTGATAAATTCGACTCCAACATTATTTCTACTCCCTAATCCCTCCTACCATGTTCAAATAACTCCTTTGAATTTTATTTTAAATTCCACCATTTAGAATCTGCCACCTCATCAATCTCATATAATGTGACCTCCTTTTCACACACCACATTCCTTCCCTCTCACTTTAATTGAAAAATTTTATTATTTCTCCTAATAATATATACCTAAATACGCACACGATTTGCGCCGACAAATCTCTATCATCCTTTATTACCACCCATTCAAATCTTCTTCTTTGCGTCTTCTCCGCCTCCTTCTTGCTACTTCTCGATCTTCCTTATTAACCACTTAATAAAAGAATTTATTTTTAAATTTTTTCCTCTTCTTATTCCCCATTAGAATCTCGCTAAAACAAAAATCCTCCCATTAATCAATAAATCCACATCGAGCAGTAAATATATTAAAGTAAAGCCCATTCTACTTCACTTTAAACCCCCAAAACCAATTCTTGCTCCCTAATTTCCTACTTCCTCCTTTTTTCCCATTCCCCAATTCGAACAAGCTCTTCTTTTCACTTTCCATTCCTCACCCCCATCCCATCTCCCATTTTTATTTTTAAACTATTTAAATATTTCCGAGCACCACCCACCTCCCCCTTTTTAAAAGCGCGAACTTGCTAAAAAAATCTTCACTTCTCGATGAAAAAAATCCTAAAAATTAAAATTGAAGCAAAGTTGATTAAACGATCTCCTAGGAGATAAATGAAAACCATCCATTATGGTACTCACATTAAAATTCGAAAACGGACACATCTCCTTCCCAAAACCAGCCTGAATTATCCATTCAATCGATTTATATCCTATTATCATTATTATATTCTAAAAATAAATTTCTCCAAATTTAATCTTCCCAAATCATGAATTCTTGATGAATTTCCTCATATAACCCCATATCAATAAGAATTTAATAACCATTAAATTTTTTCCAATATCTCCGATGGGAAAAGCTCCTCAATTCACCTCCCATTATTCACCCTCTTTCAAATCCCCATTTTCATATTTAAAGTATTTAAATATTTTCGAGCAACACCCCACTCCCATTTATAAAGGAAAAAAATCATTAAATAAATCTCCTTGCTACCATTATAAAAATTCGAAAAATCAAAATTAAAGCCAAATTGATCGAACGATCTTTCGTTAAATCAATGCTACATGCCCATCAGGATGCTCATGATAAAATTCTGAAATGGGCGATTCTCCTCCCTGAATTGATTCCCTTTCAACCTTCTTTCATGAAAAAAACCCTTGCTCGCCATTCTCCAAGAAGCACTTTTTGTCGAGGATCCTTTATTAAGAACTCGATCGATCGGTAATGCTCGACCACTTGATGAAAAAATCGAAATCAAAAATATTAAAGGAAGCTCTAATATCACTAAAATATTGCTGGAAACCGACTTAATTAAAATCTATAAATCAAGATTGACCAACTCCAGATGAAAGGATTATTGTTCTTGAAAACGGCGGGATGATCATGAAAAAATAGGAAAAAATTTATATAGGAGATTTATATTATATATTATAAATATATAATAGTCGCAAAGGAATAAGCTTCAAATAGAAGATTGAAATTGTTCCCATATTAATTCGTCAAGCTCGTTAGCCACTGCGTCGCAAAGGAATAAGCTTCAAATAGAAGATTGAAATGATGAGCAAGACCGAGAGAGAATTGATTTGGTCTCTTAATGTCGCAAAGGAATAAGCTTCAAATAGAAGATTGAAATCGTATTTGATGATAAAGGGAATTTATTGACTTTAGGCAGTCGCAAAGGAATAAGCTTCAAATAGAAGATTGAAATTATTATTGATGATGTAATCTGGAATCTCTATCTTGAAGTCGCAAAGGAATAAGCTTCAAATAGAAGATTGAAATTGT
>JALGVJ010000007.1 GCA_029838195.1 Promethearchaeota archaeon
AGCAATACAGGGAATTTGACGTGGATGTGAATAAGCATGTTCGACAAAAAATAAAAAAAAGCGAGGCCGCAATTTAGTCGGAGGTGAGATTAATTTGCTACCTCATAAAAAAAATAAATATAATCAGACGATGTTACGAAAAACAAATATTTATTAAATCTACAAAAAAACTCTAATGAAAAGTGTTATATTGATCATAAATTAAAAAGATTTTTATAAATAAATAACTAATATTATTATTTAAAATTCAAATACAAAATTCACTAAATCACTCGTTAGGTGGAATTAGCATTAAAGAAGATTAAAAAAAATGAAAATAAAATCAATAGAAATTCATAATTTTAGGTCAATAAAAGATGCTAAATTTAACCTTCATGATTATAATATCCTAGTTGGAGCTAATAATTCAGGTAAGACAAATATTCTAACGACATTACGTATCTTCTACGAAGATAAAATAAAATTTGAGGAAGAAAGAGATTTCCCTAAATTTCCTACTGATGATAATGAAAGTTGGATTGAGATAGAATATCAATTAACAGACGATGAGTTTGAAAATTTAAAAGAGGAATATAAAAATCCTAATAATATTCTTAAAGTCAGAAAATATCTTAAAGATGGTGATAATACAAATAGAGTTAAAACCTCTCAAAGTAATATATATGCATATGAAAATGGCAAACTATCAACAAATTTATTTTATGGAGCAAAAAATATTTCCCAAGCAAAATTGGGAACCATGATCCATATTCCCGAAGTACAAAAATTAGATGATACATTAAAACTAACTGGACCTTCTCCTTTAAGGGATACATTAAATTTTGTTATGAAGAAAGTTATTGAATCAAGTAAATCATTCCAATCTTTAAATGAAGCATTTGAAATGTTCAATCAGGAATTTAAAGAAGAGTCCTCCAAAGATGGATTTTCATTGAATAAGCTTAAATCAAATATTAATGAAGAGTTAAAAGAGTGGGGAGTAGAATTTGATATAAACATAAATCCTGTTCAAGTTGGGAATATAATAAAGAACTTAATCTCCCATAATTTTAAAGATAAAAAATTGAACCAAGAATTAGATATTAATCTTTATGGGCAGGGATTGCAAAGACATTTAATATATATACTCATAAGACTCTCTGCGGAATATAGGGAAAAAAAAGAAATTCATAAGAAGAAAGAATTTTCACCGGAGCTTACTCTAATTTTATTTGAAGAACCCGAAGCATTCTTACATCCAACTCAACAAGAAATCCTTAATGATAGTTTAAAAATATTATCTTCTGAAGAAAGACAACAGATTATTATATCTACTCACTCTCCACTTTTTGTAAGTAAGAACATCGAAGATATCTCTTCCTTAATAAAATTAAAGAAAGATAATACAATCACTAATGTTTTTCAAGTATCTGAAAACCTACGTAACAATTTAATTGAACAAAATAATGAATTGGCACAAATGCTTAAAGATAAATTAAATAACCCATCAGTTAATGAAAGTACAAAAAGAAGGATTAGACGTATATTAGGTAATACTCCAAATGAAAAAAGGATAGAAGAAGAGGCAATTAGATACCTATTATGGTTGGATTCAGAAAGATGTGCTGCCTTTTATGCGGACAAAGTGTTGATCTGTGAAGGAGCTACAGAAAAAATTTTTATTAATTACCTTATCAAGAACAAATGGAAAAAACTAAGACAAAAAAGACTTTATGTTTTAGATGCAATGGGAAAATTCAATATTCACAGATATATGAATCTTTTTCAAGCAATGGGAATATACCATTCCGTTTTAGCTGATAAAGATAAAAACGCGGATGTTCATAGATTCATTAACAAATTTATTGAAGATAATAAAAATGAATATACTATTGCTATTGATTTCTTCGATAAAAAAATAGAAGATTATCTTGGAATTAGTACTCCACCAGAGAATAGGAGGGACAAAAAACCTCTTAATGTAATATGGCATTATAAGAATAATGGGATTTCAAAAGAAAAAATAGATGATTTTCGAATAAAAATAGAAAAGTTATTAGGCGAGAATTTTTAGTTGATTATAACTAAAAAATTCTTATTTAATATCATGGCAGAATAATGATTTTCTAATAATATTGTATATATTATTACCCCCCTAAATCTTCAAAAGTGGTTTATTATATTTATGAAGTACGTATAATGGAAGTTCTTCAAAATGAATTTCTTCTTTTCCATCTAATGAAGTAAAATAAATTAATTTATGTTCTTGAAATCCAAACATAAATGTCTCAATATCCTCTATTTTTAAGAGTAATTAAATAAATAGTAGAGTTAATCATATAGTAAATCTTTTAAATTCTTAAATGAGATTTTTAAAAAAGGATCATATATTTATATTTTAAACCAATAATATTGAGATAATATCACGGATCAATTAAAAATTTAATTTAATCTAAATAAAAAAGATATGACAGAAACCAACGCATTAAATCTTCATTCGTATATAGTTCTTAAAATTTTAAATGCGTTAGAACAAGAACCAATTAATTCAAAAATTTTATTGCAAAAAATTGCATTTTTAATTCTGAGAAAATATAAACAACTTTTCAATTATGCTGATTTTAAACCCCATAAATTTGGACCATATAGTGCATCTCTTGAACAAACTTTAGAGGAACTTGAAAATTTAGATGAAGTTAAAGTTAGCAAGAAAGAAGGAATAAAAATTACTCCTAAAGGTGAAAAATTCTTAAAAGAACTCGAGGCTTTTATAGATTCTCAAAATCTTCCCAAAATAGAAGATTTTGAAGGTTTTATAGTAAATATTAAAAGAGATTTTAAAGATTTTAGTAGAAATGAAATTCTTGCTTTTATTTATAAAAGTTTCCCTGATTATATTAGTTCTTCTATAGAAGCTGATAAGATTGACTATGAGAAGGAATTTCTTAAATTATACGAAAAAGGTAAGCTAGGAATCTCGAAAATAGCTGAATTATTAAATTGGAGCTATGATAAAGTTTATGACTATATTAAAAATCATGGAAAGTTAGTAATACAATGAAGATAAAGAAGATATATGATGCAAACGTGCTCATTTTTATTTTAGAAGAAATGAATTTTTCAGAAATAATTTTACTTTGGAATCAAAATCCCAGATATGAACAATGGACGACATGTGAAGTTAATAATGAAGTAAAGAAAAAAGCTCGTTCAAAATTAGATGAATTAATTAAAAAAAAAATATTAAAAGTCTTCAAACCAGTTTCTAAAATCAAGTTAAAACATATTCAAATAAAGTATCCAACACTTTCTATTCCAGATTGTTCATTACTATATTATTGTAAACAGATAAACAATTGCATATGTTTAACAACTGATAGACCTCTCAGAAATTATTTAACTAGAAATAATATTCCTCTTGCTGGAATGGTAGGTATATATAATAAATTAAGAAATGATAAGTCCTTTCCTTTAAATAATATTAATAAAAAATTTTATCCATTATTTAAGAATAAAAGAGTTTTTCCTCAAGATTTCATAGAAAATCCGTAATCGCTCTGCTTTTAATAAAGCCATCAAGACCTCGAATTTTTCTATGAATATCTTCTTGAATAATTGATTTCTGGTTTAATACTTCAAGAATCGATTCATTGTTCATTATAAAATTATGAAGAATATTAAATTCTAGATTCATATTTCCATAATTGAATTTTTTTCTAAATTCCATTCTTGAATTATAAGATGCGCAGGAAAAGTCCGAAAAATCTGGATATATTAAGGGATTTTTGAAAATATCATTAAAGTGATTCATATCTAATATCCTATGATAAGCATAATCTTCTGTATTTAGAAGATTAGTATTTTGAGGGCTCTTTTTCTTTTCTGTTTTTCCTTTTATTTTCTTTTTTTTTTTACCAGAAACCCCTCCTCCTACAATATGATTAATCCCAAGAAAATCTGTCGCAATGGCAGGAAGAATCATATCTTCTGCAGGATAAGGTTTGTACCAATATCTATTCACCGGTAATCTAAGATTTAAAATATATTTAATAGATTCATTGAAGAATTCTCTATCAATTCTATAAAGAGTTCTTAATAATTGAAAATAATGAGGATAAAATTTAGTTAGTCCAGATCCACAAAAATCAAAACAAAACATTTGAATTCCAAGTCTATAATATAAATCAACTACTTGTGGAATAAAACCTTGCGGTATGGGGGGTATGATTCCCATAATCGGTTTATTATTTAATGTATCATAAATATTGAAAGTGCGTTGGAGGAAATCTAAAAATGTTGTTAAAACATTATTATTGTTTATAACGTTTTGGATATCTCTAATAAGTGGGAATGTAAATATATCTGTATGCAATCTAACAGAGTCAATAATAAATTCAATTAAGCGATTATTGAATTTATTAAAAGGATTTCTCTCAAAATTGTCAAATTTAAATGATAAAAAGAAAATTTTGGATGTAGATCTTATATTTTGAGAATCTTGGGATTTAATTTTTGAAATGAAGCTATTAGAAATTTTAGTATCAAAAGGTGCATTCTCTATATCTGAAATTTTAATTGTATTCCAAATTTCATAAAACTCGTTATGTTGAATATTTGCTACATGGAAATTAGCAATTGAAGAATGTTTTAAAGAAAGAGGTGTTTGAAACCTTTTGCCATTGATTTCAATCTCTTTGGCATAATAATAAATATCGTTATCTTTTTCAATTCTTCTAATATTCAATGGCATTAATATAATATACACAAAAGATTATAATAAAATTATTGCAAGTTCTATAGGTTATTAAATTTTTTTTTGTACGAATTAACTTTGAAATTTTTTCTTTCTGGCTTTTCAACCCTGTTGATTTATATTTGTTTATTTATTTATTCTTATTCATTTAATGCACTAATGCTACAAAAAACGCTTAAATTCCTAATTAATAAAAAAGAGAGAATTGATCCCGCCCCCTTACCAATACTTAATAGTCTCTCGAGCTGAAATTCAAGCAATTAAACATCGCTGACATCGTGCGGAACTACTATTTTGGATTGTTGTAGCATCGCTCTTGCTTTGCCGTAAAATTAAGACAATTCCATTTATATCTTCTGCTCCATCCCTGGTTCTCTTATTTGATTCTATAATGAAAATGGCATTGACTTAATGATATCATCCATTTAGGCAGTTTTATCAATTAACCCAAAAATTAAGAGCCTGCTAAAAAGAAGATAAGAAAATAGAAAGATGTATCTCACCCCTCATTCCTTAACAACATAATCTCCATCAATCGCAAGACTTAAACTGCTTTCCTCTTCTAACTCATCGCCCTTAAGGGTGATGATATTCATTAATTTTAGATAATTTATATTTAACAATTTTGCTAATTTTTTAATTTTAATCTTATCAGTTTTCTTAAACACTTCAAAAATTTTTTTCAAAACATTTTCTGTATTTTTAATTTCTATTTTTTTCTTTAAAAATTGAACCTCTCGCTTAATATTAATGATATCAATCCCATAAGATGAGTTTAATTTATTTGAATTTAATTTTATCCAATCTTCGATGATGTAATTGATAATTGAAGATGGAGAATCTCCAAAAACTCTTAGTAAATTCTTTATGATTATAGCATTAAATAAATTTAAATTGATAGTACCCATAACAATTTCTGAATTTTTTTCTTCTTTAGAACTAGACATAATTTCAAACTCCTTAAAACTAATTTTTTTGATTCCATCTTGAGAATCAATATTATGCATTATAGATCGTAGTTGCTTCACAATTTTAGGAATATTTATTCTATAAGATGATATTAGTATGTTTGAATTTGTTTTTATCCAATCCGTGATGATATAATTTATAACGGAAGATTGAGAATTCCCAAATGTCCCTTGTAACCGCTCTAAAATGATGTTGTTAATTAATTTTAAATTAATAGCCATTTTAACTGATTTTATATTTTTTTCTTTTTTATAAACAGACAGCATTTTAAAAATATCAAAAGGAAAATTATATGGGTTCGTAATAAACATCATTAATTCAGCCCTTTCCATAAAGCAGGTCAAATTCTTACCTGTCACGCGAGTGGAGGTGAAAACGAATGGAAACCTTAAAATATTATTTAATTCAATTTTTTCTTTTTTATTATTTAGATTCCCAAACAATGATTTTATGTTATTTATTGAACCTTTAAACAAAGAACAAATATCTGATGATATTTCAAAATCATGATTATCATCAATATAAATCTTGATTGATTTATTCTTCTCATCAAATATTATATCATCTTTAAACCACATTTCATTTTTCTTTATATAAAATTTCCCTTTATTAATATTAAATCCAATACGAGAAATGAGATAATTCTTATCCATATCACAGAAATAATTACCATGGATTATCTCACCGGTCTTTTTATCGTAAAAGCCTTCTTGAACCTTAGGATACTCAATACCAGTTTTATCCTTAATAATCTTAACACGATCACCTCTTAAACCCATTTTCATTATTCCAATATTACCTTTATCATCATAAACAAAACCATATTTCTCATTTGCCAATTCTCCAACCGTACAATCTTTAAGCGGTTTAATAATCGTACCATCATCATTAAATAAATAAAAATCTTTAATATCTTTCTTTTTTAATATATTAATGATATTTTCAACAGTGAAATCTTTATTTAGTGATTTAACATGAACATTCAAATATCTTTTATATCTGAACTCAAATCGATTCAGTACAGGATTAAATACTAAATATTTATCAATGTTATTTAGAAATTCATTAAACGATTTTTGAAAAAATAATTTAATTGATTTATTAAAAGTATGAGGATCTAAACCTGCAAAACCTTCTTTTTCCGAAAACATATTAATGATTTTTTCTTGAACTTTCTTTATAATAGTAAAATTTGTAATCAAATCCTTGATACGTTTTATTACTTTTTCTTTATTTATTTTATTTTGTTTTTGAAAAATTGTTATATCACTATTAATAATTTGGGCAAGAATTTCATAATATGCTTCCATACTATTCCCCGTGATAAGGGAATAAGCTTTAATTAACCATGAACGATTTATACTGAATAATTGTCGAATGGCTTCTACTATCTGATTTGGCGTAAATGGACCAACTAAAGGAATCAAGGAATTAACATCAATTTCTAAAGGATATTTTTTGCTTTTGTTATTCTCATAAACATCCCAAGCAACATATTCATGAGCATAAGCCATCATTAATAGAATTTGAGATACCGCATCTTTTAATCTGCTAATTTTTATAGGTTTTAAAGAATTTTTATCTTCATTGGAAATAAAATATAATATAATTCTATTCAACTTTTCATCTTTTCTCATTCCGAATGACATAAACCCATCAAAAAAATTTCGGATTGATTTAATTAATTTTGATGCTTTAAAATTTAATCCAAGATAATTTTTAAAGAAATATTTAAGATAAGTGTCTGATCTTATGAGTTTTCTAAAATCTTCTTTTTTATTGCTATGAACAAGATATTGAATAGCATGGGTAAATTTAATCGTATTAAATTCTAGTTTACAAAATGTAATGGCACATAATCGTGTTAAAATATATGTTATCGCAAATTTTTCTAATTCTGACCCCATTAAAGAGATAAACGTATTGGTATAAGATGGAAATAAGGAATTAGATGAATCTTCAAACGCATTAGCAAAATAATCCATAAAATTCTTAATAATATCTGCATTGTTGAATTTTTTATTAAATTCCTCGAAAAACATTCTTTTAATTTCGTTATCGTGATTACTTAAAATATGTTTTAATTTTTCAATTAATTCTTCTCGAATTTTTACGGGAGTTTGATGAGTATCAATATCCAAAATATCTAAAACTTGCCTTACAATAAATTCATAAAAAAATTTTTCGAAAATAGATTTAAATGATTTACTATACTTAAACATCATTTTTTTAAGAGGTTGAGAGTAATGCATTGAATAAAGAGATTTTTTATTATAAGAACTTGTCATAATTTCTTTGAAAAATTCTATATCATAAATACTTGCACCATTATAATAAAGAAAATTAATTATTTCATCGTTATTAACGAGATGAGAAAACCACTCATTTAAATTCTTATCAACCTTATTAAAATCCAAGTTCATTGCACTTCTATATAAGGAACGAAGTTTATACCCCCCAGGATTTATATATTTATTATTCAATAAATTCACTATTTTCTCCATAAATTTATCTGCAATTTTAGCATTCTCATCAGCAGCAAAAAGAAACTCTACATTTCCGACTCCTCGAAAGACTCGAGCAATCTTAAAAAAATAGATGAGATTAGGATATTTGTTTTCTAAATATTTTTGAATATCTATCTGAATATTATCTTTATCTTCTTCTCTGCAAACAAATATTCGCACTACATACCTATCATAATCGATACCCACTTTATCTAAAATATCTTTTATTGAATCTTTTTCTTGAATAATCTTATTTTCGATTTTAAGTCCAGGTTGAAGGAAAATTTCCTCCATAATTAATTTATTTTCTTGTCTCGATCGATATTGGACAAATAAACCAAAATTTTTTAAGTTCCTCCCTTGAGTTATTTCATATTTATGAATTATTTGTCCAAATGTTATACTATCTTTT
The DNA here is from genome assembly GCA_029838195.1 of Promethearchaeota archaeon. GTDB lineage: Archaea > Asgardarchaeota > Lokiarchaeia > Sigyniarchaeales > SOKP01 > JALGVJ01. The sequence goes on from JALGVJ010000007.1 coordinate 8,621, forward strand.
TCTTTCTCGGAAAGAATAAGGTTATCAATACCAATTATGCGTCCATCTTTATCATTTTTAATAAGTAAAATACTATATTTCTTTTTTTTATCATCTATAGTATCATTTTCAATTATTTTTTCTTTTTTTATTTTTATTTCAATATTATCATTAAATCCTATTTTTACTTCCTTTATTAGCTCTTTATTTCTATTAAACTTTCTTTCATAATATTCCATTGCTTTGTAATGAAAGAACGCATTACGTAATCGAGGTATGAATTCCTCTTCTTTCCATCGATTTAAATATATGCGATTTCTAAGCGGTGAATGCGAAGTCAATCCATTTTTTAGTTCACTAAATAATCTGAAAATCATTTCATGAGAACCCTCAATCTTTCCAAGTTCCATCTCAAGGAGCACAAGAACTTTATGTTCTTCTAAAGTAAGAGCCTTTTTGGTTTGTTTAGATCTCAAATTCGTGATTAATTCATTATAATCATTTATTTTTAAAAACAATTGAATCATTTCCTTTAACTCATCTTGCTCCTTATTGTCAAAAACTGAATCGTCCTCTTGTAGCCAATTTTCAAATAAATTTATCCATTCTTCTTTTTCTTTCCTTATATTTTTGGAAAGTAGTTTTTTCTTGAGCCACTCCTTAAACTTTTTTGTTTCTTTACCTTTCCTCACGGGAATGCCATTCGTCTCTTTTTTATATTGTTCATAATATTTCTTGATGGGCTCTTGTTGTTTAAATCTAAGAATTCGCAATTCTCTTTCTTCTGGAGTGAGAAAATTCATTTTTTCAAGTAGCATTAACTGATCACTCAGAAAAGCAGGGAAATCTTGTTCATGAGAATTAATCCTTGTTTCATCTTTTTCAATAAAAGAATAATAGAATTTTTGAAAACGCCAAAAATAATTAAAGAGGTTTCTCTCTATCATAGAAAGTTCCTTAATTTTTTCCTCCAATTCGAAAAATATCTCTCTCTCTTTCTTTAGAATGTACGAAGTCCGCAAATAATGGAGTAATTGTTTATATAATCCAAATTCAGTCTCCATTTCCTCATATTTTTTTAAGTATAAAATTAACTTATTTTTCATATTCCTTTTCAAATTTTTCGAGCGTGTAATCCAATCTGTTAAAATAGTTATCCATTCCTTGTTCTTTTTTTTATTTTCTTGTTTTTCAAATCTCCTGAAGATGACACCTTCCATTCGCTTATAAAATGAGAATCGTCTATAAAAATATGGTATAAAAGTGTTATACATCCAATGTTTTCGAAAATAAGAATTTTGCATGAAAGGGTTGCGAACTAATTCATTTTTAAAAGCCTTGAAAGATTCAAATATCAGTTCTTCATGCAATTTGGTCTTTTCAAACTCTATTTCGAGAAACATCAAAAATTCTTTCTCTTTCTCGGTAAACGATTTTTTCTCCTTTAATTTTCTAAAAATAAGACGATAAACTTTTATTTTTTCATATTTCTTAAGTAAGCGGTCGATTTCCCTTAAGTCTTCTTTCATAAAAATGTCATAATCCCGAAGGCTTTCTCTAAATGCATTAATCCATTTTTCTTCGGTCTTTTCATGCTTTACAAAGAGCTCTTTTATAATCTTTTCCTTAAACTCTTTTATTTCTTTTAATTTTCCTTTAGGATCATCCTTTAGTAACTTTTTAACTTCTTTTAACCGATGTACTAAGAAAGTAGGGAATCGTTTTTCATGAGCTTGAAGCTTTTTTTCATCATCTTTCTCCTTCCAATAAAAATAATGATCTCGAAATTTAGAAAAACTATTATAAATAACTCTTTCTTCCACAGGAAGAGACTCGAAAAACTCTGAAAGTTTGGTTAACATATCTCTTCCTTCTTCTGATATTTTGGATCTGCGAAAATATTCAAGCAATTTTACATAAAATTCATGTACACTATGAATTTTTTCATATTTTTCAAGAAGCGATTTAATTTCTTGTTTATCCTCTTCAGAGAGCTCGTCCGCGTTTTCTATCCATTTTAACAAAAGAGCCACCCAATCTTCATGCTTTCTTTCCTTTTTTTGTTCTTTTAACTCTTTTATTTCTTTTTTAGTTTTTTTACCTTGCTCCTTGTCTTTTTCATCGAGTTTTTTATTTTCTTGGTCGTTGTCTTTATGGTTTTCTTGTACGTAATCAGAAATTTTTCCAAAACGGGGTTTTTTACGCTTCGAGAATTTCGTTTTTTTATGAATTTCATTTGTCTCTATCTTGCGCTCTTGCTTGACTTCTGTAACTCTTTTCTCGCTGATAGGATCGGCTTTTATTTCCTTATTAATTTCCTTTGCTCTTTCTCGTGATGAACCTAATTTTTCGCTAATGACTTTATTTTTTACTTCTTCTTCTTTATTCGTTTCGATTTGAGTTTTCTCTTGAGTGCTTTCTTCTTTCACGTTTTCTTTTAGTAATTGTTCCTCCATGATTTCTGTTTTTACTTCTTGCGTGCTCTCTTGAGTACCCTCTTCTTTCACGTTTTCTTTTGGTAATTGTTCCTCCATGATTTCTGTTTTTACTTCTTGCGTGCTCTCTTGAATACCCTCTTCTTTCATATCCTCTTTTTCTTTAGATATGGCAATAGTAATAGTACCCCCTTTCTGAGCCATTTCCGAATATTCCTTCATTTCTTTCTCAGTGGGCATCTCGTCCTCTCTTTTAATTTTCTCGGTTTGAACAATCTCATTATTTTTTTCTGCTTTAAAAGAGGGTTTTATATCATAAATCAAGACATCTTTTTGATCATATAGGCCTTTTTCTGCCTCTTGCTCATCTCGTAATTTTTTAATTTCTTCCATGGAAGGCGCGGGCTTTCCATCAAATTTCATTTCCTTAGCATCAAGTACCAGTATATCTTTTACTCTGAAATTCTCTTTAAATAATTCTTTATAAGCTTGTTCAAACTCAAATTTCTTGTACCACTTATCGTACCATTCTTTAAACTTTTCATCCTTTTGTTCTTTTTCTATTTCCCAAACTAAATAATTAACTTCCTTTTCAAACTCTTTTACCTCCGCATCATGATTCGCATCTTGATTTGCTTCTGCTCCTATTTCAGTTTTTATTTCATTCATTCCTTGAGATTCATAATTGATTCTGTCATTATTTTGGCTTTCTTTTAAGTTTGTTTCTAATTCGTCTAATTCTCTAGATTCTGGTATCTTTTCTTCGTCTTCAATGAAATTTTCTTCTAATTCTTCTTCTACTCTCTCATTTTCCACATCAATATCGTGCTCTTTTAAAGACACTTCATGTTCGGCGAATTCTTCATCAATTTCTAAATCGTCAAATTCCCTAAATTCTGGTATCTTTTCATCATCTTCAATGAAATTTTCTTCTAATTCTTCTTCTACTCTCTCATTTTCCACATCAAGTTCATGTTCCTTTAAAGTCTCTTCATCTTCAATGAAATTTTCTTCTAATTCTTCTTCTACTCTCTCATTTTCCACATCAAGTACATGTTCTTTCAAAGTCTCTTCATCTTCAATGAAATTTTCTTCTAATTCTTCTTCTACTCTCTCATTTTCCACATCAAGTACATGTTCTTTCAAAGTCTCTTCATCTTTGGCGAATTCTTCATCAATTTCTGTTATATCTAATTCTTGTTCATCCAATTGGTCTAGTTCTCTCTCGGATTCGTCTATATCAAAGCATTCCTCCTCTAATTCTTCATTTATTTTCTCAACTTCTTCCAAATTAATATTCTCTTCTTCTAATTCCTCGCATTCTTCATTTATATCCTCAAAATCAAGAGTTTCTTCTTTGAGATTTTCGCTCTCCTCTTCAACTTCCTCTATAAATGAATCATCATCTTTTAATTCCTCATTAATTTCTTCTGCTTCATTTAGATCAATATCAATGTCTTCACTATCGCTAACTATCTCTTCTTGTTCTTTTCCTTCATCCTCACTAAATTCTTTCATGATATTTGATACCTCAAGCTTTTCATAGAGGAAGCTTATTGAAAAATAAATTTGTTATAAATCTATTTCTTTAGTACGGATTTCATATCGTTCTCCCGTTCTCCCATTAATCACGTATGCGTGTCGATCTTTTAAAAATGATAAATAATCACGATCTTCTAAATTAGAAGTGAATCGTAGAATGCACTCATCATCCAATCGAAACAATACTTTCAAGCTAGGAAGCTTTGTCACGCATTCAAAAAGTGTAGATGGAAGCTGGTCTGCAAGAATGAATCCTAATCCTTTAGCTCGAAATTCTTGCATTAATTGAGTAAAGATCTTTTCTAATTCATCTCGGGCAATATCAATATCATCATTATACATGCGATACATGGATTTTTTCGTGATTTGATGTGCTTCATCAATGAAGATCAGGTTTTTAAGAGAAGGTGATTCCATGTCAGGCATTAAAGTCCTAATAGTTTGAAAGATCGCATTAGATAATAGCAATTTCGTATACGCACTACACATTGAAAGATCCACAAAAACAGATTTCCCCTCAAACCAATCTTTTAACCACGTTGGCGGTTCATAATTAGGAAGTAAGTCCATTGTTTGAAGCAGAGTTGGCGTTTTAACCACCACTAATACTCGATTTTTAAGAGCACGCAAGATGGAAAGCTGAAATTCCTCGTGATATGGATTTTTTTTGAACCATAATAATATTCCAGAAAATAAAAGATCCAAGGAAGGAAGCTTTCCCCGCTCTTTCAAGTAAGAATTCATGACTAAGTAAGTGATTTTATTTACGGGAGTGCGTAAACCCAAGCTTGCCGCAAGATATGTTGCCGTTTCTTGTAATTCCTTATCAAAATAATCACCTTTAACAAAATATGGAATTTTAAGTTCGGGATCTCCATACTTTAACACCTTATCTGCCGGATAAAATTGCTCCTGATTACCTTTTCCCAAATTTAAATATAATCGGCCCACGTGTAATGCTTTCTCGTGAAATTCTTTTGAAATTTGATAAATTAACCGAGTTTTTCCCACTCCGGGAATGCCTCCAATGAACATGGATTGAGAAAATTGATTTACTTCAATTAATGCGGGATGATCCGTTAAAACACCAGTTTTTACAATGTCCCCCAAATAAATGTAATTCCTATCTTCTTTTGAAATGGGTAAGTAATGAATGTTTTCTATTCGAGGGATGCTTGCATAGGGTAAAGGTAAGCGGGAAGAAATGTAAAAATCAATGATCCCTTGCGATGCGAAACCCGGCTTTTTGCTTTCAGGAATTCTATCTGCAATTTTACCAAAGAATCTCCCCGTTTCTATTTGTTCTGGGTTTTCCCAAAATACATCTTTTAATAATATTTTTGCCCACGTATTTTTAGAGGTGGGAATTAAACGTGCAGGTTCTCCTCTTTCATTTATAATATCCGTGATTAAATATCGCAACATGCCTTCGATTTCAGCGGGTTCTCCAGATATTCTTGAAGTTTTTAGAGGATCTTTTTGAATGGCCACGTATATCTTGATTTTAAAATCATGACGTTGAAATTCAAAATTAATTGGCAGAATACCTTTTGGTACAACAGCATCAGATTGCTGCCATAACACGTAAGCTAAAATGATATAATGCGTTTTAAAATAAAATAAATCAATGAACTTATTAAATAAGGGGAGCTTACCCGCATAAATAGGGAGTGGAAGAGAGATTTCTTGAAAAGGTATTATTCGTTTTAAATAGTTTGAAGTGAGGGGCAAGGTAGATATCTTGCCGTAAAGTCCAGGAAATTTTCCCTTTAAAAAGTATAAAAATGCTTTTGCTTTCGCTACAGCTTCTGCTTCCGTTTCTCCATTAAATAAAAAACTCCAAGAGAAAGTATCTTTAATTAATAATTCCATGGTATAAACGGTATTATCACAGAAAGGATTACAAAGCCAAGAAACCTTATTTTCTTCAGCCTGATGATTTCCGGGAATTTGAGTGATGCTTACTCTAGCTTGGAACAAGTTTATTCTAATTACCTCCTTAATTTTCTTAAAATATCTACATGATGAATTAATCTTGATGAGAATATTTAAATAAAAAAAACACAATTTTACGATTCTCCTTCAATCATTAAGAAAAACGAGATCTAGATTTTATTCTTGCAATTTTATGATAATGAATTGTAAAAATACGTATAACATGATAGAGGCTTTTTATAGAGTATTTCCAACAGTAATATAATACCATTCCAATGAGCACCATGAAGAATTCATGAATTAAACTATATTGAAACGTCTCAATTAAATACCAAGTCGTAAAAAAGGACAATGCTGCTAAAAAGAGCTGATAAAAAGAATATTTCACATTGGCTTTAAAAGCACATGGAATGGCAAGCAAGTCAATGGCAGAAGGTGCAGCGGAAAGAAAGATGGAAATCATTAATATAAGATTCAAGAAAAATAGTAAAACGGGTAGATTAGGCTGGAAAAGTTGAGTTAATAAATAACAAAATAGATAATATGAGCAAACTAAAGGTGCAAAGCTAATGAAAATGGCTTGTAAAAACGTGAGCTTCTCATGGTCCATGGCTTTATACCCTTTATATTGGATTCTTTTTTTCCCAGATTCAGGATTTTGCAACCTTTCGATGATTTTTATTTCTCTTACGGGAGCAAAAGTAACCAAGCAGGCGGCAAGATGAATGATTTCATGAATGATTAGCCCAATAATCGCCAACATCCTAAAGATTTTGCCAAAAGGACCTCCTAACCATCGTGTCAAGATATAGGAAATAATATACGAGAAGAGAATAAAAAAAATCATGAAAATGAAATCTTCAAGAATGATTTTCTCACCTCACTTCTATTTTTATTATTCAAATTTATCTTAACACTTATAAAAAAAAATTAAAAATAGCAGTTTCAAAGGAGGTAAAAAATGGATTTTTTCTTTTTATACTTCTTAATTATATCTAAATCATGAACGATGTAGATATAATCTTTAAAAAATTTCATAAAATTCTTGATGTATTGAAAAAGTTCAAGTACAATAAAGGCAAGAAACTAAATCTTAATATCTTTTTTTCTTAAAATATGACGTATTATAATTTAATTTTAATTTTTAAGTAAATTTTCTCTTTTCCTTGTGTTTTTTGAAATTGATTAAAATTAGTCAGATTATTTATCTTCTATTTTTTATTTGTGATAATTTTTCTTTTAAATAGAATGACTGATCTTTAAGTAATAACCATTCAATTAATTGAGAAATTTTAAAATGAAAAAATAAAATACATGAAAAGAGAAATTTTAAAAATGAATTTGCAATCACTAATGAAATTAATTGAGTTTTTACTTGCTATAGGCTCTATTTTGGGACTATTAGGACTTATCGTAGGACTCTTCTGGTTAATCCTAATGGGATCCCGTCATAGGGATAATGCTCTTTTTTTTATTTTTATATGCCTGCTCTTACTAATCGTGTGCGGCTGGAATACAGGCTTGCGATATTTTAGGATTAACATTTAATTATAATTGTTTGAGTCGCTTAACAGGAAAATGTTCGGAAGCTTGAATCCACGCGCACGCATGACGTGATCCGAGTAAATGATAGACTAAATAGAATACAAGATTGGTTTTCCCGCTTCCTGCTTTCCCCTTGAAATAAATGATATTTTCCCGTTTTAAAATAAATAAAATATCTTGTATGAAGTCTTTTTTATTAATATTTTATAAACTTATTTTTTCTTTTTTTCGAGCCATTATTAGTTTCTCTTAAAGCTTGTAAAACCCGTTTCTCAACATTATCATGAGATCTATCAGGCAAGGTAATAGTATTATCACGTTTGGAAGGATTATTTTCCGCATTTTTAAGATTCATGGCTAATAACATTAATGGTAACCATTTATCCGTTCCATCAGAAGATTTTCCTTTTATTTTCAAGTGTTTTTTGTATTTTACGAAAATGAAATAACCAAAAATAACACACGTGATATAAATGACATATTGGGGATTGGTTTGAATGAGCACGACTAAGAACATTATCAAGATTAAATAGAATAAACACTTAAACGTCATTTTTTTGATACCACCTCTTGCATGATATTTAAATCCTTTCAATCTATATAAAGAAAAAAAGTTCTATCACGAAAATAGAAGAAAAAATACTCATTTGAACATTGTTTATTTTCTTGTGAGAAATTATATTAAAGAAAAGATTTTGTGAAATTAATTTATATTTAAATCAGCTAATCAATTTTTAGAATTATTCTAAGTTTTATATGATAAAGAAATGATAAATTTAAGAGAAGATTGTTGTTTAACCGTTTTCCTCTAGGATTTAAAAAAGCCCATATTATCAAAATTCTAATATTTCACGATGCCTTTTCATACCTAATATTTTGAGAGAAGAACCCAAATACTCATCAAGATTATCAAATCAAGGAGAGCAAGATTACATTAAATATTCTAATATATTCAATATTTTGGAAGAATAAGCACAATTATTTCTGAAGAGAATTAAATATTACCATTCTTAAATGAATAGCTTTAATTTAAAAAATTTTAATCTCAAAATAAGTCCCAAAGTGATCAACACTTTTTGTGAGATTGATTTTTCGCTAAATATTGTTCATTTATTGGGATATAGAATGAAATTATTCTATCATAAAAATAAAGGATATTAAAAATGATGTCAAAACCGTAAAGCTTAAAAGGCACACTCCCCCCAGTATATTTCCTTAAGAAAAAGTGTAAAATGAGTTGTGATAGAAAATGGCATCCCAAACTCATAAAAATTTAGTTTTTATGGATTTCTTGACTTGTGATGTCTGTGGTTCGATGGATATTGCCGAAACAATGGAAGGTTATACTTGTAGGAATTGTGGTATTGTACTCAACATGAAACGCTTGGAATATAACAGGCCATATAACGAAGCTTGCTTACAACACGCACCCCTTAATTCGACCCAGATTGGAACTAAACAAGAACGCCTGAGTCATGCAAGATCTCCCCATTTACAAAGATTAAACAAAATTCATTCAATTTCTACCAAGTCAAAAGAAGTTTTTAGCTTAGATACTGCAAGGAGGGAAATCCCTCGTCTTTTAGAGATCCTTGGTTATTCTACATTGGAGATGAATCAAGATATCTTAAAAAAAGTAAAAATCGTGTGGAAAAAAATAGAAAAAGGAACAAAATTTAGAAATGTGGAAAAATTAGTCCCTGCCGTGATCTACATTTATTTTAAGATTAAATGCCTCTCCATTAATAAGTCCAAGCTTTTGGAGAATTCTAAACTCTCGAAAAAAGAATTCTATGGTGCTATAATGACCGTCCTTCGATTTCTAGACCATGAGGTGAGAATTGCTTATATCAAAAGAACTAGAAAACGATATTGTAAGCAAAAAGTTTTACGAATAGCAGAAGAATTTGGTTTGGGAATGGATTACTATCATCAAGCCGTGGCGCTCATGTATAAATTATGGGACATCATTCAAAACACGAAAGAAGATGTCATCGTGGGATTAGCATGTAGCCTAATCGCTTTAACTCCTGAATATAGAAAAAAAATTACGGTTTCTAAAATATGTGCTCGTATAGGCATTCAGATGTCCACTGTTCAAAGTCAGGTAAAAAAACGCATCATTGAGAGGTTCCAGATTCCCGGATTTTCAAGTCTCGTGAAATCTGCAAACCTCATTGAAAGAATCTTAAAAAAATTGGGCATTTTAAAAGAAAAACTCAGTCATCAGGGTCAGAAAAAAATTCATGGTGATGAAAACCAAAGTAATGAGAAACAAGATATCAAAAGAAAAGCGGAAATCAGTTTAGAAGAAAAGGAAGAGGATGCTATTAAAATAATTAAAGCATTTGAATTAGACACAATAGTTTCGAAAAATAACATAACTAAAAATGCACTTTATATTTTAAAGAGCAGCAATGGAAATCATAGATATCTATTATTACTTGACGAAAACAATAAAAAACAAGGTCATTTTCAAAGGTTTAAAAGACGATTTCAGAAAAAATCAAATCTTGGAGTAAATCATCAAGAAAGAATTTTTAGTTTTCCTTTTAAAAAAGTTAATGCGATTTTAAAATTTAAAACAAGTAAAGGCCCTCCTGAATGAGAAGATAAAATTTTTTAAGTTTGTAGGTCTAAAGATACTTTCTTGCGCGTGTAAATTAAGGCTATAATTGCTGTTGATATTAAACCAACTGTTCCCCACGTGTATAATGTTTGAATTTGTGGGGGTATCTTTCCCTTGAGGATCGTAGTATTTTCTTTTGGTGTAGCTGTATCATTGGTAGAAGGCCGTTCTTCTTTTTTCGGGTTATCATCCTCATCATCGCCTGTTTCATTATTCCCATTAGATGCAGATTGATTATTAATAGGAATAGTAGAATTACTAGGGATATCCTCCGATATTTCTCGTTCTTCCACGACCTTGTATAAAAAATTAAAAGGAACTAAATTTGTCTCTAATTCAAACCAAAACTCATAGGTGCCGTTAATGGCAGTACCTAAAAACGTGGATATGGTTTCACCTATTTGTGGCATGCTCTCATTAAATAATAGCAGAAATTCTGTATCATTCACATCTGGAGCCCGAGCCCAGAAGGTTAGATAGATTCCAAGGGTTAAATTTTCTTGAAACGTGGAAACTCGGCTGAAATGAAAGCGGTACATGGTATCCGTTCGTACCGTGAGATTGAAATGATGGAGGGTAGTGGTGCGGTTTATCTTGAGGACATCAAACGCCATTGTATTGCTTAAGTCTATTAAATCTTCTGCTCGATAAATAGAGATGTAAATATTCATGTTGAGCAAGCATTCCACGTGAAATATGACCACGTGCGTGCCATTTCTTGCCGCCACGAAGGGTACTTCTTTCACATAGCCATAAGCGGATTCTCCGCTCAATGCGGCGTAGAAAATATCGTATACAGGGTCTTGAGTGGTATCGTTGATTTGGATGCTGAGATTACACGCATGCGGAGTCACCACTTCCATGCGGATGTAGTAGGTTTTATTTTCCTTGAACTGAACCGCTCTAACCAAGTCCTCGGAAGGGGCGTGAAAGGTAAATACCTTATCCACCAAGATTTCGTCTGAGGAAAAAGCCTTACTCTCTACTGGTAATTGCAAGACACCCATGAATAGTAGGCTGAAACCAATAATCACGCTTATCAATTTTGTTTTTTTCATATTTAGCCCTCTGGTTCATTCATTCAAAAAATTTGCTTTCATTTTCATTTTCCTCTTTCTTCTCTTCATTTTCTTGTATATTTTTTTGTTTTTTTGCTTTATTGAGGTATGGGTCAAGTGTAAATTGTTTTAGTAGAGTTAATACTGGAGATGCATTGCTAATTGAGCGTTCTCTTAAGAATTGTTCGAACATGCCATTTTCAAAAATTTTTTGTAGAGAATTTACTTTTTTTCTTTCTAGATAAATTTTTCGCGAGAAATAGGGTTGAAGTAGTGTTTTTTTTAACAATGCACGTTTAGATAAGGCAATTTTTCCAGTATAAAAAAGGATCATCGTGTAGAAAATGAAGGTCATGAGCCCTCCAAGAATGATCATGGGTTTGAAAGGCATGTCCTCCAGCAGCAGTGTGAAAAGACATGAAAGTCCCATCATGAAAATAAACGGAGATATACATGATGTGATTTTTAGATTACGATGTAAGGTTGCAAGATATTCTTTATTCATGGAGTTCACGGTTTCTTTTTCGAGGACATGTATAGCAATGAGTTTTTTTTCCAAATAATCAAGAAAAGATTTAAGGGAAGTAAGGTTTCCATTTAAAGAGTGAAAATACATGTTATATTTATGATTATAACAGTAAGTCATCTTGCTATTTGCGATTTTAACATTCGCATTAGTGAGATGTAAGGCAAACGGATATATCTTCACTTTTTTATTTTTATTTTTATTATTATTTGAATACAGTTGCATGGTAATTTTATTGTATTTCAGGGGAAATCCCAGAGCACTGGAAAGTTTTTCAATATATTTTTTATCTCCTTTTAAGATTTTTTTATGTAAGTCAAGCTGTTGAGAATAAAGGAAATTAAAATTGCATGAATTGAGATTGCCGGAGAAAGTGGAGGAATCTATTAGGCGAACAGAACGCAGTGATACTAAATAAGTAGTATTGTTCATGCTTGTATCTTGTTCCAATGACACGTGTATTAGAGGAATTAGAATCATGTTATCATGATGCAAGGGTTTGGTCATTAACAATTGTATTTTACTTGAATCACTTGAGTCTTCTTCAATGGAGGGTTCGAAAAGTACATAGTTCCTTTTTTTCAGCAGTTTTTCTATTTTTTTTAGTTTTTTTTCATGGGTTGAATTGGTTAAAGTGAGTTCTAAAACACCTTTTTTATTTTCTGCTTTTTGTTGTTTTCGTTGTTTTGGCTTTTTAAACTCTAATTCTTCTTGAGACTTAAAATCTTTTTCAATGTTTGGTTGAGGGGCTGTATCATGTATTGATTGTTCCTGAAAGAGGGATAGTGATGGTTTTATTGATGAAAGAGAGTTTTCTAATTTGGATATTTTATTGCCGAAAGAGAGGTGTTTTTTTAATGTTTTAATTTTAGCGTATCTTTTTTTATTGCTCGGTTTTTTAATTAATTTAGAAGTAGGCATGCTAGAAGCGGATATCTCGGGTTTTTCTTGAAGAGAACTATCATCATCTTCCAGAAATTCTCCAATAGATTTTCGAATGGGGTCTATGGGAGAATTGGAAATGATGTCAGCTATTAAAGAATTTTCATTTATAATCGTGTTATTTTCTAAAAAATCGTTAGTAAAATTTTCATCCAATCCATTTTCTATTAATTCCATCTCTCTCTTTTCGTCAGTCGTATTTTCTTTGATTTCTTCAATGGTATCTCTTGAAAGATTCTCGATATCTGCTTCCGTTGTTAAAGATTCTTTCTTTTGATTTATTTTCAGGCTTTTTTCTTCATTTTTAAGCACTTTCTCTTCTCGATCTACATGCTGTTTTAGACCACGTCCTTGGATCACAGTAAGTAAATAGTTTTTAGCTTCATTAATTAGTGAGACCGCCTTTTTTTCTCCTATACCTTTTATTGAGACGAGGAAATTTTTTTCAGCTTGAGCCAAGTCTTTAATGTCGAGAATTCCTGCTTGTTTCAAGGATTCTGCTGTTTTTTCCCCGATGGATTTTATTTGAGTTAATTTGAGGTCCTCATTTTGATCGATAAGTGGTTGAGTTATCATGTTAAAATACTACTTTTCATGAAAGTATTTAAATAAAAAGATAGGGTTGGGACTTGTTTCGAACTAAAAATGGATTTTTTCTTTAAATTTAAATAAAAAATGAGGAAAGAAAAAATCCAAAAGTCCCTTCAGTCTCAATTCTTGTCATTTTGAAATTAGCAATAAAACTGTGATAATTAGCTAGTTTTTATCCTTATTGATATCCCCTGGAAAGAGTAGGGTCGCGTTCAAAAAAATTGAACATGTAATTATTTAATGAAAAGGATACGATCATGCCACCAATTATTAATAAAATAACACCGATTACCATAGTTTTTATACCTTTTGAACCGCTTCCACATATCACCGTTAATAGACCCCAAATGATTATGAATGTTCCAGCAAGTATTAATAGATTACTAATTATTTGAAAAATTTGATCCGTAATAGTTCCAAGAGAGAAACTTACTCTTATTAGATATGTTATACCCATTAATATTTTATTTTTATATTCCATTTTCTCACTTTTTTTTCTAAAAATTTTATTAAAAAATTTCTTGAGATCATTATTTTGTTTTTCCTTATAAAGAAAAATTTTTAAAAAAAAATTTAAGAAAGATTAAAGAAGATATGAAGAAACAAGAAATAACGAAACATTGAGCCTAATAATAGGATGAGAAAGCCCTTAATTAAGGTTTTCAAACCTTTTAAACCACGTTCACCTTTTAGCGAAATAAGGCCCCAAACAATCGAGAGCAAACCAATAATTAGTAACATATTACCAATCTCCACAAAAATCCTGTTTATCAAGAATTCCGCGGAAAATCTTATTTGAGAGCGCCATGTTGTTCCGAAAAAAGGATATATCACGAATAAGAACAATAATATGAATAAAATCATATATTGCATGAAACTTAACCTTCTATTTTTCATTACAATTCCTCCTTTTTCTTTTTTCAATGTAATTTACTTGTTAAATAACATTATATGAAGAACCTTAATAAAAGAAAAAAATTCAAAAATTCAAAATTGAAAAATTTGAAATTTATCAGTTTGAATTATGCGAGCCCTTTGATTCAAGTCTCTCGGCAATTCAAGAATCCTACCTTCCGATATCACCTCATTATCTGGGGATATGCCTTAGTTTCCTTAATTCTCATTCTCATTGGAACGTACATGTACCAATTTTATTTCAGAGGATTTATTATTTTTATCGGGGTCATTTTAACCATGCTTTCTTTGCTTCTTCTTAATTTAAATAAACCTTATAACACCACATAAAAATGAGCATTCATGAATATTTTTGAATTAGAAAAGGAGTTCACGAGAAATATTGAATCTTTTCTCTTTTGTAATGAAAATTAGCATGAATTTTTTGGAAATCTATTAAATATTCATGGAAAATAAGGCTGTAATGGATTTGACATCTTTTGATTAAGATGATATATCATGTACGATTTGTAATGGAAAAAAATTTTTTATTTTGAAAATTCAAATTTTTCTTTCTTTATTTTTTATTTAAATAGATTTATCTTATATGGGGATAAATATAATTTTTTATCGGAAATTTTCATGAAATTTAATTAAAATCAATGAATGAAGGAAATTTATCATGGTATCGAAAAAGAAAAATAAAAATATAACTCCTGAAGATGTGATGAAATTTCTATTAGAAGCAAATAAGCCCGGTTCAGAATATCACCTATGGGACGTGAATCCCTCATATAGAGATTTTAATATGGGTATTACCATATTACGATTTGTCGTGGCAATAGCATTAATGTATTCTTTTTTATCTTTTCTTGGTAATTTAGATATTCCTTTTTACCTATTCATCACGTGCTCATTGGGTATGACATTGCTTTTTTTATATGCGTTTAGTGCGGAATGGTTTTCGCTTAGAACCTTGTTCAGGCGACTGTTAAATAAAGAGATTATATATAGGCCTTTCGAGGATTTGGTATTTTGGAAAGTAAAATCTCATGATGAGATGATTTTTTTTTCTAATAAACGAGAGCTCACGCACGTGGGAATGGGCGTGTTCAGAACGGAGATCTTGCCTGAAAACGTGTCAGCATCATTTATATCTGTATTATCGACACTAGCAGGTAAAGCGATACGCATTCCTTTTACCTATCAAGTCATACAAGTGCCCAGACATTCTGTATTACGAGATCAAACCTTCCAATTGTTAAAAGAGGATGAGAAAAGTGCGAAAAAAACCACGCTCACGAGAGTTTTAATCAGCATTCCCGTAGGCTTAACCGGAGTTGTTTTCACCTCTTCACTTTTAGAAGATTTAACTAATGAATTAAATCGACGTCTTAATATTTTTAAAACTCTTGTATTTCAGTATTTTCATCATTATAAATTGACATTACTTGAAGGAGATGAATTGGTGTTTTCGTTGAGAATGTTTTTCTTGCCCGTTAATCTTGAAGAGTCTCATGAAAAACAAAAAAATGAAATGAGAAATTTAACAAGATTTTTCACTAAATTCATTGAGCCCATCTTACGAAGCATGTTCTTTGTGCTCTTTTTCTTTCTTTGGTATTTAGGATTAGCGTTTTATGGCATTGAAGATTGGATCATTGATATCTCCATTGTTATTTTTTTTATTGCTATTTTATTTACATGGTGGAGAAGACCATTATTCTTGCTTACTTATCCCTTCCTAAGAAATCATCCAGAGATAGCGGTAATTAATCCATTTCATCGCATAAAATTTTATCAATATCATAGATATCCCGACATGCTTTTCATTCAATTCGGTTCTAAAAAAATGGTCATGCGAATGATGAATTTGCGGAATTTATTATATCCTCATTACGTGAACATGTCCAAATTTTTAAGAGCCATCATGGGACATGGAATACGTTTCAGCTACACTCTCATTAATTCACCCTTGAGCGTTAAAGATATCTCCAAAGAACTCAAGAAAAGTTCATTTTTAGCAAAAAATCCCTTATTATTTCAAAAACACATGAAGGAATATGAGAAAGAAAATTATCTGAGTCGTCATGGTGGATTTTATCGCTCCATGCTATTGTTATCGGTTCAAATTCATATTGAAAAGCAGTATATATCGAAGGAAGATTTGGAATTCATTAATGAAGAAATGGAAAAACAAGCAAATATTCTTTCTACAAGTTTTCTGACTTCTTCTTATTCACAGAATTTACGGGTTGAATTCTTGCGGTCCCAAAAATTAGTCATGGGAACAGCCGTTCAAATGTTAAAAACCAAGATGATACGCACCTTCGGAACGTCCTTGATTTATCAAGTCATGCAGGGTACTGAACTGCAAGCGTTTTTTGACATGCCCGATGAATTGAAAAAAGCCGTTGCCACGAAAATAGGCTCGGAGTTTTTAACTCCTTTAGATTTAGAAAATTTCATTACAATCGGACATGCCATTGATTTGGAGCATCATGGCAAGCAAGTGCCCGCAGGTTTTACGGAAGAACAGTTGGATGCTTTGCTCATTAGTCATGGTACGGAAGAACAACGGCAAGCACTTCTCATGAACATTGTAAAAGAATTAGTGATTCGAGATCGTCCTTGCATTATTTTTGATTTTCATGGGGATTGGTCCAAGCTCATTCGTTATTTTGATCAATATCAAGTTCAAGATGGGAATGGAGAATATAAGAATCCATTTAGAGATAAGTTTTCTTATTACGCTATTGGCATAAATTTCATTTTAAATTTATTTCATTCAGGAATAAAGAATGATCCCAACAATGTTCATTATTTAGAGTATTTTTACAAGTCCTTTTGTCTTACATTTAAAAAATCTCCTGCTAATGCAACTTATCTTCGTAAAATCGTGGAAGAATCCCTTGATCGAGAGATATCTGCCAATGGTATTGCAATGGGAAATGATACTAGTTATTTGCAACCCAACTTTTTTTCGAGGAATGATAATTCTTCAGGGTCCATATTGGATCTATTGGACGAAATCAAAAATACCAGATGGCTACGATTTTCGGAATCAGAAGGGCAAGTATCCGAGGACTTAGATTTCCCTCTGAAAGAAGCTGTTGAATCGAAAAAAACCATCATCATTGATTTATCCCGTTTATACTTTTTGCGTTATCGAGTGTTTGCAATGTTCATGCTCTTTTCTAGATTCCTTCACTATTATCATTATCATAGACCATCGATTAAAAAATACTTCGTGCTCCCTAATGCGGATTATTTTTTTAATAAGAAATTCATAGAAAATATTTTTCATGATGATTACACCACCATTGATATGTTTATAAATCCGATAAAAAAGGCACGAATGGGTATTCTCTGTTCGGTTGCGGATATTTCTCGCGTTCACTCTCAATTCATTAATTATTTCTCTAATTTCGCTACTTTCCGGCTGCAAAATAATGAAAACTATTCTCTTGTGACCCATCTAATGAACATTGACACCACTCATCAGCGGGGCCTATTGAGCAAGACAAGACATGATTCGCTTCAGTTGTCATATTTGCGTGTGCTTCCCGAAGATCAAGTCATTATCAAGCGGAATGATAATGATTATCCCTTTCCAGTAGAAATGGAGTGGAAAATAATTAAAGAAGTAAACCCTTTATCAGTGAACGAGCTTTCTAAATGGTTTGATATCCCTTCAAAAATGCAGCAAATTCGTGGTTCTCTAAAATCTACTCTATTTGAAAAAGATTTAGGAAAGTTTAAGGATTTTATTCCCGAAATTATTCAGTTTTTTGAAGCTATCAAATCCATGGAACAAGTGGGCAATCTTTATGAAGCTACCTTGAAAGCATATCTTTTAGAGGTAATGAAAGAAAAAGCAATGAATCTTCCTAATATGACCAATCGCCGCTTACAGCAACTTCGTGATGAATTATTCAAGATTTTAAAGGAGCATCAATATTTAGAGGAGCATTTTCCGCCTACCGCCGCAGGTTCTCAAACCATTCGTCCCTCGTTTAAGATTGGAGAGCAGTATTATAAAGCTCTTGACGATTATCAATCGTATAAAATGGAATCTAAAACGTCTACAGAATTACATACTAATACAAGCATGTCTAATGAACTTACTTTAGAAAAGGAAAAAGATACTCCGGAAAAGGAAAAAATCGAACAAAACTTTAGAGATTTTGAACGCAAGCTTGCAGAAAGTAGTGGAATGCTCTTATATCATTTATATAAAATGAGTAAATATTATAAGGAAGGAGAATACCAAAAGATTATTTCCATGGGACATGAGAGTTATCGTGATTTCATGAGTCGAGCAAGAAGCTTTTATCTTCAATATTTGGGCAATATTATAGGCATGAACTTGGAGGCATTCTTGAATACTTTTGCAAAATCTATTGGTACATCTAGGAAAAAATTGGATGCGTTAAATGAATTACTATTACGGGAAAATGGACAATTCCGACAAGAATCTTTAGAAACTCGGGCGAAAAAAGTGTTTGATGCTTTAAATAAGATATATCATCAAATTAAAGACTTACCTCATATTTCATCACGTCATTCGGAACATCCAACAGAAAATAGAATTCAAAATTAATCCAAAATTAAGGTAAAATAGTTTTTTTTATTTTTTATATCTAAATACTATTTAATGGGATTATCACGCAAAAAATATACTTTTTCTAAAGCTATTTTATTAATTCTGAGGAAATCTTAAAATAGATGAAATTCTCTTGAAATATTAAAGTGTAAAAGAGAACAAAGTTCTCGTAATTTCAAGCATATTTTGAGTAATTTGTCTCAATTTTCTAACCGAATAAAATAATCATTATTATTAAACAAAAAAGAGTGAAAATATTAAGATAAACATAGGCGATGTTCATGAACATGGCATAAAAGAGAGGGAGAATTTTAAGAGAAATCTTAAGATGAATCAATGATTACCCTTTTCTCAATTTCTTTAAATGCTATTAAATTATTATTTTTCTTAATCAATAAAAGTTGAAAATAGTATATTCTTATGGTCTTATATAATTCTCATCAGCTGGGAAAAGGGGTAAATATCCTTTTTCTTTAAATTCCTCAACTTTTTTCTTAATTTCTTCAAATGCAATTAATCTATTATTAGCTATATCTATTCCCCAAAATTCTAATTCAAAATTTCTTTGATTGTGTTTTTTAAGAATGTGATTTTGTTTTTTAAGAATGTCATGATTTTTTAATTTTCCTTCAATTTCATGTAAATGATTTATTAACGTGATATTCTCTAGTACAATATTTAATCTCCTTATTGGTTGCCCTTCATATTTTTTAATAGTTTCATCAATTTTTTTTATAGGTAATATTCCTTGCCCAAATAAAGTTTCAATTTCAAATACTTCATTAGGAAATTTTTCAGCATTATTTTTAATGTAGATATCCGGAACGATTTCAGCCTCATTACCTAATTCATGTTCAACTTGCACGAATTTTCGCATTTCAGGTAAATCTTCCTTGTTCTTTAAACCTAAAGATTCTAAGAGGAATTTTACCGTAAAGAGTTTTAAATTATAGTGAACCTCCGATTCTTCATTGTTTCTTGATCTACTCGTAATCTCTATAAAAGGTTCTACTTGAATTGATTGAAAATAATCTTCATATTTATTTAATGTAAAATTAAAGATGTCGTCAAAATTTATGTTGTCATTTAAATCAAAATGATTTTTCAATTCAGTTTCCGATATATCTATAAAACCCCATAAAAGTGGACAAATTCTTATTTTTGCTTCAAAATCGTCCAGTAAGGCATTATTTGAGGAAAGGGAGATAATTTCTATTTTGTGTTCTCTTGGGAGATACTCGTCTGATATTAAGTCAAGATTCTTAAATATAATATATTCCAAATCCCGTGTATATGATTCTTCCAACCAATTTCTAATCTGTTCCTTGTTTTCTTTTTTCAATTCCCGGCTATGTTGATAATCTATGGTTAATATTTTATTTTCTTCGTCAATTCGATAGTTTATTAATTCGTTAATAAAAGTTTTAAAATTAGTATGTTTAATAGCAATTGGAAATCCCCCTTTAATTTCTCGATAGAATCTTTTTAATAATTCTTCCAATGTCCCTGTAAAAGCATCATTGTGATCTTTTAAATAAATTAATACGGGTTTATCTCTTAAGTTTTTAACAGGAATTCCTAAAATGGGTTCTTTTTTAAGCTCCTTTATTTCTTCATTATAAGTTCCACTTGAGTCTTCATTTCCTAAAGGTTTTCCTTCTAATGCGAGCTCATCTTTTGTGTCTTTAGTAGAACTTTCTAAAACGGTTTCTTTTTCATCCTCTCTAATTTTTCCATTACCAGTTCCACTTGAGTCTTCATTTCCTAAAGTTTTTCCTTCAAATTCTTTTTTTGGGAGATGAGGAGGAGTATTATTGGGTCTTGTTTGAATCAATGGTAAATTCATAGTTAAATTTCTTATTTCATAATCGGTTGATTTTAAAGATTTAACTTCAATCAGGATTATTTCATTTTCTTCAAGAGGTCGAGTTTCTTTAATTTCAATTATTTTAGTGTTTAACTTGATTTTTTTCGTGTTAACATAAAGCGGTTTTGCTTCAATCGGGATTATTTCATTTTCTTCAAGAGGTCGAATTTTTTTAATTTCAATTATTTTAGTGTTTAACTTGATTTTTTTCGCGTTAACATAAAGTGGTTTTGTTTCAATAATCGGAATGGGAGATGTATAATTAATTTGAAATTGCTCATTGCCATTAGCTTTTAAATCTTTTTCTTCTCCCCACTGTTTTTTTGTTTTAGAATTCTTTATTTTTGCTTCATTAATTGGAAGGGGAGATGAATAATTAATTTGAAATTGCTCAACGCTATTAGCTTTTAAATCTTTTTCTTCAATCCGCTGTTTTTTTATTTTAGAATTCTTTACCTTTTCTTTTTTTTTTTCCTTCTTATTTACTTTTTTCGATTTTCTCTTTATTTTAGGTTTCTTTTTTATTTTATAATTTAATTTTTTCAAGAACATTCACTCTCGCACGCTAAATTTATAAAAAATACCATTATTTCGTTCATTGCTAGTTAATGAATAGTCCTCACGAATTTCACTAACTCTAAATAAATCTAAAATATCTAAAAATAAGTAAGGTGCAATTATATTTATAAAATCTCGAATATCTATGTTAACTCTATATTCTCTGAATCTATCTTTAGTATTTTTTGAGTAATGATTATTGATATATGTTATGGTAGTCCCTAGTAGTACAAAATAATATGGTTTGACATCTTTTACCTTTCCTATAAAAAATTTTTTTTTTTTAGGGTTATAGTCGTAGTCATAGTCAATTATTAAACTTAAAGGAAAAGAAAGATTTCTTTTTCTAAAGTTTTCAGAATGTCGATTTACCTCTGATTCTATAAGGTCTAAATAATCTTCTTTAAGATCTATTGGATCTTCTATTAAAATGAAGTCATCAATTGAGTAAAAAGAGCTATGAAATTTTTTTTCAATCAAATCTAATAAGGAATAAATTGCGTTACCTAAGCCATGTTCTTTGTATCCCCATAATGTAAACTTTTTTTCTTCCATATCATCTTGGAGCGGAAAAGTTAATTTTGGTTCTAATTCTAAAATATTTTCAGCTAGTTGTTCGAAATTTGATTGTAACTTTGGATAGGCTTGGAGTAAATAAAAATAAGGAGCTAAATGAAAATTCCTAATAAAGAAAGTTTGTTGATTATACGAAGGATGAAATTTCAGAATATTAGTGTAAAGATCTTTTAGCAATTCTACAATTTTTTCAGGATTCTTAATTATTTCATTTATTTCTTGGGAACTAATTAGGGGAGAATCAATTTTTAAAGACCTAATAATAGGTTTTATTCTTTTTATAATTTCCTTAATGAAATCCATAAACTCGTTTTCTTCAAACACGCATCTTACATTTTCTTTTTCAAAAGGATCTTCACCTATACTTTTAAAATAAATATATTCTTTTCTCGTAAAATCAATACCAAAAATCAAATTAACTAATTTAGCTAAACTATAACCCTCAAATTCTCCTTTTTCATTAACTCCTCCTAAAAGAAATCTTTGTAAATTTTCCTCATTATTATCAAAGCATTCTTTCAAATTTTCAGTGAACTTTTCCTTTAAAATTTTTTCTAATTCCCTGAAATATAAGGCTATTTTTAAAATTGGGACTATGTAATTTTTTACATAAGTTTTCCATACTTCCTTATTTAAATAATCAAAATTGATTATATCATCATATGTCAATCTACATGTCATTTTTTACTTCGGTTATTTAATTTAATTTAAAATGTTAGTTACAAAATTGTACAAAAAATTTTTGGCATATAAATTTAACTCACTTTTTAAAAAACTTGATAAAAATAGCTTATTAACCAATCTCTTCTTTATTTTTATTATTTCTTCTTAATCAAGATTATCACATGCTTGAATTCATTAAAATAGAGAAGAATGATTATGTTTTTAAATTGAAAAGGCTTTTGAGTGCATGTATTTAAAATTCAATAATGAGGAAACTAAAAGAATTCCTCACGACATGAGTGAAAAATTTTAGCATTTATTCCATAGAACTTTCCAAATCCCATATTGCACTTTGATTATCATCGATTTTACCTTCAAGTTCTTCTAATTTCATTTCAATTTGGTCTAATCGTTTTTTGATATTTTTTAATTCTTTTAACAATTTATTTTCGAGTTTTTTTAGTTCCATTTTTAATTCTTTAGTATTTTATTTTAAAAAGTGATAAAAATTTAATTAAAAAATATTATGTGTTTGTATGAGAAAGCAAATTTAATATTTATCATGTATAAATTTTGCTTAAAAATTTATAGAAATGTTTCTCTTGAAGCCTGACGGAAGCATTTATTGTATGATTGATTGGAGAAATCATAATTTTGAGTAATTTGTCTTAATTTTCTAAGCGAATAAAATAATGATTATTATTACACAATTTGATTCCAATAATTCCTTTTTTTTACATTATATTGATTAATTTTACCATTTTTTTTAATTCTGTATATTGTATTTTTGGTTTCATGTGTTTAAAGGAAGAATTTTTTTCTCTATATAATAAGATGCCCCGAGTTGTATTTCTACAGAATAATTTTAAAAAAGATTATCTTAATTTAGAAAATAACCAATTCTTGAATAATGTCGACTCTTGAATATTACTTCTGAATAAAGTCGGTTTCCAAACTTCATTTCTGGATAATGTCGGATTTGTTACGGTTTATTCCTTCGAAATATTTAAATATCACGCAGAAATATATATAATTTGTTATTAATTCATTGATAATATCACGATAATACAGAAAATAGATCGCTCTGAAAAGATGGTAGAGATTTTACAGCGGAATGAAAATTTTTATACCACAAAGGAATCAGTTCTCGTAGAATTAATGAAAGAAGGGCATGATTTTTTGGAGTTATTTGACATTGATGCGGTATTGAAGCGGGAAACTATTTCCTTATTGTATCAATTTTTCAAGAGATGTGAGAATTTTCCCCACAATGCGTTTAAATTTTTTATTGCTGGGTATTATATTATTGAGAGGCATCCGAAGGCGTTTCCGGTACACGATTCAAAGGAAGAGTTTTGTCGTAGGTTTGGGATAAAGGTGAGTGCTTTGGACTATAGTGTAAGGCGGATTGAGGACGTCTTGCATTTGACGAGGATATTAGATGATAAGAATTATCCATATTATTTTGATCCGAGGCGGGATATTTGTTTTTTATTGGTGAAGCAGATTGCGGTGCGGAAAGTGGATGCTGCGATGATGGATTTTTTAGTGAAAAGCGAGTTAGTTAATTCTCATGCGTTGGCGGAGGAGTTAGTAAATGAGGTTATATTTGAGAGGAAGTTATATCCAGAGGAGCTTTTTCGTCAATTTTTTGAAATTTTCCAAGATATTATCGTGCATCTTTTGGGGCGTTATGAGGAATATAATGAATATATCAAGCTTCAGGAGAGATATTTTATTTAATCTCTTTTTTATTATTTTATTAAAATTTTTTCCCCAATCTCGTGCTCTCATTTAATTTTGATTCGTGTATTCACGCATGATGTAGCAAGAAGCTTCGCAAACATATATTGGACCGAATCGGTGGATTTTTCGGTTTAAATGGCCCATTCATTTATGTAATTCGGATTCTGTTTAAAGGGCGTGAGGTTAATGACTCGTAAAATAATAAATAAACAATAATTAAATTTGTTATAATTGAAAAGAAACTATTTTAATATCTAAAGACGATTATTAAATTAAAAAACAATACTAATTAAACATATTTTAAATATTTCAAATAAAAAATAGGAGAAAAGAATCATGGAAAGTGAAACCATTTATCGTGCTTTGCAAAGACACCTTGATACTCTTCCCATCGGCTTTCCGGAAACGGAATCCGGCATAGAGATAAAAATCCTAAAACATCTTTTTACTCCCGAAGAGGCCGAAATGGCTACTTTTCTGGATTTTAAATTTCAGGCTCTTGAGGTCATCCATGACCGAGTGAAGAAAAATAAAAAGGACATTTCGCTTGCTGAATTAGAAGCCATCCTTGATTCGGCAGTTTCGAAAGGCGCCATTCTTGTTAAAAAAGAAAATGGGAAAAAGCATTATGCCAATGCCATGTTCATGATCGGCATGTATGACATTCAAACGCATCGGAAAAACGAAAAGCTCTTGGAATTTTTAAATGATTCCAGTCAATTTTTTAAAGAGGCGTTTGATGAGGAGATGTTTAGCACGGGAATTAATCAATTTCGCATCGTTCCCATAAATAAAAGCTTGACCGTGGAACATCATGTAATGTCTCACGATAATATTCGGGAAATCATTAAAAATACTAAAGGGCCAATCGTGGTGGGGCACTGCGTGTGCAGAACCAAGCAAAAATTACGGGGAGATCCTTGCAAGCAAACGAAATTACTTGAAACATGCTTTGTACTCAACGAAACTTTCGCTCAAATGTATATTGATCAAGGTTGGGGAAGACAAATAAGTAAAGAAGAGGCGTTGGAAATTTTAGACAAAACGGAAGAGGATGGCTTAGTATTTCAGCCGGGAAATGCCCAGAGACCTGGTTCTCTCTGCTGTTGCTGTAGTTGTTGCTGTGGCTATTTATCTGATATGAAAAAATTACCTCGGCCTGTCGATTTCCTCAAATCAAACTTCCATGCGGAAGTGGACGCTGATGATTGCGATGGTTGTGGGATTTGCATTGATAAGTGTAATATGGAGGCGCTAACTCTTATCAACGACATTTCTACCGTGAACTTGGATAAATGCATCGGTTGCGGGGCGTGCGTGACCGCTTGTCCTTCAGAGGCCATCCAGCTTCGTGAAAAAGAAGAGAAATTCATTCCACCAGAAGATTGGGATGCATTATACACCATGATTGCGGAAAAAAAGAGAGAGCTTAAACATTAATTTTAATTAATATTTTTTTATTTTTTTAAGAATCATGGGGGGAATATTTACATTTTTTTCTTGCTCGTTTTAAGGTCGTGGAAACTAATCGCCGATGGGAAGTTATAGAGAGAGTTAGAAAGCGATTGAATTCATGCCATCATTTTGTCAATATTATAATCAACCTTTCATTCTTAAAGAATTCAAGTAAACATGATAAAATCAGAAAAAATTAAATCAATGAATCAATAAAATGAAAAGTATTTAAATATATAAGAAGAAAATTAATATAATCAACAATTAAAAATGATTAAATAAAGTTAAATTAGGGGAAAGAATTATGAATGAGGTTACATTTGATGATAAAATATCGCGACATTCGACCTTAACTTTTTTTTCTTTTGCTTTTTATCAATTTCCCGCATCTTTAGTTACTACAGCCCAAACGGTCGTTTTGTTCTTCTTTTATGAAGCCGTTATAGGATTAAATACTTGGTTAGTATTCCTTGGATTTACCATAGCAACCATTTGGGATGCTATAAACGATCCATTATTAGGGTTTCTCACTGACAGGAACATTCGGTTAACGAAACGCTTGGGCCGGCGATTTCCGTGGATCTTATTTGGAGTAATCCCATGGTCATTCTCGCTTCTTTTCATTTACATGCCTCCTCCTCTTGATCCCGTGTCTCAAGGTTGGCTTTTAACTCTTTGGTTAATATTTGCGCTTTGTTTTTTCGATACTTTTCACACGCTCATTTATGTACAAATTGTAGCCCTTCGTGCGGATAAATTCAGGACAGAAGAAGAACGGAGGAGATTATCTCAATTTTTTGTCCCGATCGATGCAATTTCCTCAGTTACAGGGAGTATTTTGCCACCTCTTTTTCTTGGATTGGGAGAGGGCAATGAGGGTTTTGCCATAATGGCGATCTTGATTTCCATCATCACGCTCGCCTCGTCTTTCATCTTTTTACCGGGCACCAAAGAAGATGAGATAATGATAAAACGGTATTTTGAGCAAGAATTTAAAAGAATGGGATTTTTTACCGGTTTGAGGGAATTATTCAAATCTAAAGCGTTTATAGTATTTATTCTGACCTTTATCTTTTTCGAGATCACAATGGGCATGTTGACGGGCAACACGATATATTTAGCTACGTTTGCTTTGCGGGACTCGGATTTGACAACGGTAATTCTCTTAGTATTTCTCTTGGCAGCGATAATTTCGGTTCCCTTTTGGACTAAATTAATGAAGAAATGGGATAATAATAAAAAGGTATTTCAAATTGGGGGGTTTGCCACGTGTCTTGCCTTGATTCCGATAACTTTTTTTGTCACGCTCGTGGACTTGTTAATATTCACGTTTATTCTTGGATTCATGCTTGGTAGCATGTGGGCTTTACTGCTTCCCGTGATTCAACCGAATGTTTTGGACGATTTTGTGATTCAAACGAAAAAGGACCAAAAAGGAGTTTTAATAGGAATTACCACGTTTATCGTGCGTTTTTCGGCCACCATTGATGAATTAATTTTGACGATAGTTCATAATCTAACGGGGTTTTTACCAGGTTACGATACTTATGAAAAAATGGCCGCAGTTGTAGGGGACATGACACCCGTGGTCTGGGGAATTCGATGTTTGATGGGAGTCATTCCGGCACTAATCTTATTTATCGGTATTTTCATTTTCTGGAAATTTTATCCTCTCACGCAGGATAAAGTCCATCAAAATAAACTTATATTAGAAGAATTGAAATTTTAAGAGATTCAATTCTTTTTTTTATTTTTTTTTTTAATAATGGGGCAAGGGAGGTAAATTGAATTAGTTAAGGAGACGGTTCCCGCTTATTTCGGTTTAATCATAGGGATTTAGCCTCGTAATAATTTTTTTAATCTTGGAAAAAAATCCAAACATTAAACTTGCTTCTTTTTTCGAGATAAAAGCTCGTTCCATCATGTTTTTGAAAGCAAAGAGAACATTTCCTTTTTTGTGGGTTCTTATTTTAAGCAATTCTGTAACATCTTGAATGAACGAGTATAATTTTTCTCGATCTTCCCTCGTGGCTAATAAAACGGGTTTTTCGCCCCTTCCTATCTCTAAAACGTGAATTTTTTTAAAAATTTCGTACAAAATAATTCCACACGCATGAGAGAGGTTCAATGCCGGATAATCATTACTGGTGGGAATTCTTAAAATAATATCAGCGAGCCCAATTTCTGTATTCGTTAACCCCCGGGATTCTCTTCCGAACATGATGGCAATTTTTAGAGGATGCCGGGAGGTAGGGAATTTCAGATCATGGGGAAAAATCGCTAATCGTCTCAGATTCGTGTAACGAGTTCCGCTTGCGGTAGTACCGATTATTAAATCGAATTTTATTAAAAAATTTTTTAAATTTAAGATATATGAATCAGGATCTTTAAATTCTAATATTTTTGATGAGAACAAGACATCCTTTCCATGCATTGCATATCCTTGAGCTTCATGACCGTGAATTCTTTCTTTCTTTACTAAGGGATTAATGAGAATTAATTTCTTAAACCCAAAATTTTTCATGAGCCGAGCGATGGACCCAATATTTCCAATAGTTTCCGGTTTGATTAATAGGATGGTAAATGACCAATCTTTATATTTATTTTTAATTCTCGTTCCTTGAAATGTAGCTAAATCTCGGAATAATTTCTTTTTATCCTTCAGAGAAAAAAACACCTATTGAATTGCTTTTTATATCCATGAAAGAATAAAAACATTAAAAAGGTATTCATTTAATAAGAATTAAGAAACGATACGGTTCATTTTGAAATCCTTGATTAAAAACTCAATAAATTCTTCATTTTGATGACGACGGTGTTTAATTATTGAGTTTAATGAGCAGTATAATCTTTTAAGTTTTTAATATTCATTCTTTAAATAGATTTCTAAAATTTCATGTTTTAAGTTGGAATTTATCTGATTTAGCTAACGTTTTTAAATATTGAGATTTAAAACTTTTTTAAATAAAGAAATTGTTGAAGTAGGAGAAAAAACCGCATTTTTTAGTTGCATAACTTAAATTATCTTACTTTTTCAAGATCTTGTTCTTATCTTTTAAAATTTCATGGAACAATAACTTATAGAGACCTTTTTATATTTAATTTAAAATCAATTACGTGTCCCTCAATAGGTTTCCTCTTTTAAAAAATCAGAATTTTTTTTTTCACGTCTTATTTTTTTTTAACTCTAGATTTTAAAATTCCTTTTGTATTATTTTTCCCTTGAGGGACACGTTCTTTTTTATTTTTTTGAATTTTTTTTTGTTAGAAAACTTTATTCTATTCTAATTCTATGGGGCTTGATAAATGCCAACGAGGATATTCTTGCTCTTTTTTACTACCTTTTTACGTGAAATTTTGATCATTCAAGGTTTGATGAGACCCCTATTTTTGAGGGATTTTAATAATTTAATAAAAAAAATATCTTGATATGGAAAAAAAGTTAAGGTATCTTTTGATTCTAATCATTGTATCTTTTTCCATATTTTTAAGTAGTCCAGTGGTTAGAGCTGACTATTCTGTAGATTACCTATACGTGGAAAAAACTCACTATTTCATTGATGAGGACATGTATTTTAATTTTTCTGCATTTAATGATTATGACCCCAATCCTCCCCTTGTAGATTCTTTTTTTCAAATCCATGTAGATTATAGTGAAGGAGGAGAGCCTCGTTTAGCCACTCCCATATGGGCGAGTCCAGAATATAGAGAAGTTGGTTTCGTAAGACATGAATTTACCATTTCGCTTACAGATTTAAATCTCACAATAGATCAAGATGAGAATCAGACTACAATATATATCAAACTACGCTATTATAATTTTGACTATTTTCATCCTGAAAATGAAATGGATGTTTATCTTTCAAGTTATACAAAACAGGTGAACGTGAGTAAGCGAGGAACTGGTTGTTTTACCTTAAATGCATTACAAATGGATCGGGATGAATATTATTTTAAAAATTCAATGAGGATCAACACTTCTTTTTCCCTTAATTACACGGTAAAGCCGGGTGAAAATCATGCCAAAATTCAGTATAGGATTTTAAATATTTCTGATGCCATCCTTTGGAATAGTGCGTGGTATAATAAATCAAAACCTCAATTGGATTTTCACGTGAATCTTTCTAATCTACATCTTTCCATTACTGAGCCCCGTCATTTTTTAAAGATATTCATTAACTATTCTTTTCACGTAAATGATACGGGCTCGATTTACATGGAACAATATACCATTCCTTTTAATATTTCGACTGATCCTTTAGATAATATTAAGATGAGCTATCTTTATGTTGAAACTCCTTCTTATTATTATGGAGAGCCTGTACGTTTTGGCTTTTCCTATGAAATATATGATAATTGCAACGTGCATTTTTCGTTTTCAGTAAATGTATCAAACAAGGGAACTATTTTATGGAATTCTTCAAAATATTCAGATATACGGAAGAACATTCAATTTTCGATATATTCACATGAAATCTTACTTCATATGGAAGAGAATCAAGAAATATTCTCTATTTCTTTCTTTTTTCATTTCAACCATTCTGAAGCGATTTATTTAGTTAATACCACAAATTTTATCTTGTTGAAGAGTAATATCTCATGTACTCTTAATTATAATTCCACGCTAGAATATTTCCAAAATCAAATAATTGATTTAAATCTTTCTAATCTCTATAATGCCTCGTTGCCATTATTCGGAAATTGTACATTTAAAGTTCAAAACAGCGAAATTGTAAAGGAAGTCAATGATAATCGGGTTAATTTCACCCTTTTTTATCAAAATTTAAGTGTGGGGGTAAACACGGTTACTTTTAAGATTCATTGCGATAATCATGAACAAATGATCATTAATCGTACCATTACATTAATAAAATTAAAGGCCTCTAATTTATCCATTGAAATTCATCATGATTCTACGATGGAAATTTTCCAGAGCCAAGAAATTCTTCTCACTTTAAAGCATGCCAAGGAGCCGTCAAGACAGCTCACCGGGAATGTTTCGCTTTCCATTATCAGAGAGGGTAAGAATGAAACTTCTAAATTTTCAAAATCACTCATTAATAATGAGGTAGTATTTCCCATATCGCATGATAATCTGAGTATCGGAATTAACAATTTAATTTTCATAATTGAGTGTGAAGGATTTGAAGAGGTACAAATAAAGAAGATAATCGAATTATCAAAATTAAATGTTACAATGATGGTTAATTTAACCATCACGGAAGAATGGATTAAGGGTACAGCATTATTTAAATACAAGCAACATGAGATATTTCATGAACTTAAAAATGGGAAAATTATTCTTATTTTAATTGCAAATAATTCGGTAATTAATAAAACCATTTACACGACAAATGAAAGTGGAATCATTTCATTCTTTCAGGAAATTCCGCCCGATATTATTACGTTAATCATTGAATATAGGGGAAACGATTATTTAACAAGGATACAAAAAGAATTCATGATTGATAATCGAAAAGAGATATCGCTTGTAGAACGATATCCGTTTTTAGGATTTTCTTCCATAATTGCGCTCGTTGGCCTGATAATGGGTTATGTAATTTATAAAAATAAAGATAAAGGACAGGTTGATTTAGAAAAATATATTTTTAGAAAATAGGGATTTTAAGATGATATTAAAGATCCCTTTAATTCATGGTAAAGAAATGATTGAAAATAAAAAAACGGGTGTTTTATACTTAACCTTTTCTTGTGAAAATTCAAGTTTCAGTATTCACGATTAGCATTTTTTTTTTGTTCAATAAAAATAAAATTGTAAAATTCGGAATATGATCTAAAATCATGGGAATAATACTCTATTTTTTTAAGAAGAGTTTCATTTAAAATACGTGATTTTTATATATCTATTAAGTAGTAAAATTAACATGATTAATTAATTTAAACAAATTAGGTACATTTTTCAAATCTTCCCCCGAATTTACAATATATTCCTTTAATAAAGATGAAAAAGGCGGCTGTATTAAAAAATTTGGAAGAAATTATTAATTTCATTAATATTAGCAATGAAACGATGACTCTTGTCGAGTGGAAGTCTCCTCGCTCTTTCAAGAGTTTCATTTTAGATTTAAACATAATAAAAGAACATGCGACGGAGAATATATTCTTCCATTTAAACAAGGGAAACTTGAAAATCGTTCATATTAGAAAAGAAGATTTAATATATACCATAGGAGCGGAAAGTCATGTTCAATATCAGATTTTAGAAGCGATTTTAGAACACGTGTATCAGAGTTTTAATGAAACTTATGATATTAAAACCATTTTCTCTTCCTACTTAGATGTAAATCCAATCATTTTTAAGAATTTTAAAAATGAGTTAGATAATATAATGAATAATTTTGATGAGTTAAATTTAATTCAAAAGGCAGATGTCTACTGTCCTGCATGCAAAAAGATGATGCCTGTTTATATAAAGAAAAGTATAATTAAAAACGCGGAGTTCTTTCCCATTCCCATCGTATACTCTCATCAAGGTCATGCTATTTTAATTTATGTGGACCAAAATTTGGATATTAGAGGCGTGGAGTTAGTATCTATTACGGGTTAAACTAAAATTTAATTTAAAAGTCATGAAAATCTTTTAATAAATAAATGAATTTAAACCGAAATTTTCCCTATGAAAGGAAAAACATAATGGCAGATAAAGAAAATATCTTGATATGCAAGTATTGTGGCAGAGAAATTGAGGAGGAGGAAGCTATTTACGTTGAGGGAGAACCATACTGCTCAGATTGTTATTCAGAAGCAGAATTTTATTCAGATATCCCCGACGATTAAATATTTCAGATTTTTTCCCATAAAAAACGTACATCTCTCATTTTTTATTTAGTTTAAATAATCAAAAACCCTAAATAAATAGAATTTTATATAATTAGTTTTTTTTTATATCAATAATTAAGGTTCACGTTTAGATAAAAAGCACGTGATTTGAAATTTACCATGAAAGATGAGCCCAATTCTGAAAAGCAATATTATTATGAAGGAATTGTAAAGAAAACTAAAATGGGTTCAATTACAATTCCTAAAGAGATTAGAGAGGATCTTTTTGAAAAAGAAGCGGAAGTCTATTTCAAATTATTAATTCCATTGGATAAAAAAAAGTTAATTTTACAGGTGCTTTCAAAAGAAGAGGCTGACGAATTCTTACAAAAAAGCAAAAAATTGAAGCCAGAAAAAATCCTTGGCGTGTCTAAAAAGGGAAAAAAAGCGATTTCTCCCTCAATGAAGGCTAAACTTGAACCGGCGTGGTCTACTTATTTTACCTATGATTTTGAAAACCAAGCAAAAGTGAAGGCGATATTAGAATCAGCATTTTATAAATTCGCAGAAAATCCCCCCAATTTAGAGGATGCAATGGGTAGAATAAAATATGTACTAGTATCGTATCTCACGTCTATAAAAACCGAAAATGCGAAATTATATTTTGCGGTAGAAAAATTTTTACTTGATGTTGTTGAGAAATTTAATCTTCCGAACCTCTTGGATTGGATTTTTGAAAAAATGATTCCCAATATTGAAAGTAAATTTCTTTATGAATTAGGATTGCTCGAATTAATTGAATGTTCCATTAAATTTGAACGATGGGAAAAGGTGGAATTATATATTTTTTACGTGTTGAAAAATATAGATAGTTATTCTGCTTCTGAAAGCTATAATATCATGAATTCCTTTAAGCAGTTAGTAAAAAAGTTAAAATGGGTTAAAAGGACAGAGAAAATTGATGTTTTGTTAAAAGAAAAATTGTTGGAATATGGTCAAAAAGTATTTGATGATATTGATTATAAAATTCAAATTGTTGAATTTTTGGAAGATTTAAATTACATTGAGTTAGCATACAAATTAGCGAAAGAAATTCAATTATCTCTTCCACAAGATAGTCCTAGAGTAGAATTAGTAAGAAAATTGGTGAAAAGACTTCATATTACACCCATTACCGAGAAAAAGCAAACATTTTAGTGAAATAATTGGGCATTGCATTTAATTTCAAGGACCTTTCAAAAATGAGAGAGTTTATACGTGGAAATCTCAAGAGGATTTAAATTTTCTAAATATCATGGATTTTCTTCTTTTAATTTTTCTTCAATCCGCCTTTTCTCTTGTTCCAGTATTTTCCTTTCCTTATCTTGGAGTTCTTTTTTTTTTAATTCCAACTCTACTTGAGCAAGCATTCTTTCTTTCTCAAGCAATTCTTCTTTATGTCTTAATGCTTTTTCTTTCTCGTTTAATTCTTTTTCCTCTAATGCTTTTTCCCTTGCTTTGAGTTCAATTTTTTTCTTTTTTAATTCAAGTTCTTTTTTTTTCAATTCTAATTCTTTTTCTCTTATTTCTTGTTCTCGTCGACTTAATTCTTCAGAATCTAACTCAAGAACTTGATTTTCTTTAATCTCACTTTCTTTTTTATCAGGGCTGACGATATCTTTTTTAGCCGCTACTGTATCTTCAGATTTTATTAGAGGTTCTTTGGTTCCTTCCTCTACTTTAATAATTTTTTCCTCTTCATCCTTTTCTTTAATAGCGTGAGGGACTTCCTCTTTCCTTCCTACTTTTTCTTCGATTAATTGCTCTTTTTTTGTTTTAGGTTCTTCTTCTAAAATTTTATCAATTTTTTCCACGGATACAATTGATTTTAGAATATTATCAATTTTTTCTTTTAAGGCTTCGTTATCGGGATTTTTTTTAAGAAAATTTGTCAATATTTTGGTAATGAGCGACGGCGATTTATTTCCTATGATTTTTAATAATTGGATTGTCTTATTAACTACAAAATCTTTTTCATCATTCAATTTCTCAACTATATTCATTAAAAGCTTTTCATCTTCGATTCTAGTATTTCCACCTTCAATAAAAATTAATAGTTGTAGTAAAGCTTCTCTTACATTGGGATCTTCGGAATTCAATAATTCTTCTGCATAAGGAAAAAATAAATTTGCCTCATTCTCACACATGGATTTCAATAATAATAAAAAGGAATACCGTAGGAGTGAATCTTTTTTCGATAAGTGATTCAATAAATATGGAATGTCTATGATTAAATGTTCTATGAGAAATCGTAAGACCGTCCGTCCTGCGAATTCCTTTAATATGGTTTCAATAACATTTTCCATGCGTTCAATATAATCCTCTTCAGTAGCCTGATTGAGATACGCTCCTATTTCTTTTACAGCATCATCGATTCTTCCTTCCTTTACAATTTCTTGAATATTTTTCATTTCTTTTGCATCTTTATTACTGATCATGAATTAAATCTCCCCTTTCTCATAAATTTTAAAAATTTTATTTTTTTTCCACTAAATAATCTTCTAAATTTACAACATAATAATCTTGGTAAATTCTGTTCACAAAATCAAATATTGTACGTAAATCTCTAAATTTAATGG
This sequence comes from Promethearchaeota archaeon, assembly GCA_029838195.1. GTDB lineage: Archaea > Asgardarchaeota > Lokiarchaeia > Sigyniarchaeales > SOKP01 > JALGVJ01. Next base: position 43,566 of record JALGVJ010000007.1, read on the forward strand.
GTACCCTCCTTTTATTATTATCATAACTAGGAGATGTGGGTATGATATTTAATTTTATCTGTAAATTATTATTTTGATCATGAATTAAATTAATCTCTTCACAAATAAAAGATAATTTCTCGATATCATTCGCAAACTCTCCCAAAAAATACTGATCATATTTCGAATTTTCTTCAAACAAACCATTATTCGACACCTTTACTAATATCTCACGAGGTATTTTCGTAATTAATTCCACGCGCTCATCAGGAATTAATCGTAATAAAACATCGGGATAATGAACAGAACAATAAAAATATATAAGCCCATGAAGTAATTCTAAGGAATAGATGACTTCTCGATTGGCATTGCATAATGCATAATTTTTATTCAAGAATAAAACATGAATACGATCTTCAAAAAAGAAAATTAAATAATTTTTTTCTTCTGTTAGGTAGTATTTAAAATTCTCTTTCTCAACATGAATTCTATGGTCAAATATTTCAAAAGCATAGTCCCATTGTTTAAAAGCAATAAATTTATTTAATTTTCTATAATCTCCGTGAAAGAATACGTCAAAAAAATCAACTATGTATAAATACGTGTCATGAGGGAAATATATAACGGTTTTACCTCTAAATTGCCTTTCAATAATGCCCTTCTGGATCTTATAACAAAATTTTGGGATATCCTCTATTTTTAAACCACTCTTGATGCGCAAATTGAGTAAAAAGCGTCTTGTACAAGAGGGTGTAAGAGTGCAAGCAATTTTAGACATGGAGTTAATAATCACATGAAGCATGTGCCATTCTATCTATTTGGCACTCTTCGAAACACAACTTGTCAATTCGCTTTATCAATAATTCCAACAGCTCAGAATTATACTTCTCATTATAAGAAGTTTCTAAAAAATTTAACAAGTGGTTTGGTTCCAGCGGCATGATAGAGGATTTTAAATGTAATTAAGATTATAATTTATAATCTATTTCATGATAATTTATTGAATAATAATTAATCTATTTTATGATAGGAAATCCTTTATCAAAAAATTTTAATAACATCGCCCCATTCCGTTTTCTTGCTTATTTCAATCCTATATTGTTCCAATTAACGGGGACTCTAATTAAATGCATTATAAAACAAGTTAAATTATTTCAAATCTCCGATCTCCAACATTTTGAATTCAAATACTTATATTTTTTTACTTTTTTAACTTTTATTAAGTAAAAAGAGTCAAATTCGAAAAAAGCATAAATTAAAGGGGTCATGCTGAGACAAGTTCACGTGTTTCATGAAGGGAAGCATCTATTTACCCATAGTCTTGCTTTAGGTTTTGGAAAAGAAGAATTGGATAAAGTAAAAGAAGTAATTGACGAATATATCTCTTACCCAATTCCAGGGAAAACACATCATCGACCTCTTTCTAACTACCAGATTTTTCACCAAGGAAAAGGAAATATATATTTTTTATTTGTTGCGGATTTAATTGACTCTATTAATTACATGGAAAAATTAGTTAATAGAACTTTAGAAAAGTTTTCGGAACTCTTTTCGGATCCCTTAGAAATTCAACAACAATTAGAAAAAAGGGAAAAATTTATCGCCTTCCTTAATGATCTACAGAAAGAAATGCATTCTAAAATTGCTATAGCAGGACCGATTAAATCCGGCAAAACCACTCTCTATAATCTTCTGAAGAGTGGAGAAGAAAGAACACTCATGAATTTTGCAAAGATATCTAATTTTGTAATTAGTAATTTAACCTTTGATTTTTGGGATTTTCAACTGCAAGATAATTTTTCATTGCTATGGTCAAAATTTTTAAGCGGCTCAGACCTTATCATTTTATTAATTGATGTATCTAATTATAATCTCAAAATTATCAATCATTTTTTGAGTTTTCAAAAAAAAGAAGCTCGATTTTCAAAATTCCTTTTCCTTGCCAACAAGATTGATTTAATCAAGAACGTAGAAATCGAATTAGAAAAAATTAAAAAAGATTTAAAAATAAAGGAGTTGATATCCATATCTCTTTCTGAAAACGGCGCAATAAAAAAAGTCACGACCGCTATCCGAAATACTTTAGGATTAAAAGAAGTGCTTCCGGAGAATTTCGAAACTCTCATGAAAGAAGCTGAGCAATTAGAAAAGGAGCATAAATTTGTCTCTGCCATAGCTAAATATAAAAATCTCATCCAAATTTGTAATAGAGTACAAGATTTCTCATATATTAATAACTTTAGGCAAAAAGTAGAAGAATTAACTGAAAAATTACGGCAAACCGTCGAAAAGAAAAAAGAACAAGAAAAAAAAATTAAATTTGAAGTCCCCGAGCAAATACAATTTAAATATAGAGTTAAAACAAAATCTCTGCCTCAATCTACTCCTAAAGCGGCAACGACGCTTCAAGAAAAAACGCAACAATCCCCACCGCCATCTAAATTTAAATCCAAATTAAAACCTTCAGATTTCATTATCGATCTCGAGCCTTTAAGAAAAGACGAAATGATTAAAAAGAAGATAATAGAAACTTCTCATAAAAAAATTGTCCCTGTAAAGCCGGAGGACTTAAAAAGTGAGGAAGATTATCCAAAAGCACTGCAAAGAATGATATCAAATAGAGGCAGTTATTTAAGTTTAAATTTAACTAAACAATATTTAGAGGAAGTTAAAGAAATCCTCGGCAGGCCCCTGACATTTGAGGACTTGCTAAATTTAGCAGATCAATTCGTTCAGAAGGATCAATAAAAAAAATGTATTGTTAATCCTAAAAAACATTAATTTTCTACCCCCAATAAACATTCTCATTGTATCTACGTATTAAACAGGAAAATTTTTTCTTGTAGGTAACCAAACATGTCAGCGGCACTTGAGATAAGAAAAATTGCAATAATTTATTTTTCTCCCACAGGCAATACTGGAATAATCGCAGAGGAAATTTACCGGCAATTGATGTCCGCTAATGTTAGGGTGGATTTAATTGATATAACTATTCCTAAAAATCGAGAAAATCTTTCCAATTTATTTAATCATGATTTTATTATTTTTGGGTTTCCCATCTATTATAGACGAGCCCCTCAATTAATTAGAACATGGATAAGGACTTTGAAAAAAAAAGAAAGAAAATGTGCTGTTTACTTTACCTATGGTGGCGTGACAACTGGTGTTGCACTTCAAGACATGGCGTGCCTCTTAATGGACCGTGGATTTGGTTTATTAGCCGCGGCTGAATTTTTAGGTCAACATACTTTCAACCTCGCGGGATGGAATTTAATGAAAGATCGACCGAATGAAGAAGATAAAAACTTGGCAAGAACATTTGCTCGTGAAATTTTGAATAAACTTGTCGACAAGAATACTAAACCGATATGTTTTGAACCCCTTTCGGAGCAGGAGAATAAAAAATTTGATAAGAAATCTCGATCCACAAGAAGAATAATACCAATACCCTATATCATTCCAAAAGAATGCGTGAATTGTGGAAATTGTGAAACACATTGCCCAACGGGAGCAATTAATATCGAAAAATTCGAGATTAACAGGAAAAGTTGTATTAGATGCCTTAAATGCATGACCCTTTGCCCAGAAAATGCTATTAAAATAAAGAACATGAGTAAATTATTGGAATTCCTTAAAACACGACATGACTTATCAGAAATAACTTTAGGTAAAAAAAAAAGCAAGCTCTATTTGTAAAAATTCCAATCATGGTTATAAATTATAAGCAGTATTTCTATTCCCGTATTTAATTAATAGAAAAATTTTCCTTTTTCCTAATATAAGGTGAGCTAACTGATTTATAGATACTAAAGTTATTATTAATATCAATTTATTTTTTTTAAAAAAATGGTTCCACTGAGTAAACGCTAAAATGAGTTATTTTCATGAATTTATAACTCATGAAGATAATTTTTAACAAGATCTCATGATAAATTAAATTAAAGAATTTAACGTAGGGATTTCAGATAGAAAATTAAGTGAGAAACCGACCCATGATATGAACTGCTGGTAATTTTGTTTCTTTATTCCTAAAAATTAGTAAGTTTAAGTGCCTTAAATCATGATATGATTTATAGGAATTAACTTGAAATTAATAAAACAACATCTAAATCAGAAGGATCGCTTATATAACCATCTTGAATTGAACATATTCATGAGTAGATGAAAAATGAGTAAAATCCCTGAGTTAAGAGAACATTTCAGTAAAATAATGACTTTAAAATATATCTATAACGTGCTTGATTACGACCAGCAGGTATTCATGCCGAAAGGCTCCGTTAAAGGAAGAGCCGAACAAATTGCCCTCATTCAAGAACTCATCCATGAGATGATAATCGCACCCAAAACTACATCTCTTATTGAACGAGCTGAAAAAATTCCCAATTTAGAGCTCATCGATGCTGCAGTTCTAAGAGAAGCAAAAAGGGAGCATGAACAAGCTATTCGATTACCCGGTAAATTGGTAAAAGAAATTGCAAAAACCTCTTCTTTAGGCCATCAAGCATGGGAAACCGCCCGAGAAAAAAATGATTTTAAGATTTTTAAACCCTTATTAGAAAGAATGATTGAATTACAAATAGAAAAAGCAGAAAAACTTGAAACCCATCCCTCCTTATATTCCACCTTGATTGACCTCTACGAACCCGGGGCCACCCATGAATGGCTAGAAAATATTTTTAAAAAGCTTAAAAAGCACTTGATTAGAATTTTAACTGCATTAGAAAATGCACCTGATAAACCCGATGATTCCATTCTAAAAAAACACTACGATAAGGAAAAGCAATGGAAATTTAGTTTAGAAATCTTGAAAAAATTGAATTTCAATTTTAACCACGGACGTCAAGATCTATCCGCTCATCCCTTCACATCTTCTTTATCTTCCGTTGATGTCCGAATAACTACGCGGATTTGGGAAAACTTTCTCCCCGCTTGCCTCTTCGGAGCCATTCATGAATGCGGTCATGCCCTTTATGAAATGAACTTAATGGAAGAAATTCACTCCACGAATTTGGCCATGGGCACCTCAATGGGCATGCATGAAGCCATGTCTCGATTACATGAAAATATTCTCGGAAGAAGTAAAGAATTTTGGACTTATTGGTACCCCAAATTACAATCTTATTTCCCAGAACATCTCAAAAATTTTCCAGAATCTGAATTTTATCGTGCAATTAACGTGGTAAAACCTTCCTTGATTAGAGTAGAAGCAGACGAGGTTACCTATGGCCTTCATATCATTTTACGATTTGAATTGGAGAAAATGTTAATTGAAAATAATCTCTCGGTGGATGAAATACCCGAAACATGGAATGATAAATCGGAAGAATTATTAGGAATAAAACCGCCAAATGATTCTCTGGGCGTTCTCCAAGACGTGCATTGGTCTGCGGGCTTCTTCGGATACTTCCCAACGTATAGTTTAGGAAATCTCTATGCCTCTCAAATTCATGCCACCCTCCTCAAAAACCATCCTGATTTACCCGAAAAGATTAAAAATGGAGATTATTCTATATTGTTTACCTTTCTTAAAGAAAATGTATTTCAATACGGCAAGATCTTTCACCCTAGAGAATTATTAATAAGAATAACCGGAGAAGATTTAAACCCAAGCCATTTCGTTCACTATTTAGAAAAAAAATTTTACCCTATTCATAGCATTTGATGCTATCATCCTTTCCTTGCGAATTTATCTATTTAGCAAAATCTTTACTTTTTATATTCGCAAATCACAAGAGCTTTTTAAAATCCCTCCTTGAAATAAATATTTATATATTGTAAGAAATAATGGAAAATTATGGAAGAAAAAATAAATCTCCCCGAAGAAATCGTACCTCGAAAATCAAAATTAGCATTCGCTTTCGGAGGACTCGCAAATGACATTTTAAACGGATTTGTATTCTCAAATATCACGTTTTATTATAATACTAAGCTTGGACTTGATGCTACTCTCCTTGGAATTGCGTGGTTGATTTTTGCTATATGGAACACGCTAAATGACCCACTTATCTCTTATATAATTGATAATACCCGGACAAAATTAGGCCGGCGAATTCCATACATCCGTTATGGAAGTTTTCTCTATGGTGCGGCCTTTATTTTTTGTTGGTTTCCCATTGCGCCCATTGGAAATGATATCGGTCTTTTCTTTAATTTTTTAGCCGCACTTTTCATCTTAGATACAATGTTCACATTCGTGGGATGTTGCTTTTTTTCGCTACCAAATGAAATAGCAATTACTGCCAAGCAAAGGGGTAGTATCGTGGTATATCGAACAATTATTGGATTCATTAATACAATCTTAGGAGTCGTTTTACCCATCATGCTTTTAACAGGACAAGAAGGCATTCCTGATATCTTTTATATTAGCACTATCATTATTGGAGTTGGATCAGCATTATTACTATATTTCACTTCATTTTTTTATAAAGAGAACATTTTTGCTCAATTACAGCCACATGAACCCTTTATTGAAGGGTTGAGATTAACTCTTAAAAACAAACCTTTTTGGATTTATGCCATTCCCGCCTTCTTGATTACTCTTGTATATCCTGTTTTCTCTACAGGCTTGTTATATTACGTGGATTACGTTGTTATCGGGCAGGACATCATGATTTTCCTCATTATATTTCTCTTGTCTATTATAGGAGGTTCACTATTTTTTCCCCGAAAAATCGAGGCATGGGGGGGTAAAAGATTAATGATGTACAGTTTATTGATGATATCCGTGGGTTTTGGGATTCTTTTTTTCATTGGACGTAATGCGATGCTGGCTATTATTCCTTTTGTCGTAATTGGGTTTTTCTTTGCCGGAGCGTCTATAGCTAATGGCATTCTTATAGGAGATGTAATCGACAACGATGAACTTATTACTGGTAAGCGGAGAGAAGCTATATACGGGGGTGTTAACGCAATTATTACAAAGCCGGCTATCTCTCTCGCCAATTGGATGTTTTTATCAACGCTAACCCTTTTTAATTTTCAAGAACCAATGATCGTAAATGGAATAGCCGTGAAACAACCGCAAACAGATCTGGGTATTACAGGAATCTTAGTTGCTTTTTGCCTTTTACCGGCTTTTTTTATTAGTCTAGGTGCCTTGGCTGTTCATTGGTTTCCGTTGGAAGGATCTGAATGGCTAAAGAAAAAAGCTTATCTCATGAAATTACACGAACAAAAAGAACGGGAATATTTAGAGCAAATAACAAAACAGAAGCCTTTCATGAACAAAGGGTGATGAAAAGATTCATAATTCTTCATTTATTAATGAAATTATCCTAAAAAAGAAAGTTTTATTTTTTTTTTAAAAAGCATTCTAATTAATTTCAGTTAATCAAGTCATTTGGCCTATTAAAATAAATCATGTTTAAATACTTTTAATAAAATTATTGTCATATTAACTTTGAATCATAAAATTGGAAAATTTTTTTTTTCAATTATTTAAAAAGAATATTATTTTTCATGAAAAAAAAAATGAATGAACTAGGACTCTCATTCTAATTTACTCCCACATTCTTTACAAAATTTATCTTCTTTCATGATTTCGGCGCCGCAATAAGGACACGTGATCTTTTCTGCTATGGGTGATTGTTTTAATAAAAGTTGATTAGTGGGCTCGAATGAAGGTTGAAAATCAAGTTTTTCTGGTGATTGAATAGGAAATGTTTTTTGAGCTCTTAATCCAGCATATCTTATTGCTTTCCTTTTTCTTGCTCTATTACTGAGTACGTGCTCAATAATTTCATTAGGTATGATTAAAATTATCATGGTAGTTAAAAAAATTATTCCACTCAGGTAATTTTGGTGAATAAAACTTATTATTGCTGATATTATAAATATAATTAAAATTATTGTTGCAATTAAGTTAGATATGATTCTAATTATTTTTTCATTCCGTGTATAATCTTTAAATTTAACTTTAAATTCTTTGGGGGAAATAGATAAAGTTTCAGTCTCTCTTTGAAATTCTTTGCTTGAAATTGACGCTTCAGGAATTTCAGCATGTTCTTGTAATTGTAATTGAGGAGAAGGTGGTTGTTGCATTGTTGATTGATGTCGCTGCATAGATGGTATCTGAAGAGCTGTTTTTTTCTTTCTATCGTTTTGAAGCAACCATTTCTCATATTCCTTCGTCAATTTCCCATCTTTTAAGGGTTGTAAACTTGTTTCTCGTGTAAAATTTTCTTGATTTTTTGGTGAATCAAGGGTGTAAAGGTATTTCAGATTTTTTTGATGAGTAATAATCGTGTAACTAGTTATTAAAATAATAATTATAGGGAGAGCAATATACCAATACGCTATTAATAAAATGAATAGAATTATTAATCCAATGCAACAAAGATAGCAACTACATGGCATTAATGGTCCTTTTTTTACTACTTTTTTCTCTTCCGAGATTTAGACCCCCTTCAATCCCATCTTACTTAATTTTAAATTTAATTTTAAGTAAATTTACTTTGAAATTTCAATAATAATTTTAATTAATACATTAGAAAATGTATAAATTACATATTTAAAAGTTATGGAAGAATTCACTAATTTCCATTAATAGGAATGAGATATAAATAATAATTATTTTAGTAATTTAAAAATTAAATTGGATTTATTAAAATGAAAATTTTTATATTTTCATGTTTTTAATCATATTGATAAAAGTAAAACCTTATTATTTTAAGACTTTTTCTTCCAATGGAATTAATTTCTTAAAAATGTATTTAAATCATTATTATACGGGATAAAAAAGTTTTTATAAATTCATGATTTAAAAGTAAGGAACAAACAAGAAAACATTGTTTAATTAAAAATAATCCATTTTTACTTTAAGGAAGATCAATAGAAAAATTAAATATAAATATTCACGAGATCATTTTCTTAAATAAGAACAGTATTATTATGATTAAAAAATAAAACCTATAATGCTTGATAAGCAAGCATTGAAAATAGTAAATAAGGAAAATAATCTTGATTGTCAGCGAAATAAACATTAAACTCGTGATTTTCGGGTTAGGAGGAGTTGGAAAAACGTCAATCGTGAATAGCTTCTTAGGACAGCAGATATCTACCAAATATTTTCCCACAATAGGGTCGAGCATTTCAAAAAAAGAATATAGATTGCCTAAGCATCTCATTCGCGTGAATATTTGGGATATTGGTGGCCAGAGAGCATTCAATCCCCTAAATCCCGTATTTTTTACCAATAATGATGCGGCATTTTTAGTTTTTGACCTATCCAATTCTGAAGAATCCATTAAGGAATTAAGGGACGTGTATTTACCGAGTTTAGTTGAAAAATCTGAAAACTGCATTATATTAGTGTTAGGAAATAAATTAGATTTAATTACGAATGATGAGGAGTTAAGGAAGGTCACGCGAGAGAATGAGATTCACAGTCTGCCGCTTGCTTATGTTTCTGCTTTAGAGAATAAAAATATCAAGGAAGTATTCGAGCTCATTGTGTATAATGTCTTATTAGATATTGAGAGCATGCGCCCTTCTAAAAAGATCGCGGGAGTTGCCGAAGCGTTTTTAACTCATATCGGAAAGAAAAAAGAAGATTTAGAACGCGTGTTAATCAATAAAGGAGAGGTAGATACCTTAAATTTGGAAGACATAACTGTATCAAAAGAAGAGGAGGTTGCTGTAGGCACGGGTGAAGATTTGATTCCCTTTGAAATAGAACGGGTTCCACCTGCTCGGCCACTTCGGGAAGATATTGCTGATAGGCTTGATGAGTATCTAGAGAAGTTACTTGAATACAATACCAAAATGCTGAATTGGATAAAAGACAAGGTTTTAAATTTAAAAAAAACACCGATTGATCAGTTAGATCAATTAATTGACATGACGGCAAATGAAGTAGAATCGTTTAAAGATGATTTTGAACATCACGTAAAAAAAATATTTAAACCGGAAGAAGTAGAGGAAATGGAAGCCAAAAGTGAATGAATAATAATTATTTAAGAGCGTGATAAAAAATAGTAAGCAAACAAGAAACACGCAAGAAGAGCCAAGAAATAGTGGAACATTTCGTGAAAAATCTGGATGCCGTTAAAGAATCCATCATGAAATTAAGCACTCAACCGGTCGATAATATCATCAATGCGATTGAAGAAACTTCAAAAAAATTATCTTTAATGGAAAAAGAATTTTCGAAAGATTATTTTTCCTTAACTCAAGAAAAATAAGGACCTAATGAAGATAAATCCAATAGCTAGCTTCATATAAAGATTTGAGGGAATAAAAATGTTTAAAAAAAAATTGACTGAAGTATCCGTTAAAGATTTCGAAAAAGTAATTGAGAAAGTAGAAGATCTAGATAAAAAATTTCTCGAAAGAAAAATTGTAATCGATGACCAACTTGAACGCATTCAAAATGAACTGGCCGAAATAAAAGAATTATTCGCCTTGAATAAAAAATTAGTAGAGAAAGATAAAGGATATGAGGACAGGATTGCTAATTTAAGGGCAGAAATAGATGAAATTAAAACTCAGCTCGTTCAAAATCACCAAGATATAGAAGATCATATCAAGACGCAAGAAGAAATAATCGTGAGCTTGGTAAATAAGTTTAATGACCAATCCTTATCTAAATTCAACCAAATAACTGCTGAATTGGAAGAATTAAAAGACCAGCAAGATGTATTGAGAATTTCTTACACGATTAATGAAAAAAAATTAATGGAGAAGATAAAAGAAACGGTTTCTGAGGAAATACATAAAGCTGTACGGGAAAAAGAAAAAGAAATATTAATGAATCTCTGGATTCGAGAGTTAAGAGAGATTCTTTCTAATTTCGAAAAACTAAAACAAGCACAACCAAAAGAATTTCTCATTCAAATTAATCAAATTGCAGACACCATCGAGTCTTTCAAGAAAAAACTCGAAGCATGAAATTTTCTTTTTCACGATCCAATAAAATTAGAAAGAAAAAAGAAGTTAACTTTTAGTTTTTTATTTTGGGGGGCGGAATATAGACCCTTCGAGGTTTTTCTAATAAACCAATTGCTCCTTCAGGACAAAAATGAGCACAGATTCCGCATCCTAAGCATAGGCTTTCATCCACGCTTGCTATATTTTTCTCATTTATTTCAATAGCATTTATGGGACATTTTTCAACGCATGTTCCACAAGCCTTACAGAGCTCAGGATTAACGGATGATAAATAATTAGTCCAGCTTATTAGAGCCGTCATTCCCATTCGCCACCATTCGAATTCCCCGCAACAATCTCCGCAACAATTGCAAAGAGAAGTTTCAGTACGATGTATATCCGAATGAGGATGAAAAGCTTTATGGATTAAACCGGCTTCTTCAGTTTTTTTCAAGATTTCTAAAGCTTCCTCCTTGGAGATCATGCGGGCGAAACCTTGTTCCGCACAGAATCTTGCAGATTTTCCAAAAGTAAAACAAGTTTCTCTTAGATCGGTAATTTTACAAGGTTCACTTAATAAATCTTTATGTTGTCTGCAGAAACAATGTCCAACTGCGATATCATCGAATTTTTGGATAATTTCTTCTACTTTTACTGTGGGCATTACTTGCCCTTCGGGGACTTCAATGCTTTCCTCTACTTTTATTTCTATTTCTTTTCCATCCACGGTTTTATTTAAGATTGGCACGGTTCTATCGAAAGGGGGCATTTTTTCGAACATTGGAACAATTGTATCATAACCATTTTGAATGAATTCCGCCAACTCGTCAAATAACTTGGAAAATAATCGTGCTAATTTTTTCTCTTCTTCAGTGAATTTAATAGGCTTCATTAAAAGATACTCAAAAAGGCCGACCATCACTAGCGGCATTAACCGATAGACCATGACGCCTTGCGAGTTGGGTTGATTAAAGATTAATCCTACTTTTGCCAAGGAATTCACGTGTTTCAAGATTTCTTCTTCTGACATTTTAGTGCTCTTTTTCAATTGGTCCATGGTCTGCGATACCTTTCTCCGAAACGCTATGATAAAATCCAAATCATCTTCATTAATCGTCATTTGAAGTATTTCCAAGAGCGTATCGTTTATGGGAAAAGGGAATTGACCCGCATTAATTATTACTCTTGCGGCTTTTTTATATTTTTCTAATGACATGTTGAGTTTTGTTTAAAGTAATTTTAGGATTAAGTGATCAAAATTGTTCATTTCGTTATAAAATTTAACTTTTACTAAGTCATTATATACAAGAAACAATCAAGAAAAGTTTTTTTTAAACCTTTTGAAGTTAAATTCCTAAATTAGGATAAATTTCCTAATTTTCGTGTCGTAAAAGAATATATAAGATGGGGATATAATATTCTTTAAACAAGGTGAAAATATGGAAGAATTTGAAAATAAACCGGATTATGCAAAGCCTGAGGAAATACATGGGGCAATTGGAAAAATATTATGGGGTAAAAAAGGAAAGAAATTTACCATGGGCAAATTAATAATGGGGTTCTTGAAAAAACGAATTTTCGGAGGGAAGAGGAAATAATGAGTCTAAAAGAAGATTTATTAAGCGCCGTGATTGAATTAGATGAGGATAGATCGTATGATTTAGTCAAGAAAATGTTAGATAAGCAAACAGATCCTAAAGAGATCATTGAAATTTTAAGAAGAGCCGTTGAAATAATCGGAGAAAAATTCAATAAAAAAGAGTATTTTTTAACGGAATTAGTCATGGCGGGAGAAATCTTTCAGCAAGCAGCAAAGATTCTTGAACCTGCTTTAAAAAAAGGAGAAGAAGGCGAGAAATCTAGAGGAATTGTCGTCATGGGCACCGTGCAGGGTGATGTTCACGATATTGGAAAAAATATTTTTGTGACGCTTTTAAGATCAGCAGGTTATGAGGTCCATGACCTTGGAGTTGATGTTCTTCCCGAAAAATTCATTGAGAAGGTAAAAGAAACCCATGCTAACGTTGTTGGGTATTCCGGGCTTCTCACGGTTGCGTTAGACGCCATGAAAGAGACTACCCAGGCGCTTATTAATGAGGGCTTGCGAGATAAAGTTAAAATCATCATTGGCGGGTTTCCCGTTGACGAAATGTGGATGAAAGAGGCCATGGCTGACGCATTTACTGATAATGCTTTTGAAGGTGTTAAAATCGTGAATAATTGGTTAAAGGAGGGAACTTAAAATGAGCCCTATCCAAGAAGAAGCCATGACCTCGGTAGAACGGGTCATGACGGCTTTAAAATTGAAAGAAGCTGATAGAGTGCCTGTTTGGCCTCTTATCGATTTCCTTCAGGTCCAGTATTATGATATAACGGCTCAAGAAATGATTGAAAATCCTGAAAAAGCTCAAGCCGCAATGGAATGGATCTATAATGAAATGGGTGGCTTTGATATTGCAATGGCTGGAGGGGGAATGTTCATGCAATATTTCAATCCATTTCCTGACTTTTTTTCCATATTCTATCTCGATTGGAGATTACCCGGCCGAATGCTTCCTGTAAATGCCTCACCTCAACTATATGAAAGAGCCTTAGATGATCCTCTTTTAAAACCGGAAGATTATGATAGAATATTAAATGAGGGCTTATTTTGGCTTGCCAACTTCAATAGAGCGGGATTTAAGGATTTAATGACAATTCCGAAAATTGCACCTAAGGTTGCCGAAAATACCGTGAAATGGTGGACTCATTTTAAAGTACCTACTTTTAATGATGGTGCAGCTATTACTCCTTTTGATTTATTATCGGTTTTTCGAGGATCGACCAATTTCATGAAAGATATTTATCGCCACGCAGATAAAATAATCGAAGTGAGTGATTTTTTAATTGACAACGTGATTCTCATGGGAGAATATGGTCCCAGCCAAATGGGGGGAAAAACGATATTAATTGGGGGTGCAAGAGGAAGTGCTGATTTTATTTCAATAAAGCATTTCGAAAAGTTATTCTGGCCATATTTTAAGAAAATGGTAAGCACATACGTCAAGAAGGGATACATTGTTCAACTTCACATGGATACCAACTGGACGGACAGGCTCCATTATTTCAAGGAGCTTCCAAAAGGAAAGATTTATCTTCATATTGATGAGAGAACGGATATTTTTAAGGCAAAGGAGATTTTAGGAGATCACATGTGCATCGAAGGAAATTTAAAACCGTCGCTATTTCGGTTGGGCACGCCGCATCAGATAGAAGAAGAAACAAAAAAAATCATTGAGGGATGTGCGGATGGCGGTGGCTTGATGGTTGGTTCGGAGATTCCTGATGATGCAAAATTGGAGAATCTAAAAGCGATGATTGATACATGTAAAACTTACGGACAGTATAGGAAATAAAAGCAAATTAGCATCATAATATAATAATAATTTTTTCTTTTTCCTTGGATATTTATTATTTAAACACTGATAGGGGTTTAAAATTTAGAACAATAAATTGAAGTAGCTAAGAAGAAATAGACTAATGGGAATTAGCCGATTTCTTTAGCACTAATTATTTATTCTTATTCCACGCATAATTTTATAATGAAAACGTGATTAACGAAATTTAATATTAATTGAAAAAAGGAGAAATATCATTGCCTTATCTTGACAATAATGGGATTAAGATATATTATGAGATTCATGGAAGCGGGCCGGACTTGCTATTGATTCATGGTTTTGCCTCTAATATGGAAAATAATTGGAAATCTACGAATTGGGTCAAGACTTTAAAAGATAATTATCGTTTAATCTTAATAGATAATAGAGGCCATGGAAAAAGTGATAAACCGTTGGATCCTAACTATTATGGGAATCACATGATTGAAGATATTATCGGACTAATGGACCATTTATCTATTAAGCGAGCGAATTTTTTTGGATATTCCATGGGAGCCCGTTTGACATTAAAAATAATCATTGAACATCCAGAAAGAGTCAAATCTGCTATTTTAGGAGGATTTTCAATTCCTTCTCCGGAAAATCCTCATGTTCAAGCGTTAAATTCCATAATAGTAGAAGCGCTGAGAGCTAAGAGCGTGGATGACGTTAAGCATCCTATTGGGCAACAATTTCGAAGATTTGCTGAATCAACGGGTGAAAATTTATTAGCATTAGCAGCAGTAGTAGAAAGTTTTGGAAGAGAAGTGGACCCTAATTTTAGTTCCATGACCAAAATTAAAAAAACTTTAAAAAAAATTAGGGTACCCATTCTCTCTGTTTGCGGTTCTGATGACTTGTTATTGCAGAACAAGACGTTATTTGCTGAGCTCATTCCTGGAGCGTGTCATTTTCAAATTCAAGGGAAAGATCATTTAACGGTTGTTCTGGATCCCAGATTTCATTTAATTGTAAAAACTTTTTTAAATTATATCAATAGAAAGTAGCAAGGGGAGGAATATAAAATGGAATCAAAAAAGAATAAAAATGAAGAAAGAAATATTAGTTCAATCAAGGTATTAGGACAAAAAGAAGTAGTTTTCAATGAACCAATTAAAGGTGTTCATTGTGCAATTCAAATCATTTCTGGATGCGCCTGGATTGAAACTACGGAGGGCATCGTATTAATCGATACTTTATTAACCATAGATGCAGCAAAAAAGGTGCTCGAGAAAATTAAAGGAAAAATAAAGTACATTATATACACGCATGGGCATCAAGATCATGTGGGAGGGGCTCGTGCGTTTCTTTCTTCCCATGAACCAGAAATCATTGCTAATAAATATCTTGTTGATAGACTTGATAAATATAAAATATTAGCTCCTTATCGAGCAAGAATTAGTGCCCAACAGTTTGGCATTCCGGAACAGCCCGTTATATATAATTACGTGTATCCTACGAAAACTTTCTTAGGAGAAATGAAATTTAAATTAGGTGATAAAACATTTGAACTTTATACAGAGCGGGCAGAAACCGATGATGCTTGTTGGGTATACGTTCCGGAGTTGGAAGCTGCATTTGTCGGGGATTTATTAATAGGAAGTTTTCCTAATATCGGCAATCCTTGGAAGCCCACGCGCTTCGCTTTGGACTGGGTAAAAGCATTAGAAAGAGTACGATCTAAAAATCCAAAATATATTTTCTATAGTGGAGCCGGAAATCATTATAAGGGAAAAAGAGCCATGAAAGCGTTAGATCACACGATTGAAGCGATAAAAATCTTACACGATCAAGTCGTGGACATGATAAACCAAGATATTCCTTTAACTGAAATGATTCATCAAATCAAACTTCCGGAACATCTTGAAAATAGTCCATTTCTTCGGCAGAGATATTCCCGTCCCGAATTTTTTGTATATAATGTTTATAGATGGTATCACGGCTATTTTGACGGAAATCCGGCCCACCTTCTTCCAAGACCGGAACGAGAAGTGATGAATGAGATATATTCCCTGATAGGGAATCCTCGTAAAATTTTAGAACGGGCAAGAAGTTTACATGAGCAAGGACAAACCCAATTAGCCCTTCAAATTTTAGACATATTAATTCAAGCCATACCTGATCATTTGGAAGCCCGAAAAATGAGGATGGATTTCTTGAAACAATTAAGGAAGGAAGATTATTGCTTGATGTCTCGCAACACATGGGTATATTTCATGAAAAAAGATAAAGAGTTTATAGAGAAACATTCCTCATGAATAATTAACGATTAATAATTAATATTAAAATAAATTGAACCATGACATTCATTAATACCAGCGATTAATATTTACATTTAATAGAAGGATCATGACAAAAGTTTTAATTGTAGGACACGGTGCAAGAGAACATGTAATTGGAGAATCATTAGTGAAAGGAGGAGCAACATTACATGCTTTCATGAGTTTCAAGAATGCGGGTTTAGAAGATTTAAGTCAAGGACGCGTAAAGATTCATTCTGAGACGGATTTTAAAGAGATTGGCTCTTATTGCAAGGCTAATCATATTGATTTTGCAGTGATAGGGCCGGAAGCTCCTCTCTGCGTGGGCATTGTAGACGCTTTAGAAAAAAGGGGCATTCCTTGCGTAGGACCTCGTATTGAAGCAGCACAAATAGAAGGCTCCAAAGTATTCATGAGGTCGTTATTAGCTAAATATAATATTCGTTCTAATGTTAAAAGCAAGATGTTTCAATCGTTAGAAGGAGTCAGCGACTATATTGATGAGATGGGAGAGGAAAATATTGTGGTAAAACCCGAAGGATTAACAGGAGGAAAAGGTGTGAAAGTATATGGAGATCACTTATTTTCTAAAGATGATATTATGAAATATTGTGAGGAATTGATAGAGAAAAAGAGCAGATTTTTATTAGAGGAGCGCTTGGATGGGGAAGAATTTACTTTACAAACCTTTGTAGATGGTAAGAACGTGATAAAGACACCCTTAGTACAAGACCATAAGAGGGCGTATGAAAACGATGAGGGACCGAATACAGGAGGCATGGGCTCATATTCCATGGAGAATCATCTCTTACCGTTCATTTCTGAACAGGATGTATGCCTTGCCCTAGAAGATATGAAACAAGTAGTTCATGCGATAAAGAAAGAGACGGGGATGGAATATAAAGGATTTTTATATGGGCAATTCATGAAAACCGCAAATGGGATTAAATTAATTGAATTCAATGCACGCTTAGGAGATCCAGAAGCCATGAATATTTTACCCTTATTAACTACAAATTTTGTAGAGATTTGTTGGGGAATCATTCACGGAACTCTCACGTCCCGCGTGAGCTTTGAAAACAAGGCCACTGTTTGTAAATATCTTGCTCCTGAAGGATATCCGGAATCGCCTAAAAAAGATCAAAAAGTTGAAATCGATCATGAAAAAATAAAACAAATTGGAGCAAGATATTATTATGCTTCCGTCTATAAAAAAGGCAATGATATTTATTCCACGACCTCAAGAGCAATGGGCGTGCTGGGTATCGCAGAAACTCTAGAAAAAGCGGAGAGAATTGCAGAAGAGGGAGTACAATGCATAAAAGGGAATCTATTTCATAGAAAAGACGTGGGAACTCGTGCATTATTACAAAAAAGAATTAATCACATGAATTCCCTCTTGGGGAAATAGCTCTTGTTTCTTTTTTATAAAATGCTCAAAAATTTAATGTGAAATTATTTTTTATAATAATAAATTTATAATGCGAGCCTTCTGACTAATTCATGAATCATGTACTATCATAAAAATCAAAATAAACTTTTGAATAATTTATTAAAACAATTATTTCATGAAAAGGATTGGAAAAGTAGAGCTGAGGCCGCTCGACAATTAGGTTTCCTTAAAGATGGGAGAGCAACAAATCTTTTATGTAGGGCTTTGAATTCTGAAAAAGATCCTAATGTCGTCATGAAAATTATTGAAGCCATGGGAAATATAGGCGATCCTAAGGCAACCATGAAGATTATCGAAAAATTAAAAGAAGAATCTGAAAAAGCAATTGTCAATAAATATTTTATCATTAATGCGATTGAAGCATTGAAAAAATTAAAAGATAAGAGAGCCTTAATCTTTATTGGACATTACATAAATTCCGAGGATGATGAATTAAGAGAAATTGCTAAAAATGCTTTTGAAATCATTGAGCCTGCAAGAATTATCATTTGCCCGTATTGCTATACAAAAATTGATCTTGATTCCAAATTCTGTAAGGAGTGTGGAGAAAAGTTATTTTTTAAATAAGATAATTAAATAATATTAGAGCCAAGTAGAAATCTTAACCCTTGAGATTGTTTATATCTTAATTTTTCAGAGAAGACCCCTTTTCTCAAAAATAATAATTAATTAATAACTAAATTAAAAAGCCTTCCAGATTCATTTTTAGTATTAAATTTGAAAATAATGCTAACAGAAAGGAAATCTTCATGAAAAAAAATGTTTGTTGCTGGGATTTAGAAGGCCCCATCAGTGTTTTGGATTTTGCTGCGGAAATCGGAAGAATGTTAGGGAAAAAATCGGAATTAAATCTCAGTAACTATGATATGGGGGAATTTTTTTCCATGATCTCTCTCTATGATGATTATTTAATCGAGGAGCAGGGTGTAAAAGAAAAATTAGGGATACCCGAATACCAACCTGGTGATACGCTAAGAATAATGGCCCCAATGTATGTTGCC
The DNA here is from genome assembly GCA_029838195.1 of Promethearchaeota archaeon. GTDB lineage: Archaea > Asgardarchaeota > Lokiarchaeia > Sigyniarchaeales > SOKP01 > JALGVJ01. The sequence goes on from JALGVJ010000007.1 coordinate 62,542, forward strand.
TGTTTCTCTAGCGGGGAATTAGAAAATTTAGCAAGACAAAACTTAGGAATCTTGCCCGGCTGTAAAGAATTAATGATGGTTTTACATGAAAATTGGGATGTTTACGTGATTTCTACGAGCTATACTCAATTCGCTTATAATGTTGCCAGAGAATTAAATATCCCTGAAGATCACGTGTATTGTACGGAATTAAACGTGGAGGAGTTGCGTGAGGGGCTGGTAAACATTGAGAAAGAAGTGAATGTTTTAGTTAAAGAAATCTTTCAAAAATATCTTGATAACAACAAGAATTTAACCTCTATTATAGAAGATCTAAATACTTTCTTTTGGAGCGGAAACGAGTCGGATTATTTAAAAATTATGAATAAAGTAAAAGTTAGAGGAGGCAAACGAAAAGAATTAGCAGTAGAAGAAATTTCAGAGAAAACCGGCATTCCAATTTCAAACATGATTGCACTCGGCGATTCGATTACAGATATTAACATGCTTCAAAGATTAAAAGACGATGGAGGGATTGCAGTTTCATTTAATGGTAATCGCTTTTCGGTAAAACGTGCAAATATTGCAATTACTACCCCAAATAGTTTAGGAGCCTTACCCATATTTGAATTTAAAGATAATATTGTTGAATTCTTAAAAACATGGGAAGAGCATCAAGACCAATTTAAAAATAATCCTAAAAACATTCCGAAGGACTTGATTTCTGAATTTGCGCGAAAGAAATTTATTAAACATGATTTTGTTCCCATGATTCATGATTTACGTGCTAAAAATGAAGAGGAATTAAAAGCTATCATTGAACAACAAGTTGTCATGAGAAAAAGGGTAAGAGGATGGGTGGGATCGCTTGGATAAAATAATCCCATTATTCATTAGAAATTCTAAAAATAATGGATAAAATAGGTATTATTTTACCGATTGAATCTCAGAAGAAATTGCTTGACGCCTTTCCGTGCTTGCTCGTGAGAGGCAGATTAATTCAAATTTGACGATTCTTGACTAATTTTTTAAAATTTTTTCTTCCTACATAGAGCTTTAAAATTCGAGAAAAGAGCAAAACATCCACGTAGAAAACAATAATTCCATATAAAAGGAGGATATATAAGGTTAAATTAAAGAGAATTAATGAAAAATATAGAAGCCACGTTGAATATAATAAAAAAAGGATGATGAGAAGATAAGCGATCATTCTTCTTTTTGATTCTTTTAAGTAAGTTCCCTTTGAAAGAAATTCTTGGCAGTTACAACATGTTAACGTTAACTCGACATCATATTTCTCTTTAAAATATAGTTTTTGAATGATTGTAAACATGCGTTCAATTCGGATGCCACATAAAGCACATTTAAATCTCTTGGATTCTTTAGATAAAATTTTATCAAGTCTCGCTTTCGAAAAATAACATTCATCATTTTGATAATGACTACACGTCTTACAGGTCAATTTGAGTTCTAAAAATTGCTCTTCAAAATAGTCTTTATTTGGATCTATGAATTCCAAATAATTGGAATGATTTTGACAGATAACTCGCTTTTTTTCATCAATTTCAAATTTAGGTTCTATGAATTTTCTTGGCACCATTTTTTTTCATGAAGTTTCTCAAATAAAGCTTACCATTCGGAAAAGAATTTTTCTTTTGAATAATCTCTTTTTAAGGGTTTTCCTGTCAGCATGGTATAATATCTCAACATTGCTGATTGTTCGGCTCCTGTTATATTTTGGAGGGCATCATATAACGTGTTTCCCTTAGCAAATACGCCATGCCCTCGAACGACTACAATAGGATAATTTTTTAATATTTTTGGAACTTCTCTGGCAGCATCAGCTGGTCCAGCGGGATTGTCTAATTCGATAATGGGAATTTTTCGATACATGTAGATTCCTTCAGCATCTAAGCAAGTGATTTCATCTTCAATAAATGATAAGATCACGCAAAATGGATTATGAGCGTGAATTACTGCCATGGCATCCGTGTTTAAATAGATCTGGCGATGAACTTCTGTTTCTGTACTGGACAGCATTATACCCGAATCTGCGTTATATAAATCCGTTTCTATGATATCATCTGGCTCTAAATATCCTAGCATGGCACCCCGTCTTTTAATCAAGATTTTATTTCCACTCCTCATGGAAATATTTCCGGAATGAGACGTATTATACCGATGTCGGGTTAAAATTTTACCCGTTATTTTAAACTGTTTAAAAGTTTCTTCATCAATCATTTTCTCATTTTCTCTTTAATCTGATTCCATTAATCTCTCTAATTTTAATCGGGTTAAGGTTTCATTAGTAGGGATTCCGTTATCATCCCATCCTCTAACCTTATAATATTCCTCCAGTAATTCTTCAAGAGGAACTACCTTATTCTTAGAAGGTCCTTCCTTTAAAGGAATTTTTAAAAATCTATCGGGTAGCTTATCATCCTTGCGAGAAAAACCTTCTCTTATATTGAATAGTCGTTCTAGATTAAAGATTCTTTCTCCGATAATTATTAAATCTGTTATGGATAGGTTTTTATCTAATATCGTGTTCAAGAATCTCACCTGAAATTCAAATCCTAACGCATATCCTACAAATTTACACGTAATTAAGGAATCTTCTACCGCACTCTGATTCTGTTTTAATGCTAATAAATCTCCTTTTCCTTTAACGGTAAATCGTTCAATTTTTTTAGGGACTCCAAGAATCTCTAACGCAATCATGTAGCCTGTTAAATGACAAGCCCCTCGGTTGCTAACTGCATAATTTAAAGCATGTCCAAATGCCCCTCGGGGATCGTAAGCCGGTAACTCAAGACCTTTTACTTGTATTGCAGATTCTGGCGAGCCGTATTTAGATGCTAATCTCAATGAGCCTTCTGCTAACTCATTCCCGATTCCATTTCTTCCCGAAATCATCTCAATGAGATTTACCAGTTCCTTTCCATTCCCAAATTTAAGAAGCGGTTCATTTAATAAGCCCATATCATGCAATTCCATGGCACATGCAATGGTAGAACCCGTTGATATGGTATCTAATCCTTGTTCATTACAAGCATAGTTCGCATGCGTAATTTCCTTTAGATCAAAGGTGCCCGTCAAGGGACCGAGAGACCATAATGACTCAAATTCAGGCCCTTTTCCTTTTAATTCTCCTGTATTCGTTAACCGTCCACATCGAATCACGCAATTATAACAGCCTTCTTCTTTCTCCAGAAATCGTTCTCGCAATTCTTCCCCGCTAACTTGATCGATCAATTGAGGGGGAGTATAAGCCTCTTGAAAATTTCGCACGGGGAACATCCCAAAATGATTAATAACTTTCACTAAAGCAGCGGTTCCAAATAGAGCAAGACCTTGAGAGGTAATGGGCACGACTCTAATCTTATCTAAAGCCAACGTGTTTAATTTTTTCAAGCGTTCCTTATCCTTTACCGGAAATTTTTTTTTACCATTTTTCACGACAATAGCTTTAATGTTTTTAGCACCCATTACCGCTCCTACACCTCCTCGTCCAAAAGCTCGATGTGCTTGATTCATTATCGAAGATATTTTAACCAGATTTTCACCCGCAGGACCAATGCATAAAATCTGGGAATTTCTACCTTCTAAGCCCTTTATTTTTTCAACGGTTTCCGTTATAGTTAATCCCCATAAGGAGTCCGCCTCTTTTATTTCTACCTTGTCATGACCATCTATAACAATATACCCTTTTTCATTCGTATTTAATCTGCCGGTCAAAAATAAAACATCATATCCACAGCGCTTAAAAAAAGGACCAAAATATCCCCCTGTATTAGAATGAAAAATGGTATTAGTAAGAGGAGATTTAGTTACTAGCGAAAATCTCCCGCTCGTGGGAACCGTACTCCCCGTTAATGGCCCAACAGAAAAGATGAGAGGATTTGAGGGAGAGAGAGGATCTATTCCCTTTTTAATAGAACGCGTTAATAATTTAACGCCCAATCCCCTTCCTCCTAAATAATCCTCCAAAATTTCCTCTTCTAGCTCAATTTCTTTAATTTTATTTTTCGATAATTCTATTTTCAATAGATTATTGTTCATTCCTAACATCGTCTATATTCCCTTATATCTTCTTATTTCTTCCTTTTTCTTCTTTTTTAATTTAATTAATTTTACTTCTTGCTTATTGCAATTTTTGAGAATTTTAAGTTCAAAGGAAATTCATAAGATAGCAATTATCTCCTTTTTAGCAACACGTCTTTTTCATATTTTTTCATGGATTGAATCCACTCGAAATCCAAGGGTACATGCATTTCATTACAATAGTAATTCCAAACAGCTCCAATTGGTACTGTTTTTAAATCTTCCAATAGTGCCAAGCGGCGCGTATAATCGCCTTCTTCCTCAATTTCTCGAAGGTGATCCCAAGGTTTTAATAATGCCATGAGGAGAGCTTTTAAGATAGCCCTTAGACCAATTACATAAGCTGCGATTCTATTAATGGATGCATCAAACCAATCCGTACAGACAAAAATCTTGTCTGGAGCATTACATTTTACTATTTCTTCCATGATCTGGATGATTTCATCGTTTAAGATAACTACATGGTCGGAATCCCATCGCACCCCCCGACTCAAATGGAATACAATGCCTTCTATAAAAGGAAGAACGGCACTAATTTTATCTGCTATCGATTCTGTGGGATGATAATGTCCGATATCGAAGGTGATTAAGGTTTTATTTGTAATGGCGTAACTCAAGTAAAAATCATGAGTTCCGACAACATACGATTCACTTCCGATTCCAAATAATTTTCCCTCTAATGAATCCCTCATGTATTGCTTGGGATACTTTTCTGCTAAGATCTCATCCAGCGCATCTTTTAACATCATCCTATATTTCATTCTGTCAATGGGAATATCCTTCATTCCATCGGGAATCCAAATATTGTGAATGCAAGCATGATTTAGCTGTTTCCCGATTTTTGCACTAATTTCCCTGCATCTCTTTACGTGATTAATCCAAAAAGTCCTGATTTCCTTGTCATTGCTTGTTAATGTAAATCCGCTCTCTGCTTTCGGATGCGAAAACAAGGTACAATTAAAATCAAGATGAATTCCCATTGTCTTTGCCCAATCAATCCAATTTTGAAAATGGTCAATAGTAATTTGATCCCTATCCACTCTCTTTCCTTTAAAATCACCATAGCTGGCGTGTAAGCTGATTCCATGTTTTCCTGGAACTAGAGAAAGGACCTTTTCTAAATCCTGTTGTAGTTCAGAAATCGATCGTGCTTTTCCGGGATATCTTCCCGTGACTTGGATACCCCCTCCTTTTAATTCAGCCTCAGGAGTTTCAAACCCACCCACGTCATCTCCTTGCCAACAATGGATGGATAATGAATAAGATTGCAGTTGCTTTAAGACCGTGGCCGTATTGATTCCGAATTCTTCAAAAAACTCTTGAGCTTGGTCATAGGCATTATTAATTTTTTCGTCATTCATCTTTTAATTGTTTGTTTTTTTAATTTTCTACTTTGATTCAAAATGTATCATTTATCAATTACACAAAAAAATACCAATAAAGAAGTTAAATTCAAGATTTCCATCCGAGATTATTACTTATTGTTTATTTTTTTAAATATCAGCAAATTAATTTTTTATTTAACCACTTTTTGAATATTCCAATAAAATTCTTCTTATCTTCAACTGGCATGATAATCATTTAATTTAGAACATGAGAGTTTTTTATACTCATGATCTCATTTTTATCAATATTTCTTCTTAAAATTAATTTTTAAATATTTTTCATATGCTTTTTCCCAATCTTCCGTGTTATCAGGAAAATATTGCTGTAGGGGAAAAGAATTCCTTACAATTGCTCGCAAGTGTTGTAAGGTTTCCACGGTTCCCGTAGCTAACCCTTGTACTAAAATATTACCTATAGTCGTGGCTTCACTGGGTCCAGCAAGGACCGGAAGATTCATGGCATTGGATGTGAATTGACATAAAAGAGCATTTTTGCTCCCGCCCCCAATTACGTGAAAAATTTTTATTTTATTTCCTGTAATATTTTCTAAAAATTCTAATACTTGCTTGTATCGAAATGCCAAGCTTTCGAAAATCATGCGGGCAATTTCTCCTATGGTTCCCGGTATTTCTTGAGAAGTTTTTTTACAATAATCTTGGACTGCGTGGATCATGTTAGGAGGGTTTAAAAAGGATGAATCGTCGGGGTTCAAGAAAAATTTAAATGGAGCTGCGTTCTCTGCTTCTTTCATTATATCATCCCAAGTTATTTTTCCGTGTTTCATTTCCCAAGCCCGTTTCACTTCTTGAATTAGCCATAACCCCGTGATATTTTTTAAAAAACGAATCGTACCGTCAACGCCTCCCTCGTTAGTAAAATTATATTTCAATGCATTTGTATTGATTATCGGGGCATTTAATTCGACCCCTAATAAACTCCACGTGCCTGAACTAATATAAGCCCATTCGCCTCTTTTATATTCCTTCATATCAGCGGGTACAGCAGCAACTGCGGAAGCTGTATCATGACCTGCTGTAGCCACGATTTTAATTGAAGGATCTATCCCTAAATCGTTAGAGATTTCTTTTCTAATGTTACCTAAAACGGTTCCCGGGTTAATTATCTCACAAAACCACTCTTTTTTCAAACCTAATTTCTCTATTAAATTAAAATCCCATGTGCCTTGCCTTGAATTACATAATTGAGAAGTTGACGCAATTGTATATTCGGATTTTTTAATTCCTGATAATAAAAAGTTAAAATAATCCGGGATCATTAATATGGTACTTGCAATTTTAAGACGAGGCGAATTGGAATGTACCATGGAAAAAAGATGCACCGAGGTATTTATGGGCATGAATTGAATGCCTGTATGGTCAAAAATTTCTTCTTTTGGCACGATTTTAAACATTTCCTCCAGCATGCCTTCCGTTCGATTGTCCCGATAATGCTTTACAGGCCCAATGAGCTCATCATTGCTGTCCAATAAAACATGGTCCACGCCCCAAGTATCCACGCCAATGCTACTCACTTTTTCTCCATGTTCATTTACAAATATCTTTAACCCCTCTAATACCTGACGATAAATATATAATATATCCCAATACATTGAGTTAAACACTCGAATTCCCTCATTAGGGAACCTATATATTTCTTTTAAAGTGAGTGTCCCCTCATTTAACGTTCCCATTATAACCCTGCCTGAACTAGCGCCCAAATCAATTCCCAAATAGTTATCGTCAGATATCTCTATTTTTCTCATTTGATTTTTTTTTCTCCTTAATTTCCCGTGAAACGAATTAATGAGGACTAATTTATTTTAATTTTTTTTAATTTTCTCGTGCATGTAAATATATTGATACACTCTTATAAAGAATTATCAATTTCATTTAATATTCAATTCTAAAAATAATAAATTTAAATAAAATCACATTTAAATATAAAAAAACGATATTAAGAAATATTATAACAAAATATAGCATGAAATATCATGTCAGAATTAAAACCCTTACCAGAAGATGGGCAGACGAGCGAAATTAAAGCGTCCAATAAAAAGATTTTTTCGTATAGTTTTGTTTTTTTCGTTTTTAGCCTCTTCGGATATGGACAATTTTTAGCACTTTATGAGATAAACGTGTTTGGAGCCGCTGGCTTGACTACCTCAGAGGCAGGATTCATGGTTTCTCTGATCATGGGTATATTTACCATCTGGAACATGATTAACGATCCTTTTGCTGGTTGGTTAACAGACCGGCCCACCAGATGGGTGAAAAAATGGGGATATCGATTTCCATGGATTCTAATAGGAATTCTGCCAACGATTTTCTTCTGGTTCCTCATTTGGGTGCCTCCCGATGCAGATGCCTCTAATCCTTGGCCAGTTTTCTTTTATGCTCTTATTGTTCTATGTCTGTTCGATTTTTTTTATTCCATCTTTAGCACCCAAGCCTTAGGTTCCTATCCCGTTCATTTTCGCTCAGAATCTGATAGAAGAAAAGCAGGTGTACTTGTCATGGCACTCGGAGGAATAGCTGTTTTCTTATTTTCAATCATTAACTCATTAACTCTTAACATATACGATAAAAACTCATTTAGAAACATGGCAATTGTTTTAATCATCATCCAATTGATTGGAGTTTTATTATTCATTCCGGGTGTACGAGAAACGAAAGAAATCACGGATCTCTTTTTATGGGGCTATGAGCACACTGAAAAGACTTCCTTTTTCCAAGCATTAAAAATAGCCGTGACCTCAAAAAATTTCATGATCTCAACTTTTGCTTATCTCATGATCTCCTGTTCTGCGGCGTTAGTTGGAGCATCCTCAATCTATTGGTACAAGCATGCCATAAATACGCCTTATACTTATTTAACCATAGCCTCTATCATCCAACTAACTTGTTACATCCTTTTCATGCCGCTCTGGAGCAGGGTGGCTAATAAAATAGGAACATTTAAAACTTATTTCTTGGGATTGGTGTTAATGGGAGTGAACGGAGTCCTAGCGTTTTTCTTCGTGTATGATTTTACCATGGAACTAATCATGCAGCCTCTGTATGGCGCTGGGAACGCTTGCTTCTATATAATGGTTCAGCCGATTCTATCCGACGTTTATGACGAGGTTACGGTGAAAACAGGGAAACACCAAGAGGCTTCCTTATTGGGTATTAGAAATTTTTTCTTTCGTTTAGCAGTTTTTGTCTCAATTTTTATAGTCACAGGAGTGCACGTGCTCACTGCCTATGACATCACTCCCGGCGCAATACAGCCTTCTTCAGCAATATTAGGCGTGCGCTTACACTCTGCTTTAATTCCGGCGCTTTTTAATTTCTGTGGAGCTATAGTATTTTACCTTTTTTATGACCTCTACGGGGAGAAAAAGAAATTAATCCAACAAAAAATGGTTGAAATGAAGCTTTAAAGGAGGTTAACTAAAAATTTTAATCTTTCTTTTTTTTTTACATGCTTTCTTTTTATCATTAAGGTTCTTTTCTCAAGAAAATGAAATTTCAATTCAAAAAAAAATAAAAAAACCTCTAAATATCAAATAAATAGGTATTAGCACTCGTTTAACGGTTAAGATTGAAATTGGTCTTTGGGAACTTGCATTAAAGAATTAATCAAATCTGACACGGCTTGCGCTGTTGGACCCAATTTTTCCATATCTATTTTATCTAAGGTATCTTCAGCTGTAAGCAAGTAATACGGGCTGCGAATCCAATGAATGATCTGCAAATTTTCCGATTGAATAAAAAAATGCCCTGCCTCACCGATTGGGGGTGTTGCAAAGAAATTATCGGGGATTATAATCATTTGGTCAATGGAATGTTCTTGAATGGCCTTGATAGTATGAGCGATAATGGTTTCATTCTTAGTAAGAAAAACAGCGCCCATGGCTAAGTTATTAGTAAATTTAAATTCATGAGAAATTGGATCTTCAATGACTTCTTTAGCACAAGCATGTTCTAAATTTACATCTACCAGGACTTTTTTTAATAGGGAATCTTTATAGGTTCGAGCAAAATTTTCTGCCCCGATTCCCCCATATAGATGTCCAGCTGTAATAATAAATAATAAGGAATAAGGCCGTTGACTTTTAGGAATCTGGCTCCATGCACGCAGTTGAGCTAATACCATAGCAACGCCAGTTCCATCTTCAGATGCTCCTTGGAACGCTGAATCGTGATGACTGGAAATCATAATAAGATCATCAGACATTCCGGGCAAGATTCCCCAAATATTATGAGCCGTGCTTGGTTCTTTATAGCCTTCCAGAATGAGGTGTCCTTCGCATTGTTCGGATTGTATTAGTTCTCTTAATTTCATGCCATCATATTTTCCAACGTAGACTCCAGGTAAATCTTTCATTGCTCCATCATATGGCCCCCAATGCGTATTTATATTCGTGGGATAATCTTTTAAGATTAAAACAAGTCCGGCAGCCCCCCGTTGGAGCGCACGCCAATAGACGGAATCTTTTCTGGGGTTGCCTCCTAAGGCTTGGGGAGGAAAATTGGTAAGTGCAAATGTCAGTATTAATTCCGTGGTATTATCAATTTTGTTAAATGGATCTGCAACATGATAAGGTTTTGCTAATTTTAATAATTTTCCCAGAGGTAAGGTGGGAAAAATAATATCCGCTACCACGATTTTGCCTTTTACATCCACATTCTTAAAATCTTTATCCATTCCAGTACCCACATAGACTAATGGTGCCTTAATACCTTCTTTTCCCGTAAAAGCCATGTTTAATACATAAAAACATGGAATTTCAACGGTTTTTGATGAGGATTTAACCGTTAATTTCCAATTAGTAGCCACCCAATTAATGACCTCGAGGGCGTCTTTTTTGACTTGTTCAAGCCCGCATTCCTTAAATACTTGTTCGATAAAATCTTCAATTTCATGAGCTTCCTTAGTCCCAATTCTACGATGAGGAACAGAACAGATTTTCTCTAAATCCTTTTGAATGACTTGAGAATCAGGAACGTGAATGGCGGCTTTTTGAAAAGGTATGTGGGGCAAGAGTTTCTCTGTTTTTTTCCTAATTTTTCTCATGGAGGGAATTAATTTAATTAAATTCAGCAAGAATTTTTTTTTCGAAAGTTTAAATTCCGTAGTGGGATAATTTTCGGTCATGATTTAATTTAATAAGGTTTAATCAAATTGTTTTAATTGAATAAAAATATACTTGAGAAGTATTAAAAGTATTGCATGAAAATACTCATTTTATTGGGGTATAACTGTCTACTACGAATGAATTCGACATGATTTTAGGTGGGATAGAGAGTGTTTTTGTCGGTTATTGATAAACAATTGTTAAATTTCCATCAATCATAGCGAATCAAAAATAGACTCAATTAAATTTAAAATAATCTGTTCTGCATTCAAATAGACCAATTAATAGACAGATTTAATTTTTCTTACATCTTATTAGGATTTTATTTTTTAATGAGGATTAAATAATCTTAATAGAGATAAAAAAAACCTACCTTTCAATTTTAAAAAATCAAAAATAGGGATAATGGATGAAGGCAATAAAATTGGATGAAAATATTTATTGGGTCGGTGCAAATATCCATACGGAAGATTTATTTGAAGGCATCTGGCCCATTCCACATGGCGTGGCTTTAAATTCCTATGTCGTGAAAGGAGAAAAAATTGCTCTCGTTGAATTAGTAAAAGAATGGGGAAATGCGTCCCAAACACTAATAAGACGCCTCCGATCTATCAATTTAAAATTATCGGATATCGATTATCTCATCCTTAATCATTTAGAACCAGATCATACGGGTTTTACTCATTTACTTAAATCAATTAACCCGGATATTGAAATTGTTGCCACGGAAAAAGGGACTGCTCTTGTGGATGCATTCTATGGGATAAAAGAAAACGTGCGCGCTGTTAAAACTGGAGATACGTTAGATCTTGGCAATGGATTCGTGTTTAAGTTTGTAGAAATCCCTAATGTTCATTGGCCTGAAACCATGGCTACTTATGAGATGAAATCTAAAATTTTATTCTCAAGCGATGCATTTGGCTCATTTGGTGTTCATAAAGGAAGCATTTTTGAAGATGAAACTCCTCAAGCATATTTGCCATACTGGGAAAACGAAATGTTACGTTATTATGCCAATATAGTTGCGATGTTTTCACCCATGGTCTTGAAAGCAATAGATTCTTTAGCTGGTGTGGATATTAAAATGATTGCCCCCTCCCACGGCTTGGTATGGAGAGGTAAACCTGAAGTAGTAATAAATAAATATATAAGATATGCGAATTACAATAGAGATCATGCAGAACCGGAAATATGCTTGATCTGGGGAAGCATGTACGGAAATACTGAAGTCATGGTAAATGCTATTCTGAAAGGAATTGCAAGCGAAGGTGTTCCGGTTACGGTTCATAGAGTTCCTAACGAAGATGTTTCATTCATCCTTGCCGATGCATATAAATCTGCGGGATTAGTAATCGGATGCCCCACGTATGAATATGAGATGTTTCCGCCAATGAAATATTGTTTAGATCTATTTAAAAAGAAGCATTTATGGTACAAGAAAGTGCTGTTCTTCGGATCGTACGGTTGGAGTGGAGGTGCTCAAAAAGATTTCGATGAGCTTAGTAAATCTATGAAATGGGACATGTTGGAACCGCTTACATTTAGAGGGCATCCTACTGACGAACAATTTGAAAAAGGAGTGAAATTAGGGACGGAATTGGCAAGAGAAGTTAAAAAAATTCCATCAAAAATAAAAAATGAGGAGTATGGTATGAAATAGCTTTTCATTTTGAAGTGCCATGTTATTTTTTTTTATCTTATTTTTTTCATGATTCACGTCGTCATCGAATCAACCATTTTTTACCATGTTTTATTTATAATTTTTTTCTTGTTCTATCCGTGAATTAATGATATGAATGTTTTCTTGCATTATAGAATAAATGAGTTCATTTTTCAGATTAAGTTTTTCAAGCGTTTCGACGACAGTTTCAAAAATTTCAAGTAAAGCCGAGTAATTTAGCTTTCGGAGCTCAGTTATGGGAATGTTGATGAATCTATTAAGAATTAAGTGGAGAGAAGTAAGGAGGATCCAAGCGATAATTAAAATTGTTAAGATCCATTCTACAATAGGGCGGAACGAGAATAATAAGATAAGGAGAAAAATAAAGGTAATGAAGCCGAGAGCAGAGTGATATCCTCTAAATTCTAAATTATAGAGGTCTTCTTCTCGCGGTCCCATGAAAATTAAAATGCTATAAAGAAAAATATAAATTCCTGAGCCTATAAACGCATAAAAGGAGATCACGCCATGAAACCATAGAAATATATCGATATAACTTTCGTCGGGGATGATTCCGACTAATGCGATACATGTACACGTGGAAATGGAAAATCCTGTTGCTAATTTACGTACTTTCTCGTGAAGATTTGTTAATTCTCTTTCAAGATATAAATAAAATGGTATTCCGGATGCTCCTCCTATTATGAAAGCAATACTAAAATAAAATTTTCCGGGACCCGCTCCTAAAGAACTAACCGTATTAATTGCAAGATCATAATTAGGTGTGGATAAAACTGCGATTAACAAAAAAATACATGCGGTTAAAGTTCCAAAAAAGCTAAAAAGTGGTTCCAATTTTTCATGAATATGAATAATGATGATTTTCCCTCGATTTTATTTTATTATTATTCTAACGTGTTTTTTTTTCCCTGACAATTTATCACGAGACCAATGGAAATTTATAATTTCATATCATTAAAATAATGCTTATAATAGAAAAATGGGAATAAATATTATAGAATAAAATTATCCCATTAAAAAATAAAATTACGAATTCTACTTTTGTTGATTATCTTCTTCAGAGGAGAAGGTCTACTTGCGGTGAAAAAAAGTAAACTAACTTGCTTTTTATTTTAATCTACTCTCATGTAACTTGAGCTTTAATTAAAAAGATAATGCTTGGATGTAAAGATTGAGAAAAGTTAAAGAAAGCAATGTACAAATGGTAATGACTTGATATAGCAAGAGTTCAAAATAATATCTCTTATAACCTGGCTGTTTATTAAGAAATTTAATCACGTAGAAAATTTTATTGAATATGGCTCCGGATAGACCAATGGAAAGCATGACTAATCCATGAGCTTCATTCAGAAGGCCTCCTAAATAAGCAGAGACCACAAAAACAGCCGAGGCCCCTCCTGAGAGCAAGCCAATTAAAAATGTGATAACGTAATATGCAAATAAATTCAAATTAATAAATTCAAGGATGATAGAGACGATTACAGCTAAAGAATATGTTCCAGAAAAAATTAATGCTGATTTAATGGAGAGGGGATTTTTAAGTTTTTCTATCGTGAATTTAGTCATCTTTTTTCGTAAAATCAAAAAAGACCCAATTAATCCTACCATGCTAGTGATTACAATCGGGCCTAAAGCATAAAAAAGAAGGGCAGGAGCGATTAATAAAATAAGAAGCATTCGCACCAGCATGGTTTGGATCACCAACCAAATAGAAGAGGGCGAGGCTCCCGCTTCAGAAAGTTCAATGGTTGTAGCTTCAGAATGAGCTAATCCTCCAAAAAATGCTAAATAATAGACCGTGCTTTCTACGGAACTTTTTAAAAGAAAATAACTGAAATATTTTATAGCTAAAATCGTGATAAATATGATGATGATGGATTTAATGTTAATTCCCGCAATAATTATATAATCCGGGATTAAGATATAAAGCAAGAGAACAATGGCAATGAATTCTACCGTTCCGGTCCATTCGATGCTACTTAATCCTTGAATTTTTCTAAATTGTTTTTTAGTTGAGAGAACGATTAGAAAAATAACGGAAATCGTGATGGCCAACGAATAATAATAATATACCACGATACCTGTAACGAGAGCAAGCATCATGGATAAGGTAGTAGTGCGATGGCGCAAGGACCCAATGAGGAGAAAGGCAATTATTCCTCCAAAAAAAAGATAAATCAAGACATATCCAAATGGAATGGAAAAACGCTCATTTACGAGAACTAGCACTGTAGCTAATACTGATACGAATACATGGTCCCTTACATCAAACGGAGCGGCGGTTCTAGTCCTTTCGATACCGAGCAAAAATCCACAGAGAAATGAAATTAAGATGGTAATTACGTCTGAATAAAATGTGAAATCAACAATTTCCATGAGACTTACCATGAATTGAAAATGCTAATTTTCCAATTACTGCTATATAGGAACAATTATTTTATATAATTTTCGAATTATCCCTCGCTCTTTTTCTAAACTTGGATAAATTATTGAAAAAAACCTCATGATGAATTAAATCGATGAAGGACTCATGTTATATAAAAGAAAAATCTCTTTTTCCGAGTAAATATACGAGGATACATGAAACAATTATCAATATTTTTTTAAACACGAATATTTAAAGAAGAACTTAGCCTTTTTCAAGTTTCACGAATTTTTGAGAAAATATGACCGTGACATCACGTTAAACCTCCATTATTAAAAAAAAGTGTAATTAATATTGGAAATAAAAATAGCATCATATAGTAAAATTAAGTTATTAAGTTATTATTTATTCCGTTCCTAGCCATAATCCGTGAATGTTGCAATATTCTCGAGCTTTAAGCCCTTCTGTATCTGCGACCACGAACGTGGCTTTTGGTTCATCACCCGGACTTAAAAATTTTCTTTTATAGCATTTATTTTTACAGATTAACTCGATCCACATTATCCAATGCTCATTTGTCATGGGATGGGGCGTGCCCATGGAAATGCCCACATCCACGGTTACTTTATTTCCATCAATGGTGATTTTTGGAACGTGTTTTTCTCCTTTCCAATCAGCTGTCTGTTCTTTCATCAATTGCATAGGTTGTCCACAACAAATGGTATCGGGTACACCAGGCGTGAGGATTTCGATAACTTTTCCACACACACTACATTTATAGATTTCTTTTTTATTCATTTACTTTTCACTTTGTTAATGTTTTTCGCTCTTTTTAAAATTTTTAAAATATCACGTTAGGTTATGATTTCTATCAATAAAACCTATTTAATTATTTTTTTTATAAATTAAAAATTATGGGCTGTTTTCATTAATAACATTGAAATATTTAGGATGTTTTTAAATGGCAGGAATACTTTGAAAAACTAAATTATTTCACTCCCCTCTCTTGATAGCTTTAAGATTGAAATTTAAAAACAAAAAATGTAAACATTATTGTTAATTTAAAATTTATAGGAAAAACTTTTAAGAATTTTGCTCCTTTTAAGTGAAATACAAGAATGCATTTTTTGAAATAAAAAGAATAATCCAATTGAGAGGGTAAAAAATGACATTAAGTAAAATTCCGATTCTTTTAGAAAAAATAAGCAAGGAGAATCTGGATAAACAAATTCTTAGAACAGGAATTTTAGCAGAGCTTGATGCGATTAATCTTTACGAGCAAATGGCGGAATTAACGGAGAATCAAGATTTAAAGAAAGTGCTTTTGGATGTTGCGAAAGAAGAAAAAGAACACGTGGGCGAATTTCAATATCTTCTTTTAAAGCTTGATACACAACAGGAAAAGGAATTGAAAGAAGGAATGGAAGAAGTTAAGGAGCTCTTAGGCGAATAAAAATCGTTCAATTGCTCTGATAGTCATCGTCGTAATGATAACGAATTGAAAATTTAAAACCTTTTTTTTTCATTTCATGTTTTTTCCATCTCCATGAGAATGTTGAAACCCCTAAAGGCCTCTAATTTTAATATAATTTTAAAGCAACCACTAACACGGGAAAATGGTGGGTTTTAAGTTTTATAGATATTGGGTTTCGTTCTCTTTCTTAATTAAATTCTAACGATTAAAGAGAATTAATAAATCTCTCAATATTTATAATATAACAAACCTTAACTTAATGTAATTAAAACTAATAAAAGAGAAGCAAAATGATTCACGCACCAAAAGAGTTGAAATGTGAATATTTAAAAGATCCTATCAATATTGATGTTCCTCGTCCTCGTTTTTCATGGATTTTAGAGCACGAGGAACGGGCTCAAATACAAAGAGCATATCAAATCATTGTTTGCTCTTCTAAAGAAAATGCTGAAAAAGAAATTGGTGATCTTTGGGATTCAAAGCGAGTAGAATCGGAACAAATCACAAACATTTCTTATGGAGGAAAGGAATTATTAAGTAATCAAATTTACTATTGGCGTGTAAAATGGTGGGATAAAAATGAAAAAGAAAGCAGTTATAGCAAGATAGCTACCTTTCAAACGGCTTTATTAAAAGAAACGGATTGGATTGGTAAATGGATAACTATAAAAGAAGTTTTGGAAAAATCTACAAGAAAAAAATTATTAAAATCTACAAAAGTCAAAGGTTTCTCGGGACGTATCAAGTTATTTCCCGCGTTTTATTTTAGAAAAGAGTTTTCTGTAGAAAAACCCATTAAAAAGGCGAAATTACACGTTTGCGGCTTAGGATATCACGAAGTACACGTAAATGGAAAAAAAATTGGGACTCATGTCCTTGATCCTGCTTGGATAGATTATGATAAACTGGCGTTATACTCTACTTTTGAAATAACGGAAGAACTACAAGATAAAAATGCGATTGGGGTAATAGTGGGAAATGGTCGACAGCTATCTGCCTATGGCTATGATTTTCCTAAATTGATCCTTCAACTTCACGTAAAATTTTTGGATGGCTCCGAAATCCTCATCGCAACTGATGAAACGTGGAAAGTATCCATTTCAGGGCCAATTCGTGAAAATGGAATTTATTATGGGGAAAACTATGATGCTCGGTTAGAAATGCCCGGTTGGGATGAACTTGACTTCGATGACGGTTCTTGGGATTTTGCCGTGCCCGTAAAAGGACCCAAATTAGCTGCTCAACTCATGCAGCCCATAGAAATTACCCACATCCTGCGACCTGAGAAAATGTTTAGCCCAAAACCCAGAATCTACATTTTTGATTTTGGACAAAATTTTACCGGGGTTGTTCGATTAAAAGTGAGAGGCCCCAGAGGTCAGCAAGTAAAAATCCGCCATGCAGAACTCCTCAATAAAGATGGAACGTTAAACATGGGCACTATTCAAGAAGCTCGAGCCACGGATGTTTATACGCTCAAAGGAAATGGATTAGAAGTTTATCAACCACGTTTTACGTATCATGGCTTTAGATATGTAGAAATCACGGGTTATCCTGGAATACCAAAATTAGAGGATATTGAAGGCCTTTTTTTCCATACAAACGTGCCTATGATTGGCACCTTTCATTGCTCGGATCAATTGATCAATAAAATTCATGCAAATATAATTTGGGGTCAGTTAAGCAACTTGATGAGCATACCTACCGATTGTCCTCAGAGGGCTGAACGCCAAGGCTGGATGGGTGATGCCCAATTAACAGTAGAAGAAGCGATCTATAATTTTGACATGGCACGATTTTATACAAAATATCTTCGTGACATTCAATTGTGTCAAAAAGAAGATGGAAGCATTTCTGACGTAGTACCTCCTTATTGGAAATTATATCCCGCAGATCCCGCATGGGGCTCGGCATATATTACTTTTGCTTGGTATTTATACTGGTATTATAATGATAAAGAAATCCTAAAAATGCATTATCCTTACTTGAAAAAGTATATAAATTTCTTGACCGGTAAAGCCGAAAATCATCTTCTCTTGAATTTAAAAAAGTATGGCGATTGGTGTCCGCCCGGTTCCATCCACCCAAAGCGAACGCCCTTAGAGCTCACGTCTTCTTGGTACTATTATCACGACACGCTATTATTATCAAAAATTTGTGAAATTTTGGGCCGTGAAAATGATCACGAGGAATTAAAAAACCTTGCGGAAGCCATTAAAAATGCTTTCAATCAACGCTTTTTAAGTTATGGGTATGAATCGAAGAAGATCTTTAAAGCCGAATTCACACCAAACCAAACATCAAATATTTTACCCCTCTATCTCGATATGGTTCCGGATAAGAAAAAAAAACAAGTCATTTTACTTTTATTAACTAGCCTTGAGAAAGACTGTGATTATCATGTTGACACGGGGATTATTGGTACTCGCTATTTATTTGAAGTCCTATCGAAAATCGGGCGGGATGATGTTGCCTATAAAATAATCACGCAAGAAAGTTATCCCAGTTGGGGCTACATGATTAAAGAGGGTGCAACGACCTTATGGGAGCGATGGGAAAAATTAGGAGAGGGTGGAATGAATTCACATAATCACATCATGCTTGGAAGCATCGATACGTGGTTTTACAAAACTTTGGCGGGAATCAGGGCAGCAGAACCCGGATGGAAGAGACTTGAGATAAAGCCCTATATTAATAATGAATTAACCCATGTTTCTGCTTCCTTAAACACGTATCGTGGATATATTAGCGTGTCTTGGGAAAAAGTAGAAAATAGCGTGAAAATAACCCTTTTTATCCCCGTTAGTTGTAGCGCTATTTTATCAATTCCACGCATTCATGAGAACATGGTGATTAGAGAAGGAGAAGCAATTATATATGAAAAGGATTCCGTTCCAAATGAATCGAAGGGCATGAAATATAGAGATTTTGATGAGAAATACGTCCATTTTGAGGTGGGCTCGGGATTTTATCAAATCGTGGTGGAGAAAAAATAGTTAGAACGTTAATTTTTAAAAAATATTTTTTATTTTTTATCCAAAGGGATTCATGATTTCATAGGCCTGTTGGATCATTTTTTCTATTCTTTTTTCGCCTCTTTTTCCCAGCATTTGTCGAAGAGTATCATACTCATGAGACTCGATGCCAAAATAATCTTGGGTTAGAGATTTTTCTCCTTTCAAGAGATTTGGCTTGAAAATATCGCCATTTAGGGCGGGAGGTCGTCCATGAGAGCAAGCATTAGTCCATGACTCATCATTAAAATCGAGCCGTGTCCATTCAAGAGTAGAAAAATATTTATCTTTACATCCTTTCCAGGAGCTATCTGAGCGTAGTTCCAGCATGGTGTCATCGTGGAGAAGAATTTGTCCATATACATTTATAGCTCCTTTATAATATTCAAAATTATACGCTTCTATAGAAATTACATTCTTTCCTTCCTTCAAATGATTAGTTATATCAAAAACTCTAGTTCTATAGAGAATGGGAAGAATGGCAAATGTAGTTCTTCCCGAGACGCTTCCAATATACATGCCATTCACATGAATTTTCATGTGCGTACACGCAAGGCATTGGATCAATGCTTTTTTAATAGGTCGTTCAACATGGAATGTTTTTCTAAAATAGCGCGGTTCAATGGGAGAAATTTTCTCATTTACCCAAATCCACTCAGAAGAAAGATAGGGGTCTTCATGCCAAGTGTTTTTGGCAAGTTGGTCTATCTTATTCTCATAGGCTCTAATTAAAAAATCAAATAATTCAAGATTGTAATCCAAGCAAGGTCTTTTTGCTTCCCTCAACCATAATCTTTCATATTCATTTTTTAACGAATTTATTTTTTCTTTCAGTTCATTGAGTTCAGAGATGAGCTGATTTTTTAAATCGACATTTTTTTTCATTTCTTCAATGGAATTTGATATTTTGAGCGATAAATTTACTTTTTCGGAATATACTCGTGCCATTTGGGCATTAAATTTAAGAATTTCATAGATATCTGATTCAAAATGAATAGTGAATTTTAATTTTTCATGTAATTCAATGCATTTGAAAGCTGCATTACCCAGTTCTTCATGATTTTTAATGGGCGGGGAAAATTGTTCCGTAGGAAAGGGATGCTTGAAAAAATACGTGTAGAAAGAAATGAAAATGAATTCTGGTTCCACTTTAAAAAATGAGTTTAAATCATCTAAACCCAGCAGCAAATTTGAGAAATCCTCTAAAGATTCTTTTCTTATTCCATGATAGAGAAATCCGTATTTATTCAAAAAATCTTCATAATTAAAGCCCTCTACCGTCCATGACACGGCTCCCGTCAATATACCACCGAGATATTCCACCCCTCTTAGAGTATAATATCGATAATCTCCCCAATTGGATGTTAGCAACCCCAAACATCCTTTATCCTTATTTTCCTTAGCCTCTCGTGCCATGTTCATGATATTAATGCTTGCATTTCTATAATTAGGAAAGATTCTCTGCCAATTTAGCATGGACGGGCTTGCTATGACTTTGAAGCCTTTTTTCACGTACTCTTGGATTTTTGGATACTTCTCTTTTGGAGCATAATCCCAATACATTAATATGATATCCTTGTTCATTTTTTCTATAATTTCCTTGTCATCTCTAATAAAATCCTCATACATGATGACATGCATGTTTCCATGCTTCCGAGCGATTTGATATACTTTTTCATAATGATATAGTAAGGCCAACTTGCCTTGAGATTCAAATAATTGTTTTGAACGATATTTTCCAATATCGAACGTCTCATCACAGCCCACATGAAAATATTTAGTGGATAAGCACTTGCTAAGTTCTGCGATATAATCATTTAATAGATCGTACACCCGGGGATTGGAGATGTTAAAACATTTGGCTCCTGGAAATTCTCCCAATGGTTCATAGTTTTCATGTATTAAAATATTATCCACGTGGCCGAGACATTGAAAGATGGGCACTAATTCAATGAATCTCTTTTTTGCAAATTCATCCAATTCTCTTAATTCTTCTGGTGTTAATGCACCTCTTTTCTTCCCTATATCAGGGTGGAGCGGATGAGCAAACATGTCTTCTAAGTAGAGGAAATAAAAATTAATTTTATAATGACTTAATAGTTTCATGTATCGTTTTGCTGATTCAATCGTGAATATTTGTCCCCGTGCGATATCGTCAGTGATGCCTCGCATTTTTAGATCCGGATAATCCTCGATTCGAAGGTTAGGAATAGATAAGGCATTTGGAACCTCTTTCGTCCTCTCCTCTTCCTTGAGATTCAAATAACTATTTTTAATTATTTGAATTAACGTCTGAACGCCGTAAAATAATCCCTTTTCGTAGGGAGATTGAATGATTATTAAATCCTTTTGTATTACAAGAGCATGTGCCTCCTCATCTTTTTCTTGAAATTGGAAGTCATTTCCCCGAGTTTCCAAGATGATTCTATCCTCCTCAGAAAGTGGGGCGAATTTTATCCGGAAAGAAGAAATTGCTTTTAGAAAATCATTTATTTCTCTCAATAAAAACATGAAATACTCGTGTTCTATATTAAAAGGCGATGCCTGACAGTCTGAGGACATCAATGACCCAACTCCCTCATTCAAAAACGAAATTTTCTTGGGCCGGGGTAATAGTATAGGGAATTCTTCAAAATGATCATCTATTGGAGTTAAATTTTTAATTACAAATCTTTTTATCATGAACTCCCACTCATAAATGTTGAATGTATTAATTATAAAAGTCAAGCGGTAATAAAAGTTTTAATAGAAAAAATAAAATGTCAAAATAGAATAGAACATGTTTATTAAAAAAAGCACTCTCAAGGTCTCACGATTTAAATATCATTAAAAAAGACAAGAAAAAAAATTGGCGGAGATTCTTCATGGGGGTTTAGAACTGGTTAAGAGTCTCATGATATAATCAGCCACCCCTTCGATTGAATCTGAGATTGCTTCAATTATATCCATCGTATTGCCTACAGTGAAAATTGTAAAGGCATTCACGTGGAATTCCGTTTCTTGAAAACTCTTTCGGAGGGCAATATTTAATATATCTATTTCGTGTTCAATGCTATTAATCTCTCTTGCATAATCTTTTACATTTTTTCTTTCGCCAAGTAAGTCCATTACAATTTTATCGAGAAATTCCACACATTTTTCGGTTTTCGCCATCATCTCTAAGATAATTGATTTGCTTTCTTCGCTACATTCCTCCCAAAATTTAAAAGGAATGGTATTTATTCTACGGGCTACTCCTGTAGCACAATCCGCCACTCCATCTTGCCTTCTAATTAAATGAGAAAGGTCCATTCGGACACTGGAGGATAATTCTCCCGAAGAGATTTCTTTTTGTATTTTCCTTCTAAGTTCATCGGCTTCTTTCTCAATTTTATCAACAATTTTAAATTTTTGATGGGCCTCTTCCACTTTCTTATCCTTAATGAGGAGCTGAATTCCTATATTTAGTTCCCGCACACAATCTTGAACTTTTTTAGCGTGAGAAATAGATTTCTCTAGTACAGAGGCCGCTGTTTTTAATTTAAAATATTCTATAAGTGACCCCATTGTTTTTCTTATTTTTCTTTCTTTAGCATGTATTTCATTACTTTTCTATATATTATTTCATTCTAAATAAGTTTAACTTAAAAAAAGCCATTAAGGAGAAACATGTAATAAATAACTCCCGCAAATAGAGCGGCCATGGGAAATGTAAGTACCCAAAACACAGCCATTTTTGCAAATCCTTTATAATCAACTTCCTTCTTTTGTGCAATATTCATCCCTAAAATACAGAATACAATTACATGACTATGAGAAATAGGAAGCCCCAAAAACGTGCAAATCATGAGGATAATAGCAGAAGATAATTGAATAATGAACCCTTCACTAGGACGGGCTTCGGTCATGTGAGAGGCTAAATTTTTTATAACAAATCGTCCAACTAAAAAAATCCCTAAAAAAACAAAAATTCCACAAATTACCACGTAAAATTGATATTCTCCCCATGTTAATGATTCATTATTATAGAGACCATAAAAAATGCCAATGCATTCTGCAGAGTTACCCCCCACCCAGATTTCAGCAAATATTACCGCTAAAAAGAGCAACCAATTAAATCTTTTTTCACTTTTTTCGATCATAGTTAATCCTTTTAACCGGGAAAGGATCAATTTGGCAATGATCTTGAAAAGGATAAATGTTATTAATAATCCGAACAAGGGTGATAAGAACCATCCAATTACTACATTCAAAAGTTTTGTATAATTAAATGCTTGTTCAATCCTCAAATCTTTATAAAATAAAGCATAAACGATAACAACTCCGAATATGCTTCCAACAGTGCTATGCGTAGAGGATAAAGGAATTCCCGAGAGACTTCCAATAATTAACCATAAAATAGAACTAATTAATACTGCCAATAACATGAAAGTCGTGTATTTGATACCAGGTCCTAAAATATCCGCGCCTACTGTTTTCCCCACGCCTCTACTAAAAAAAATCATTCCAAAACCGGCAGCCAACCCACCTAATAAAAGAGCCGTTCGAAATTTAATTACACCAGAGCCTACTAATGGAGCGAGAGTTTCATCATTGGCACCTATGGAAAAAGCAAGAGATATGCCCATTACAATTAGAACTTGAATTAGAATTAATGTAAGTTGATCAGCCATCGTTTATCTCTTAAAAAATAATTCATTCAAAAATCAAGTATTTTGTTGCAAGAAATTGAATGTATTCTGAAAAATTCTTTAAGTGATCTGCCAGCATCATTATTCCTTCAATGAATTCTTTAAGATATAAAAAAGTTCTGGAAAGATAATCCATATCGTAATTCCAGAGAGTGGTCAAGAGTTTCCATTCTGCTTTCCTCATCCGCCTTCTTTCTTCTTTAATATTTTCACAGAGATCCCGAGATTTACTCAAATCCGTAGAAATAAACTTGATCGCTTCCGTAATGTTCATGGAAAGCATTTTAAGAGATTTTAAAATGTTTTGAACTTGAAGCTTAAAATTTTCATCCGGAAAAATGACTCTATATATTAATAATTTATGAGCTAAATATTCTCCAATATTTTTAGTATCATTAATTTTTCTAAAGACTTTTAACCTATCCGCCTTCGAAAACATTAACTTAGTTTTAAAAATTTTTGATTCAAAAGTTTTTTTTATCTCTTCTTCTTTTGCGGTTTCTATTACGGACTTTAAACTTTTTTCAAAATTGTCAAAATCCTCTTCCACCAAATATTCAATTCCTTGAATGAGGAGTAAATTTTGGTCATTTATAAACTCGGCAAATAATTCTGTAAGTTCATCAACATTTAATTTTTTGAGATCTAGCGTCTCTAATTTATTCATGATAAGAACAGTATTTTTATTTTTATTTTTATTTTTTAATTTTAAAGACCCACGTGTTTAAAAATCATTTATTTTTTAAATTGTTTATAATTTTGAATTTCAATTATTAGTGCACATTAATAAACTACAAGTTTTTGAAAAAACATTTAATTCAGCTTGAGGATTAGTACAAGCATGGTTTCTTGCTTCTTAAAACTCAAATCCAGAATATTGAAAAACTCTTGAGGCAAATATAAGAAACATGTTTCTCTTTTCGTCCAATTTTAC
This sequence comes from Promethearchaeota archaeon, assembly GCA_029838195.1. Lineage (GTDB taxonomy): Archaea > Asgardarchaeota > Lokiarchaeia > Sigyniarchaeales > SOKP01 > JALGVJ01. The sequence continues at coordinate 87,268 of JALGVJ010000007.1, forward strand.
AAGGAAACCCTAGATTCACATTTAATCATGAAAATAATAAAGAAAGATCCGTGAATAATTAAAAAAAAATATGTAATAAGTTAAAATTAAAGAGCTGGACGCTTATCTTGCCACGGTGCTAACTTTTCGAATGCTCTGGAAACTTGAAGCACCAGTAAATCTTGAAAACGATTACCGATTATTTGCATGCCAATAGGTAATCCTTCTTTTGACCAGCCACAGGGAATGGATGCAGCAGGCAACCATGTAAGATTTAAGGGAAAAGAAAAGGCCTGCCAAGCTGTTGGAGAGACATTTTTTCCATTGATTTGAGGGGGAAACATCAGCCCTAATTTGAATGCAGGAATGGCAGTCATCGGAGTTATGAGAATATCAATTTCTTTAAAAATTTGATAAAAGGTTTTATATATTTCTTTTCTCTGATTTAGCGCTCGCATTATGGCCATTCCATCATAGCCTAATCCAGCCTCTACCAATTTAATTAATTCCGGATCTAATTTATCTCGCCATTCATTAAGCTTAGGTTTTAAATCATAAGCTAACATTGACGTCCAAAGGGTATAAAAACATAATTCCGGTTTTCGTAATTTCATCTTAATCTCTTCTACAGTCCAGTTCAATTGTTCCAATTTTTTTACTGAATTCAATACGGCTTCTTTAACTTCCTCATCTACGACTTTAGCATATCCTAAATTCATGGAAAATCCAATCTTAAGCTTTTTGGGTGTTTCTTCAATTTTATCGAAATAGTTGATGGGATCGGCCGGAAGAGAATATCTATCTCCGTGATGAGATCCTTTCATGGCATCTAACATGAGAGCTGCATCTTTCACGTATCTGACGATGGGGCCAATGTGAGAGAGCGTGTGTCCCATGAAATAAACACTGGGATAAACGGAAACACGCCCGAAACTTGGTTTTAGACCATATAGTCCACAGAAACAAGCAGGGATTCGAATAGAGCCTCCTCCGTCTGAACCTTGTGCCAAAGGACTCATTCCTGCAGCTACGGCAGAGGCGGCCCCACCACTGGAGCCTCCAGAAGTACGAGTAAGATCCCATGGATTTTTCGTTGTTCCAAATAGATAATTATCTGTGACTCCTTTAAATCCAAATTCTGGCGTGTTGGTTTTTCCTAGTAGTACGATACCCGCATCTTTTAACCGAGAAACATAAACCGTATCTTCCGTTGGCATAAAATTTTCATAAATTTTTGATCCAAAAGTAGTTCGTATTCCTTTTGTCAAGGCCAAATCCTTAATTGATGTGGGGATTCCGTTGAGGATTCCAATTTTTTCTCCCTTTTTTACTTTTTCATCCGCAGTTTTAGCCATTTCTCTTGCCAAATCGAAAGTTGGAGTACAATAGGAATTCAAAAGGGGATTATATTTTTCAATGCGTTCAATGATGATTTCTGTGAGTTCTTGTGACAATAGCTCTTGAGTCTCGATTTTTTCTTTCATTTTCCAAGCGGGTAAAAAACAAATATCTTCTTTACTCATTTACTTTTTTTTCCTCCATTTTTTAATATTATGGGAGAATGATAATTGACCGAGAAGTTTTTAGATTTATAGTATTAAGCACGTCTTCGCTTAAAAATATCATGTAGTTAAATCTAAATTATTTAGAAATTATTTAAATTTACGCATAAATATTCCAATCAATTACGTGCATAAATTTTATTAGAAAGCGAAAGATTTCTGGTGATTAACTTTTTGTTTTAAAATTAACGAAAATTTAAAAAATAAAAAAAATTCTTTACAAACTAAAGTTCGCTTCTAATCACTAAAATTTTTTCCTTTAATTATAAGATGGATTATATCAAGGGAAAAAGAAAATAAATAAATCTTCAACTGCTTTTATAAAGGAACATGTAATCGCGCTTTAATTTTCACGGGTCCTATTAGCCCAGAAGGCATTAAGTTTTTTTTCTTGTGTTGTTTCCAATCTTTTCCACCTTTCTTGCCATATCCCGTAAGCCTATTTCGCAAGGTGGGTGTTATTTCAATTTTTATTATATTTTTACCTATTTTAATAGCTTTTGTTATATCTACTTCATATGGATACACTAATAATGTTTCCACTTCTTTTTCATTGATGATAATTCTTGCGACATCATGAACTTGATTAATGGATAAATAGACATGATAGTTGGCTTTAAAATAGGCTTCGGATAAATTAAAACTCGTGGTATAAATTCCCTTACCGGAGCAATATTTTACTTGCTCAATCTCACGCCAATCTATCAGCGAATTCAATTCGAGCTCGACGAGAGTGAAACTTCCATCCAAGTTTCTTCGATTTACGGATAAATGCCAATTTTTAAGTTCTATCGGAGGAGGCATGTCCTCTTTTATTTCAATTTTTTTCATTGAGCCATCGCTTAATTTAATTTCGTGCATGCTAGCTTTTTCAATGATTCCATATAATTGATCATTTTCTCGAATAAGGTCAATGGGGCTTTGAACGGCATGAATGTATTCTTCTATTCTTTTAAATTTAATTAAAAATGAACCGTAGGGAGGAAAATGCAAAGCCATTAAAACACCTAATTCTTTAGTATCGTACTGGGCAGCTTTAGAAATATCTCCCGTCCAAGGATTAAGTATAAAAGGAATTTTCTCTTGTCTTGTAAATAAGGTTGATAATCTTAAAGATTTATTAGTAGAATTTCTCAGGAAATAATAATCCGCATCATCAGTTACTTTATGAATGAATTGTATTGAATTTTGAGAAGGTTCATATACGATCTGGGGAATTATATTCAATTGTTTAGTTAAATAATCAGAAATCTTGATAGTATTCTTGATTAATTGAACGTTGGGAAGTTTAACTAATTCATCCATTAGAGAGGAGATCTTTGCATCGTTTTCCTTATGATTTAAGAAGCCTGGCTGTCGTGAGGGAAGAGCCTCTAAAAATAAAAGGTTTATTCCCTTATCGGCAATTTCTTCTAATTTTTTGGCTAATTCAAGGGAAATAGACTTAATATTTGGAAGGATGAGGACTTTAACGGTAGTAGCTCCGATTTTTAAGAATTCATTCTCAATTTTCGCATTTAATAGGCTTTCTTCATTTACGTGAAAATAATAATAGCCATTAAAAACCAGATCGTCTCCAAGCTCTTGTAATGAATGCGTCCACTTTTCCTCAGTATCCCATTTCTCTTTTTTTTTAGGATATGCATCGATCTGATTCTTGGCTTTTAGAGCATCGTTCTCATCTAAATATCCCCCAACTAATTCTTCATTTTTTAAAACGGTATCCGGGTAATTCCGGATTGAATAATAAATGGCTACATCACAAACCGTTTTTCCTCGCTGCATTACTAATTGACAGCGAGTAATGTATTGATTCATGGCTGGAAAAAATTCCCAGAAGGGATTCATTCTACTGAAATTAGAAGAAAAAGTCATTAATTTCGGAACATGCGGCGTGGAAAATGCGCAATACCCCGGGTATGGAAATGAAGGATGTTGATAAGGGAATCCATGATAGATCATCTGATTAATTCCGGCAATAAAAAGCCTATCTGCCCCAACTTTCCATTTTAATGGCGTGGTCATATAATCCCGCTGATTCCACACGAGCGATTCGGCCGAGACAATGGGAGATTCATGAATGATCCCCGCCGAACCCGCGAGTTTTAGAAAATCGATGACACCTCCCCCATAAAGCTGTTCGGTTTCTGGAATGTGTGCTCTTCCGTAAGCTTTAAGAGTGTCTGCTCGAATTCCGTAGGCTTGAATTCTACTTTTCACGTTATTTTTATCTGCCCATTGTTTTATGATTTCCAAAAATTCTTCGGTGAAAAGATCCGATATCGTGAGTTCATAATCATATCTAATGCGCTTCCCTATATCCGTATCTTTGAAATCAAAAGCTGGAGGGGAGATTCCAAAAAACACGTGAAGATATTTGTTATCTCTATTAGGAACGAAACAAAGGGGTAAAAAGGGCGTTAAATCATAGCCTCTTCTCTTATAAAATTGCTCTAGAAAGTCATCTGACCATAACCAATCAGAACTTAATTCTAAACTGTCAGTAAAGAAAGCTCTCAAAGTTTTTCCAAAATATTTTCCATAATACTTTTTACCAATTCCAAAATGAGCCTCTAAATGATATTTAATAGCTTCCGCAGAGAGATGGTCCAATACCAGACTGTCTCCTTCAGATGAGGAACGACAATCTCCTAAAGGTTTAGTTCCGGAAGGCCCCTTATAAAAAGCAAAAACTTGCCATCTGCCTTCAGGAACTTCCCATTCAAAAAATCCCTCCTCATCTACTAATTTAGTTAGATTAATTAATGAATCTTTCTTTAAGTAAGCGGTTTTTACATTTCTATATTTTATCTTCCCCCTCTTTCCCACCGGTTGAGCAGCCATTAATGCTTCCAATTTCATATCGTTTTTAAAGAACTCTGCCACTTTAGTGCCTACAAGGATTTTGAAGAGAGGTTGGAGCTTATAAAATAAGGGTTTTTTAAATTTTGGAATCTTGCCTCTATAGAGTTTAGGCCCCTTGATTGTTTTTTCTCCCACGAGTAAGACTTTTAATGATTTCTCTTTCGTAATATGAGTGCCCCCGGCTGGCCAAGAAGAGCCAATTGTTAAATCTATTACCATTTCCCTTTTTGATGCCTCTTCGAGTAAAGCTTTAATCATTTCATGGTAATAAGGTTGCATGAATCTATGTGTTCGCTTGAGCCTTTCCTCATCCATTTTTTTTGGAGAGCCAATTAAAAAAGCTTGAATTTCTGCTCCATAAAAACCTGCCTCATCGAGTTCTCGTAATTCTCTTAAAAGTTCTTCTTTATCCACATCTAAGCCTGGCCACCACCACCGAACCATGGGGCGGGCAGATTTCGGGGGATTTTTAAATTCCTCGGGGTCGATGGTTGTTTTCATTAATGTCATGATATTTTCTTATTATATTTTTATAAGAATTGTTATATTAAGTAATGAAATGTTAAAATAATATATAAACCTTAATGCATTATATTTCATGCAATTATTACTTTTTATTTAAAAAATATTTAAGTTTAAATGGTTAATTTAAATTTTTCTCATTTATGTTCCGAGCTTGTAAATTAATAGGGTACAATCTAAGTCAAGAAGAATGGGATCTTATCCAAATTAAATACACGATAAAAGAGAATTAGAAAAAAGAGATTTTTTTCAAGCTTCTGTTTTATAAAACGGAGATTTACTTAATAACATCCGTTTTGCTATAGGTCTTACGATTAAAGGAAATAAACGATTCATAAAACGAGAAAATTCTACTTTTTTTTTAACTTCCTCAAAATAATCTTCGAGTGTATATCTTTGATATTGGAGTAATTCTTGGCTCTTTTGGGTATCCATGAACCCACAATGGAATTCTTCATTGCTAAATGCTTCTTGAGGTAAGAGATCTCCTCCCAAGCCGAAGAGATCTAGCATTTTATGAATATAATCCCTGTAAATAATGCGACATTTAGGTCCTCCGGCAATATTGAGAATATTTCCCCATACCTCCGGTTTTTCAACGGCATTAGCAATGGCATATCCCACATCTCTGGTATGGCAAATTTCTATGCATGTTTCTAAGGGCATGTGGAACATTAATGGATCCAGAGCAAGTTTCTCCATGGAAACAATGTAAGTTAATCGCAAAATTAACCACTCCAGAGAAGAATTTTGGATTAATTGTTCGCATTGAACTTTTTGATGGGCGTAAGGATCATCTTTATTTGGATTTATGGGATCCGTGGTTTTAATGAGGGGTGATTCACGCCTATCCCCATAAACAGCAATAGATGAGGTGAAAATTAATTTCGGTTTTTTCTTTTGACATTCCATGGCTTTTATCACGTTTTTCGTGCCTCCTACATTTACTTCTTCTGCTAAGGTAGGATTTTGATCTGCCAAAGGAGGAATAATTGCTCCCACATGAATAACTATATCAACATTGCTAACAGCTTTTTGAACTTCCGAATAATTTCTTAAATCTCCCCAGATTAATTCAATTTTATTCTCATATTTCTTAGCTATTTTTAAATTTTTGTCATTTTTTAATTCAAAAATTTTTATATCATGACCTCTCTCGATTAATTCTTCCAAAGTGCTCAAACCAACATTGCCAAATGCTCCTGTTAAAAGTATCTTCATTTACTTAATACCTCCAATAAAAATCAAGCTTCTGAACGAATTTATTCGTGTTAAATCAAAAAATATTTTTTATTAAAAAAATATAATAATTTTAATAATATGAAAATATAGGTTGCCATTGCAACTTCTTTAAATAATAAATAAAATAAATTTATAAATTCAAATTTTAAAGAGTATTGATCTAATGAAAGCTATTCGCTTACAATTACCGGGAAATTTTTTGAAATATCTTGGTTTCCATGATATTTTTCAGGATATTGAATGGATAGAAATTTTACAAGCATTTCAATATGATTCAACTCATTTATTTTCGATCCAACGAATGAAATTCATGCATTCTATCAATGACCCGTTGGACGTGTTTATTCAAACTAAGTTCAATCCAAAATTTTATCAAGTTTTAAATGTCATGGAGGACGAAATGACTTGCATCCTTAATCAAACTCGCTCTTCTGGGTTTTTTCCCATAATAGAATCGGGACCATGGGCGTTTCGTTTTCCTATTCATGTTTCTAAAGAAAAAATCCTCTTGAGCATGATTGTACAAGAAGAATATCTCCCTAAATTGTATGAAATTTTAATGTCTTTCACGAACACTTATGAAATTCTTGCCAGCACGGATTTAGATAAAATTGAAGATATTAAAGATTTTTTTGGAGCTTATTTTTTACCTTTTCCAAATTTCACGAGAAGACAACGGGAATTAGCTACTTATGCTGCTGAGAAAGGGTATTTTCAATCACCAAAGAAAATAAGTGCGAAAGATATAGCTAAAAAATTTAACATTTCCGTTACAGCAGTAAATAAACACATGAACAACATTAAAAACATCGCAATGGAATATTTTTTTGGAAAACCTGAAAGATATATGACAAGAAGGAGAAATACTGAATTGTAAAGCAAATAGGTATCTTTTGGTCTTCAAAGTAATTTTTAAACGCATTTTTAATTATAGAGTTACATCAAAATGGTGTGATTTTCGGAGAGTGTGAGTTTGCTCGATAACCCTTTCAATATTTTGGAAAAAAGATTGCTTCTATTAAAAAAATAATCATCAATTTCATGAGTATCTCATTTTTCTTGAATTTTTTTCAAAAAAAATATAAAGGTGTACAGAAATTGTTTATTTAAGAAACATTGATTATTATAATTGTGAATAATAATAATAATAATTTATACAAGGAATAAGGAATATCATGAAATCTTTGCTACACGATTCACTCCTTTCTCAATATGGAGAAATTATTATTTCTACGATTTTAAATGAAATTTCGGATTTAATTGCAGTATTAAATGAAGCTTTCATCATTGAATACATTAATGAGGGCCCTCATTTCCATTTATTAGGATATTCAAGTGAGGATTTAGTTGGTACTTCGATTCTTAACTTGTTTAGGAAAAAAGAGAGAGAAAAAGCAAAAAGAGGATTAACTACCATTCTTGAGAGAGGTGTATATAAAAATGCAGCCAAGGTTATAACGAAAGAACAAAAAATAGCAACGTTAGAATTCATTGGTAAAAAGTTTAAATCAAATACAGGAGAAATAAAAATTATATTAATTTCGAATAAGCTAGATAAAAAGAGTTTTCTTTCGAGATTATCGAATTCCACCAAGAGGTTACAAGAATTTAATGAATCGCTTTCAGAAATCCGGTTTTGGAAATTACTTGCGCCTGAAGCATATAGTGAGGCATTGGAGAAATCCTATGAGATCTTTCAATTCATTTTGGATAATATTCCTTTGCAAGTATGTTGGAAAGATTTAAATTTAGTTTATTTAGGATGTAATAAAAAATTCGCAGAATATTTAGGATTTGAAGATTCCCTTCGGATAATCGGAAAGACTGATCAGGAACTAAGTTGGAATGTAAAAAATAAGATTCAATTTCACGATAAAGAACAGAGAGTTATTGAATTAGATCAAGCCTTGTATCACGATATTCAAGAATTTGAAGATTTGGTCGGAAACAAGAGCTGGTTTGAAATCAATCGGATTCCCTTACACGACCATCAGGGTAAGGTCAATGCTATTTTAATTACACATGAGAATATTACAGACAGAATTAAAGCGGAAAAAGAAAAACAATTAGCAGAACAAAAGTTAAAAGAATCCGAGGTTAAATATCGGCATCTATTCAACCATTCTCCTGATGCTATTTGGTTAATAGATACTGATGGCTTCATTCTTGATTGTAATGAAACGACGAATAAATTTTTATCAGTATATAAAAGAGAAGATTTAATCGGAAAGAATTTTAAAGAAATAATAACCATGTTTCTCAGGTATGGAGACCCTCGTTTTAAAGAACTTGGTTCCATTTTTGAGAAGCGATTCCAAAAGCTAATTGAAGGAGAAATGCTTAATCCATACGAATTTCAAGTAGCTCGTGTGGATGGAAAGGAATTTTGGCTCACGTTAGAATCAACACGGGTCAATGTGGGAGGCAAAAATTTAATCCAAGTAATAATTCGAGATATCACGCAACAGAAAACAGCAGAATTAAAATTAAAAGAGTCAGAACGTCAATTAAGAATTTTAAATAGAGAACTGGAGAAAAAAGTACAAGAAAGAACAAAAAAATTAAAACAATCCGAGAAAAAACTACGAGAACAAAATATTGAATTAATGAAATTAGATAAGTTAAAAAATGAATTCATTAATACCACATCGCATGAATTAAAAACGCCGTTAGTATCGATAGCCGGGTTTACTGATTACATCTTACTGAAATATAAGGATTTAAATCCGGAGATTAGAGAAGATTTAGAAATCGTGAAAAAAAATGTTAATAGGCTGAAGTTTTTAATTGAACAATTATCGGATGCTTTAAAAATCGACTCGAAGAAATTAAAGCATGATATTAAATTAAAGAAAGAAAACATGCGGGATATCATAGATAATTGCGTTTCGGACTTAAAATTTTTAATGGAAAATAAAAATCTTGTCATGGATGTAAATGTTAGAGAAAATCTTGTTTTAACAGTGGATAAAAATCGAATGATTCAAGTATTTATTAATTTATTATCTAATGCAATTAAATTTACCCCCAACGACGGATATATTACCATAATTGCGGAAGAGCAAGGAGATTATTATTTATTTAAAGTAAAGGATTCCGGAATTGGATTAAATGCGGAAGATATTCCCAAATTATTTGGAAAATTTGTTAAATTGAATTTTAATGAGGAAAATTATTCGAATGGCACGGGATTAGGGCTCTATATCACGAAAGGGATAATAGAAGCTCATGGAGGGAAAATCTGGGCTCTTTCAGAAGGTAAGGATAAAGGAGCGGAATTCTGTTTCACGCTCCCTAAAAACAATAATGTTTAACTCAATTAATAAGAGAGGAAAAAGAAAGAAAAGAATTTTTAAACAAATTCTTTTTAATAACATTAAATTAAAAAAAATCGGTATTTCCTGCTCTTGAATCAGAATTGGATATAAAAATTCAATAAAGAGCAAGGCATTTTATAGTATAAAGCAACTCTAATATTAAAAAATTAAAAAACATGACACTATTTTAAATTCCGATGCCCACCCTCATTGTTGCTGAAAAAAATAAAGCAGCGTTAGCAATTGCGGAAGCTCTTGGTACAATTGAAACCATTAAAAAATCACGAACTCTAAAAATATATCATGTTAAATCAAGGGATTTATATGTAATCCCTTTACGAGGGCACCTTTTGGAATATAAAAACGTGGGAAAATATAAGAGTTGGAATAAAACTCCGCCAAGAGATATTATTACAGACCCGAATTCTATAAAAAAAGTCCCAAAAAAAACCGCTTATCCTTATATAAAAGCATTGGAAGAGCATGCAAAGATTTGCGACCATTGTATTATCGGAACAGATGCTGATATAGAAGGTGTTAATATTGGCTTGTTTGATGCCTTTCCTTATATTCAAAAATCAAATCCTTCCATTCATGTCTCTCAGCTTTGGCTAAGTTCATTACAAAAACATGAGATCTTAAAAAAAATTCAAAATTTAATTCCTCCTAAATGGAATTGGGGTGAAATGGGAGAAGCCAGAGCCATCATTGATGCTATTATTGGATTTTCAGCAACAAGACAAATTACTGCCATGTTAAAACCCTTATTACATCAATATAATGTTTTTTTCATAAGTATCGGTAGAGTTCAAACATCGTTATTATTTTTAATATATTTAAGAGAGCAACAGATTAATGCTTTTACTCCGGAACCCTATTTTACGATAGATGCCATTTTAAATATTGATTCTCATCGGGTAAAAGTTCATCATAAATCCAATCCTTTTAAATCACCTCAAAAGCAATTAGCTGAAACTATTTATCAAACTATTAAAGATGCTACTAATGCTAAATTTTTAAATAAAAAAGAGGAGCAAAAAGTCATTAAACCTCCGACTCCTCTAAACACTTCTAAAGCCCTCATATTACTTACCCAACAACTCAAAATACGAGCAGATTTGGCCTTGAAAACCCTAAATTCACTATACTTGAAAAAGATAATCACGTATCCCAGAACGGATAGCGATGTATATAAAGCGGATTTTGATCACGTGCAATATCTCAAGAATTTTATGCCCCATTCCACTTATGGAACCTTTGCTTCTAATTTAATAAAAAAGAATCGATTCATGCCTACTAAGGGCAAAATTGATGCCGGAGATCATCCCCCCATTACCCCTTTACTCTCGTTAGAAAATACAAGCAAGCATTTCCAAAACGATTTAGAGCGAAAAATTTATGATTTAATTGCTCGCTATTATTTAGCTCTTTTTGGAGAAGATGCGATTGAATTGAACGAAACTTTGAAGGTTTTAATTAAAGAGGAACCTTTTGAAGGAAGGATTAACGTGCTCTTACGTGAAGGATTTTTAGAAATCGCTCCCTTTTTAAAGAAAAAATTTGACCCTCCCATCCCAATTCATGATTCTCTCTTGCCCATTCACGAGATTTCTTTAAATGAGCGTTCTACACGCCCTCCACCACGATATTCCGATGCTTCTCTTTTAAAACTCATGGAACAAAATAATTTAGGAACTAAAGCGACACGCCCCCTCATGATTGAAATTCTATTGAAACGCAAGCTCATTTACCGTGAAAAAAAAAGATATTTCATAACAGAATTAGGTCTATTTTTAATAAGTAATTTAGAACAAGTCTGGAAACCATTTCTTGAACCGACCTTCACCAGTTATATTGAAGCGCAGCTGGAAAAAATCAAAAATGGAACCATGACAATGCAAGAATGTATAAAGGTCATGAAAAAAACCTTCTTAGATTTATTTGATGCACTTCTTAATAATCAAGATAAATTATTCTCCAATAGAGCATCTCTAAAAAATTATCAAATTTCCTCTCAAAAACAATCTCTACCCCCTAAAAACCAAAAACACCTCAATATCACGTGTCCCTATTGTAAAAAAAATGGCATGACATTAATTCTCACGAAGAAAAAGAAAAGATTCCTTCGATGCCTAAATGATGAGTGTAAAAAAACTATCGTGGTGCCCCAACACGGTAAACTCACTTTTTTAAAAACATCATGTAAACACTGCGGGTTTGTTGTAATTAAAGTAAGTAGAAGGAAGAAAAATCATCATTACTCATATTATCTCTGTCCATTCTGCTGGAATGAAGGTTTAAAAGAAACGGGAAAAAATACAAAAAAGGGATTCTGTTCTAATTGCAAAGAATTTAAGATCTCAAAAGATCACTGCGTGGAGCAAGAAAAATAAAAATATCACGTGTTATTTTAATCGAAAGCGATATTTATTATTGGTTGCTCTCGATAATCCAATATGATTGTCCGATATCTTATAATGCATTTCGCCTCCAATTATTTTTTTTTTCCCACGTAAGCATTAGTTATATTATGATTTAACGAGTGTAACATTGTCCCTAACGTAATAGGGTCTAAATAGTTTCTCTCTCCTTTTCTTTTAGCAATTCTCACTAATTCTGTTTCTGAATACCACGCCCCGTCCAATAATGCAAAATTTAAATTGATATGCAAGTCGATGGAGGAAATCACGTGAAATTCTTGAAATAAATTGGTACTATCAGATTTTTAAAATCTGTTAATAAAGGAAAATCGAACCGGCGAATATATTCTCCTTAGAATAACTCAATAACCAAATAACATGTTCATTTTTTCGAATAATCAAACTTCTATTTATTATCAAATAGCTCTAGCTCAATAAATATATCGAAGCATTTTCAGCCTAGCTGTTAATATATAATACTAGAAAGAAGTTATAATATCAAATTAAAAAAATTTTATCTCAATCTTATTTAATTTTTCAATATTCATTTAATAAATTTAAATTATTAATTGTTAAAAAATCAAGAAAAACGAGGATAATTAATGCATTTTGATATTTTAATTAAAAATGCCAAAGTAATCGATGGTTCGGAAAATCCTTGGATGCCACGCGAGATTGGAATAAAAGAAGGAAAAATCATTAAAATTTTACCTAAATTGAAATCAGAAACCGCTGACAAAGTAATTAACGCTGGTGGCCTCATCACGTGTCCGGGTTTCATTAACATGCATTCGCACTCAGACATGCTCCTTCCTTTCTATAATAGAATGGATACTGCTATTCGGCAAGGAATCACCACGGAAGTAGTAGGAATGTGTGGCGAATCTCTTGCACCCATTCCTTCGGAAAAAGTTGACGTGTTCAAAAAATTATTTGCTCCTCCCATGGGAGGTGAACTTAAAATCACGTGGGATACTTTTAAAAGTTATTTAAATGAAGTGAGTAAAATGCACGTGCCTTGTAATCTCGCATTTTGCGTGGGATTTAGCACTATTCGAGTAGCAGGTGGTCCAGGATTTGAAAATCGATCTCCTACTGAAAAAGAAATGCAAACCATGAAATCGCTTGTAGCAGAAGCCATGGAAGCAGGCGCATTTGGCATGAGCACGGGCTTAATATATTCCCCTCAAGTATTTGCTAAAACGGAAGAAATAATTGAATTGGCTAAAGTTGTAGCGCAATATAATGGATTATATTTTTCCCATATTCGAGGTGAAGGAAATACGTTAATTGAAGCGGTAAAAGAATTTATTGAAATAGTGGAGAAATCAGGAGTTGCTGGAGGTCAAATTGCTCATCATAAAGTTGCGGATAAGCGCCTTTGGGGGATGAGTAAAGAAACGCTCCGATTGATTGAAGAAGCGAATGAGCGAGGCTTGAGCATCACCTATGACCAATATCCATATAATAGAGGCCAATCAGGACTCGTATCGACCTTGCCTCCTTGGACTCGAGAAGGAGGTCCCGATAAAATATTAGAACGATTAAAAGATCCCGAAATAAGAGAAAAAATAAAAACGGATATCTTCGCTGATCAAAATAAATGGGAAAGTTGGATTAAAGCAGTAGGATTTGAACACGTGTACATTTCATTTCTAAAAAATAAAAATTGGAAAGATGTTGAGGGAAAAAATATCTCAGAAATAACAAAAATAAAAGGAAAAATTGACGAGTGGGAAACTTATTTCAAGCTATTAATCGATGAGAAAACAGACATTCCCATTACGATTGAATCCATACACGAAGAAGACATTCGCAGGATCATGAAAGGAAGGTATCATATGGTTGGAACGGACGCTAACGCATTTAAACATTTACCAGGATTTAAAATCTTTCATCCTCGCACATATGGTACATACCCCAAAATTCTAGGAAAATATGTTAGAGATGAGGGTTTATTAACAATGGAAGAAGCGATAAGAAAAATGACTTCCTTTCCTGCCCAGCGTTTAGGATTGAGAGACAGGGGATTGATTAGGGAAGGATATTGGGCAGATATCGTTATTTTTGATCCAATGACCGTGCGAGATAATGCTACATTCGAGGATCCTCATCAATTTCCTTCAGGTATAATCGATGTTATTGTGAATGGGGTTCTTGTCGTTGAAAATGAGAAACAAAAACGAAAATATCCTGGTAAAATTTTAAAAAGAACTCTCTAATATCCCTATTTATTATAAATTTTATTAAATACATGCCCATCATTTTATTAATTTAATTTTTTACCCATGTTATAGTAAAGAAACCATACCAACCAACAATCTTATCTTTATTAATTAATCTCGCTTAATCTTATTTGAGAAATTAAAAAATCCCAGAAAAATTGAAGTATCAAAAACAACGGAACAATAACTAATCAGAATTTTTTCACCAGTTCGATAACATCATGATTTCTTAGATTTCAAGATTAATTAAGAAAATTTTTCCATTAATGTTAAATGCTCTGGAAGGCTTATTCTCCAATAATATCCATTTTGAGCCGGGATGTCTCCTGCAGCGACCCAGGCTTCCTCTATTTCTGGTATAAAAACACAAGACCAAAGACTCCATGCTTTATTACTAATAATTGGTCTTTCCGTTCCAAATAAATGTTTACACGTGGGGGCTAATTGAATTCTACCAGGCATTCTTTCAATTGTAAAAACTTTATCGCTCTGAATTTCAATGGCTTTCGCCACATCAATTTTACCAAAATTTTTTTTTAATAATTCTCGATATCTTTCATATCTAGGACATTTCACATTTTTTCGCCATTTTTCTAAAGTATTGAAATCCTCTAAAGAAATGGGAGGATTTAAAAAATCTGGTAAATCTTTCTCATTCATTTGGGCCCAATAAGTTGCTTGGCCGGGGATCATATTTATCCCATCGTATCCTTGAAATCCGGGATAACAAGTGAAAATATTAGTCACCCATATAACATCAGGAAATTCGGGATCTTCATATCTAAGAGCAATATCTTTTCCAGCGAGTTCTATATCAACTGCATGTGGGTTAGAGCCTTTTCCTTCTGCAATTAAATTTGCCCATCCGGTTGTTCCACCAGTTTTTTGAAGGATTGAATAAGCTTCTTTTATAGTGGATGCTTCTTGAGCAACCTTTCTTCCGTGCATTAAATGAGGAATTTGAGGCCATTCTACATTAACTGAATTACAAGTCATTTCTCCATAACTTAATCCTTTATCGTTAATCCAAGAATTAGGAGATATATTACCCGCACAATGAACTCCTAAAAAAACGTTCCCCTCTTTTGGTCTTGCAATCATAATACCCACGTAATTTTGCATCACATCAAACGTTTCAAAGTCCAAGTTTACACCATGTATTACCATTCCATTAACCGCCGCAGTATTCCATGCTGCAAAATTACTACAATGTTGAAGGATCCAAGCATCTTCAGGCATGCAATTTCCAATGATAATATCTTCCCATTGAAGGGGGCTATTTGCTTCTTTTAACCCTTCATAGAGTCCTTTAAGTTCTTCCCAAAAATTAGGTGCTTGTTTCATAATGGCAGGAACACATCGTTTATTAGCTAAGGCTAGGATGATTTCTTTTCCATGTTCCATTTGTTCTAAAGAAGGAACTTCCCCCGATGTTGGATCCCAACCACCAAATATGGCCGCTATTGGAGAGAAATATTCTGAAAAAAAATGCATTATTTTATCCGCATAGAGATATCCATGAGCTTTTCCCATCTCATGAGGTGTACCTTGAAGATATAAGATTGGGGGTCTGAATTTATCTTTAGGAAATTCAAGTAAAGTACATTTTTGATATGTAATAATGTTTGCATCCTCAATTCCCTTATTTACCATTTTATCGCTTATTCTAATTGATATTCACCTAAAAAATCATAATAATGAATTCATAAAAATGAATAAATAATTTTTATTAAACCTAGGAGCGTTTTGAAGATTCTAGTTGATTTTTGATTTGTTTTAAAATGAAAGCTTTATATTTTTCTTTAATCAAGCACCTATATTCTTCTATTGCTAATTTATTATGAGGTATAATGGGTTCCAAGATGGGATCGCTATGGTCAAATTCTCTGAGGACTTTTACAGCCCCATAAACTAAATTATAAAAATAATAAGATAATAATTCAGTATCTTTAATATCTAATTCTTTAACGTCCACGGCTTCATCAATTAAATCTTGAATGAGATGCAAGATATTATATGATTGATAGCTTTTTTCAAACGGTCCTTTTTCCTTGGAAAGAGGAGGTGGAATAATGCTCATCATTTTATGACGAGAATAATCTTCAAAAGCAAAATTTAGATAAAATTCTGCAATTTTCAGAAATAAATCAACATAAGAAATTTTTCCCCGATTTTTATTTATTAATTTTTTTAAACGATCAAGAAATTCTTCATAATATTTACTCCGAATAGCAATATATAATTCTCTTTTACTTTTCACATAATTATAGAGATTACCTTCTGACATGCCTAAGAACCTTGCTAGAGCTCGCATGCCAAATCCTTCCCATCCTTTTTCCTTGTACAATTTACTCCCAGCATTAATGATCTCTTGGAGTTTTTTTAATTTCTCTTCCTTGCTCCTGCTCCTTTTTTTCTTCTGCTGAGTGTTTATCATAATTGATTTTACTTTTCCTTACAAATTTTTTAATATATTTTTATGAACATTGTTTATTGAAAGAATTTTGTTTATAAATAAATATGTAATTAATACTAAATTCTTGTTAAATATAAATTTGGTTTTTAATTAACATTGAACTGCAAAATAAATTTCTAATTATTTCATGATAATAAATTATCCCACATAATAATCATGGGATTATACTCAAGATTGTTATGTAAATAAAAGATAATATGGCATTCATAAAGTTAATTATAACTCATTTTTTAATAACACAAATCCATTTTTAATCACTTTTTTCTTATCTTCATTACTTACCTCAAAAAATAATTCTGAAGTTCTTTCTTTCGTGTTTTTACCTAATAGATTAATTTGAATATTCGTAGCAGGGAATACAAATCCAGTAAATTTACATGCGATTTCTTGTATTTTATGAGGATTTTTATTAGCTTCTCGATTTATGATTTCCTTTACGGCGAACGCTAAAGTGGCAGTTCCTTGTAGAATTATATCCCGTAATCCTACAAAATGGGCAAATTTTTTCGAGGTATGAATGGGAAAGAAAATATTTGTACATCCATCATAAATAAAAGATCTCAGTTTATCTACATGAATAGTCGTATCCCAAATAGGATTGCCACTCGGCTTATATGGGGGAATAATTGGCAAGTTTTCCATGCCTTTAGGTTCTCCCTTACATTCAATCCCTCGTAATAATCCTCCCATGAATTCGGTGAATACAAGTTCTTCTTGTTTATCTCGCGCTTCGAATTGTTGGATAACTAAGGTTCCTGCTCGATGAGGTAATAGGGCAACGATTTTGCCTTTAATTTTTAATTGATCTCCTGATTGAATTAACCGATGAATTATGAGATGTTCATAATAATGAACTACCCTCTTAAAAACCTTTATGGGAAATTTCTTTGATATAATAAATTCAGAAAGATTTTCTATAATTGGCCAAGTGACTGCAACTGCGAACATTGGATGGGCTACAATACCATCTTCTCTTTCATCATTAAAATAATAGGGATTATCGTCATTAATAGCGGCCGCATAATTCATTATGCTTCTCCAATCAATTTGAGTCGTGTATTCCTTATATGGTGTATTAACTAATTCAGTATCAATTTTCACGCTAAATTTCCTCAATTTATCCTGTTTATTTTTTGAGAATAACTCGAGACCAGCGAGTTAAGATATTTGCCCAGAGAGGATTTCCAGCACTACTATTAATCAAAATAACGATTCCTTCCTTCAATTGAGGGACGATGACTAACATGCTACGCCATCCAATATGACCTCCACTATGTTGGACAATTTTCACCCCATCAATTTCAGTAATAAAATGACCTAATCCATATTTCCATTGATATCCAAAATCATCTCCGGCATCAATAATTCCCGTGTACATTAATTCAATTGATTCAGGGTTTAGAACATTTCTTCCGGGTAATTCTCCATTAGGGCCCTCCATACCAGCTATTCCAAATTTTGCAAGATCTTCTACTGTGGAATTAAGGCCTCCTGCTGCCTTCGCTTCAAATTTATAATGAGGAAGGGGGTTCAATTCCTCATCATATGGAGTTGCAAATAAAGATAGGTCTCGATATTCAAAACTGGAAGATTCCATTCCTAATGGCTTTAAAATTTCAATTTCCATGAATTTACTGAAACTTGTTCCTGTTACTTCTTCAATAATAAGTTGTAAAATCGAATATCCTCCTCCCGAATACAAGAATTCCTTTCCTGGTTTTAGAATAACTCTAACTGGCTTTTCTTCTTTATGGGGATCAAGCTTCCAAGTTTCACTATATTTAAGCTGATACTCATCCTTAGGTCCTGGAGTTTTACCGTTTAGAGATTCTTCAATTGAAAGTAATTCGTATTTTGGTTGATGTCCTTGATATCCAGAGAGAGATAACCCTGCGCTATGACTTAATACTCTCTTGATGGTAACCTTATCATGATTAAATTCAGAGGGAGGTAAATGCCAGCGAGTTAAATATTTTTCTATAGGAGCTTCTAAATCAATTTTTTTTTTCTCTACTAATTTTATGATTCCCCATGCTGAAACTGCCTTTGATATTGAAGCAACTTGAAACCAAGTTTTTTCGGTTATTGGTATCTTTTCTTCAATGTTAGCAAATCCATAGGTTTTGATTGATGCAATTTTTGAGTTGGAAATGAATGCTATCGCAACTCCAGGAATTTTATATCTCTCCAATAGTTTTGAAACTATTTTATCTAGTCTTTTAATCATGATTCTTCTTATATGTTATCTAATTGATTTTTTTTAAATATAATTTGAAATTCTTGAAGTCAAGGAATGAGAAAATTTCCTTTCTCATAAATTAACTTTCCATCCGCAAAGATTTGCCCATTTTCTTTCATATCACATAATAAATCTTTATGAATAGCACTTTTGTTTTGACTTCCCGTTTCCGGATAGCCATTCCCTATAGCTATATGAATCGTACCTCCTATCTTCTCATCAAATAAGATATTTCCTATAAATGTATCAAGCCCCCAATTAGTCCCTATAGCTACTTCCCCCAATTTTCGGGCTCCCGGCACATGTAATAAAGCATCCAATGCCTCTTGACCATTGCTTGCTCTTGCCTCAATTATTTCTCCATTCTTAAACTCGAATTCAATATCTTCTATTACATGTGATTTGTCAATTGTAGGATAAGAAAATTTTATATGACCATTAACCGAATCTTCTACTGGACCTGTAAAAATTTCTCCATCTGGTAAATTTCCCCTCCCATCACTATTAATCCATTTTCTTCCTTTCACGGACATTGAAATATCAGTATCCTTGTTAATAATCCGTATATTATCAACAGAATTTAAATGTTCACAGTAAATTTCTTGTTTATCATGTAGTTGTTTCCAAGAAGCAATTGGATCTTCTCTATCTAAAAAACATCCTTTCACGATGATCTTAGCCAATTCTTCTTGACTTAGATTCGCTTCTTGAGCCATAGCGTTCGTAGGATAAGGTATCATGGTCCATTTTAATTGATCTTTCGCTTGCCGTTCATAAAAAATGTTCATGATCTCCGCACTTGCCATTTTTTTCTGCTGGATTTTATGAGAAGGAATAGTTGATAATTCCCTCGTATTCATTTTTCCTTCAATGAGAATGAGAGCATCTATTTTTTGCATCAGATTTAATTCGAAAGGATCTAAGAAATTTAATTGCTCTTGGTTTGCTTCTAGATAAAAAATATATTCCATTTCCGGAAATTCTATATAAGGGCGAATGGGATGAGCACCTACCTTCAGAATTTCTCTATATAATTCTTTAATAAGTGGGATTGCTTCTGATGCACCAATAATTAATACCTTATCTCTGCGTTCTATACTTGCACTATATGTGATTACAAACTTCGCATATTGATTAAAATCTAATATCATGAGAGCTCGTGCCTTAATAAAAATTTAAACTATTAAATGAACATTGATCTTGTTTTGGAAATATTTAATTTAATAATTATTCCTATTATTATTTATAATTTTTTATTTTTTCATATTGATCGTGAACAGTGTTCATTAAAAAGAGAAAATTTAAATAAGAATTAAACTAACCATTAATTTAAGAATAAAATTTAATAGAAAATACAACATCGATCGTGAACTAAATGAGTAATGAATATGAATTAAACAGGCACTCAAAAAAAACCTATCTCTCATTCGGGATGACCCGCTTTACTATGACTTTTGTATTTGCACCTATTGATCTCTTTTTACTATTTTATTACGTTCAAGTGATCGGATTAAATGTAGGCTTTTATGCAATTGCCCTATTAATTTTTTCCGTATGGGATGCTGTTGATGATCCAATTATCGCTTGGTTAATTGATAGAAATTTCAAATGGACCGCAAAATGGGGTAGAAGATTCCCATGGATTGTGATTGGTTCCCTTCCGTGGGCTATTGGACTCTTTCTATTATTTTCAGTACCCCCCTTGCCCCCCGCTTCTGTGGATCCCTTTCCAACTTTTCTATGGTTAATAGTTGCATTATTTATTTTCGATTTATTTGGTGCTATTGCAATGATTAACATTCAATTACTCTTCCCTGATAAA
Source organism: Promethearchaeota archaeon (assembly GCA_029838195.1). Taxonomy (GTDB): domain Archaea; phylum Asgardarchaeota; class Lokiarchaeia; order Sigyniarchaeales; family SOKP01; genus JALGVJ01. The sequence goes on from JALGVJ010000007.1 coordinate 107,937, forward strand.
TTCAGAACAGAAGAGGAGCGAAGACTTTTGATGGGCTACAACACGCCCATTTCCATGATAGCTATTGCAATTGGAATGTTAATACCGCCCTTACTTTTAAGGGGTCAAGATGTTGCCAATTATAGAACCATGGGATTGATAGTGACTCTTATCACGCTAATCTCAGTTGTATTATATCTCCCCGGCTGTCGTGAAGATCAACAAGTTAAAGAACTCTATCTGGCAGATAATTCACCTCGCATAAGTTTACTCAAGGGATATTGGTCGGTCATTAAAATGAAAAGTTTTTGGATGCAATTCTTAGCAACAGTCATGTACATGACGGTAAATGGTATTTTAATGGGATTACTGGTATATATTTTTACTTTTGAATTTAATAATCCTGGACTCATGATAATGGCGTTAGCCGTGTGGCTTTTGGCGGCCATTTGTTCTGTTCCCGTATGGATTAAATTAGCGAAAAAATACCAAAATACGAAAAAAATATATACTTTAGGAATGGTGATTTATGGAGTAGCTTTTGGAATATTTTTCTTCTATTTTGATCTTATTTCCTTATTGATATTTGCAGCCATTTTAGGATTTACAGTTGGAAACATGTGGACATTCAATAATCTAATTTATGCTCATGTTCTGGATGAACACATGGTAAGAACGGGTAAGAATCAAAAAGGCATGGTCCAAGGAGTTAACGCAATATTTAATCGTCTCGCAGCTACCATTGATACATATCTTATTGCTTTTGTATTTGGAATCACGGGATTCGCTGCTTACGCTGGAGTTACAACCTTGGAAGAGCTTCAAGCAGTAGCCACAACTGAACAAATACAAAGATTTATATTTGGATTTCATGTCTTAATAGGCATCATTCCCATGATCTTGCTCCTCGTGGGTGCTTTAATTTTTTGGTTCATATATCCTTTGGATAAAGAGACGGTTTTTAAACTAAAAGAAAAGATTAAAGAATTGAAGCTTTAATTTTTTAAAATAACTTATTTTTTTTCTAATAATTCTTGTAATAACTCATCTATTAAGTTGAGCCCTTCCAAGAGCTCTTCTTTTTTAGTCCCAATTCCAATTCTTAAATAATTATCCATTCCAAAGCAATCTCCAGGAACAACGAATACATCTTTTTTCTCACGCAATTTAATCGATAATTCCGAAGAATTCATGGGAAAGTTATATCTGAGAAAAGCGATTCCTCCTGCTTGAGGAGAAATGAAATGAAAGAGATTTTCATGTTTCTTGACCCATTTTTTCATGATTTTTAGATTTTCTTTCAACATTTCACGATTTCGCGATAAGATCTTTTCTCTTAAAGGAGATTGTAAAACGCGGCTGGCTACGAATTGGCTAATCAATCCCGTTGTAATGGTAGTATAATCACTATAACTCCATAATTTTTCAATTTCGTTTTTTGGGCCAACCAGCCAACCTAATCTCAACCCTTGAAGAGAATAAGCTTTCGAGAGTCCTCCATTAACGATCACTTTATCATAAAGCCCCCAAAAGGAAGGAGTTTCTTTCTCGATTAATTCAGCCCCTCGATAAATTTCATCCACATACAACCAAATATCAGCTTTTTTAGCAATATCTACAATGAATTCCATGGATTTTTCATTAAGAACCGCCCCGGTAGGATTATTAGGATTACAAAGCGAAATCAATTTTGTCCGAGGTGAGAGCAATGGTTCAATCTCTTTAAATTCTGGTTGCCAATCCAATTCTTCTTTTAAATGAAAAGGTTTGACTGTTATTCCGAAGGAACGGGCAAGTCCATGAAGTTGCATGTAATTTGGCAACATAAAAATCATCTCATCACCCGGCTCTAACAAACACCACGCTACTAAAAAGTTAGCTTCTGCTGAACCATTAGTAATTAAAATATTATCTAAATTAGCTCCAGGATAAAGGCTGCTTATGATTTCTCTTAGCTCAATTGAACCATTAGTCTGACCATAACCTAATGGTAAATTAAGAAGTTCTTCAATTTCATCATCATTTAATATTTCACGAAGAGAACATGGATGTATTCCACTTTCAGTCAAATTATATTTCACTAAATTTTCCCATAGCGATTGTGTCCGTTCTAATTTAAATTCTTCAATTTTCATGTGTTTGCACCACGTTTACTAAAGAAGGGTTTGCTCCTTAATAATATTTATGAAAAAAATTTCATAAAAACCTATTATCGGTTAAATTAAACGACTCTTTTCCATCCTCCAAGTAAGACCATAACAAGAGAAATGAAAATAAAAAAAATATTGGAAATTGAATTATTTAACTTTATTTAGAGCTTCCTTCAAAATTATTTCAAATTTCTCCAGAATAAAATCACAGTTTTCATCCGTAATGATGAGTAGAGGCTTAATTTTAACTACATTGTGGCATAAAACCTCTCCTTTCGCATTCAAGTACGGCATACTCTCCCCAAGATAGAGTCCATGTTCCGGCGCTATAAGAATCATTTGTTCACACAAATCATTAAAAGGTTCTCGAGGGTCTCTATTCTTTACTAATTCCACTCCGATAAAAAGCCCTGCTCCTCGAACATCTCCAATGACTTTAAATCCCTCTTGCATCTAATGCCGTTAAAATGCCGTTAAAATGATATAATTTAATTGCTAAGAATTTAAGATCTTAAAAGATCAATGCGTGGAACACGAGAGATAAGACGTTTATTTTAATCGAAAACGATATTTATTATTGGCTGCTCTCGATAATCCAATATAATTGTCCGATATCTTATAATGCATTTCGCCTCCAATTATTTTTTTTTCCACGTAAGCATTAGTTATATCATGATTTAACGAGTGAAACATGGTTCCCAATGTTACCGGCCCTAAATAATTCCTCTCTCCCTTTTTCTTGGCAATTCTTACTAATTCTGTTTCAGAATGCCACGCACCATCTAATAATGCGAAAATTAAATCATTTTTTATATTGCTTTTTATATTTTTAAGTTTTTGAAATAAATTCGAATAATTTCCATCAATATTAGCATTTTCCTCTAAATTTTTAATATTTTCCATGATTTACCTCGCCTCTTTACACTCATAGTGATCCTTATGAAAATAATTTACATCATTCTTTTAATTTAAGAATATCATCCATGTATTATCGTCAAGAAAAAGTATAGAACAAGGATTAATTTTTAATCGTTCTGATCATGTGATTACTCTTTTACTAAATCTTCAGGTATTCCTTCATTATAATATTTAGATCTCGTAATCCACTTTTGCGCAAATTCCGGAAGGATGCTCAGAATGGAGCCGCCAATCCACACGGAAAAGGTACGCTCTCTAGGAGCAATGATTTTTAGATTTTGACTTAATTTTTTATCCCGCATCATTTTTAACTCTAACTCTTGATAGAGCCGTGCTTTTAAATTCTGAAATAAAGAACCGCCCCCAGAAAGAAATATATTATTTAAAAGTTCCGGACGTAAATCTACATCGCATGAATTAATAGCATCCATGATTGCAACATGAAGAGGAGGATCTTCCATTTGCATTAAAGAAGGATCAAATAATAATTCAGGAATCATGAATCGCTCTTTAGAGAGAGTAAAAATCGAACCATCGGGTAAAGAAAATTTCTTTTTGTATTGTTCACTACGTTTTAAATCTTGTTTAAAATCTAAAGAAACAAAACTTGCTTTTTCCTTGAGCACGCGCACCAGATCCCGTTGGATGGAAGAATCTACAGAAAGTCCAATCGTTTTTGAAAGAATATTTTCAGCATGGCGAGTAATGGCACGCCCTCCAACTTTTGAAATGCGAATCGAATGGGTGATTTTATAACTCTTGTAAATCGGAACGATTCGAGTACTGCTATCCCCAATTTCAACAACTAATCCCGTCTGAAAGCCACCAGAATATAACGTGAGTAAGGAATCTAACACCGGATAAAATGCCATGCACTGATATTTTTCCAAGAAAATTTCAAATAGTCTTTGGAGGTCATTCTTGGGAAATAAAGGGTGAATCGCAAACAATATGTTAAACATCGTAGGATCGATTTTCAGGTTAAAAAAGATATAATCTAATAATAATTGGAAATGATCCCAATTTGTAATTTTCCCATTATTAATGGGATAAGTGATTTTAAATAACCCTAAGGATTGAATTTCATCTCCTACATAATATTGTTGATTTTTGGAGCCATACTCTGCTTGAATATCATGATATTTTGGATGGCCAACAATAGAAGGAAACACTAATGAGGGAAAATCCTCAGCAGCAAAACCTGCCTTAGTAGAAAATTGACCAATGTCCAATACGATAGTTAGGGTCGTCATGGTTTCATCACGATTTTCAATCATACATTTAAAATCGCCATTAGAATACTATAATACATTTAACATGGTGCATGAATAAATATATCTTTGTAAGGAGTGCTTTAATGAGATCGTTTCTATAAACTAGATCAATAAAATTTTCAATGGAGTATATGTCGTTTCGGGAATATAAGCTTCGCCATATGCTTTGCCAATTTCATTCCCCCGCAAAATTGCTGTATCTTCTGCCCAATCTAAGACTCTTTCTAATACCTCCTTTTGAGAGACATAAACTTGATTAAAGATTTCCTTTTTTCGTTCCCAATATTGTTCGATATCCACGATTATAAAAACAGAGCTTTCTATATATTGGAATTTACAAGAGGGTGATTCATAATAATATACTCCAAACGGTTTCCAAGATCTTCCATGTCCTCCGTACGCTTTTCCCGTAGAACAATGATAAATGCTTTCTCGCACGATTAAAGATAAATTTCTATGAACTCTATGAAAATCCGTAAAATGGGGAATTAAAACCACTTGAGGTTTTCTCTCTCTAATTAAATTGGTAATTCTATCTATTTTATTTCTATTAATTAACAAATCAGAATAACCTAATTCAACAATTTCAGTATTTAAAATATCAGACACCAATTTTAATTCACTTTCTCTTGTTTCAATGATGCTCTTTTGTTGATTTGATTTCGCATACCCTCCCAGTCCTGGAGTAGCAATTACAATGATAACTTCCGTACCGAGTGCTTGATATTTTAAAATTGTACCCCCACAGGAGATCAACTCGTCATCCGGATGTCCGGCAAAGATCATCATTTTTTTTGGGATTACAATGGGAATTTCCTCTTCACACATGATTGTGTTCATCGTTCCGAACCTCTTAAATGTTCAATCGTTTAATTTACTTCCAGAAAATTTTAGCAATTCAAGATCCAAGAAAGATAAAGTTTTTGAACCTTCTTGCCATGAGTATTATTAGGTAATCGTGAGGGAAAAAAAATTATAAGATTTAAATTTTTTACTTGGGTTTATCAATAGTTGATCGATACATTTTTAATTCCATTTGGAATATAAAAAAACTTTATCAAAAAAAAGAGGAACTTCTAATGGCATTAATAAAAAATATAGATCAAGAAAAATTACGGGAGAATGCTATAAAGATACCGAAACCTAGTGAGTTCAAGGAGCCTGCTAATATCACGGTTGAATTTTTATCCGTGGCCTTCACGCGCTTGATCGCGGCTGCTCTTTTCATCCTTTCTGGAATGATTTCCTTATTAGTATTTGGACCAGGTGTGGGCCACCATCAAACGCGATATGGAAATGCGATATTCTTGGGTGGACCATCTTTTTTTTACGTGACAGGCTTGCCCGTGTTGATGATCGGAATAGGGTTATTGATTTATTTCATTTTTAGCATTTTCAAGGGAACATTCTCCAGCTCTGACCATTTTTTATATTTTCAAGAAATACGCCCCCGCTTGCCCCGTTTTACAGAAGTTCCCAAAAATAAAATAGAAGCCTTAAGATTCCAGAATAATCAATTAGGGCCAAAATTAACGTGGATAATCATTCTTACTCCCTTTATCGTACTTCAATTACTCACGGGAATACCGTTATTTACAGCAGAAAGAGCCGCACCCGCCCACGTGTTATCTTGGACTTTTCTCATCATTTCCATTTTAGAAATCATGGCCGTGTATATTCTCGTCATGCATCCTCAAGCATATTTTGAATTCGCCAGCGATGAAAAATTGCATGAAATGTGGTTCGCTCCCAGGAAAATGGATGAATTGATGGGAAAATTTCAAGCTTTGTTTAATCTTTCAATACCTTCAAAAGAACAGGAAAACCGTCCGGAATTTGCTCCAATTAACGATACTCATATCAGCCTCTTCAGAGTCATCTTGGGAATTTTTTTAGTAGCCTCTACTTTAATCATGATGTTAGGAATGGTTCTATTCGGCTCTCTTTTCTGGTGGCTAGGATTAATCTATGGAGTTATATTACTTGTAAAAGCAAGATTTCACGATTTCAGTGATCCCCATACTGATAAATTTTTCTTCAATGAGCAAGAACGGATATTCAAGTTCTATAAAAAATTCAAGAATAAATTTCACTACATCCTTGCAACTGATGTTAATTCTGTAAAATTAACACGATGGTTTAGAAGATTAGATTTTTTTGACGTGGGACTCATTGGTGGAATGCTTGTCTCTCTCATATTCTTACAAGTCGAAGGATGGAAAATTGCAGATTCCACGATCGCCATTCGGGATAATGTTATCAGCACTATTTACATGGGTATTTTAATCTTCTTATTATTCGTGTTTCTTTGCGTGCCCATTGATGTCGTCGAATTTAAAACGCCAACCATTACCTATCGAATAGAAACTACCCTCAAATCCAAGTCTAAAAAACATTTTCACCACTTCCTTGAAGATTTAAAAACGTTACATATCATGCTGAGAGAGCCTCAATTTAAAAGGACATTCCTTCTTCGAATCACCATCATTGGAATTCTCTTGCTAATAGGACTCAGTTGTAGCTTGATAGAGTTTGATTTTTATCTATTTTAATTACAAATATTATAATTTGAAAATTGATACATCTAGGTGGAAGAATTGAGAATTAGAAAAAGAAAAACCTTACCAAGACGGAATGCGCTTGTGGTCGTTCTATTTTTCATCCCCGTTCTCTGCGTTTTATCCTATTTAGGACTGTTCATGTATATTTTATACGATATCTCTTCCTATAACCTCGAAATGCCCCCTCCTAAAACGGAATATTTCTACGATTTGAATGAAATTAATGAAAATACGCTAGATAAATTAGCCCATACCTATGAATATCAATTAAAATACCATCATTCCCCGGCCTACATTCCTGTCGATGTAACCTTTAAGGATTCTACATATACTTCAATTGATTATTGGCACGGAACAGATAATGGGGCTTTACATCTTGGATATGCCCTCGCAGCCGAGTGCCACAGATATAAAGCCGCTTTAAGAGAAGGCGATATAGCTGAAGCTAATAGAGCCCTCATCATGGTAGAGCGATTTGTAACCGGTTTTAGCTACATGCTAGCAGCGCCAAACGGAGGCATCGGTCCTGATTATCCAGGAACACCTGCCCGATTTGTTTGTTCTCCCGAAAACCGAAAGTATCATCCATTCATTTTTGAAGAGCATCCTCGTCATTTCAATGGCACGGGAGAATATAAAGATTGGCGAGTGCGATTATATACGTCCCGGGATGAAATTGCCGGTTATTACTTGGGATTTGCTTCCGTATTGAGTTGCATTGATCCTGAACTAAACGAAGATAGTAAATGGTGCGTCGATAGGATAAAATTGTTGACAGCTCAACTAATCGAAGGTTTCAAGAATACAAATTGGTTGGTCTTGGGAGGAGAAGGCGAGCCAGTGGGTTCTGATTTAAATACTTATCTCACGGGAAGCACGTGGCAATTGGCTCTCTTGAGAATCGGTGCCACTGCATATCCAGAAAAATATGAATCCTTATATCAATATTGTGCCGCAAAGACGTTATCAGCCAAAAACGCAAATATGGGAAGTCTCAGTAACACCTTATACGATACATATGCTCTTGCCTTTAGCATGGACGTAATGTACTCATTAATAATTTTAGAAGATGATCCGGGTTTGCGATATTATTACATTAAGAGTTTTGAAAATGGTTTTTATAATTTCGTGCGATATCATCGAAATGCATATTTTAATATCATTCATCTCATTTTCATGGAATTATTAAGTGAGTCCGAGCGAGTTGAATTTAATCACGAGGAATACAATGATGATATGGTAAGATGGGATGTTTTAGATCAATTGTGGCGATTTCAAGCCTCTGGATGGGATGATGGCGTGCGAAATTTAAATTTAAGGCGACGTCCTCATTCGACTCGTTGGAGCAGCGAGAATCCTGATATTCGGCGGATGGAGAAATTTCCAAGGAGAGATTATTGGGCGAATTTTTTCGAAAATAATAGCATCGGAAACATGTATTTGGGGATAAAAGACGAATTTGGGTTCGATAAAGAAATGTATAAATATCCGCTAACCATATCGGAATGTGCTCCTCATTATTTTTTATGGGAGCATTCGAAATTTTTTGGAATGGGGGCAGATATTCATGGAAATGGTTTGACGCAAGCAGTACCTACGTCGTTTTTAACGGTCTATTGGATGGCGCGAGCGTTTGATATCATTTAAAAAAAGAATTTAAAAAAACCTTAAATAACTTCCTTTTTTTTTCATTTTCATTTTCATTTTTTATAAATTTATAAGATTTTTGTAATAAAATTTTTAATTTTTCAAAAGTTTCCTTATTTAAATGAATAAATTTTAATAGAAATTAAATTGGATAAAAAAAATTTAATTTTAACTGCCAGTGGCATTCGGGGAATTGCTCATGAAAGTTTAACAATTGATTTTGTGAAAAAATTAGCATGGGCGTTCGGAACGTGGTTAAAGAATGAAGAAAAAACGGTCGTGATCGGAAGAGATACCAGGATTAGCGGAAAACCCTTTGAAGATGCCATTATTGAAGGGTTAACAATAGCACGATGTAAAATTATTAATTTAGGAATCTGCCCGACACCAATCATTATTTTTTCTAAGAATCAGTTAAATATAGCCGCAGGCATGATAATCTCCGGATCTCACAATCCCCCAGAATGGAATGGAATAAAATTGCTTCATGGTTTTACTTTCATTGATGAAAATGAGTTAAATCAAATCATGAATTTAATGGAAAACCATTCATTAAATGCCAATTCGCTGGATTTAAAAAAAAAAGATAAATGGGTGGTGGAACATTATAATCCAATCCCAGAATACGTGCGTTGGTTATACTTGCATGTGGACGTGAATGAAATTAAGCAAAAAAATCACCTTAAAGTTGCCATTGATACCGGAGCTGGGGCAGGAAAACTTATCACCCCCCAATTATTAACCGATTTAGGTTGCGAAGTAATCAAGATCAATAATGAATTCGTGAACGGTACCGAATTTCCCCGTAATCAAGAACCCATTGCTAAGAATCTTCAAGAATTGATCGTGAAGGTCATGACTGAAAAATGCGACGTTGGATTTGCCCATGATTGCGATGCTGATAGATTGGCGATAATTGGAGAGGATGGCACGTGGTACCCCGAAGATACGGGACTCGCCATTATTGCTAACCATTATTTAAAAAATTCTCAAGAACCTACAAGGAAAATCTTTGTTACAAATCTGGCCTCTTCTATGATGTTTGATGTGATTGCAGAAAAATATGATGCTGAATTAATAAGAACTCCCGTTGGAGAAAGACATTTAGCCGCAAAAATGCAAGAATTATTGGATAAATACAAAAACGAGCCACACCCCATCTTGATTTTCGGAGGAGAAGGGTCGTGTGGAGGAATTATGTTTCCCCCTTTCAATAATGCCCGTGATGGAATCTTTGCCACCGCAAAACTAATTGAAATCTTGACTAAAACGGGTAAATCCATGACTGAACTCGTGTCCGAATTGCCTAAATTCTATTCCTATAGACAAGTTCTTGAAATAAATAGCACGAAAATCCACCAATTAATACACGAATTAAAAAGTGAGCTCGTGAAAGAAGGTGAAGATGTGTCTCAACATGGTCTCGATCTTCGCTTCGGAAAAGATAAAGAATGGTTCGTCCTTATCCATCCTTCTAATACCGAACCCGTGATTAGAGTGATTGCCGAGGCAAAAAGAGAATCACTTGCTCGATTATATTGTGAAACCACCACGGAATTATTAAAAATAATTAATTCTCGTTTAAATTAGTTCAATATCCTAATTCTAAAAAAGTTTTTAATGAGGTATTTGTAAAAAGATAATAGAGCGAACGAAATCATTCTCCTCTCATTATCTTTTTAAGACGATTCAATTCTTCTAACATTTCATCCCTTAAAGAACTTAAACTTCCTCCCGCTTGAGTTGCGCCGGGTGCTGGGGTTACTGCTCCCGGAGGTTTTACTCCTGGTGGGCCCACAGCGGGAGATTTTGGCGGTCCTGCTGAAGGGGGCTTAGGAGGACTCGTTGCGGAGGGGGCTGCCACGGGCGCCTTTGGAGGAGCTGAAACAGGTGATTTAGGTGGTGATGGTGCTGGTGGTCCTGCAGAAGGAGGCTTTGGTGGTCCTGCAGAAGGGGGCTTTGGTGGCCCTGCTGAAGGGGGCTTTGGTGGCCCTGCAGAAGGGGGCTTTGGTGGCCCTGCGGTTGGAGGTTTGGGAGGCCCCACAACGGGAGATTTTGGCGGTCCTGCTGAAGGAGGCATAGAAGGCCCTTCTTTTGAAGAGGGAGTTCCAAGTCCAGTAATGAGTGGATTACTTGAAGCTTTCGTAGCAGCTTCTCCACCTCCACTTAATAAATTAAAAAGAGTGCTTGCAGCTTTTGTTTTAGCTTCTTGAGGTGGTGCTAAGATTTGAGCCGAGGAGCTACTGACAGTCTGTACAGCTTCTTCAGCGGAGATACCTTTTAAATCTTTTTGAGCTTTATTTATGGATTCGATAAAGTCATTTATGTTTTTGACAGTTTCTTCCAGATCATCAGCCAGTGAGCTAAGTCCTTTTTTTAGAAATGTTAGAACGCGATTAATTTTTTTTTTCTCAGAGACCATGGTCGGTGCTTTCCTCCGATTGAACTTGAGACGTAATTAATATTAATATAATATTATAGAAATATAAATATTTCTTATTATACATGATATTCTTTTAGGTATTTAAACCATGATAGTAAGAAAATTTTTGATATTTAATGTTTTTACTCCTGATTTTTAATGATTTAGAAAATATACCCCGCTCATGTTTTCAATAATATTTCTTAGGAATTTCCCTTATAGAACAGAATAAACCTAACGGGATTCTCTTAATTAAAATCATTGAGGTGAGAAAGAGTGAATTATAAATTTGATTTAATTACTTCATGCTTGGAAAAGAAAAGTGAAGTTCCCTATTTCATTCGTATTAGATTCTTAAAATAAATTTAAATTTGCTACACGCTTAATGATTCCATCAGGAATTAAAAAAAACATTGCCTTTTTTAAAATTAATCATGGGGTTAAGAATTAAACATAAATAATTGGTAAAAAAAGTTAGACCATTATCTTTTACCCGGTTTATTGAGGATAAAAAATAAAGCAAATCAATATTCCATGAAGCGAGATTTATTAAAAGAAGAGATGGGGCCAATTTGAACAATTTGGGAAGAGCCTCATGCTAAAAAAGTTATACTAAAGCAATTAAGTGATGGGTCATGAAAGCCAACGGGAAAACCAAGCCCATGCAAAATGAAAATAAGCATTTATGGAGGGTATTTAAGAATCTGAGAGAGCTCATACCTAAATATGGTTTAAATAAAAAGCATGCATGCGTGCGTAAAGCTATGGAATTTATCTTTAAATACCAAACGGCTCTTATTTGGTTCGATTTAGAGGCGTATTATATTTTTAAAGGGTTTTATGGTTATTTGGTTCGATTTAGAGGCGTATTGTATTTTTAAAGGGTTTTATGGTTATTTGGTTCGATTTAGAGGCGTATTGTATTTTTAAAGGGTTTTATGGTTAGAAGAAAATAAATTAATGAAGGAAATGAAACTTTATTTCCCATAAAATTTTTTAATTTTTGGTATAACCAATAATTAATTTCAATTACTTTATTTCTAATAAATAATAAAAATAATAAAAATTACTAATATTATATCATTCAATTCAAATCGAATAAATTTTTTTAAGAAATAATCTTAAATTTTCTTAAGCATAAAAATAAATGTGAGAAATATGGCCAAGAAAGAACTGTTCATTAAAAGAGTATACGAGATAGTCAATGAATTAAAAATTCCATTAATAGATGAGCGCGTGTACGATAAAGTGGCATTTGGAGGAAATCCTATTGCAAGTATCGTCTTTAAATTTGAAGAAGATGAGTCCGTAATTAGAGGTTTTTTAGGTTTAGCAGAATACTTTCATACGGTCGTAATAAAGAAAAAAGATGACTTCTTCATTCCTCATAATAACTTGATCTTTCGCTTGATTTCAGCTTAACTACTCTTTTTTTTATTTAAAACATTTTTCAATTAATTTTCCTATTATTTTTCATTTTTTTATCATTAAGAATGAAAAATAGTCCTTTTACCGATCTAAGGGGGAAATGGGGGAATTTGAGAAAGATTTTGAACCCATGCCATGAAATTTCTTCAATTATGTGACCCTTGATGGATCCCATGAGAGATTTATTTGCTACTGTTTAGATGAACAAGAAAAAGAAAATATTTGAAAGGTTAAATGGTATTGGTATAATATTTAGATTGCTTCAAGATATTTAATACTTCTGATTCAGGGATATCATACCAATGTTTATAGGCATTAGCCACTGCGAATTGCCAAGCGTGAGAGACGTGCGGGCAAAAAATTTTGTCTGTAAATTCTTGAATTTTTTTGATTGTTCGAATAGGGGCAGTAGGAACGGCAACATGTATGTTTTTCGGGGTATATTTTTTAACCATTTCTATAGCAGCTAACATGGTAAAACCTGAGGCCAGACCGTCATCCAAGAGAAAGATGGTTTTTCCTTTCATCTTTTTAAATAAGAGGGATTGAGTTTGAGGGGAAATTTGATAAAACTGCAATCGGCCCTTAATTTCATTTTTAGTCAATTGGATAGCTCGTTCTATTTCAGGTTTGCTCAAATTTAAATGAGGTAAAAGATCTTGATTCAATAAAATAGTTCCATCAGTAGTGACTGCGCCAAAACCCGCCTCGGGGTTATATGGAATTTTAATTTTTCGCACGATTAACATGCTATAAGAAAGATTAAATATTTGGCAAAATCCCTCAGTAACGGGAACTCCGCCATTTGGAATGGCAAAGCAAAAAAATTCTTTGGGATTTTTCAGAATGGAATCATGGAGATTTTTATCTTTTTTTTCTATTAACCGAGCAATTTTAATACCCGCTTCTAATCGTGAATTATATCTTTCAAATTCCATTGAAATTCCATTTTGATAAGAATTGTTCTTGAAAATTTTAATTAGGTAAAATTTATAAAATTTGGGCCTTGGATACTTGCGATTGCAAAAAAATAAATAGAGCGTGGCAACATGTATTTTTTATGATGATATAAATATTTTACAATAAAGTATATTTTTTCTTATTTTTAAATTTAAGGTGGAGCATGTAATTAAACGAGCTAACGAATGGAATTAAAATGAGGCAGGCGGACAATAAAATCAAGATTTTAATTGAAAAATTTAAAAAATCGCGGGATCTAAACAATAGAATAGAGATTCTAAATGATTTATCTAAATTGCAAGAAAAAAACCATTTTCTTGAGTTTAAGAATTTCTACTTGAAAGAATCTTTTTCAGAAATCAAGAGCACGCTCATACCCTTTATCATTGAATTTTATCCGGACCAAGGCATGGAATTCTTGGTAAGTCAATATAGACAAGAAAAGGATTGGAAAGTAAGAAATAAGATAATAGAAGCTATTGGATTATGTAAAAATAGAAATTCCCTTTTATTTTTAATAGAAGCTTTAAAAGATAATAATGTTGAAAATAAACGATTAGCAATTTCTTTATTAGGACGAATGAAAGCAGAAGAAGCCTCAGAACCCCTAATATCAATGCTACAACATGGAATGAATGAACTTTATGACGATATAATAAAAGCTATAGTTAACATTGGTAAAAAAAATAATCTCAAGGCAATTTTAGCTCATATAAACCAAGAAAACATTTACATAAAACGAGCCATTCCTATCATATTAGCACGCTTGAAAGACAAAAGCTCCCAGCAAATCCTATTAAAATTATTGGAAGATCCCGATAGAGAGGTAAGAAAAAATTCCATTAAAGCATTAGTACATGTTTTAGACCTAAGAAAAATAGGAGTTCTTTTTAAAAAATTACAAGATGATAATTTAGAAATAAGGAAAGAGACAATAAAAGCTTTAGGAGAATTAGGCTCCTTAAAAGCCATAAAACCCCTTTTAAAATTATTACTAGATAAGAAATTTGTCATTAGATCTCAAGCCATGAAGGCCCTTACCAAGTTATTTATTAAAGCTAAAACTCATGAAGAACTTTACGAGGTGTTGGAAAAAAGAAATTTATTAGGACGTCAAAGTGCTATTAAGATTTTAGGCCAAATCGGCTCTCCCGAAGATATAAAAAGATTGTTGCCTTTTTTTACGAGTAAAATCCCACAAATCCGGCAAAATGCCTTTAAATCCATTTTAAAAATTGCTCAAAATACTGAATTTAAGGAAGAGAGCTTAGTTTTAATAATTCAATCCCTTAATTCGGAAAAATGGCAAATTAGAAAGTATAGTGCTAACTTATTAAGCAAATTAGGCGATGAAAATACAATTGAGGCTTTGTTTGTTTTATTAGGAGATGATAATAACGAGGTGAGAAAAGCAGCCATTCAAACGTTAGCAACTTTTAGAACCTCTAAAGTTATTGATATTGCGAAGCAATTTTTAACGGATGATTCTTGGAAAATGAGACGAGCTGCGGTGAAACTTCTCCTAAAAATAGGAACGGAAGAAGCTCTTTCTCCTTTAATGAATTGCCTTAATGATGATGATATTTACGTAAAAAGATGGGCCATAAAAGGATTGGGCAAATTACGTTCTTTTTCAAATCTATCCGCACTTTCAAGGTTATTAAAAGATAAAGATCCAAAAATTCGTTTATCCGTGGTAAAAGCCTTCGAACAAATAGGGGAAGAAAGTGTCATTCCATATCTCATTGATGCTTTAGGGGATGATGTTTATGAAATTAAACGAGAAGCTGAAAAAGCCTTGGAAAAAATAGATCCCTTCTGGATTGAAAAATATTTATAAAGATATCCGCCTTATTTTCCTTTAATTCTTTCCCTTTATTGATAATATTTAAAAAAATCGCGTGTGGTCAACATGAGACGTAATCAGGCATTTTTAATTATTTTTAGCTGAAATTACTATTGGATCAGAAAAGAAATATGAATTACCTTTCAAAAAAAAACTGAAATTTACTTTTTAAGAAATTTTTAATTTCTTAGCGAATTAAACTAGTTATAATCTCATGTTAGACGCTAGAGATACCTTTTTAAATGAACATGATCGTGAATTTATATGGTTAAAGATGATTCCAAGCTCAACATCGTTCTTGAAACCTTGCCTTCTGAAACTTTTTCGATAATTGGGCACCTCATAGCTGGAATCATCCTAACGCTATTAATTCTTCCTTTTAAGAGTTTTATCATCCTAATTGTAATCATTCCTGCATTATTAAGCGTGAGAGGGAATGTAAGTGGTCCATTTTATGCAAGAACTTCGAGAGATTTGATGCTAGGCGATTTTAATAAACAGACATGGACAGAAAATATTTTAGCAACTTATGTTCTTTCCTTAATATGTTCTTTTCTTATTGGAATTTTTTCCCTTTTTCTTAATGTAATTCTTATTAAATGCGGTACTATAAGTAATTTTCAATTGATATTCACTCCCATGCTAAGTGTTTCTATTTCTCTTTCGATTTCAGTTATATGTTCCACCCTATTAAATTACATTACGTTTCATAGAGGGTTAAATCCAAATAATGTGGTACCTCCTATCATGACTACGCTAGATGATTTTTTAACGATTATTAGTTTTTATGGATCTTTATTAATTTTAAAGGTGGCTTAAGTGAAATATTTCGTAAAAATTATTAAAGAATCCATTTTAATTGTTATATTAACATCGATTATTGGATTATTTACGGGATCCCTTCTATCTTTAAATGAAAGAATACTTTACTCTTTTCCTATAATTCTCCTCATTTTACCTTCATTGAACTCATTAACAGGGGATATTTGCACCATTTTAGTCTCAAGATTAACCACACATTTATATATCGGTACGATTGCTCCGCGTTTAGAAAAATCGAAACGTCTGAAAGAAGATTTTTTAGGTTTGTTAATAACACTTTTGTTGAGTTTAATTTTGCTCATCGTCGTGGGGCATGCGATTGCGTTCTATACTGACATCAAAATCATCAATCCCTTTTTTATCATCATAGTTTTATTTATTACAATAATTCTTCTATTTGTAAGCATGTTTATCGTGTTATTTATTGGTTCTATATTTCTATTTAAGAGTGGAAAAGATCCTAACAATTTTTTAATTCCCTTCGTGACCTCGTCTGCGGATTTTCTAACCCCTTTTTTTTTAATTATTTTTATCATAATATTTTTATAGAATTAAAAAATAAATTTTAATGAGTGAAAAAAATAAGATGACTATAATCAAAAAGCATTTCAAGTATAAACCCCTTTCACTCAAGGATATCCTCCGTGAAATGAAAAAAAACATTGACTTAATGATTGACCTTGCTTACAGTGCAATTAAATTTGGAGACAAAGAACTTGCCGATGAAGCGTATAAGATTGAAGGGCGCATCCATGAACTTACTTTTCTTTTAAATCTCCAAATTATCATGACTCAACCCGGAGGATATAAAAATGCTAAAGAATTAGAACCAATCGTCGTAATGGGATATTGTATTGATAAAATAAGCGACGCTTTGTCTGACATTGCTCGTGTAGTCTATGTTAATAGTGATATATATCAATTCACCCAGCTTTTCTGGGATAGCGTGCCTGAACCCATTGTAAAAATCACGGTGAAACCTAATAGTGAATTTATTGGAAAATATAGAAAAGATATTCATTTTAGATCCCTCCATGGTGTAGATTTAATTGCTATTAGGCGAGGAAGTAAATGGATTTTTGATACGAAGCAAAAAATTCTAAAAAATGATATACTTATCGTGAAAGGAGAAATATCGCCAATTCGAGAATTAAAAAAAGCGTGCATGGATGATGAACCCTTCTCCTTTGATTTAGAGAAAATTCATAAAGAAATAGAGTTTGATCTCGAGAATCCAGAAATCTTCGAAGCATTGGAAGAGCTTAAAAAAAATTATGTTTTAATAACGGATCTATCTGAAACCATGATTGAACTTGCACTAGTAGCGCTATTCTTTAATAATTATGAAGTAGCAGAGGACATTTCTGAAATGGAAGAATTAATGGATGGGCTCAACATCGCATTTGAAAAAGACTTACTAGAAATCGCTCATTTGATAGAAAATCCTAAAGATTTAACCGGGATCATGCGCATTGTATTTTCATGCGAATTAATTGCAGATGCGGCGGCAAATATCGCAGAAAATATCATTAAAGGTTTCACGCCCCACCCAATTTTTCAAAAAGCCATATCGGAAACCGATGAAATTGTTGTAAGGGAAACGTTATCTCATGATTCTTATTTTAAAGATAAAACATACGAAGAGCTTCAAGATAGAAGATATAAGCGGGGTTTCCACATCATTGCTCTAAAGCGAGAAGATAAATGGATTTATCGCTTTAGAGATGATTTTCTGTTTAAAGAGGGAGACTTAATCATCGGATTAGGGCCAAAAGAAACCGTAATGCAATGGAGAAGATGCGTAAATCCGGAAAAATTTAGAATGTCTTAACGAAATGGGAAGTCAGTGACGACCATGAAGATTGAAGACCGATTTTTTAATACCATGCTTGAAATTAGCAAGCAAATTAATTTTAACGCTGAAAATATAAATAGGGCCCATTTAAGCGATTTTATATCTTTAATTCTTAATATAAACGAGAAAGGAGACAGGATCTTCGTATACGGAGCAGGCAGGTCCGGTTTTATTGGACGCTGTTTTGCTCAAAGACTAATGCATTTAGGAGTCAATTCTTGTTTCGTATCAGATGCGATCACTCCTCAATTTACTTCTAATGATGCATTAATTTTAATTAGCGGGAGTGGTGAAACCACGTCGACCGTCGCTATTGCTAAAAAAGCTAAAGAAATAGGGGGAAAACTGTTATTATTAACGAGTAATCCGGAAAGCACCATTGGAAAAATTTCTGACATTTCTTTGAAAATTATAGGAAAAAGCAAGGATGTAGCAACTGTTCAAAAAACTCTTGCCCCATATACTAGCTTGTTTGATATCTCCACATTGGCCGTATTGGACTCTATTGGAGGGGTTTTAATGGAGCTTCTCAATGTTTCAGAAGAGGATATTAATAATAGACACGCAACCATTGAATAGTTCGAATCTTTAACTTCTTTTTCAGACGCGAAAGAGAATAATACCCATGAAGCCCTTCTTATAGAGATAAATATTCATTAATAATAGCTCAATGGGCGTTCTTTAGCTCTCAATTATCAAGTATTTATTTAAGGCAATTATTGCACTCATTTTTAAATAGGAATCTTTCATTGATTGAATAGAAATGATGGATTTAACAGAAGAACAAATAGAACGATATTCTCGACAAATCGTTTTAAAAGAAATGGGAGGCATCGGCCAAGAAAAGCTATTAAATTCGAAAATAGCATTAGTCGGGTTAGGCGCATTAGGTTCTCCCGCCGCGTACTATTTAGCCGCTACGGGCATCGGGAAATTAAAAATTATCGATTACGATAAAGTAGAACGATCAAATCTTCACCGTCAAATTTTACATTTTACAGAAAACATTAATGAGAAAAAAACTCTTAGTGCTTCAAAAAAGCTAAAAAAATTAAATCCCGATTGTGAAATTGAAATTGTGAATGAGCAATTATTGCCTCATAATGTAAAAGAAATCATCAAGGAGGCGGATTTCGTTATCGAGGGGTCTGATAATTTACCTACAAAAATGTTAATTAATGATGCATGCGTGAATTTGAACAAACCATTCACGATCGCAGGGGTATTACGCTTTCATGGCCAGATAATGACAGTGGTACCCGAAAGAAAAACAAGTTGTTATAGATGCGTGTTTGGAGATATATCGGGAGACAATTTCGGTTTATCATGTTCTCAAGCAGGAGTTATTGGATTAGTACCGGCAATCCTTGGAAGCATAGAAGCTATGGAAGCTATTAAATATCTCTTGGATATCGGAGATCTAATCATAAATAAAATTCTTTATGTGGATCTGTTAAAAGTAAGCTTTAATTTTATTGATATTTATCGAAACGATAATTGTATTGCGTGTGGTATTAAAGCCAAAGATCTAGTTTCAATTAAAAATTATGGATTTGATGAAGCATGCCGGTTATAAAAGAAGAAATCGAAAAGGAATCAAGATCTAATAAGATAATCGATATTAGAGGAAAAATTTGCCCTTTAACATTTGTATACACGAAACTTGCGTTAGAAAAGATGGAAAAAGGAGATATACTTGAAGTAATTCTCGATTTTCCCCCTGCTCTTAAAAATATACCAAATAGTTGCATGCGACAAGATTTAGCAGAATTAATCGAAATAAAAAAACTAAATTCTGATGATAAGACTTGGAAATTAATTTTAAAAAAGCTTTAATTCACGAGTATCAATAATTTGTAATCAATCCATTTTTATACATCATGAAATTACTAAAAATAATAATTAGAAGAAGAAGGTGAAATAATGCCAGAATTCGTGCATTGTTTAAAATGTGGTTCGAGATTAGGAGAAAAAGAACAAGAATACATGACCTATTGTTCTGAATGCGTCTTGAATTTGAATTTTCAAGTCACGGATTTAGATATGAGCAGAATGAGTGAAAATTTGCAAAAAATTTTGGACTTCTTCATCTCGGATGTGAACTCCGCATTTAACAAGGATCCAGCAGCTATTTCTTTATTGGAAGTGCTAACGTGCTATCCGGGAATAAAAGCTGTTCTTATCTATCGCATTAGCCATTTTTTTTGGGAGCTCGGGATGCCCTTTATTCCCCGATATCTTTCCGAAATTGCTCGAGAAATGACGGGTATAGAGATTCATCCTGGAGCTAAAATAGGGCATGATTTTTTTATCGATCACGGGGGAGGAGTTGTGATTGGTGAAACTGCTGAAATCGGGGATAACGTGACTCTTTATCAAGGAGTGGTTTTGGGAGGCGTGACCACGAAACGAGTGAAAAGGCATCCTACTTTGGGAAACAACATCGTTGTAGGAACGGGAGCGAAAATTTTAGGCCCGGTGAAGATTGGAGATAATGTTAAGATCGGGGCAAACTCTGTGGTGGTAAAGGACATCCCTCCAAACTCCGTGGTCGTGGGTGTGCCTGGTAAAATAATTTCAAGAAAGGGGGAAAAAATAAGCAGGATAGATTTATCTCACGGAGATTTGCCCGATCCTTTAGCAATTACGCTTTCTAAAATAAATGAGCGATTAGAATTCTTAGAAAACAAGATTTTAAAGGAAAAAAGGACAAAAGATGAAATAGAAATTTATTATGGGTTGGATGGGGAAGGGATTTAACTATTTAATAAAAAACAAAAAAGAATTAAAGAGGAGGTAAAAAATAGGAATGATTTTTAATAATATTATTAAAACAATTGGAAAGACCCCTTTAGTTAAACTCAATAGAGTTGCAGAAGGGCTTAAACCTAATATTTTCGTAAAATTAGAATGTTTCAATCCAGGAGGCAGTGTAAAAGATAGGATCTGCATGTCAATGATTGAAGCAGCGGAACGAGAAGGTATTATTAATGAAAATACTACAATCGTGGAGCCTACTTCAGGTAATACCGGAATTGGACTTGCCATGGTCTGCGCGGCAAAAGGGTATCGATTAATTTTAACCATGCCTGATAGCATGTCCATTGAACGACGAAGAATTTTAAAGGCCTATGGGGCAGAGTTAATTTTAACACCAGCTAGTGGGGGCATGAAAGTAGCTATTGCAAAAGCAGAAGAATTAGCCAAAGAAGAAAATAATGTGTTTATTCCTCAGCAATTTAAAAATAAAAATAATCCGGAAATTCATAGAAAAACCACCGCAGAAGAAATAATTAAGGATTTAGATGGAAAGGTAGATGGATTTGTAGCGGGAGTTGGCACGGGAGGCACCGTTACAGGGGTTGGGGAAATCTTAAAGCAAAAAGTTGGCCCCCATGTTAAAATTTACGCTGTAGAACCGGAGGATTCTCCTGTTTTATCCGGTGGCAGTCCAAATCCACACAAAATACAAGGGATTGGAGCAGGATTTATTCCAGATGTATTAAACACGCGAATCTATGATAAGGTGATTAAAGTGAAATATGAAAATGCAATTGAAACGTCTCGAAAATTAGCTAAACAGGAAGGAATTTTCGTGGGAATATCTTCTGGTGCAGCTGCGTGGGCAGGATTAAATGTTGCAGCAAAAGAGCTTCAAGAGGGACAGAATCTCGTAATACTTTTACCCGATACAGGCGAGCGTTATCTATCAACGGAATTATTTGAAGCGTGAATGATAATGATTACCGGTAAGTTAAAACAAGGAGTAGATTTTATAATTAGAGGGGGACTTATTAAAAAAAGTTTAACCTCCCGCAATTGCCGGAAGTAAGGTAATTTCATCATTTTCATTTACTCGTTTAGAAATATCAGAGAGATTTCGAAGATCTTTTCCATTAACACTAAATAAAATGTATTTATTAATGATTTCATCGGGATTTTCTATTTTATTTTTTAAATTTTCTCTTAATTTTAGCTTGATATCCTTAATTATGTCTTCAATAGTAGAAGTGGAGGGAACTTCCATCGCCATTTCTTCTTTTCCCATGAAATCCGCCAAAATGGAAAGAAAATTTATTTTTATTTTTATTTTCATTTTCATCCTCTCCTTTTCATTGTTCATTTTCTACGACCATTCCATGCATCTAAATAAATTTTTACTTATTAACGATTATGAATATAAATTTTAATAATAAAAGAAAATTTATCATATCTTAAATAAGCATGAGGGAGGAAATCATTAGAAAACAAAAATTAAAGATTGGACATTTATCCACGGCATATCATTCAAATTTTATTATTATGGGATCTGATGATTTAGAACAGGATTTACAAATCCCTATTAGTTGGCACTTGTTCGGCACGGGACCTGAAATGATGGATGCTTTTCGCAAGGGAGAATTAGATGCGGGATATATTGGTTTAACGCCGGCTGCAATAGGGATTGCCCATGGAATACCCATCCAATGCGTTGCGGGAGGGCACGTGGAAGGTACAGTCATGACTGGATTAAAAAAATATCAAGGGATTCAAGATTTTTCGGGCGATCTTTATTCTGTATTCAATCAATTCATTGGAAAAACCATTGGAGTCACATCCAAGGGCTCCATTCATGAGGTGATATTAAATTATTATTTAGACCGCTTCGAATTAAAGGATAAAATTAAAATTCAATATTATTCACAAGCTGAATATATTGCCTTGGATTTGAAAAAGGGAATTATAGAAGGTGGAGTGGGTACGCCTTCATTAGCAATTTTTGCCTCTACGATATTAGATTCTCATCTAATAATTCCGCCTAAGTATCTTTGGAAGTATAATCCAAGTTATGGCGTGTTTTTCCATGAAGAAATTATTCAAAATTATCCTTTCCTCGTTAATGCATTTTTAAAACTTCATAAACAAGCTTGTTACATGTTGAGAAATGATAGAGAGAGAGCTGCAGAGTTGATTTCTAATTCCTTTAAGATTTTAGATAAAGCTTATATCATGAGGATTTTAAATGTATCTCCTAAGTATTGCATTGCCTTTCCCGAAGAATTTATAGATTCCACGATGAAATTGGTCAAGGTGTTAAAAATTTTGGGGTACATGAACAAGGAATTGAAATTAGAGGATATTTTTAATTTTTCCTTCATGGAAGAAGTCCATCCTGAAGAAGCCCATTATGATCAAATGACTTAGGATAATTCTAACATTTTACTAATTGGTAAAATTGCTCTCTCGGCAATCTCATGAGGTACTTTTACTTCAAAATTATTATCATCAAGATGTTCTAACACGTATTTTATTAATTCAATGGTATGCTTTTTCATGTTGTAACAAATCATTTTTTTCTGGGCTAAGTAAAATTTTTTCTCGGGAAAATCTAAAGCTAATCTTTCTAAAAGTCCCTTTTCTGTTCCCACAATAAATTCATTAACATTATTTGGATTTTTTTTAACATGAGCGTACATTTGGGAAGTAGAACCTATAAAATCCGCAACCTCTCTTACTTCCCTGATGCATTCGGGATGTACAATGAGTTCGGCGTTAGGATGCTCGCTTTTAATTTGCTCAACATCTTTTTTAGTTAAAACCGAATGAACAATACAATGGCCATTTTCCGGCATCTTAATTAATTTTACGCCTAATTGTTGTTCTACATGATCGGCTAAATTTGCATCGGGTCCAAAGAGAACCGTATCAGTATTATATTCCTTCATTACTTTTTCGACTATTCTTGTTGAATTTGAAGATGTACAGCATACATCCGATTCGGCTTTTACCGCAGCAGTACTATTCACGTACGTGACGACGGGAATGCCGGGATGTTTTTGCTTATATTCTCTTACCATTTCTGCTGTCAAGAATGCTGCCATTGGACAGCACGATTCGGGATTCGGAATTAACACTTTCTTCTCTTGATTTAAGATTGATGCCGTCTCTGCCATGAAATCTACTCCAGCAAATAAAATATGTGGAGTATTTGAGCGTTCCTTTGCTGTACGAGCTAATCCCAGAGAATCGCCAATGTAATCGGCTATTTCTTGAATTTCAATTCTTTGATAATAATGCGCCAAAATCGTGATATTTTTTTCATTTTTTAAAGATAAAATCTCTTCTTGAATCTGACTAAATGTCATGGGAATCCATTTTTTTATTTGATAGAAAATAAAAACCTCTTTAATTTTGAAATATTTTATCCTTGTTAATTTTTCCTCTTAAATTAATGTATTGATGAGCAAGAATTTAATTATAAATCAAAATCACTTTTGTTTTTAAAAAAGAGAAAACGTCTAAAGAAAAAAATATAAAGGTTCCGATGTTTTTATGAAACTCATGTAATGCTTCACTCATGAAAAGAAAGGGAAGAATTTATTGAGGAGGGATTTTTTGAGTTTATATGGCTCTGGATAACATTGATAAACAAATAATAAGAGAATTGTTTAAAAACGGAAGAGAAAGCTTGACCACCATTAATACAAGAATTTACAAGGACGAGAGTGAAACCATGAGTCACACGGGAGTAAAGAATCGGATAACCAAGTTAGAATCCGAAGAAATCTTAAAAGTTCAAGGAAATATAAATGTAGAGAAATTGAAGTATAAAGCTTGTTTCATTCTTTTAGAAATGAAAAATTATGAGGAAATTAAAAAAATCTTGAAAGAGTATTCCGATTGTCCACGAGTTTTCTTATTGGCTCACGTTACAGGACAATATAATGTAATAATGGGGGTTATTGGTCAAAACATTGATGTATTACATCGTTATATTAATTATTGTGGTCCTACTAATAAGGAAGGAATTTTACACTCCCAAATCATGTTTGTTTCCACTATAGAAACTCCTAAGTTTTTACCCATTAATTTATTTTGCGATAAAAGTCAAGAAAATAAATGCGGAAATGTTTGCAAGGATTGTGAAGCGTTTCTTTCGGGAAATTGTGATGGCTGTGGAAATTTTTAGCTCATTTGTTCAAGTATTTTAAGATATATAAAATATCTCAATTTCGATGTTAATTAGAACACCATCGCTCAAATTTACATCTCATAGCTATCTTTAAAAAGAGAGTATCAGTTTGGAATGCATCTTTTTTTCTCAAGATCTCCCTTCGCGCGTAGTTTAAAATCTAAACTATTTCTTAAAAATCATTTAAAATTTAAACTTGAAGCCATATCATTGTTTAAATAAAAGATAACCCAAAGTTTTTTAATATCCTCTTCTAATAATAATATTGGGAGTTAGTTTTAAACAAGAACGGTTTCCATGGAGGAGAATTAAAATTATTGTCAATGATTTTTATTCCATTCCGAATAAAGAATCAAAAAAGGAATTATTTTCTTTAACGCCCTCAAGTAAATTCATATTGTATCTCTTGAAACAATCAGGTCCGCTTTCCAGGCGAAAAATCGAGAGAAAAACGCTACTTCCTAAACGGACAATAGCATATTCTTTAAAAATTTTACAAGAAAAAGATTTTATCATTAAATATAAGGATGAAAAAGATAAGCGGAAAAGTATTTTCGAAGCTAAAATATGATCTCACGCGCCAAAATTAATGATAATTAATCTCACGCTTGACTAATTAATCTTGGAAATTATAAATTATAATAAAAAAATAAATAATTAGCATGAAAATTTGTATATATTATAAAAACGTAAAAAAATGGAAAAGAAGAGGGCATGAATGAAAAAAAATATGTGTATTTAGATTATGCGGCGACTACCCCCATGGATCCACGAGTCGTAGAAGAAATAAATAAACATTTCACGAATACGTATGGAAATCCCTCATCCTTACATTATATTGGACAAAAGGCTTCTAAAGTTTTAGAAGATTCGAGAGCAATGGTTGCTTCCTTAATAAATGCACGCCCAGAAGAGATCATTTTCACGTC
Organism: Promethearchaeota archaeon; assembly: GCA_029838195.1. GTDB lineage: Archaea > Asgardarchaeota > Lokiarchaeia > Sigyniarchaeales > SOKP01 > JALGVJ01. The sequence continues at coordinate 133,680 of JALGVJ010000007.1, forward strand.
ATCTGGTACAGAATCCGATAATTTAGCAATTAAGGGAGTTGCTTATAAAAATAAAAAAAAAGGGAACCATATTATTACATCGGCAATTGAGCACCATGCTGTGCTCGAGCCGTGCAAGCGGCTTGAAAAAGAAGGATATGAAATTACATATCTTCCTGTAGATAGAACAGGATTAATAAATTTAAACGAGCTAGAAAATGCGATTACGGATAAAACCATTTTAATTAGCATCATGTTCGCCAATAATGAAATTGGGACAATCGAACCTATCAAAGAGATTGGAGAAATTGCCAAATCTCATGATGTTTTTTTCCACACGGATGCCGTACAAGCTTTTGCAAAGATCCCCCTTGATGTCCAAGAAATGAATATTGATCTTTTATCCGCTAGTTCTCACAAAATTTATGGGCCAAAAGGAGTAGGTATGCTCTATATTCGAGATGGGGGAAAAGGAAAAAAAGGCGGGAAATATATTGAGCCACTCATGGAAGGGGGAGGGCATGAAAATAAAATGCGCCCGAGTACAGAAAACGTTCCTGGAATCGCCGGTTTTGCTAAAGCTGTAGAAATTGCGAAAAATGAATTGCACATAGAAGCTGAAAGATTAACTAAATTAAGGGATAAAATCATTAACACGATAACTACAAATATAGAACATTGTTATCTCAATGGACATCGTACTAAACGGCTTCCGAATAACGTCAATTTAGGATTTAATTTCATTGAAGGAGAATCCATACTCCTTAGCTTGGACGCCGAATATATTGGAGTATCTACCGGTTCTGCATGTTCCTCAAAATCTCTTGAACCCTCTCATGTACTCTTAGCAATAGGCTTGGATCCGCAAGAAGCTCATGGGTCTTTAAGAGTAACGTTAGGGCGTTTTACGACTGAAGAAGAAGTTGAATATTTCTTAGAAAAATTGCCACCAATCATTGAAAGATTAAGAGAGGTATCACCGCTTGGGGTAAAGAAAAAATTGAACGCACGTAATCAAAATGAAACCCATCTTTCTAAATATGGTTAATATGAGCTTAAAACATGTAATAGAATGGAATAAATTGAATAATAATAACAATGAGATGATGAGATATTTATTCTAAAAAAGTAATGGAACATTTTCAAAATCCACGTAACATGGGCAAAATGGAGGATCCGGATGGTGTGGGCGAAGTGGGAAACCCCGTATGCGGTGACATGATGGTTATTTATATAAAAGTGAAAGAAAAAGATGGCGTGGAAGTCATTGATGACATTTCTTTCCAAACCTTTGGTTGTGCCGCAGCCATCGCCACATCAAGCATGATTACTGAACTTGCGAAAGGAAAAACGCTTGAGGATACCCTGAAAATCACGCGCCAAGATGTAGCGAATGCTTTAGAAGGCTTGCCACCTATTAAAATGCACTGTTCTAATTTAGCCGCGGATGGCCTACATGAAGCAATTAAAAATTATCGAAAGAAAAAACAGAACAAATAAGAAATCCGTGGAATGTTCTCCCACTTTTTCATTTTTTTTCTATGAGAGATCGTAATATTTCTAAATTTCTTTTATCTTCTTCTATTGTTTTTCCCTTTGGTGTTTCAAGAATGCCTGGATGATTTTTAAACCTCTCGTCATTCACAAAAAATCCAAAAGGTTTTTTACCAATTTTTCCTTGCCCGATGTGAATATGTCGATCGACTCTTGACCCCAATTCCTTTTCAGAGTCATTTAAATGAAATGCAAATAAATATTTTAACCCAATCACGGAATCAAATTCGTCCCAAAGTTGTTCGTATTTTTCGGGGGTCGTGAAGTCATACCCTGCGGCAAATGCATGACAAGTATCAAAACAAACACCGATTTTGTCCTTATCTTCAATCAAGTCCATGATATACTTTAATTCTTCAAAAGTTTTACCCAAATTATTTCCTTGTCCAGCAGTTGTTTCTAATAAAATTTTAAAGGTAGGCTTTTCTATTTCTTTTAAGAGCGAATTAAGTTGAGTAGCAATTCGGGCTAGCGCAGTATGTTCCGTTTCTTTTTCATCATGCTTATTAAGTGTACCAGGATGCATGACTACATGATCTATTTTCAATTGATTTGCCTTCACTAACTCATCAAACATTGCATTGTGAGATTTTTCTAATTTTTCTTCATCTGAAGTAGCTAAGTTAATCAAATAACTATTATGGGAGAGCACTGGCCAGATCTCACTTCTTAACTGCTCTCTTGTTTCTAAATATTTATCAATCTCTTTTTTCTCCAATGGTTTCGATTGCCAGCCGCGAACATTCCGCACGAATACTTGAATCGATTCGCATGTCAATTCTTTTCCTCGCTCCAGGGCTTTATATTTTCCTCCCGAAACACTCATGTGAGCGCCTAATCGAATGAATTCTCACCCCTCTTAATCACACTTAAGCTCAAATTCTATTTTATCAATAAGTTCTATAAGATCTAAAACTTGAAATTTCGTATTAAATTTATTATTCGCATCATTTAAATTTGTTTTACAGAACGGGCATGTAGACGAGATGACGGTCGCTCCCGTTTCGCTGGCTTCTTGTAATCGTTCTTTGGAAATCTCTAATGCCCATTCGGGATAGCCAATCTTCACGCCTCCTCCAGCGCCACAACACCACGCATTTTCTTTATTCCTTTTCATTTCCACCAATTCTAAGCCCGGAATTTCCTTATAAACTTCACGAGGCACTTCATATAATTTCATATGTCTACTTAAATGACACGGATCATGATATGTTACTTTTTTATCGTATTTTCCTTTAAATCTGATTTTTTCTTCAGATATTAATCGATAGATTAATTCGGCAGTATGATATACAGTCATCCCGTGATCAAAACCAAATTTTATCCAGTCTTTTTTAATGGTTTTATAACAGCCCGCACAACTTGTAATTATTTTTGTAGCTCCAGTTTTTTTAATTTGAGCAATATTGTAATCGATAAATTCTTTTACGGAATTTATTTGACCCGTTCTGAATAAAGGACTACAACAACATCGCTCATCAATTAAAGTGAAATTGATATTGGCTCTTTTTAAAAATCTAAGCGTGGCATCTCGAATATTTTGCTGACGATAATTGGAAGTACAACCAATAAAATACACCCATTCCGCCTCATCAGGTAACTCATGCTCTTTTCTTAATTCCGCATTCGTCGCATGCAGTTCACCATAAGGATTATAAAATTTAGAATTTAGCGTGCGATCAAGCAGTGCTTTCTGCGGGTCCGGACAGAAGCCCTTTGCAGCTGCTTCTGCTCTGGCTGCTTCAATGAAATCCACTAGAAAATCATTGAATTTATCAAATCGACAATTTTCTACGCAATTTCCGCACGTAGTACAAGCATATAATACATTTGCCATATTTTCACTCCATGAAATGTCCCCTATTAGCGCAGCGTAAGCTAACCACAATCTGCCGCCTGTTGAGTAAGTTTCAAACCTATATTTCTTATATGAAGGACAATTAATATCCGAATAAGTCGTGGTAAATTTACAATAACCACACCTGAAACATCGATGAATCATAGACTTCCAATCTTGTGCTTCTTGCCCTGCCATTAATTTTCCACCTCCCAATTGCCAGGATTCATGATACCATTTGGATCCAAGAGTTTTCGAATGGAACTAAATAATTTCAAGTAATTCGGATCCATTTTATTCATTATCATTTTTTGGGCTTCTAATTCGGGCTTCCACGGAACACCACCTAATTTCAAAACTTCTACATTGGTTTCATGGAGCGCCTGTCTAGCATTCGCAATATCGTCGGGATCAGCACGATTAAACGAATAAGAAATGAAAAACATAATATTATGAGCTTTCCCTATAATACGCGCCCCCATTGTGGGGATAATCCCATGATTATTAGAGATTTCATATCCCTTGGAAATTATTTGTGGAATTTTTTCTAAAGGAAGCATGGCTCCCACGTATTCAAAACCGCCTCCTTTTCTAAAATCTGCGGCTTTTGCAGCAAATTGAGGTTTTTCTAAGAATATATCATAATATCTATCCGGTACTTTCATGTATCGTGCTCCCCTTTTCCTATAGACCTTTTTTAAAATTTTAATTTTTTCGTCAATCTCCGCTTGATCGTTTCCGGTTATGTACGTAATGAGGGTTATATAACCTTTCATCCATTCGGGTTTATCTTGTATTCCCAAAAGCACATCTTCTATGATATCTAATTCCGTGACGCCGTGTAATAATTCCGGAACGGCATTAGGATCCTTGGCTAATCCAAACACGCACGTTCTTAACTTGGGTTTTGGATATAACTTATACGAGAGCTTAGTTATTATTCCTAACGTTCCAAAAGAGCTAATAAAAAGACCTATCATGTCTGGAATTGGGCCCCTCGCAAACCAAAACTCCGAAACAGCACAAGATCCCAATTTACATAGTTCCCCATTTGGCAAGACCACCTCTAATCCATTAATCATTTGGCCATGGTCACCGTATTTTTGAGATAAGTACCCCGAACCATGGATTAACGCATTTCCGGCTATTGTAACCGAAGGCGGGGCATCTGGCATGGAATTCTCTAAATCCGGATGATGCTGTTCCAAGTAGGCTTTTAATTGGCCGGTCGTGACTCCTGGCTCTATTAAAGCATATCTACTTTTCTCATTAATTTCAAGGATTCTATCCATTCTTTTCAAATCCATTACGATTCCTCCTTTCACGGGAAGAGTTAATCCACTTAAAGTCAAGCCACCGCCCATTGGAACGATAGGGATCTTCTTTTTATTAGCAAGTTTGACTATATTTTGTACTTCTTCCACGGTTTTGGGCATGACTACGAAATCAACTTTACGAGGCAATGAAGCTCCCGGATCAATTCCGTAAATGTAGAGATCTTCGGGCTTATTAGAGGCAAATTCAGGGCCAGTTATATCTTGTAATTTTTTAATGATTGAGTCATCAAACATGTGGATACACGAATTTTTAATAATTATTTTAATTTCATTATAAATTAGGTGTCCAATTACATGTTATTGTAATAATGGATGATAATCAAATAATAATTAATATTTAGTTTTTTATCTTTAAATATTTCATTTTTTAAGATAAAAATTTTTCACTAATTTGGATATCAATTATGGCATTTTTCTTCCATTGTTAAGGAGAAGTACTTTTAAAATGACCTGATTCATAAAAACCTAAATATTTAAATTAAATATTTCATGAAGAATCTTCAAAAATATTATCCAATTATCATGTCCATTCAAGCAAAAAAGGAAGGATTATTACGATATTCAGGAATGGGGCTCATGTTTTTGGGATTAATCCTTTCAATCATCGTGGATATCATCATTTTAGTAACCAGTTTACACGTTGCACTATTTATCATTTTAACAATAACATGGCTTACATTGATCGCCCTTTTAAAATTAGAAATTGATTTCGTCGTTGATAACTTTTTGAAAATTATACTCGTGGTTGGCATTGTTTCGGTGTTTCTAATAATTATCGGATCCCTTTCTACAATAGTTGTTTCTTTTAGAATGTCATTTATTTTTATCGCAATTTCCAGCATCACGCTCTCAATGGCATGGAATTATTCCCTTTCGATATACAAGCGAGAAAAGCTATTTAGTATAATAGGGATCATTTTTTATTTGGTAATTACAATCCTCTATAGATATGCCTTGGTTACCACCAATACGCTACTTGTCGTAGAAATATTAGCAAACATCCTAGTAGTTATAGGATTAATTGGCATTATATTAGGAGAAGGATTAATGAAGAAAAAAAAACTATTGAATTATATATGATTTACTCGTATAATCGCTTCCAGAAATCTTGGAAATCTTTACGTGCAAAGGTCACGGTTAGATTTGTAGGGCTAACAGGCTCCTCGCGCAAGAAGGAAGGAAGATCATTATCTCTTTGATGGATTCCAGCTTTTTCATTAAATTCAATCTCTAACTTTAATATTTTTTTTCCGATATTAATGACATCTTCACGAGTAAGCCTAAGATCGTACATGGCATTAAGCGCCCCCGCAACAATTTTCATAGTTCCCACATCAGGACCAATAAAATAACAGCAGCCCATGGAATCTAAGACCGTAGTATATACTTGTAATTCGCATGATAATTCTAATTTATGAGAATTTTCGGTCAAATCTCCATAATCTCGGTCACTATCAGGCACGCGACCTGCAATAGCCGCTCCAGCTGTATGGTCTGCTCCTTGGGGGCTGGTTGCATAAGTTACGCTCATTCCTTTGAATACCCGAGGATCATAGCCCGAAATACCTTGTTTTTTAACGTGAGGAATGCGAGTGATGTTCAATTGACGACCTAATTCATACACCCCATTCCCATACAATTTACCCGTGTCAGAATTTTTTCTAATTTCCTCCAAGATTTCTAAAGCTCGCTCGTGATCCCCCCACTTTATTTTTCCCGCATCCATGGCTAAGGCAATGGTATCTCCAAATTCAATTGTATCTACACCGATATCATCACAGTAATGATCAATCTGAGCTAATGCATCTAAATCATTAATCAAGCAATTAGACCCATTTGCGAAGATGGTTTCATATTCTAAACTCGATGTTACGTGATTTCCTTTCTCATCCACGTAATAATTAGAACATTTAATGACACATGTTGGGCTACAAGGAAGCCTTTTTTTCCCGCCCCGATTTATTACAATTTCATGAAGTTTTTCTCCCGAGATGTTATTTGCATCTTCATAAGACCCTTTTCTAAAATTTTGAGTAGGTAATCCACCGATTTCACTCATTATACGCACGCCCAATGCTGTACCATAAACAGAGAGAGCTTCTTTCGTTTCTGCAAGTTTCTTAGCAAAGGGTTTTATTATTTTCCTAAATTGCTGAAGGTCATGTATCTTAACTTGAGACGTTTTAGTAGGAAAAACGACAATGGCTTTCACGTTTTTAGAGCCCATGACGGCACCTATTCCGCCCCGTCCAGCATGTCTGCTTGGAAATCCCTCAATATCATTTGTGGCTATAGTAGAATTTTTATACATCCATTCTCCCGCAGGTCCAATGGAATAAATTCCAATTTTATCTCCATATTTGTTTTTTAATCGCTCATGTAATTCATAATTACCCAATCCTGCAAATTTCTCGGCAGATTCCAATTTAATGCTATTATCATTAATTAAGATTAATGTTTTGGAAGAAGCTTTTCCTTCTAAAACTAAAGCTCGAATACCCAAGCGCGCTAGCATCATCGCAGGTCTCCCGCCAGCATTTGCTTCTTTAATGCCACCTGTTAAAGGACTTTTAGCTCCAACAGAAGTGCGAGCGGAGTTTGGAAAGGGCGTTCCCGTTAAAAGCCCATTTGCTATTATTAATTTATTTTTTACTCCAAGTGGATCGCAATCCGGAGGTACTTCTTCTGAAATTATTTTAGAACTTAATCCCCGTGCTCCAAACAAGAAATACTTCGAATTTTTATCAATTTCCTCAAAACGAACCGAAAGAGTATTTAAATCAAGCCTTGCAATTTTCATGTTAATTTAAATAATGGAAGATGTTTTTTTATTTTTACTCCGTCTTTCTGCTATTTTTTCACATGCTCGTTAAAGTGAAGAAGAAATAAAACTTTCGACTCGAAAAAACCCATTCAATTGTTGAGAAGTCTTAAATACGATATCGCAAAATTACTCCATTTTAGGAGATGTTAAAAGGAAGATGAAAGAAAAGAAAATGTGGAAAAAAATAATTAAAATTTGTCGTGATGAACAATTTGTTCTAATGGAATGCGATCTTGAACTTCTCCCTTTTTCTTTTTCGGATATCCAACAGGAGTTAATCCGACCACGCGATATTTTTCCGGAATTTCCAATATTTTTTTTATTTTTTTCTCATTGAACCAGCCAATCCAGCATGTTCCTAAGCCTTCTGCAGTTGCGGCTAAAATAAGATGTTCAAAACAGATTCCAAAATCCACGGTAAAATATTTTATTCCATTCCCTCCCGTGCCCGAATCTTTTTCTGAGATAACTCCCACGATAAAAATTGGAGCGTCTGAAAATTTCCCGATTTGGCCTGTAGCTTTTCTAACTGCTTTTACTTTTTCGGGATCTTTTACTACTATATAGTGAACGCCTTGTTTATTAGCCCATGTCGGAGCAAGCCGTGCCGCTTCTAAAATTCGATGAATACTCTCTTCCGGTGGCATATCAGGAAGGTATTTCCTATAACTTCTTCTAGTTCTAATTACTTCATAAAAATCCATGGCCTTCTTACCTTTTACAATTAAATGGTTGATTTCGAGGAATTTATAGTTAATTTAAAATATTCTTGAAAAACATTTCCTCATGTTAATTAAATTATTTTTCGTTTTTATACGCTTTTCCTAAAATTATTAAAAAAATCAGAATAAAGTAGGAAAAGATATAAATACGAGAGATGGATCTTCTAGTGTTAAATCTCTTTTAATAATAACCTTTTTTTTCATCCAACATGAATTTATATCAACAAGTAAATGTAAAATATGATAAAGATTTCCAAACGGAGGATTTCTCCCACTTTTGTTGTTGCGATAATCAGATCATTGAATCAAGGAATGGTAATAAAGTATGCTTGAACTGTGGAATGATCTTCGAACGGATTTACGTGGGAAATGAAAGAAGAGCCTATACATTCGAAGAAATTTCAAATAGACGGCGAACGGAACCACGATGGAGAAACTTCGGTCCCAGAACCTTACTCCCCATTACGAATAAAGATTCTAAAGGTAATTCCATTGCCCCGCAAGAGAAAGCGCTATTTTTGAGATTATCGAAAATCCAAAACTCCTTAATTTCAAGTATTGAGAGGAATTTTTGGGAAGCCAAACCGAAATTGACCATGTTATCTTCGAAGTTAAATATACCAGATTATATCGTGGAAACTGCTTGGAAGATCTACAAGATTGTAGCTAAAAAAAAGCTAACCATGGGAAGGTCTATAGATGGATTTATAGCGGGGTCGTTATATGTGGCAATTCGGGTTCACGAGTTCCCTCGTTTATTAGATGAAATTTGCGATACCGCATTAATTCCTCGAAGAACAGTCATCCAAAGTTTAGGAATGATTATTAGAGAAATTCTACCAGCTTTAGGATTAAAATATTCTCCCATTACTGTTGAATCCTTGATATACCGATTTGGAAATGAATTATCTCTTCCCATGAGCATTCAAAAGAAAGCCATTAATCTTTATTTAATTGCATCTAAAAAGGGCTTAGAGAAAGCGGGTAAAGATCCCAAAGGATTAGCTGCGGCTTGTATTTATATTGCGAGTAAAGATTCTTCCATCAAAAAGACACAATCCTTTATTGCTACAACTGCAAAAATCACGGAAGTCACGCTAAGAAGCAGGACCAAGCAAATAAGAGAGACTTTAACGTGCTAAGATTCAATAAAAATAAGATTTCATTTATTTTCATGAAATAAATAATGGATAAAAAAGAGATTGGTATCAACTGAGGGTATTTTTAAGTTTATAATTTAGCTTGGTTTTTAAATTTTTTAGCTTTAAGGGCGACAAAAATCGAGATTATAGCAATCGCAGTTTTGTCGGTTCTCGCTTGTAATCCG
>JALGVJ010000042.1 GCA_029838195.1 Promethearchaeota archaeon
GAACAATTTAACATGATCTCGCTTCCTACCTCGTTTTCGGGGTGCCCTTCGGGGGACGCTATATAAGAGTTTCATCGCCGTCCTGTATTCTTTTGGAATGTTCATCCGAAAAACTTGTATTTTAGGAGTAGAGAGGTAATCCGTGAGCTGCATTTGGATGACCGAGGGCTTTTTTTTATATTTTAAGATGAGCAACTGTTTTCCTCGTGTTTTTAAGATCCTTAATCATGGGGCTCTTTTAAATGTTTTGGTACGATTCTGACCCTGAATTGACATTTTCCATTTAATAAAAATTTTCATTTATTTTTTTTTCAAATTTAAAAAAGCTAAGGTAGAGCAAGGATGGTACATGAGATTTTCAGCCCTTTAGAAACGTGATTTTCCGAGGGGGCGACGAAATCAGATGGGGTATAATTGAGGGTTTTGTCGGAATGAGATTTAAAAAACTTAAAAAACAAGCTATATTATAAACTTAAAAATACCCTCAACTATTGATTTAAATAATTAATAGAAAGGATTAGTTTTTTATGCGGCACTTTGCTCATTCACTTTCGCAATTTTATTGCTCCAATTGATTCCACCAGCAGTTATGAATAGCCCGAAGATCAAATAAAGGCTAGTTATAGCGTACAAAAACACCCAGAATGCTAGTAATATAAAGGAAGAATAATGTGAATCCCACACGATTTCTTTAAAAAGAATTGAACCACTGTCAAGAGGAATAGGGGTATTCGCAACAACAACGAGGTATTCTAAATGAGTAAATGAATTCACTAACACGAAAATTCCTAAAATAATGATGAATTTTGCCAGCACTAACGGTTTTATTTCTTTTTTGTGTTTTAGTCCAAAAAAGATAAGTCCGATTCCAAAATAGATGCAATTTAAGACTAAAATAATTATCCAACTGAGAGTTCGATAAAAGGATACGTTGCCACTATTAAAAAAAATGTCCCAAATCAAGATCTCTTCATTTTCGATTATAAAACTACTGCTCATTAATAAGAAAAAATCAAGGAACTCCAAAACAACTCCAATAAAGAAGCTGATATAGAAAAACGTGAGGTACTTAGATAATTCTTCTGAGGCCATCATGACAATTGACACCTATTGATAATATATAATTTAACTCCTTTTCTTAAAAACTTTCATACTTGATGATTAAAAATTCCTAACTTAAATGGTAAATTAGGATTATTTGAAAAAGTGGAATCCATAAGAAATTAAACTGGTAAATGCATCGATATTTCAGAAATTACCATGGTCCATGAAATTACCTCATTTCTTCATCCGAAATTAGCGAAGAACGGAAAAACGTGAATTAGAATATTAAAATCAAAACAAGGGTCATTTCGCTGTAATTTCGTGAGGTCTTTCCGGAAAATCCTTTTTTAACCCAAACAAAAAAAAATTTAAATAAATAATGGTTTTATTTTTAGGAATTTATTCAATTAATTTCATGGAATCATGTAAATTTGAGGGATCCATTGAGAAAATCAAATTCGAAAGAAAGAAGGGATGTTGAATGTCAACATTCTCATGTTAAATCGAAAGGGGGATATATTGTCTGTGAAGATTGTGGTCTTATTTTAAATGAAGAAGCCATTTTTAACGATACCCGGTATCCGACTGAAATTTATAAGGATTCTCAAATCGAATATGAAAAAGAAATTCAAAGGAAAAATTATCGGGCGATTCAAGATCCAAAAATCAAGGAAAAGTTTGAACGAATCAAAACCTTGAACACGTGGTACCGAGATCCCAGAACGGTGTTCATGGAACAAAAAAAAACGTTAGAATTGTTGAAAAATTACTTCCCGGGATTAAAGATTGATTCGACCAAATTTCAAGAAATTAAAAAGCGATATCAACGATATTATCGAAAACATAAAAAAACCTATCAAAACATGGTAATTATATTCTTAGCGATTGTTTGGATGGAGATTAAAGATACGACAAATATTCGACTGGAACATTTCATTAAAGCTTGTAATGAATTGGGCCATAAAATTAATAAAAGAATGTTAAGTAAAGCAATGACAAGAATTAGAAAAACGGAACAAAACGAAAGTACAGAAAGGCTAAAAAAAATGAAAAAACAAGCTTTTAAAATCAAAGATACTTTAGAACATGAAATTAAATCAGAGATAAAAATTCTCTTTCAGCAAAATCTTAATAATGTCCCGTATAAAGAGGTAAAACACGTGGTTGATGATGAACAAGAATTTGAACGATTGAAAATGGAAATGTCATTGGCCGTGGATAGAATTTTAAATTTAATCCCCTATGACTCCCTTAAAAACTTAAATTATAAAGCTTTCACGGCAGGACTTCTTTATTATGCGGGAAAAATCTTTAAAAAGGGAAAAACAAACCTCTTCACCCAACATCAAGTTCAAAAAGCGACCAATTTCTCAAGCACGACGATTAGAAAGAAATATCACTTCTTAGTCCGCATATTGGGAGAGCCGGAGAAGTTCATGCGGTAACCGTCATTTTCATTTATCCTATAAATGAAATTAAAAAGGCTTTTATTATCATAATCTATTAATAATATAATTAAATTCATGAAAATTACCATGAATTCATGAAATTAAATAATCAATAGCCTCGAAAATCATGAATGAAAATCAATCTGTAGTGGAACTTTCCAAGTTTAAATCATTTCTTAAAAAATATGGAGCTATCATTTTCATTTCGACCATTATTGCTATATTTATTTTTCTCGCGGTGAGCGGGATTAATTTTGGTCAGTGGCTTGCGAATTTAGTCATGAATTATTATAATACGTATGGGGATATAGGGATCTATATTGGAGTGTTTTTAATTTCTATTTTTGGCAACTTTACCATAATTTTTCCGGTACCCTATACCATTGCGTTAATAGTAATATCTGCCGTAGTACCTGGCGTAAATCCCGTTTTTCTAGGCATAGTGGGGGGTTTAGGTGCAAGTATTGGCGAAGTAAGTGCATGGCTAATTGGTAGGGGCTCAAAAGAAATGATTGGCGATTCGAAATCAATAGAACGCATGAAAAAATATGTAGATGCGGGTTGGGCTCCTTTATTCATTATATTTTTCGCTGCAACTCCCCTTCCTGATGATGCTTTTCTCATTGTATTAGGAATCGCTCAATACAGTCTCATTAAGGCACTGGTATATTGTTTCATTGGAAAGTTCATTTTATGTTTTTTATGTAGTGCCCTTCCCATTTGGTTTGCTAATACTCCAATTGGAGATTTTCTTTTTGGACTCTTTGGAATTAATTTAGAAGCCGCTCGTACGGGCGTCATTCCACCAAGCACGACAGCAGAATTAATCCAAAGTTCAGTAATATGGTCAGCAACGATCATAATCATGTTTCTCCTCGTGTACGTAGATTGGGGAACGGTAATTAGAAAAATAAAGAAACCACGAAACAATAGAGATGTTAAATTTATTGAGAAATCGGGAAACCATGAATATTTATTCGTATGTTTTAAAAGGTATTTAGACAAATTTTTATTATTCATTCATGGATTAAATAGCCATGACACCTTTTCTTGATATTTTACTCGAATTGGGATGGAATGATCCATGATTTCCTATTCTCTTTATCTTTTTTTATTAAAATTAACATGAATTTTATAGGAATGAGAGCTGAATTAACAAGTTCATTATATCTTTTTAAAATTATTCAGAAGGAGATTCTATAAAATAATTTCTCATGAAGAAAGTGATAAATTTTATTATACGATTTTTTCATGGTATAGTTATATAATTATTTTAAAATTTACAAAAATAGTATCGATTAAAAGACATGTCAATGAACTCCTATTATAAAGATAGTATCGATGATCTTGTTAAAAAACTTAATACTAATATCACTAAGGGCTTAACTTCTGAAGAGGCTGCAGCTAGACTTGAGAAATACGGGCCAAATATTCTTCCTGAAGTCTCAAAAGGATTTATTAAGATATATTTGGCTCCTCTTTTTAATTGGCTCATTGTAATTTATTTGGCTTGTTCTTTAGTAATGTTTTTTGCAAGTTTTTTCGGGGAAGAGAGTAATTTATCGATGATTATTATAACTTTAGGAATTGTTGGAGTAAATTGTATCATTGCTATTTTTCAACAATATAGGGCCACAAAAAAACTTGAAGCATTGAAAAAATTATCCGCGCCCACGGCTACTATTATAAGAGATGGAAAAAAACAAGAAGTTCCCACGGAAAACATCGTCATGGGAGACATTCTAGTTTTAAATCAAGGAGATAAAATTGCTGCAGATGCGAGAATTATTGAGGGCGCCAATTTAGAAACAAATGAAGCATCTCTAACAGGCGAGAGCGAACCCGTAAAAAAATTCAACGATGGGAGGGCCATTTCAGTGGAAGGAGAACTTCCCATTTCGGAACGAAAGAACATGGTCTTTTATGGGACATTTATTACCATGGGAAGCGGAAAATCGATCGTAGTGAAAACGGGTGCAAATACAGAGATTGGAAAGATTTCAGTAGGATTGGAACAAGCTGGAACAAGTGAAATACCCATAAGAAATAAGATGAATAATTTTGGCAAGTGGTTAGGACTCGTGATCGTGGCGTTATGGGTGGCAACTTTAATTCTTAAACTTATAACTGTAGGAGTATTAAACATCGTAGGAAGTTTAAATGCGGCCTTAGATTTAATGCCCATCAATTTACCTTTACTAGTAACCATCATCCTTCTCACGGGGGTACTTGCAATGGCACGTTATGGAGTAATCGTTCGGAATATTGCTTCTGTGGACAGCTTGGGTCGTGTTAGCGTGGTATGTTCGGATAAAACGGGAACATTAACGAAGAATCAAATGTGCGTTCAGCACGTGTGGACTAATGGACACGTGTTTAAAGTAACGGGAAGTGGATATTCTCCCGAAGGCAGAATTATTAAAATAGATGATAAAAAAAATCCGGAATACATCACGCATATCGAAAATTTTCCTCAGTTGAAATTATTGTTGATTAGTGGATTTTTGAACAACAATTCTGCCTTGGTAAAGAATACGATAAAAGCAGCAAATAGAAATATTGATACATGGGATGTCATTGGATCGCCTACCGAAGGGGCTTTAATGGTATTGTTTCAAAAAGGTATGGGCGATTATCTTTTAGAAGATTTCGAACAAGTAAAAGAATTCCCATTTAGCTCTTCCTTGAAGCGGATGACGAAGATCTTCAGGCACGAGGAAAAATACTTTTCATTTACTAAAGGAGCGAGCGAAATATTAATTCCCCTTTGTTCAAAAATATTATATAAAGATGCGAGCATAGAATTCAATGACAAGTTAAAAAACGAAGTGATGGAAAAAATTAATGAGTATGCTGGAAAAGGATATCGGGTTTTAAGTTTTTGTTATAAGGAATTCTACATGTTACCATCCGATATAGATGAGTTAAGAGACCAATTTGAATCAGACATGACTTATTTAGGATTTGTCACCATCCTTGATCCCCCACGAGAAGGAGTGGAAAAATCGGTAGAACAATGTCATGAGGCAGGCATAGATGTAGTAATGATAACAGGAGATTCTCCAGCTACCGCAAAATCAATAGCCCAACAAATTTCAATCATCAATAGTGAAGATGAATTAGTGGTGGAAGGAAAAGATATAGAACAAGCTATTGCCCGACCAAATTTCGATAAGATTAAAGTATTTGCCCGTGTCTCTCCAGAACATAAGGAAAAAATAATCAAGAAATATAAAGCGGAAAATAAAGTGGTGGCAATGACCGGAGATGGTGTTAATGACGCCTTAGCGTTAAATTTAGCCGATGCCGGCATGGCCATGGGGATTACGGGAACGGATATCGCCAAAGAAGCTTCTGACATGGTAATTTCAGACGATTCATTTAACTCTATAGTTAAAGGTATCCAACAAGGTAGAGGAATCTTTACTAAAGTTCGAGCCGTGGTGTTTTTTTACATTTGTATTAATGTTTTCGAAGGACTCGTCGCTTTTATTTTAGCTGTAATTTTAGGTTATCCGTGGTGGCAAGATCCGGCTTCACCTTATTACATGCAGTGGATTTTTCTTTCCATCACGCTCCATATCTTTCCTGGGTTAATTTTAACGTTTGATACCATTTCAGATGATGTGATGAAAGAAAAGCCAAGAGATGAGGAGGAAATACTTTCAAAAAAAACAATTCTTCTCATGTGCTTATATGGTGGGCTTTTAGCAATTTCGATGATCATCACGTATTTCCTTGCTCTTACGGGTTCATATCCTGTAGTTCCCTCTAATCATGAATTAGGAATGTGGAATGAGGCGTACCTGTATACATCAGCAACCATGCATTTAACACCCACTGTCAAATTAAATGAAGCAAAAGCATTAACCATGCTTATGGTTACTCTTTATTTCTGTGAATCATTTCTAGTCCTTCAAATTAGACGCCCAAATAAATCCTTAATTGCAAGTATTAGAGAAGATAGCAATAAATTCATGTATTTTCTCTTGGGAATTCTATTCGTGGCCTTTATTTCCATCATGTACATACCCGGATTTCAAATCGGATTGGCTACTGTTACGGGATTAAATTTCATGTTCATGTATTTGACGGCGCTAGATTGGCTCGTGTGCTTCTTGATTTCACTCATTTGCATTGTTTCTTTCGAAGGAATTAAATATTATCTTAGAATGAAAAATATTGTTTTATAATATCTTTTTATTATTTTTTTTATGGATTGCATTTTTTAAACTAATTTTCGACACGTTCATTTAAATTAGCATTTTCTTTAATACAATCATCGATTTTTCTTCTATGATTTACCGTGTTCGTGCCATGTACGTTGATTTTTTTCATGCAAGAAGCTTCTTTCTCATTCTTATAGAATTCACATTCTTTTTATATTGAAATTTGTACTATTTTTAGGAGTATTATAAAAATCCAAAATTTAGTTTGCAAGGGTTTACTTTTTTAAAGAAAAATTATTGTATTTTCATAAAAAAGTCTTAATAAAGTGATTCCATGAATAAATATTTAGTGTCAATCGTAAAATATGAAAGACCTCATGAATCGGTAAGAAAAGCGGTAGAACTCTGTAAAGGATTAGACCACTTGCCGGAAAAAGCAAGAGTATTCATCAAACCTAATATCGTGTATTGGACTAAAGAATGTGATTTTCCTAAATGGGGCGTGTTGACTACCACCCGAGTTGTTGAAGATGTAATAGAGATTTTAAAAGAAAAAGAGATTGACGATATCACGATAGGAGAAGGTATTATTACAGAAGATCCAAAAGATAAAGAAACGCCTGCAGATGCTTTTGAAAAATTAGGTTATAATAAACTTGCAGATAAATATGGCGTCAAAATATATAATACATTCGAACGACCCTTTGAAAAAATTAATTTAACGGATGACGTTACGGTAAAAATGAATGCAGACATGTTGCATTCTGATTTTCTCGTTGATCTTCCCGTTTTAAAAACTCATGCCCAATGTGTTGTTAGCTTGGGAATCAAAAATTTGAAAGGATTAATAAGCATACCTTCAAGAAAAAAGTTTCATAGCGCAGATCCCATTAAAAATCTTGATTATAATGTTGCTCAATTAGCTAATAAAATTCCTCCAAGTCTTACGGTTATTGATGGTATTTACACGCTTGAACGAGGGCCGGCCATGGATGGAAAAGCTCATCGAAGCAACATTTTAGTCGCTTCAGCAGATATTTTATCAGCCGATCTTGTAGGGGCAAATTTATTAGGGATTGATGCTTCCAGCGTGCCCCACTTGGTGCAAGCTGCTAAAGATCGAAATCGACCTACCGATTTATCGGACATCGAAATCGTAGGAGAGAAAATTGAAGATCTTGCGAGCCCTCATGAATGGGATTATATTTATTACGGAGAGAATGACATTCCCCT
Source organism: Promethearchaeota archaeon (assembly GCA_029838195.1). GTDB lineage: Archaea > Asgardarchaeota > Lokiarchaeia > Sigyniarchaeales > SOKP01 > JALGVJ01. The sequence continues at coordinate 7,895 of JALGVJ010000042.1, forward strand.
TGCTTATCAGAGAGCAGGCATTACAGGAATCAGGTATCATAAATATGATAAGACCATGTGTACCTATTGCTCAGTCTTAAACGGATTATTATTAATGGCAATAAAGACGGCTTGGAAAGGCGAGCCCTTTGATAATATTGAGGTGTTAACAGGTAAAGTAATGGAGCCCTCTCCCGGCATGAACAAAACGATTTTGGTTGGACAATGTCAAGTAAATAAAAATAAAGAGCATCCCAATATTAAGGAATTAATCATGATTAAAGGGTGCCCTCCCAACAAGGAAGAAATAAGAGATGCTTTGAGAAAAGCGGGAATAAGAGTTCCGGGCTATTTTTTCAAGAATTTGGATAAAGGTCCAATGTTATTTATGCAACGATACCAAGGAAAACCGGAATTTGTTGAAGAATTTTATACCGTACCTTAAAAAAAATTACAAATATTTCAATTTAATTCCCAGCATTTTTTTAAATTTTTTTATCCTTTGATTTTAAAAAAATCTTTATCGCTAATTTTTTTGCTTGAACAATCAATAAATGATGAATTTAAAAAATTTTCACATCATTTAAAAAATCTTTCGGATCTTTTAAATTTGAATTATAACATGTAAAGATTAATTTCATTCTTAAGTATTAAATAAATTAAAAAATATTCAAGCAAAATTATTGATAGAAATGTTTATAAAGGTAATTTTATTCACATACTTTAAGCAAAAATAAATAAGATAAGAATTCTTATTTAAATTATTCATTAAATTTAAAAAAGAGGGTTTGATCATTAAGAATATTAGCATTAGTCTTCCGGATTTATATATCGAATTATTGGATAAATTAGGTAAAGAAAGAAAGATTTCTCGTTCCTTTCTTTTGAGAATAGCAATTGAAGAAAGAATAAACGCCGATTTAGCTTTCAAAAAGACGATAAAAGACCTCTATCCCAACCTGAAAAAAGAAATGATAGAAAAGAGAATAAACGATTTTCACAGGTATTGCATAGCTTGTAACAAGAAATTAAAAAATTCAAAGAATATTAAGGAAATAAGGGATGATAACATGATTGAGGTTCCTTTTTGTGCGGATTGTTATAAAATTCATGAAAACGATGCCATTGACAAGTTGCCAGAAGCTATTCGAGAAAAAATTCAAACGTATTTAAATGATTGTAAAGAATTAGGTTTCAAAAACCATTAATTTATTTATTCTTTTTTTTAACTAATTAATTGGTTTTATAAGGAAGGAGGAGGGGCATCATTTATTTAATAATAAGTCTCTATTAAATGATTAATGAATCCCCTTAATGGACTGGATTAAAAACTTTTTTAAAAACGATTTTAAATTTTTTCAATACTCGAGGAAATTTAAATGATAAATGTATTTTTCCATGTTCATTAGAAAATTAGGTTGAATTTTTTAGATTTAAAAAATTCTCTTTAATCCAAGAAATCTAAGAAAAAATATTTATTTAAAATAATAATATCATTTTAAAAAGGAAGTTTAATCATGGACATTTCAGACCTTAAAATTGGCACGGAAGGAAGTTTTGTAGGAGATATTAATAAAGGGGTACAATCAATAAAACGAATCGAAGAATTAGGATATGATTCAATATGGTTTGCGGATCATCTAATGGGATTTACTCCTGAATCCATCTGGACTCCTTCTATCATAGATGCTGCGAACATCCAACCTTCACCGCACATTTTTCATTCGGTAATCTCAACCATGACTTTAACCGCGTGGAATACACATAAACTTTTATTTGGAACGAGCGTGACGGAACCATTTAGAAGACATCCCGCAGTTTTAGCGCAAGATTTCCTTACCTTGCATAATCTCTCAAAAGGAAGGGTAATTCTTGGAATTGGAGCCGGAGAAGGAGAAAATAACATTCCTTATGGAATTGAAATGAATAGACCTGTTCAGAGATTAAAAGAAGCAATTGAAATCATTAAATTATTGTGGAAAAATGGTGATAAAATAAGTTATGAAGGTAAAATTTGGACCTTAAAAGATGCCATTTTGGCACTTAAGCCTTTTGAAAAAGGTAAATATCCTCCTATTTGGATCGCAGCACACGGTCCTAAAATGCTTGAATTGACTGCTTCTTTAGGAGATGGGTGGATTCCTCTTTATTTTACTCCTAAAAAATATAAAGAAAAATTAAACACTATAATAAAAATAGCTAAAAAAAAAGGACGAGATCCAGAAGAAATCACACCAGCACTTTTTTGCTACTTAGTTATTGATGAGAACCATGATACCTGTGATCAACTAATTAATAAACCCGTTATAAAAAATCAGTTATTCTTGCTACCCGATTCGATCTTTAAAAAATATGGAACATCACATCCCTTAGGGGAAAATTTTTATGGCCTAGTCCATTACATTCCGCCAAAATATTCCAGAGAAGAGATTCTAATGGCTTTAAACAAAATTCCTAAAAACATGATGGAAGAATATATCATCCATGGAACTCCTGATGAGATCATTGCGAAAATCGAGAATTACGCTAGAGCAGGTCTTAAACATGTAATTTTTTATAATACCACGTATTTAGCCGATACGAGTAAAATTAAAAGCTCATTCACTTGTTTAAAAAAGGTATTAGCCTATTATAAAGATTAAATTAATTCTCGAATTTAAAAAATTAACATTATTGAACTAATAAAAAAATTAACTTTATTTCATTGCATATGAGGGGTAAAAACGTGCGAAAAATGCAAGAAGTTAGCTAAAAAAGGAAAAAAATTCTGCTTGATCCACGCATATTTAATCCCTTCTAATAAAGCAATACCCTTAATTGAAGTTGATTTAAAGAATAAAAGAATCATGGCAGACTTTGACATACTTCAAGTATTTGAAAATGAGGCGGAAGTAAAACGCCATGCAAGGGCCCATTCCATTAAAATAGTAGTTTAAATTAAAGTCCCCGCATTAAGCAATTTGCCTAATTTTTTTTAGAATATTTTTTTCTAATCTCTCTTAATATCAAATTTAAAATAAATTTAAGGATGAAAATTTCCTGTTTAATTTTTATTTAAATCCTTGACAAAATGCATTACAATTAATACCTAACACCTCATGATTATATCCGCCTTCAAGAAGAGCAAATCGGCGGCCTTTACACGCTTTTTCCGAATAATATTTCATTAATTCCCCTAATTGCGTATAATCTTCTGGTGCTAATAGATTGCCCCAATCGTCTATTCCCTGGTCAAATCCAGCTGATGCGGCAAAAATATCTATATTTTTAAGAGATTGCATGTATTCTTCCACTTCTCTCAAATAATCTGCACGCGTGCTCGAACTTGGGTTTAGAATTTCTACCTTAAATCCATCAGTTCGATTCATTAAAATATTAATGTTTCCATCACCCGTATGGAGATCAAAATCAAGAATAAATGCCGATTTAATTTTCTTATCATGGAATAATTGTAGCAAGCTAATGCTCATATTGTTGAAATAGCAAAACCCCCAACAAGAATCGGCTGAAGCATGATGCCCGGGAGGGCGTATCAGGGCAAATGTGGGGGTACCCTCAAAGGCAAGTTCCGCTGCTAAAATTGCACCTCCCGCTGCTAAAGAAGCCAATTCAAATAATAGAGAATCCCGTTTAATGTAATTTAGATGGCGTTCGGTATGAGCTCGGAGGATTTGTTCTTCCGTGGCAGGAGCGGGGGTGATGAATTCATAATCTTTTTTATTTTTTAGAAGGATATTCATGATACTCTCAATTCTTCCCGGAGCAGCGGCAGGATCCATCGCATAATTAGAATTGTAAAATTTTTCATGAAAAACAATTTTCATTTTGCAAACCTCTAAATAATTTATAATGCTTAATATTTATCGTCTTAAACCAAAAAATAAATTTTGCATGTATCTAGAAATAATCACGAATATATGGTTTTTTTTAAAAAAAAATTTTAAAATTAAAAAAGAAAAACTAAACCGGTTTGGCTAAAATAGCCTTCACTCGAAGTTTATCAAATGCACTAGTAGGAGCGGGTTTGATGAGGCAGGCGGTGTCTGCGCCCCGTCCAGTTCCGGCTATGCAGATAATATCTCGATCTAAGTCTGGAATTAACCCAGCATCAGCAACCATGCTTGCTATTTCAATGCATACTTTAGTACCTTGGCTAAATTGTTCACGGATATATTTAGCCATAAGGTCTACGAAGCACCATTGTTTCAAGGAAGTGCGAATGTTTCTCTCAATTCCACTCATCGCGTGAGTTGCTGTTAAAATCTTTGCTCCTTTACTTCTTAATTGTTCCATTTTAGTCTCATCGAACTCTTGTCGAGTCTTAATATTGACAAAATAATAGCAATGAGTTACGATTATTAAATTATATTTGGCAGGATCAAATACGTTTAGAGCTTTTTCGGCAACCATTCCCCCGGTACTCGCTACTACGATATCCTTGATATTTAGTTGATCTGCATGTTTTTTTGCTATTTCAAGGGTTGCATCCGTATTGTGAGGGCCGGCTTTCTCAAAACACGTTATTTCTAATTTAAGATCGGGCATTTTTTTCATAAACCTCGTTTATTTAATAATTCATGGGTATAGTAATGAAAAATGATAAAAGAATTATTAAAGTATTTAAATCCGTTTTATGTGGAGATATTTATTAAATCTTTTAATTTTTATGAGAGGAATGGGTTTTTCCTTATCAATTAAACATTTTGAAGTGTTAATTAATCATATAACGCATTAAAATAAGTACATTCGATTTTAATGATTGATATACGTTATAGTTGAACATTGAGAGAAATTTTAACTTTTAATGATAAGAAGAAAAGGGAATAATTAATCATGAGAGTTTCTTGAAACTGCGTACTCTCGCGAATTTGTATTACTAAGAGAGAGGAATTAAATTTATTAATTATTTTTACCATATGAAGATAAAAATTAAAAAAAATATTTTTTTTTAGAGGAAGAGCAATGCTATGTAAAAAGCTCTTTTTCTAATTTATTTACATGCTTGAAAATAAACGGTACTAATGAATGGGCTGGTATTAAGTTATTTCGATAATATATTGGGTCCAAGGGTATTTTTAAAGGCGCCCGAATCAATAAGTAATTCTGATCTTGAAATATTACCTTCCTTAATGGACTTAAATGAAAATGGATTTTTTGTCCACATAACGGATAAATTTAAAAGCGTAAATTTAATTTTTAATATTTTTAGTGAATATGCTCGGGGAAAGAAAGAAATTTTATTAATTTCAATAGTCACGGATATCAATAACGAGATAAATCTCAAGTTATCGCGAGAATTACTAGAAGCTTTTGCCAAGCAAATTAAAAACGTGAAAGAAGGATATAAAGCCTTTCATAGCAATACTTCTCGACATGAATTTGATGCGGAAAAGTTGCAGGAAATTAAACAAATTTTTTATACGTTTTATAACTCGTTCGAGCCCTCTCTTAATGCATTAAAAGAAGCAGAACTTAGGTATAAAACATTATTTGACCGGGCACGGGATGCAATTATCATTATTAATTATAAAACCGAGCAAGTTATAGATATGAATCATGAAGCAGAAAAGATCTTAGGATTAAACAGGTATGAGGTAAGGGGTCTAAAACCTTCAATTTTTCATTTTGAGGACGACTATGAAGAAATTAAGAAAAATATTATTGATATGGCAAGAAGGGGCGATGCTCCTCCTTTAGAAAGTCGCATTAAGAATTCAAGAGGCGAGTCTATTCCGGTGGAATATAACGCTTCAAGAGTAAAGATTGGAGAAGAAAGATTAGTCCAAGTAATATTTAGAGACATTACAGAGCGAAAATTAGCAGAACGAGAGATGAAAAAGAAAGAACGCGAATTATTTGACGAAAATAAGAAACTAAGTGCTTTATACGGTATTTCTAAGTTAGCAGAAAACATGCATCTTTCCTTACCCGAAATTTTTGAAATTACTTTAAAACTAGTTCAAGGAGCTTTTAATTCTCCTGAACAAGCGGGTATAAAACTCAAATTTAAGGGAAATGAATATAAAACGCATAATTTTATTGAAGGACAAGAATTAATTACATCGTCAATCAAAATAAATGGTGATTTTTTAGAACTTCAAGCTTCTTATCCTTTAAACAAAAAATTTACTGATGAGGAAAATTACATTCTTTATGATATTTCGAACCGATTAAAACAAATTTTAATAATTAGAGAGATTGCGTTAGAAAGGGAGCGAACTAAAAAGAAAATTTTGGACATTAAAAAACAGTATCATATGATTTTAGAAAACACCTCCGATGGAATATGGATCGTGGATACGAAGGGCATGGTAATCTTTATGAATTCAACGATGCTAAATATATTGGGATATGAGAAAAAAGATGTTATAAAAAAGTCGTTTTTTAACCTTTTAAAAGATGGAAATAAGAAACACCTTCAAAATGTATTAAATAATTGGACAAAAAAAACTAAAAATCAATATGATTTTCTACTAAAATCTAAAGAAGGGAACACCATTCCCGTTCACGTGGAAAGCTATTTCATACCTGATAAATCAAGAGAAAATGATAATATCATGGTATTTTTCTTAAAAAAATAAAGTGAGATATGGTTTTAAAATCCTCATTCTTTTATTAACCATTAATTTAACCTTTATCTGGTTTAATTTTTAATCATGAAATGGTAATTAATTCTCGCCTTCTAAAATCTCTCAAGATCAATTAAAGACAAAATTTTACGATAGAAAACGTTTTCTAAATAAAATATTTCCATTTTCATGCTCCAATTTCAGAGAGAGAAAATAAAATAGAATAATGTCGGAATTCTGTCGTGTTAAAATACTTTAAATTAAATATCTTTACGCAAAAACAAAAATAATTAATAAGATGATAACCATAAGAAATATGATGGAAGAATAAAACTTTATCACAAAAAAATTTCAACATGACCTCCGAAAAAGAAAATATATTAATAAATAAATTTTATGAAGAAACCGGTAAACATGCCATATGGGGCGATAGAATAACTAAGCAATACAAGGAATGGAAACGAAGTCAAATTAATTCGCTAAAAATAGAAAAAATTTTTTCAAAATTGAAAGATATTGAACATCGATTATCCGTTTTAGAAAATCACCTTTTTCCTTCTTCTAAAAAGACAATATCAAAAGAAGTTTCTCAAGAACACTTTTTGCGCATTCTTCGGGTGGTTTACGATTCATGCGAGAAAAAACTTGGCGATTTTATTCCCATTTCAGATTTAACGGAGAAAATTAAAGAATATTTGCCCTTGACAACGGACTCCATTCATGAACATTTATATGAGCTATTCATGGAATATGAAATCGATTTACAACCGGGAAAGAATACTTTTGGAGGAAAACCACTTGTCCAAGATGGCAAGACCTTTGTTTGGTTTAAATTTAAAAATTAAGGTTTATAAAAATTATTTTTAAGAAAAAAGAATCATGACTTTAGAAGAAATTAAAGAAACAAAGAGTTGGGTAAAAAATTGCACCAGTATTTTATTAGATCCTAAAAATCCTAATCCCTTTCCTACGCCTCCCTTCGCTACTAACTTTTACAACAATCCCCCGCAGTTTTGTTTAGGAAGAGAAAAATATGAACAAGAGTTATTGAAAGCAATATTAAAAAGCATGGAATCTCCCCAGCCTCAACTGATTCGCATCATGGGAAAACAAGGTATTGGAAAATCCACGCTAATTTGCTGGAGCGCTAAAAAATTGAGTGAAATGCACCCTGTCCCGATTATCTACATGGAAACAAGTGCTCAATCGGAAGATTTTAACATGCGTTCTCTTTACAGGCAGATGATCGATAAAATGGAAAAATCAGGATTTAGTGAACAATTACTCATCAATTCGATTAAAAAGTTTTTCACCATATCTAAAGAAAACCAAACGCTTTACAAGCAATTAATAGAGCAATTCTCTAATGAAACGATTGAAAAATTAATAGAGGATTCGAACTTTATTAAAAATAAAATTTTCGAGGAAGAATTTAATTCTCTCCTTTTAAAAGTAGTGAATGGAAATGCTATAATGTTAACAAAATTCCTTCCTTTTGATCTATCCATTCTTTTAATTTTTTGGAAGGCTCATGTACAAAATCCCGATGCATTGAAAGCTTTAAATGCTTTCAAGGGTACTGCTAATTTTGACGGTTATACCGTGGAAACGGATAATGATGCATCAAAATACATTGATGCATTATTAGAATTCATACGCTGGGCGTTTGATGAGACCACGACAACCATTATCATATTCGATCATTTAGAAGCCGGCATCTCCCAGGACAAGGAAGCCGTTTTCTCCAATTTATTTAGTTTATTATTAAATTTGCGACAAAAAAAATATTTGACAATCATTCTTTCAGGCACTTTGGATGCGTATTTTACATTTGATGAGATTTTACAAGAAGATCAACGCTTACAATTAGATAATTGGTCAACCACCATAGCATTACAGACCTTAGAACCGGAAGAAGTTATCGAAATCATTAATAAATATTTGATGAATTTTTGGGAACAATTTGAAGATTCTCCGCCCCCTGCTAAATCTTTATTTCCGTTTGGAATGAATAGTATCAAGTATCTATATGAAAATCATGCCCAAGATCTCCGTCGTACTTTAAAATTTTTATATACGTTAATTGAAAAATATCGCAAGAATCGAAAACTGGAGTATATTGACAATTTTTTTAAAGCTTTCAGAGCCTTTCGCCAAAGAAATGATTTATTGCTCTCCTATATCGAGAAAAAGGAGTTGAAAACCTTAATATTAAACTCTCCATACCATGACGAGGAGAAAAATGCTTTAATCTTACGGAAATTGGGAGAATTTTTCAAAATTTTGAGCTCTCATCCAGACTATTCTTTTATAAAACACGTTTCTGTATCGCCGTTTGGCATGAGTGTGGAATTTTTAATATCAGAAAAGAGTGGGGAAACTAAAAAATTAGGGTTTTTAACAAATATTTCAGCTACTTCAAGCACCATGACTAAGAATGCCATCCTTCGTGCTCATGAATTTTTAAAGACCCACGAGGTAGATTATTTAACATGGTTGACAACGGTAAAATCTCAGTTAGATATTGATTTCGGGACCTCAAAAAATTCTCATGTCCACGTTCTAAGGAAATCTCCTTTAACGGATTTAGAATTGGCATATTTATCTTTCATCCTCTTTTTTGAAGATATTCAAGAAAGAGCGCCTAATATTGAGGAAATTGAATTTATATTGAATAAACTTGATTTATCTCCCTTGAAATTAAAAATTAAATTAACAGAAATACTGCCCACGGAGGAGGATTTAAACCTCGAGGAGATGGAAGTAAAACAAGAGACTCGTCCCGTCCAAGCGTTTGAAATCGGTCCTGAAGAAATAAAAACCGCCGTAGAAAAATACCTTAAAGAAAAAGCAACCACCTATAAGAAAATCATATCCTCTACAACAATCAAAGAAATAAAGATGAGGTTAAATTTAGACATTCACGATACTCAATGGGATGAAGATATATGGAATATCACGATGGATTTAAGTAAGGACATGTGTAAAAAACAGACCCCGAAGTCAATTTATTTTTAATCCATTTTTCCGTTATTTCTGCCTTTTTTTCATGAATTTGCGAGGATAATTCTAAAATTATTTCCTAATTTTTTATATACATTAAATTCGTTTAAACGATCATGAAAAACACGATTACACAATTTTATGGTCAAGTTCTATTAGAACCAACTGGAGAATTCATCGCAGGTACGCATGCGACATTCCATCTTAAATATATTGCAGGAAAATATGGAATGGATGATCTTGGCGGGCTCAAAATATTATTTCGATTTGCTTGCGATCAAAGTCCCCTTCAAACGACACATCCAAAAGAACTGGGATATATTAGTGCTTGGGCTTCAAATGGAGCTGGTCTCGAATTATCTTATCATGCAAGAGAAGGAGAAAGACCATGGTATAAGGTACTTCGAGTTAGGATTGTCGGAAAGGGATTGAAAGAAGGAGACGAAATTAATTTAATTTTAGGAGATAAATCAAAGGGATCGCCGGGAATGCGCTTGCAAACTTTTTGTGAACCCTTTTTCGAATTTCGAACCATGGTGGATGCCTTTTCAACAAATGTTTTCATACCAGTTCCAAGTCCAAAAATTTCTTTAATAAGTGGTCCGCCTTATCAATGGCGTGCATATCTTCCCACGGTCATTCATGAAAAGGAAGTTTTTTCGCTTAAATTCAGAGCTGAAGATAAATGGGGAAATCCCACGGATAAAGCAAACTTAAAAATTTTTTTTAAATCTACTCATCCAATCAAGGGACTTCCTCGTTCTTACCATATAAAAGAAGGAAATTTCGGTCACATTATTGAGGGCTTACAACTAGGTAAGGACCTTCCGGTATTTCAATCTTTTGAGGATCAAATTATTTATATCGATCTTTTTGATTCTAACTCTAATCATCTCGCAAGAACTAATCCCATGGTGTTCATTACCAAAAATAAAGAATATTTCAAGCATTATTGGGGAGATCTTCACGCCCAGTCCGAAGAAACCATTGGAACTAATTCAGCCGAAATGTTTTTCAAATTTGCAAGAGATCATGCTTTTTTGGACATTATAGGCCATCAAGGGAATGATTTTCAAATAACAAAAGAATTATGGCGTGAATTAAATGAACTTTCGAATAATTATCACGAAAAAAATAAATTTATTCCGCTTTTTGGATATGAATATTCCGCAAATACTTCTTTAGGTGGCGATCATAATGTCTATTTCTTAAAACCCCACCAGCAAATCCATCGCTCCTCTCATGCGTTGATTTCAGATAAAGATGATTTAGAATCCGATTGTCTCACGGCCTCTGAATTATTCTCTACATTATTATCGGAACACCCAACTGGTCAAAAATCAATGATTGTCATTCCTCACGTAGGAGGACGATATGCAGATATTACCCATCATTTTGAGAGAAAAATTGAGCCTTCCATTGAAATTCATTCTGCGTGGGGAACTTTTGAATGGCTTTTACATGATGCCTTTGACATGGGGTATCGAGTGGGAATAGTCGCAAATAGCGATGACCACAAGGGACGTCCGGGAATAGGGTATCCCGGAGCATCAAAATTCGGCACGCAAGGAGGATTAACATGCTTTCTTACTTCTGAATTAACCCGTGAAAGCATTTTTAAAGCCTTATCCTTACGAAAGCATTATGCAACTACTGGCGAGCGGATATTTTTAGATATAAGAGGTACATTAAATTGTCCATGCAGATATCATGAACAAGATCCTTTAGCTGGTCTATCCGATGCTTCTGAACCAAAATTAGTCAAGGAAGTCATGATGGGGGATATTATTGAGATTCCTGAAAATAAAAATATCACGGTAAATTTATCAATTCTAATTGCGAGCGCTACACCAATCGAAAGAATTGAAATTTTTAATGGGAAATCTTTATTAAAAACAATTCGACCCTATTTATCGGCAAGTAAAACTGAGGAATACTTAAAAATTAATACAGATTCGACCAAAACAAACTCTATTTTCCAAGTACACGATACTGATCTGCCCGAGAATTTCCCAAGAATTAGAATTCAATGGCAAGGAGCAGAGTTTCGTGCTCGCAAACGAAATTGCATGTGGAAAGGCACGATTGAATTTGTCGGAAACGAGATTCTCTCTACTCATCCTTTTAATTTTTGGAATCAAGACTCTCCCTTGCAAATCGTCTCGAAAAACAAAATTTCATGGAATACATATACGGCAGGAAATATTCAAGGATTTTATGTTGATCTTTTCCAACCCTTTAAAGGTAAGCTGTTATTTACTTCCAATCAAATTGATTTTGAATTACCCCTTCAAGAGATCTCTTTAAATGATACCATTTTTAAAATTGAGGGAGGAATTGATAAAAAGGTATCGCTTAACCGATATCCGAAAATTAATCCCCATTGTAATTTTAAAACAAAAATAGATTTGCCAATTAACCCGAAAATCAATCAAGACCATAGAATTTTCGTGAAAATCACGTTGGAAAACGGACATCAAGCATGGTCAAGTCCAATTTATTTTATCAAAAAATCATGAACGAAATAAATATTTCTTGAGAGAAGTAAATTAGGAATAAAATAAATCCTAAAAAAATAAATGAGATTATTTTTCATTTTAACAGAAAAAAGCTTCTTTCTTTAACATAAACTATCTTTAATTTAGAAAATTTAAACGAATCAGTTGCTATAGACATTGTAATGATGGGATTATATATAATGTAATTCATGAATCAGAATTTTTAAGAAAAGTGGAAAATAAAAATAGTTAATAAAAATTTCAGAGTGCAATAAAAATTAGATTCTTAAATCATTACACGTTTGATTTTTTAAAAAAAAATTACATGAACTGCTAAAAAATCAATGTTTCGTAGTCAAGATTGGATAAATCAAGCCAAATCCGATTTAAATGCCATGGAAAATCTATTTCATTCTCAAAATTATTCTTGGTCGTGTTTCTTAGCTCAACAAGCTGCAGAAAAAGCAATTAAAGGATTGGGAGAAGTTTATAATTTAGCTTTATGGAGTCATGACTTAATCGACCTTCTAAAACAATTAGAAGAATTTATCGAAATTCCAAATAACATGATGGACCATTGTAGTATCTTAAATTTATATCATATCGCAACAAGATATCATGATCCTTTCACAAGTGGATATCCTTCTGAAAAATTTTCGAAATATCAAGCTGAACAAGCCATAAATTATGTAAAAGAGGTTGTTGTTTTTGTTGAAAAAAAATACAATATTATAGAAAAAATCTTGATAAAACATCCAAAAAAAGATAATTTAATTGATTTTTTAAATGCTTTCTTCTCTTCTTTTTCTGCTGAATTCATTATCCTTTTTGGATCAAGTGCGAAAGGCAATTATAATTATAGAAGTGATTTGGATTTATTAATTATAAGCGATATGATTACTGGAAATTATTTTGATAGATTATATAAATTACAAAAAATAAGCCCTGGTGGTATTGATTTCTTTATATATAATAAGGCAGAATTCGACCAAATGGTAAAAAATTATCACCTAATTGCTTTAGAAGCTCTTTCAGAAGGAATTATCTTATATGATAATAATAGATTGGGAAAGAAATATAAAAATGAAATAAAGAAAAGGAGAGATGAAAAAATAATTCAAAAATGCACGAGAGGCTGGAAAATTAATCGCGACTTTATAAATAAAAAATATTTTCTATTAGAAACAAGGTTTTTAAAATACAGAAAAATTTAGCTGAAACTGAAATTCTTTTTTAATGCCTCATTGTATTTATTTCAATTCCGAAATAAAAAGGAAAAAACTTTAAAGTTAATGAGTTAGAGTTTTTTTTAAAGATTAAAGATTTAGTTCGAGGAGTCTCTGTTTATTTTTTTTGACGATCTCTGGTTTTAATTCATAAACACGCCACATGAAAAGAAATCCAATGCTATAAAAAAATGCAGGAACGGCAAACATTCCAAAATTAATGCCCCATTGAGCTTGAGATGTTTGAATCAAAGAAGTAGGGTCGAAATTTGTTAAGGGATGAATTATACCGAAGGTGACCGCTTGAATTACGATGCTCATACGTCCAAAAAAAGTTCGAAAGCCGTAATACACGCCCTCATCCCTCTTTCCCGTTTTTACGACAATATCATCGATTACGTCACTAAAACAAGCATATATTAGTGTCCAAGTTGCCCCCATTGAAAATCCTATTAATGCCATGCCTATAAACGTGAACGTGAAGTCTCTAATGAACATTGTAATAATTAAAAAAAGAGCAGTGCCTCCTGTTCCACACATGTAGCCAACTCTGTTTCCATATTTTCTTGCAACTTTCACCCATAAAGGAGATGAGCTCACGGCTGCTAAAAGAAAAACTAATAATAAGGCGGTCTCTGCGAATGGATCATTTACTTTTACAACATATTGAAGCCAATAGGGTACAGAAGCAAGCATCAATGCCATGACGGTGGTTTGAGCTAAATAGGCGAAAAGATAGGCGATATAATTCTTTTGCTTTAATCCAAATACTAATTTTCGCCAATATTTATCTCGTTGAGCACGGCTTTCACGGATGAATAAAGTTCTTTTGATCATTTGCTCATCCTCTCTCATGCCAGGAATCATGAAAAATACAACAGTTAAACATGTAATAGATACGAATAAGGCCACCTCCACGTAGGACGCCACGTTGGTTCCCGGAGGGCCTCTAGATATGAGGAGGAGAGGAACTAAAATGCCAAGCAAGAGTCCCGTGAGAGAGCATAAAATTTGTGTGCCAGCCACTTTTGTCCGTTCTTTTTGAGAACGAAATTTATCCGGAAATATCCCTTGCCAATTAATGAGAGCAAAACTAAAAAGAGTATCGAATAGGCATAAAGTAAATAACAGCCATGCAAAACCCTCAATGCCATTACCCGGGGGTAAATAAATTAATGCATAAACTAAAGTACAAGGGATCGCCGCCAAAATGAACCACGAAAATCTTCTTCCAAATCGCCTCATGAAATTAAAAGATTTTCCTGAAACGTGTCCTGCTAAGGGATCATTCACGGCATTCCAAATTCCATAGATAATAATCGCAGTACTAATAAAAGCTACGGGGAGAAAAATTTCTGTCTCGTAGAATTTAAAGACCCACGTACTCAACACGGTCGCAATGAAATCATCTAAAAAACTCCCAAGGGCATACGATACATGAATGGGCGTGGTATAATTGAACGCTTCTTCTTCAAATTTTTCTTGCATTTTTAATTCTCGAAATTAATTTGCGTAATTATATATATTATAGATTATTTAGAATTTAAAGAAAAGATTTAGGAAAATCCTGTTATTTTTTTCGTTTAATGAAAAATTAGAAAGTTAAGCATTAATAAATCAATATATTATTATCTTCATTTTTTTATTAAGTACCATTGGTTTCATAAATTATTTTAAATATATCACATGTATTCCAATTGATGATATATCGAAGATTGATATATTAATACATTCTTAAGTTACACGATTAATGATTCGTTTTTAACATGGCAGAGCAGATTGCAGAAAATTTTGAAAACTTGATGAAAAAAGGATTCATCTCCACGCTGATCTTATTGGTTCTTGAAAATAAGGCTTCTCATGGATATGAAATCGGGAAATTCATTAAAGAGAGAACGTTAGGTATTTGGGATCTTCCATCGTCCACCATTTATACGATTCTTAAAGACATGACAGAAAAAGGCTTGCTTGACTATCATGTGTCAAGAGAAGAAGGACGAGAAAGAAAAGTTTATAAAATCACCCCTAAAGGACTAAAAACATTAAAAATGATCTTACAAAAACATCAAATCATAAAAGATACGTTTACCTCTCTAAAAGCAGCGATGCTAGATGATGAGGCTAAGGTACCTCTAAAATTTTTTCCGAAATTAATGCCTGCCTTGTTAATCGAACGCCTAGATAAAAAAACCGATGAAGAAAAGTTAGAATTTTTGGAAGTCCAAAAAAGAGGACTTTCAATGGAAATTACCCGATTAAATTGGCTCCTTAAAAAAATAGATGAAATAATTGAGAAATTAAAGAAAAAAATGGAGGTAAAATTAGATTGAGTGAAAATATCATTGAAGTTAAAAACTTGACTAAAATCTATAAACAAGGAAATGTTCTTGCTGTTGATGACGTGAGTTTTTCCATTCGAAAAGGAGAAGTTTTTGCATTGCTTGGTCCTAATGGCGCCGGAAAAACCACGACAATCAGTATTTTGGCTACTATTTTACACCCAACAAGCGGTGTGATTAAGGTAAACTCTCATGACGTTTTAAAAGACCCCGATAAAGTAAGAAAAAGCATCGGCATCGTGTTTCAAGAATCCGCTGTCGATTCCGAAATGACGGGATGGGAAAATCTTGAACTCCACGCCATTTTATACGGCATTCCTAAAAAGGAGCGAAAACAGAAAATCAAGGAAGTATTAAAATTAGTGGATCTTGAAGATAAGGCTAATTTATACGTTAAAAATTATTCCGGTGGAATGAAAAGACGCTTGGAGATTGCCCGGGGATTAATTCATGAGCCTAAAATCTTGTTCCTTGACGAACCAACATTAGGCCTCGACCCACAAACCCGGAGAAAGATTTGGGAAAAAATAAAAGAATTGAATCAAGGGCCATCGCACATGACAATCTTAATTACGACTCATTACATGGAAGAAGCAGATGAACTTGCCCATAGAATATGCATCATGGATAAAGGAAAAATCATTGCCCTGGATACCTCAGAAAACCTTAAAAAACAAATCTCGGGGGATATCATAGATATCCAATTTGAGAAAATTAAAAACCCGGGGATCTTGCCCAAAATCATTTCACAATTAAAGCAAGTTGAGGGAATCAAGAATATCTCTCTCGTGGATTCTTCGGCTTCAAAAGATTTCATGCAAATGAACATGAATTTACCGCCAGGCATGAAAAACATTAATCCTCAAATGATACGGGCACGCATGCAAGAACTCATGTCAGATCCGAAAAAATTAATTAAAGCATGGAAGAAATTTCCCATGGCCTCTCAAATGTTTCTAAATGCTCCGTTAGAAGCCAAAAAAAGGATTGCTAATTTATTTACCCCAGACTTGATCGAACAGGTACCTGAACCAATTAAAGAAATCATCCTTAAAATTCAAAAGGATGAGTATATAGAAGAAACATCATCAAAGTTCGAGCCAAAAATATCGATTTCATGCGAAAATGGAAGTCGGCAACTTCCCCCGCTTATTTTAAAAATTAATGATTTACATTTACAAATAAAAAATATTAACATGCATCAACCTACGTTAGAAGACGTGTTTCTACATTACACGGGCAGTGCTATCAGAGAAGAAACTTCGACTCCCACGAAAGAAATTAAAAAATTTATTCAAATGAGAAAATTAAGGAAGTGAGGTAAAAATGACTGAATTGGTTGAATTTAATATAAAATTACGATTAGCTGTAATTTGGGTATTAGCACGCCGAGAGATTCTTGATTTTTGGCGAAGTAAAACAAGGATTATAACATCCTTCGTGCAAGGATTAATGTTTTTGATCGTTTTTAGTGGAGGCTTTTCATCATTCCAAATCTCGATACAAGGGGTACAAATTGACTCTAGTGCGTTCGTTGCTTCAGGGATTTGCGCCATGAGCATCTTATTCTCTGGAATTTTTGGTGGCATGGGCGTCATGCGGGATAAAATGTTTGGTTTCATGAAAGAATTAATAGTTGCACCCATTCGACGTCAAATGCTAATGGTTGGAAGAACCGTGGGCATCGCCTTACAGACATTAATTCAAAGTTTAATCATTTTTTTCATTAGCTTTGCATTCGGATATTTTGGGTATGATTGGAGACTAATTTGGCGCATTTTATTGTACGTTCCCGTAGCACTGTTGGCAAGCTTGGGAATTGTGGGTTTAGGATTGACAATTGGATCAAGGATGAGGGATTTTCAATCGTTTGGATTAATCCAGACATTTATCGTGATGCCCATGTTCTGGTTTTCAGGAGCTTTCTTTGCTTTTAGCACGGTGCCACCTTACATGCAAATTGCGATGTATTTCAATCCATTCGCATATTCCGTGGATTTATTTCGATTCGTTCTTTTTAGCGTGTCATTTATACCGGTATGGTTAGATCTTTTAGTTATGAGTCTTTTTGGGCTCACGTTTATAATTATTGGCGCGCGATCGTTTAATAAGATGGAAGTAACATGATTAAATGGATTATTCTTAAAAGAAATCCTAAATCTTTTATCTTTTTTATAACTTTTTAGTTGATTTCTATATACATTTTATTAGAAAATTTTAAAAAAGGAAATCCAACAAAACGGATTCCTTCCCGGAAAAACAAAATAAAATCTAACTATTTTTAATGGTTGAAGATAAGGGAAAAAAACTAATTTTTCTGTTTGGTTACTTTCCGACTTGAAGATACATGATATAGAAAGATTGACATGAAAATTGTGCCGATGGGAAGGAGGATGATTCCGATTAGAATGGAATTTAAAGCGGTTGGTAAGGGTTCATTAAATTGATTTAACAAAATGATTCCGAACACGAGTAGATTTAGCCTGATTATCGTGATTATAAGAAAGAGCGCGCCAAGATAGAGATTAATTTTAAATTTGCTCATAATCTGAAAACATAATAAGAATAAAAAAAAGATTTGTGTTTAAGATCGCAAATGAAAGATTTTTCTTGTAATGAACACGTTTTTGGTATATTAATCCCCTTAACAGCATTCTTTTATAAATTTGAAAGTAGAGTAAAAAATTTAAAAAAAATTCCTTGCGAACTAAAGTTCGCTTCTAATCACTAAAATTTTTTCCTTTAATTATAAGATGGATTATATCAAGGAAAAAAAAAATAAAAATAAATACTATAAAGGTCATATTTTTATTCAGATATTTCCATGGAAATTAATGAAATGAAAAGAAAGAACGGCGATTTATTTTGAAATAGTTGCAAGTGAATGAAAAGAAAATCAAAATAAATTTCATTAATAAATAAAAAGAGTTTAAAAACATGATTCAAGGTATTTTAACTTTTCAATTTATTTTAAATCAAACTGAAAGTGGAGAAATTCATCCAGAATTTCGACCAATTGAGCTCGTTTTTGGAGAAAGCGGATTTAACGAAGAAAATTATTTAGAGTTAATTTCGGAAAATGACATATTTGCTATTTTTTATAATCATACCACGGGAATTCAAAGGGGGACAGAAAAACTTAGAAATTTTTTCTCCGGCCGTTTAAAAGAAAAACCTTATCAAGTCATATCTTTTTATAAACAAGAAGAGGGTGGCTCTCAATTCTTAACGATCTCCGTTTTTAATTTAACGGATGAACTTGATATCTTTGAAGATTTAATTAATAAGATGGCGCTCCGCATGGATCCTTTATTTAAAGCTTTAGAGACTGCGGTTAAGACGAATCAAATGTCCATTTTAACTAACATTCGAACAAGAATTCGAAACGAATTAGAGTTCACGTTATTTCAAGTCATGCGATTGTCAAATCTGGATAAAACGCAAAAAGCAGCGTCTATTTTTACAAGCGATGAGAGACTTGAAATATTGAAGATTTTAAGAGAACGCCCAATTTCGAAAGTAGAACTAAAGGAGATTCTTGAAACAATAAAGGAAAATGCCAATATAGAAATCTTACTTGAACCCTTTTTAGAATTAAACTTGATACGACGGGATTGGATTGAAGGAAGCCGGGATAAAAAAACGGGACGAATCACGCACCGCGGAGAATATTTATTTTTAGTAAAAGACATTATTTTAGCCCGTGTTCCCAATTTAAAACTTTTAGAAAGTTTAAAAGACTTTCGAGAGGATCTTCATGAAAAATTTGAAAAACGATTGACTTCTTATTTTGAAAAGTATGACCCAATAACTCAATCCATTGAAGAAACAAAGCAATTAGCCTCTCTTCTTTTAGACCCCGATATTTATGACAATATTGCGTTAATGAGGAGTAAATTTTATCCCAGAGATAAAATTCCGAATGTTTTCTCAGATTTTGCCGATACGGAAAAAATGCTTGAAAGATTAAAAGAAATGGATATAATCACCGAAATTCGGGATAATAAAAATAGACAATGGTTATTTCTAATGTGTGATATTAAACCAATCATAATATTTCCCGAATACCTCATGCCAAAAATTAGGGAGGCCTATAAGGGGGAAAAGAAGGAAAGCACGATTACATTAGAAATCGCCAAAAAAGCATATGATTTATTAGAAACCACCTATAATGAAAAAGTAGAATTTTAAATTTTTTCAGAAATTTTTTCTAATTCAAATTCAAGATTTCTCTATTTCTAACTGAAGGAAAAATTGTAAAATTTCTTGATGATTAATAAGCGAATCTTAGATTCTTAATATATTCAATCATGGTCTGAACTTGTCTGAAGATTTCTAATTTAAAATCATCACTTAATTGGAATAAAAATATGGAGAAATCTTTTTCTTCCAGTTCTTCATCAAGCTCTAATTGATGAATTAAATCTGAATAAGTGGTATCTGAAGCCACACGAAATCCTATCGAAATAACTTTATTTTTCTTAATTTTATTGAAAAGTTTGTGGAGGATTTCTTTCAATTCGGAAATGTCTTGGACATTTTCCCTCGCATCGAAAATGCATAAAATCCCATCAGAATCCGTAATTTTAAAAGAATAAAAGTCTTGACTCTCTAAGACCAATCCAAAAGGATACTTGATGATTTTTTTATTCTTTTTTTCTTTAATTAGTGTTTTATCATTGATCGGAAACAATTCTGTAAATAATTGTAATCCCGGACTCCAGGCAAGATCTTTATTCAAAAAAGTCAGGATCAGCTCCCCCTTATCCTCGAGAATGATATTGATGTTTTCTTTAATAAGAGAACGTAATCGTTTATTTTCCAATTCTTCAAATCTTTGAATAAAATGATATGAAAGAAAGGTAAAGGCTTCATGAATATTTTCACCCGTTAATGCACTAGTTTCGATAAAAGAAATCCTCGTTTTAGTGCCCTTACTGAACCGGGATAAATCGGAAAACGGTGTCAAATCTGATTTTATACTAAAAGTAGCAAGTTCAGAGAGTTCCTTAGCTAAATTAGCACCCTCTTCAAAAGATACTTCACGCTGCTCTTTTAAATCAATCTTATTCCCGATAATGATGATGGGTAAATCCTTATTTTGAGCGAACTCCATCAACTCATTATACCACGTTTTAACGTTTTCAAAACTTTTACGTGATGTCGTATCAAAAACCACGAAAGCTGCTTGCGTTCCATTATAATATGTCTTTCTAAAACGCTTGAAATACTCTTGCGCACCAATATCCCACAAGAGGATATTAATTCTATTACCAAATACTTCGAAATCATGACTTAATACGTTTAATCCAATCGTAGTTCGATAATCTTGCTGGAATCTCTTTTCTATGAAGCGTCGGATAATAGATGTCTTGCCTACTTGATGGTCTCCTAAGATTATGAATTTAAATTGAAAATTATATCCCGTGCTTAAATCTTTTTTATAGATTTGGTTTCTCAGATATTTCATGAAGTCGCCCCTTGAAGATTCATGGACCAAATTAGGAAGGATTAATTGATTTTCATCAATCGATTCCTCTGAAAGAATTTGAGCCACTTTTTCTGCAAGTAGATATGCAAATGGTGCTATTTTATCGATAGAACCCATGGCCATCATTACTAAACTCAATGTAGTGGATTCATCTATAGAAATGAATAATAAGCGGTGGTCTTCCGTATCAAAACTGGCTGTGCCAAATTTTTTAAACTCAAATTCATTTCTAATTCTGTCTAAAATGGGATTTACTATAGCTGTCAAAAACGAAACTAATTCAATATCGATATTTCTACTTTTCTCTCCTGCAAGAATCAAGCCCTGGTCATCCGATACAATGACTGCTTCCACGTCCTTATTGATCTCTAAAAAACTTTTTAATAATTTCGTAAAAAAGTAATTTTTATTTACTACCAAAATTGATCTCAGCTTTCTATTTTTTAAAAAAATAGTAGAAAATTAAATAAATAAATTTTGTTTAATTTCTTTTCTTTACAATTCGTCAGGATTCTGAGAGTCGTCAATAAAAACATCGGTATCTTTTAATTCTCCTTGTCCCATGGATTGCTCTAGTGCCGATTTCTCTTCTTCCGTGGCTTTCACTTTTACACCCTTCAGTTTTGGCCTCAGAATTTTTGCCAACACGCCTAATTGTTTCTCATATTCTTCTTTTAACAATGTTTCTCTGGTTTTTATTTCAAGATCGGGCATTTGTTTCTTTTTTAGCATTTTCCTAAATTTCCGAAGTTTTCGAATGGGTTTGGGATATTTTAAAACTTTCTGATAAGCAACAAGATAGGAGCTTAATCCAACCACGCCTCCAATGGCTAACCCAAGATATATTTGAAACAATAAAACATTTTCTTCGGGACTTTGCACGTTCAAGGTTATTTTAAAACGCTCAAAATCATACTCATCTGCACCATATACCGTAATCGTTATCGTATACACGCCATCAGGCACGTTAGTATTAGTTATTAGGGCTTGATAAATACCATCTCCATCAGGATCTTCGAGAGTTCCTTGCCCTCGCTCCCATGTATAATTCACCGTGGCGCCTTTAATTCTGCCTCCGAAATCTAAATCTTTTAATTCAATAGTAAGATTAATATTTTCACCTGGTTCTATTGTTACGGTGGTGTTTTGATTAATTAAGGCAATTTCAGTTTGAATTCTCTTTACATTAATGGTAATCCGAATTGTTTGAGATTCATAATTACCTTTAGTTGCTATAATGCTTAAAAATCTGGTTCCTATATCTAAAGTTTCAGATTTTATTCCAATAGAATAAACTTCAGAAGTTGGATCCTCATCTAAAATTTCATCAATATCTTCTCCCGTAATATTAACTTCAGTACCAGTAATAAAGGCATCCAAGTCTTTGTCTAGATATTCTATTTCTATCGTAATTCGTTTTCCATAGGGGATATCAATGGATGGTTTGGATGTTTTTTCCGCCCCATTCAGATATAATTTTAATAGAGTCTCTCTGTGCGTTATTTCCACTCTGAAGAGAATTGATTGCGATTCATAATTCGTTTTTTCAGCAATCAATGTAAGATAAAACACTCCAACCCCGAAAACAGCAGAGTTGATGACTTTAGTGTATCTTTGATTAATTGCATTTAATTGATCTGAATATCCTCCTCCTTCAATTGAAAGATTAGCGGACGCGATATTTTTCTTATTTGCATCTCTATAATAAGCAGTAATATTTATCAGTTCATTATATGCTGAAGTAATAGATATATCCGTCTCGCTTGACATGTTTTTTCCATTTAAAAATAAATCTAATGTAGAATTTTTCGCTATAACTTCAAATTTAATAGTAATGGTTTGAGGCTCATAATATGAATATTTGGTTCCAAATTGTCGGAGAATCCAGGTCCCGTTAAATTTACCGTTGCATCGGGGATAAGAACAGGGGGTTCCTGGTCTATATCTATATACTCCAAAGTGATGTTATATATATCGCCGGGAGTAAATGGATCTGCTTCTATAATGACCCCTGTTAAAGATTGATGGGTACCGTTAATATACAATTTTAATTGGGTCTTTCGTTGCGTGACTTCCACTCTGAAGAGAATTGATTGCGCTTCATAATTCGTTTTTTCAGCTATCAATGTAAGATAAAACACTCCAACCCCGAAAACTGCAGAATTGATGACTTTAGTATATCTTTGATTAATTGCATTTAATTGATCTGAATACCCTCCTCCTTCAATTGAAAGATTAGCGGAAGCGATGTTCTCCCTATTAGTATCTCTATAATATGCTGTAATATTTATCAGCTCATTATATGCTAAAGTAATAGATATATCCGTCTCGCTTGACATGTTTTTTCCATTTAAAAATAAATCTAATGTAGAATTTTTCGCTATAACTTCAAATTTAATAGTAATGGTTTGAGGCTCATAATTTTGTGCCAAGATTGATAAATAGTTCACGCCCCAATTTAAATCTTCGGAATTTAATATCACGGAATAATTATTATGGATATTGGGAAGTAATTTGTCGGAAAATCCAGGTCCCGTTAAATTTACCGTTGCATCGGGGATAAGAACATGGGGTTCCTGGTCTATATCTATATACTCCAAAGTGATGTTATATATATCGCCGGGAGTAAATGGATCTGCCTCTACAATAACTCCTGTCAAAGATTGGCGCGTCCCGTTAATATATAATCTTAGTTCTGTTTGGGTCTGAACGATTTCTATGGTAATGAAAACTATTTGAGGTAAACAAGTATCATTTTGAGCATAGATGGTAAAAAAATTAACGCCTTGATTCAATAGTGATGTATTTATGGGAATAGAATAATTTTCCGTGCCAAAAGAGCGTAGAACATCGGAGATGCCAGAACCATTAATAGTAACATGCGCTCCTTCTATAAAATCCCCTGTTTGTTTCTCGAAATATGTCATGTTAATATTAATTGTTTTATTAACGGTACATGCAATATAAGTAGTTTGAGTCCCATTTAGATAAATCATTTTATCAGTACTTTTAGCGTAAATAACTACGGTTATTGTTGCTGAATCTATGGTATAATTTTCTTTTTCAGCTGAGATGGATAAATAAGAAACCCCTTCGCTCAAAATTGATGTATCTAAGGTAATATTATATTGATTAAAGCCCGATTTATTATTTAAATTACCCAAAAAATTTGTTCCTTCCCATAATTTTACGGTGGCATTGTCAATAAAAGTAGTAGTAGATTGATCTATATAATTAACGGTTATATTAAGAGGATCTCCCGAACCTAAACTGATTGATGTCTGTTCCGTGCCATTTAAATAAACCTTTTCAATAGACGCATTTCTATTCGAAACTCGTACCCGAAAGGTCTTTTCTATTACCTCATAATACCGTCTATAAGCCCTAATTGTTAAATATTTATCACCAAATCCTAAGGGGCCCGTATCAATTGTTCGATTATATTGATTAAATTGAGGATGGGGGTCTAAAGTTGTATCCAGTCCGGCTCCTTTTAGCGTGACGGTGGCACCATCGATGAAATCTCCTGTTAAATTAGTATAAATAAAAGTAATGTTGAGAGGGTCTCCAATTCCTACTTCGATTTCTAAAGGTAACGTTTTATTAATTCCATTTAATAATAAATCATATTTCGTATCAATTGGCGCTGTATAAACGCTATACCACACGATTAATGACACATTATCGATGGAAATATTTATTCGATGATCCAAGCTAAACTCATCTGCTATGAAAACTTGAATGGAAAGATTAATGAACTCATCAACATCAACAAATGGAGTCACGTCTACCCCTTGAGAATCGAATTTCTGCCAGTCAAGCTTAGAATCGTTCAATTTAACGGTTTGAATAAGTTTATATCCATTAATGTAAATTCGAAATTCGGAATTTGGAGACTTGGTCGCATCCCACCACGTCTCATTAATCCTATATTCGAAATTCAGAGTGGCATTTATAATCGATTTATCGGCGCCCTCAATTTTCGTACCTTGTTGGTTCCAAGATTCTGAGGAGAATTCATTAATTATCTTTTCATAAGTAAAGGTTAAATTAAGAGATAGGATACGTAATTCAGTCCAATCATCATAATCCTGCCATTGATAGTTATCTTCGCAATGAACTTCCATTCCAACAATAATAGTAAAATTATCGTGCTCCGGATCTTTATTTAAAACTTGAGTTAGATAATAAATAAGATCTTGTTCAGTTCCTTGAGATTCAATAGTTTTTTCATTAATTGTATAAAATCCTGTATCATCTCTTCCTAAATCGTTAGTTTGATTATATGCAACCCTATAATAATTATTTAAGTTTAGATCTGAGATTTCTATATAAAATATCGCATGATCGTAAATACCTCGTTGATCTAAAGTATCTGATCCTCTTCCAGCATCGCTATCATATTGAGTATCTATATTCCAATTAACATTAGCATACATCGTTGCATTTAGAAAAGCTGAAGTAATATTGTATTCTGACATATCTATTCCATCCATGCTTACATTGTATCTCCAAGTAATAGTGGCTACTTGATCTGAAGCATCGTCATGCCATGAATGGCTCACGTGAAAACCCTCATCATCAATTTCACAAGTATCAGGATTAATAGCAGGTTCACTTTTATTGAATGCCACCCAACTACTACTATGGGCTATATCAATTGGGTCATCTATTTTTTTAACGTGCGATTCTCCCATTATCTCATAATTTGCGTGTCCTCCGCTAATCGAGGAATTAATATCGGAATCATCTCCGCTCGTTTCATTTTGCCAATGTGCGTATCCTTGTGAGAAATTTCCATTTGATATGGCATCAATAGATTTATAATCATATTCAGAAGAGCGAATTGAATGCGAATTTTCATGATCAATAGGAGTGCTCAATTCCTCCGATTGCTCATTCATATTTATCGTGAAGTCATTGAAAGGTAACGTGAAGAGGCCCAAATTTAACAAAACGATAAAAGCGATAGTGATAATTAACTTTTTATTTTTGGATATTAATTTACGTAAATTCATGGATTCGCCTCTTTATTTTAATATTCGTGAGTTTAATAATAATTTTTTATTTAATTAGATGAAATGATTGGAAGAATAATAAATACTTATTGATCAAGATTAAATAAATACTTAAATATATCTTTTTATAGGGATAATGTGAGTGAAAATAAATATTTAAAATTATAGTAACAATTTTTACTTCAATGTAAAAAAGGAGAGAATTGAATTAATCAATTATAAGAGAGATTAAACCATGTTCAATTATTCAAATACATGTTTACTTAGTTTTGGAGCGTGAGCTGTATCGTGGAGGATAAAGAAGAAATTGAAGTATCAGTAAAGTGTAAGTCTTGCATGGAGGATGTTATATTTAGATTCACGACAGAAGAATATGAAGATTTCAAGAGTTTTCCCATTCGAAAGGAAGACATTCATGGAGAGCCACGGCATAAACTGATCGTGTATTTTGATAAATTTTTAACGGTAGAAAGATTCGAAGTGGAAGAGGTATTAGAAAAAGAAATTTCACATGCTGAAGAGCTTACGAAACAGGTATTGAGAGAATTAGGTTTAACGGATGCAGAAATTGAGTTGTATTTTCTTTCCACGGGGCGGGATGTAGTATCTTTAGGAGAAATGGCATTACTCATAGATAAAACTAAAGAAGAGTGTCAAGAAATTGCTAAAAAATTCGTGGAGAAAGGATTATTTAAAGAAATCGTGGGAATCACTCCTCATTATGCACCATTGCCCCCCTACGCCGCTTTAATGAATCAATTAAAAAGATTTCATGCCTTTATTTCAGAAATTAAAACAAGGGTACCAGTTGAATTAAATCAATCGTTCTTTGAATTAGAAAACAAGGCGAAGGGAATTAATCAGTTGAAAGAATATGTCGATTTCATGGAAGGGTTAAAAGATACCATGCAAGCTCACATGGCAGAACAAAAAGAGGATTTTGAGAATACGATTTCAAATATTTTACAAATAGAGAACATCATGCAAGTAATGGCGGGTTTGGAGCAGGAGATGAGAGAGATATTAGAGCTTCAAATTGCAGACCTCATTCAGCAATTCCAAGATATTAAAGAAAGAATATCTAAAAACCTTGAAAAGTTACGATTAGGCGTGATCCAGCAAACGGTAGAAAAAGCAATTGCCACGGTTTTTGAAGATGGTATTAAAAAAATCACGGAGAGTCTAAATAAGAGTATCATGGTAAAGTTAAATTCATTATTAAAACATATCGAAGCCAATATTGAGGAAATTACGCTCTCGAGCGTTACTTCCGCTCAAAAAATCAAACAATCGTTTGGAGCGATAAGCGATGATTTTAATAATGCGGTCAAGCAATCAGAAGAAAAAATTACGGGTATTTCAGATACCATATTAAAATCGTTTAATGTTTTAAAAGATCTTTTTTCTTCAGAAGTCATTGATACGTTACAATCTGTATTGGGAAATATATTAAGTAGATTGGAAGAAAGCGAAAATACTACCCAAGAATTTTGGGAAAGAGCTAAGCGTGCTTCTATTTTAACGATGAAGGATATTTGGTTTATTCGATCAATGGAAGCTGCAAAAGCAAGCATAAATGAACAACTTACCAGAGCAAAAATGCGCGTTTTAATCGTTGCGCCTCATCTAACGGACATTGATGTTGATTTAATTAAAAAATGTCCCTCTCATGTCAATATTAGAATTGCGACTAATATAGATTTTACTTCTCCAGAACATGAAAGAATTTTAGATCTTCTTGATGAGATGCCTAATATTTCTTATAGATCCAGGGAAAGAACCGATATTTGGGGAATAAATAGGGATTATGAAGAAGTGATCATCTGCGTGTTATCTAAAACTGAAATTCGAGGCAAGGAATACATTGAAATAGCTGGAATCGGAAGTGTCATAGAAGAACATATCAAAATATTTGTTCCTATTTTAGAAGAAACATGGATGAACTCAAGAAAAGAAGTCCAAAGACCGAAAAAGAGACCAAAAATCACCATTCCCCAAGAACTTCCAAAAAGAGAGGAAAAGATTAAAGTTCCGGAAATTCAAACCCCTCCTAAATTAAAAATGAAACCACTAATACAAGAATCAACTGAAACTATATCAGGATCAGCTACGCTAAGCACCTCCCCAGAAATAAAGCCCCCGGTTCCAGAATTCCATTCGTTACCAGGAGATAAAGATAGTGATTTAAAAGTAAAATTTGATGAATTAATTATAAATTTAGATAAATTCACGGAGAAAGAACTTTCATATGCTTTAAACCAATTGAAAAGCGATATTCAAGCTATTTTAGGATATTCAAGCGTATTAGATCAAATTGAGCTCGCAGCTTCTTCGTTAGTTAAAGATAATCCGTTAGAGAAAAAAGAAATAGAAGAATTAAAGAAAAAAATTAATTTCTGGGGAAAGAAGTTAAAAATCTGATTTTATCCTTAAGCGATAAATGTGATTCCTTATTTTAAAAAAAAATTCTCATTCTATTTTAAAAATGAGGTAAAAAAGAATCTTTTTCGAAAAAATTATATTTCACCTGCTCAGTTTTTATAGTTTGATAATCTGAAAAAGAATTTGTTGTAAAAGTACAAAAATATCAATCCAACTCCAAAAAAAACCATGAAAAGGTAAGTATATTCTTCCGGAACGGAGATAAGATATAATCCCAGATTTACAAATATTATTTCTAATAATAGCAATAGCCCTAAGCACATTCCTACAATAACGATGCCAAGAAAAAAATAACCGACTAAATCATGCATGAGATAAGAATATGCTATGCTATCTTTTAGTTTTCCCTTTAATTTAATTTTAGAGGTTTTTCCTTTTTTTAGATTAACTTTTAACGCTTTAACATGAAGTAATTGTTCAAAATCAATGGGGTTATAATGCTGTTCTAACCGATGTTCCAATCTTTTTTCTTCACTATTAAGACGTGTGAGTAACATGGAATTTATGTAATCTTTTTTAGGAGTTGCAGTCTTTAAATTTGAAGAAACTTCATGAAACGCTTGAAAAGGGGTTAGATTCCAATATAAATCTTCCCGAAATTCTGAAGTTATATCGGGGATCTCAATTTTTCGTAATTCATAATAGAGATTGATTAAAAATTTCAAGTAATCTTTTGATAAATACCCCTCTTTTCTTAAGAATTCAAGTTCGATACCTCGAAGGATTTCAACCGTCAAGTCTTTAAAGAGATGAAAATGGAAGGCATGGTTCACGAATTGATCGATAAAATTCATGTATTCATGAAGCTTTTCGTTAACTTCTTTTTTCCGAGGTCTTAGACCTAAATGAATAGCAATTACATGTAATTCGTTGTTTATCAAGCTCATGAGGACAACCGCTAATTTTTTATAATCATGCGTTTTATTACATGTTTTAACTAATTCAATCAATTTTTTATCCACGAGAGTTAGGGTCATTCATTTTCCCTCCTTGTTTTCCTGAAATAACCATAATTTTCCTTCTTCTTCAGCAATTAACTTGTCAAAATCAATTTCATCGCCATGTAAATATATTAAATTCTCAATTTTTGAAGCATTTTCATTTTTTTCTTGTTCAAAAGTTATTTGAATGAAATAATAATGTAAAAAATAAGGAAATACTAAAATAAAAGAGAAAACCATTAAATAATAACCTAATCCAACTGAATAATGATAATAAAATGTAGTTCCTCCAATTTCCGTGGAGATTATTGCAAAAGGAAAATAGAAATTATTTAATATTAGATGTTTTAAAGGAAAAATTACAATATAATATCCCATTAGGAATAATAATACAATATTGCTATAAGCATGGATTTTTAATGGTTCTAAATTCTCAGAATTTTCTATATCTCTGAAAATTAATTGAAATAAAGAGAATAGGGTTAATATTAATACTGAAAAAGGTAATATCAAGGGATTATCCAGGTTTTGCGGGTAAGCAATTATATTATCCTTATTGTTTTTTGAATACCATCCATTTAATAGAGAAAACCTCCATTCTACGATTAATACATTTCCTTCCAGAACTTTAAGTGCATACCAATCGGAACAGATAGAAATTATACAAGAAAGGAGCCCTAAAGCCGTTAAAAATTTAAACACCTCGCTAATTTTAAAATTTCTTACGAGTTTCATTTTAGAACTTTTCTCTTTTCTTATTTTTTTTAATATTTTTCGTTCCATGTTCGAATTTAACCTTATAATATTGCTAAAATTTCTTGAAAACACTACTAAATTATGACTTAATGCTAACATTCAATTTAGAAACTATTAAATTAAAGATACCCTCATGGCTTCCTTAAGATATTGATTTTCCTTGTTCTATTTTTTTGATAAATAAAAGGAATCTCCCCTGAATTATTAAAAATAAAAAACTCTTTTTTTAAATTTGATTTCCCGATTTCAAATAAAAATTGACTGAGTAAAGGTTCAGGCAGCTCATTTTGGAGCATGTATATATCCTCTTGCTTTAATTCCATATTAGAATTTGGGAAAAGGTTCTCTTCAAGTAAGATTTTCTTGAATTGGAGCCAAATCTTTAGATGTTTAAATAGAAAAATCATTAGTAAGAGACAATAAGATAACAGAATTCCAATAAATGTATTGAAAAAACTACTTATAAAGAATGGATTAAACCTTAATAAAATAAAATAAATGATTCCCAGAGCTAATATTGGTACTGAAATATATCTTATATTTGATAAAAATGAAGGATAAGAATATAGAAACTTGTTTCTTAAGATTTTTCTCTGAGATAAAGATTCATGTAATTGAATTTCTTGCAATAAGTATTTGAGAAAGTTTTTTAATTGATTGATTTCGATCACGTGAAGATTTGAATTCCGTTGATAACTAAATGGTATCCTGGCATCAAAAGTGTTAACCTTAGTAAGCGTGAGAAGAATCGGGCACGTGAGCTTTATATATCTTACTGCTCCAATCTTCACGTGATTTTTCTTGGTATCCATCAATTTTTTAAGGATTTTGGGGCAGGTAGAAAGCTCATCTTGAGAATTTCCAATTTTCATGAGATTAGATCCAATACATTTCGAAAAAAATTCATAATTAAAAACCCCATATAATGGCTGATATTCTGATAAATCGCTTAACTCATTTTTCTCCTTTTTTTTAATCCATGATTTGATTCTATCATTTTTTATGATAAGAGGTAGCTTAACAATGCAAGATATGATCGGCACGAGCAAAATTATTATATAATTAAAAGCAACTTCAATTTTCGTTAATCCTATTAAGATTAAATTAGTCTCGTCAAGCATGCAATCATTATTTTCCTGACTTAAATCAATAATTTCAATTCCTAATTCTGTTAAATCTTGTCGAGCACGATCAATTAATATTTTTTTTTCTTCTAATGTAAGCATGTATTGTTGGGCTCCAATATTCTTGTTATCATGACCTTGATTAGCGATTCTCCCTTGTAATGCATTAAAATTCTCGCTTGATATATTTTCCCTATTTAAATTATCTCCAATTATCATCTCATTAAAATATTATAGCTGAAAATATAAAAAGAAAAAATGAGAATTTTTTTTCAGGCTCATGCATTAAAATTAAGACGCTTTCACGATTCGTTCGACAAAATTAGAAAAATAGTACTGTCTCCTTTTTTATTAATCATTTGAAATTTTAAGGAACGTGAGAAATCCATTTTTTCTTTTTATAAAAAGAAATTAATTAAATTATAAAATTATAAAAATTGAAAAAAACAACGAGCATGATAAGAAAAAATAAAAATCTTCAATATATTTCTTTAGAAAAAAGAGTTGAACAATCCTTTCAAGAAGAATTATTAAAGATTCTTGTATCTTTTAACTCTCTAAACAATAATGAAGATAAAATGGAAGAAAGTGATACTTCTTCTAATAATTTACCTGATGATGTAAAAAAAACTCTCATGCAAGAATATTTTCAACTAATTTAAGCCTTTTTTATTAAAAAATCATCCTTTCTTCTTATTCAATCAATGAAATAAAAAAAAAGGCTTCTAAAGGTTATTAAAACATTAAAAAAAATTTTTAAGTATGCCTAATTCATTTATTTCTGCCTATTCTTCTTTAGAATTGTAGAGAGTCCAATTATGGCACAAGGAGAAATTAAGAAAATTAACCCAAAAGCAATCTGAGATAAACCAATTATACTTGATTGATTTGTTAGGGACGTATCTAAAGATTGTTCTTCCTCATTTTTTGGGTTAGATTCCTCTTTAGGAGTGTTTTCTATAATTGTTGGTTGCGTGGTATTGTAATGAATGATTTTATAGACAAATACGATTTCTTCATCCAAATTTCCCGCAGTATCATTGACTTGAAAAATAATGTTAATAGTATCATTTTGGAACAAATTCCACGATACTTGGTCTATGATTCCCGCATGCGTGATTTGGGAGCCATTGTTTTGGAAAAGTGAGAAATTTAAATAATTAAAGGGGGACGAATAAGTTCCATTTGATAAAAAATACCATCCCGAATCAACATGAAGTTCCTCTATAAATATTTGAAATTGAGGAGGTTGCTCATGAAATAACTCGGCTTGTAAGGGTTGGATAATGGAGATTTTCGGAAGCGTAGTATCTTTATAAATTTTAAGCATCTTAGTTCCTAAATTTCCCAGACTATCATTTGCAAAGAACGTGATATTTATTAACCCATCATTCATTTCTTCCCAAATATTCTGAGAAATGAAAATGTCAGATGAATTCTCAAAATAAACGGGCCCTCGAATGTGAATACCATCATCCAAAACATACCACGCATCTTCTAGATATGCATTAGCTAAAGAACTGTTAATTTCAACTTCACAGTGAGGCGCTATTTGACCATGAATTTTTTCGTCGGCTGGATTTATGATGTTAATTAGGGGAGGACTTAAATTTTTATTAATGATGATAGTCTCATCATCTTGATTTCCCTGAGTATCATTCACGTGAAATGTAATATAAATGGAGCCATTATCAAGAGTGTTCCAGGCTGGTTCATTTATCGTCCCATTCTCAATAAAAGGATATGTTAAAAGATTATTCTCAATTGTATACCAGATCTTACTTAAATTCTCAATTCTTACATCTAAGACAAAAAATGGTGGATTTTCACCAAATATCTCAAAAGGTGGAGGCGATAAAATATTCATAAAAATTTCTTTAATAGTAAATAAATAAATTGGGCTTGATTCGAAGTCGTTCACGATATAAATTTCAAAACGATAAGTTCCGGCTTCTGGAACTGTATAATTTAAATAATATTCACTATAATTTCCTTGATGAGTAAAATTAGGTTGTAGGGTTTTAATTAAAACATTGTTTCTCGATAAATTAACATGTACGAATGATTCAGAAAGATCATGAGTATTAAAGCCCGTTACAATGGAAATGTTAAAATAAATTAGCAGATTATTGGAATTTTTTAAATGAGACTCTTGATATTCAATCTCATAAGTTGTATTAAAAAAGATTTCCACTTCTTCTTGGAATTCTAAATTATTATATACTTTAATCATTCCACTAATTATAGGATAATTTTGAGAAGAATACGGTACAAAAATTTGTGCCTCATGGCATCCATTAGGTTGCTTAACTAGAGGAATGAGACCTAATTGAGGGCTTTCAAATTTCATCGTTATATTTTCACGATTTTCAAGCATTACCATATTAAAATACCCCGCTGTAAGCGTATTTGAAGCCTCCAGAGGAATGGTTTTAGAATAAATAACATGGAGTTTTGGAGGACTATTCATTGCCATTTCAGTTAACCAAGCAAGATATTCATGGTGTACATCACTACTTGAGGGCGTTTTGAGAAATTCATGCTGAGATTCTGAATATAAAGATGTTACTAATGCTCGTAATGCAGTATAATTAAATTCAAGATTTAGATTCAGTAGTTGGGAAATTTTATAAGAATAATATACATTTTCAAGATTCTCATAATTCAATACTCGTTCTAGATAATTTTTTATCTTTGTGGAATTTAAATCATATCTGTCAAGAATTCTTAAAATCCATGTAAAATAATAAGTGGTTTTCAAGATTTCCGTAGTTGTATTCGTGTAAAAAGGTTGAAAACAAAAGATGGTCGAATTTTCAAACCCATGATGTAAGATATAGGTGGTTAAAGCATCCATATCAAGAGGCAAGTCCGTAACATTACCTATTCCTAAAAATGTTGCTAATAAATCTAACGATTTAATGACATAAAATGCATGTTCAGGATATACATATTTGTTTTGAAGGGAAGGGTCCAGATATCGCATGAGGTTATCGGGAAAAAATCCTCCATTATTGGGGTATTGGGAATCTAAAAATTGACATTCTATAAGACCGTTCATTAAAGCAGTTAAATTTGCATTCGAAGCAAAAGCATCTAAACTTCCAATCTTATTAAGAGTATCTAGGGCTAAAAATGTAGATTCGGGATTATGGACCATGTTAATCTCATGAAAATGTTCATGGGTTCCCAAGCTATAATATTCAATTGGAAATGTTTGAAAATATTCTTCATCAGAATCAAAATTTGTATACATATAGAAATATTGATTATTTAAAATGGGGATTGTTTTATAAGAATTCATGATATTGGAATAAATGTAAGAAAGATTCAATTGTTCTAATTGATCATGATAATCAAAAACAGTAATTAATGAGTTATAAAGTACTTGCGAGGGATAGTCCTGGGAGAGAAGGGCATATCCATGTTGAGAATGATAAAGGTCGAGAGCATTATATATTTGATTTTTGTCTACGGTTGATAAGGAATTAATTAATCCTGAATTTCTTAGAGCTTGGAGCACGTGATAAGTATAGAAAATTTCATGATGAGATATTGCTGAGGATTTATCCCAGATTCCAAGAGAATTCCGATGATTTACTAAATATTCTCCTACTTGCGAAGCATTAATTTGGAAACACGCGGTTAAGTTTAATAGTTCTAATCCAATTGCAGTTGCTAAAATTCCCCAATAATCAAAAGAAAAATATTTATTTTGAGGACCAACACGAAAATGATTATCGATGGGATCAAATAAATAATTCAAATACGCATGAAAATTTTCCATGTTTATAGAATTAAGGGAATCGAGTAATGCTAAAGCTTTAAGTGAATAAAATGATGCATATAAATTAGTTTCATCAATCTGCATGGTGTTAAATTCTTCATCGAGGTCATTAAAAAAACCTCCTAAATGTTTTCCCTGATCATTATATTGTAAACTCTGCAGAAATTGAATGAGTTCATTTCTTTGAGTCGTGTAGTTCAGCCAATCTTCTAATAAAAGATCCAAAACCTTAATGGCGTAATACGTGTTATCTGCTGTCGAGAGGTTTAAGAAATTCCCTAGATTTTCGTTATAAGGCATACCAATGAATCCAGAGCTCATGGGATTATAGCAACTCCAGATGAAATCAATCATTTTTTGAGAGTTAATTTGATCTAATTCTTCTAGAAGATCTAAGGATAAAATAGCATAACAATTAATTTCTAAGGGGGAGCTTAACCAGTAATACTTGTTTTTATCAGGGTCCATGTCTAAATATCGTTTTGAGCATGAATCTGAAAAGATTCCTGAAATGGGATCATAAAAGGATAAAAGATAACTCGTGATTTTTGACTTGTTGACGAGATCTAATTTATCAATATCATGATAAATAGATAAAGCATAATACGTTGCTTGTATCGTAGTGGGATGGTTCTCCGGATAATATCCTAATTCTTCGAAATCATTTAATTTTGTTAAACGCACATCTTCCATTATTTCATTTGTATAATTGAAAAAACTACTAGAGGAAGTTTTTAGCTCATTATTTATTTTATGGCGCTCCTCATTATAATTAATGGGGTTTATAAGTGTTTCATTATCGGGGGCTTGAAAGTTAGAACTTACGGGAGATCCATAAGGAATCGAGAAAATTAAAAAATAATTAAGGATTATTGTAAAAACTAAAATTCTTTTTTTACGGTTCATGTTTTAAATCCTTGAATTTATTCCTATAGGAAGAATACCCCGAATATATTTAAAGAAAAAATGAGATCTAATAGGAAAATATCATTAATGATATCCT
Source organism: Promethearchaeota archaeon (assembly GCA_029838195.1). Lineage (GTDB taxonomy): Archaea > Asgardarchaeota > Lokiarchaeia > Sigyniarchaeales > SOKP01 > JALGVJ01. Next base: position 44,071 of record JALGVJ010000042.1, read on the forward strand.
CTTAAAATACCTTCATTCATCTCCGAAAAAAATATGAAAAAATCTAGGTTTAATAAAATAGCACCCAAAAAAAGCAGAAGAAAACCTCTAACCATTGTTTTTAAGCCCCTTGAAGATTGAGTGCAAAAAATAGAGATGAGTCCCCATATCAGCATGAATCCTCCTATAATCATTATTATTCTCGCAATTGACGATATAAAATTCTCAATTAATGAATTTGGTAAAAATCCAAAATTATTTCTCCATGTTTTCTCCAAAATGGGATAAAAAATAATAAAAATAACTACGATTAAAAAAAAAATCCAAATGTAATGCCTTTTCTTTTTGGTACTATTAGAATTCAATTAGATTCCCTTATTAATTTATTAATATTTCTTTTTTCATCAATAGCAATTAATCATGAAATTATTTAAAGAAAAAACAGTATTCAAGGCAAAAGTTTTCAGTCAAAATTAGCAATATTCGGTGAATAGTTGTCCTACAAGAAAAATCTGTATTTCCGCATCATTCTCCGAAATCATTCACTGTTCCTTGAATCATTCGAGCACCATTCCTAAACTCTTCAATGGCAATTGCATTTGCTATGCCAGAACCATCATGTGCATGAATGCCAAGGGGGATCTTTCCGATAAATTCTCTTACTTCTTTGAAAAGGGTTGAATTTTATGAGAATTTTTAAAATTAGAATTTCTTTCATTTACTAACTTAAAATAGTTAAATTGATATTATTTATCGAAATGAGGTCTTGAAATAACTAATATACATAGCTATACCTTTTTATTAATAATAATTTATTTTAGAAATTCTAATTCATAAAAATAGGACTATAAATGATTTATTAATTTAATTTAATATTCTAAAATTAAAAATTGAGATATTTGATAAATTAAAAAAAAGTAAGAGTGATTAGAATCAAATAACAAATTTTTATCCTAAATGTGGTAATAAAGTAGATTCTGATGTTAAATTTTATAGTTATTGTAGAACTATCTTAACAAGTAACCAAATACGAGAAGAATTTCCGGTTCACAGAATCGATTTGGTTTCTTTATGCACTCCTTACTAATCATCTCCCGAGACACAAATCTCTGAAACAAAATTACCGGTGAGATATGCTGACTTTAGAGAGCGATTTATTGCTTTCATTATTGAAACTGCTTCCTCAGTTTTAAAAGCTAATTCCGCATCATATAAATAATTCCAAGTATGGAAATACCCAGCTTCTCTTCGAGGAAAAATAATCATATTGTAAGATTTTTATTGATTTGCCCGTTTTTTCATCTCGCGCTATATATGCGGGATGATCTTCATAAATGCGGTTAGGATTTTGATATCCTTTAACTTATTGTACAGATACTAAAACAGTATCCACATTAGAATTATGCGGAGAATTTAAGGCCGTGATTAAACCTGGAGCATATTGTCCCTCTTGAAAGAGTAGGCAATTGCTTCTTTTTTCAAGAATACCCAGTGCTTTTAAAGATTCATTCGCAAGTTTTAAATTCATTTCAAAAACATCTTGAGGATATGCGTAAAAAAGTTGGCTGTAATGCAATACGCACATTAATTTCATTTGATTTCTTTCTAATAATTTATTAGTAAGTTCCTCAATCTCTCCATATTCAGAATCCGTGTAAATTTTTAACATCATTTCAGCTTCACATTCTATTGTAAATTTCCAATTAGGATGCCTATCATAGAGTTTTAATAAATCATAATTTGGCTCTCTGATTATTTTTTCTTCTACCTCTTCTAATCCTAAACGATAATCGATATTAAAGTGATAAAACAAGGTTGTACATCTTGGAAGTAGACTTGGGAACCCTTTGATGTTTCCAATTACAATTAAATTCAAAATACTAAAAATAATAAAAGAAATAGCAATTTTATGGTATAAATTCTTCTTTTTTTTCTTTTAGGACTATTCACAACATTATATTAGATCTAAAAAAAATTAATATGTTTTCCCCTAATTTAATTTTATCCTTTACTTGCCATCTTGCCAAATAAACTTTAAATAATTCCCCAAAATTTAACTTCTTCTTTATATTTTTCATATTCTTCTCCAAATTTCTCAAGGTTAACTTGTTCTTCCCATTTTGAACTAAAAATGCATAAAATGAAAGAAATGATCATAAAAATGATGGTAAAATATGAGGGAATCCAGATTAATACGCCTATATTGGCAATAGCACATCCGAAATACATGGGATGACGCATGTATTTAAACCATCCTTTTTTAATGACAATCGTAGTATTTTCCCAATTTTTTCCTTGACCGAACTTTTTCATTATGATAAGTTGGCTGATAAAAATAAAAAATCCAACAGCGATTATCAAGAGACCGAATATTGTTGTAATACTATTCTGATAAAATTTATTAAAATATTGTCCAATGAATGACCCCGTGAAATAAAAAATCAATGCTAAAGCAGCAGTTATCTCATATTTAATCTTCATTTTTATTCCATTAAGTAACCAGTGGAGACAAAATCCCATCATTATTATCCATGCAATAAGCGGAAATAAATCAAACATTTAACATTCTCACCTCATTTTTTCTTATTTTAAAATTTTTAATTAATATAATTTAAATAGTCAGAGCTAAATATTTAAACTTCATCATTCAGATTGAAATATTTAAATTAAATGTTGCATAATTATTAATAAAAAATAGGATGATAGGTAAATTTAAATAAAATATGCCATGGTAAAAAAGAGATTTACACCGCTAAAGACATTTATTTTAGGCGTTTTTATAACTTATAATAAGGAAATGAGCGGTTATGAATTAATTAAAACTGCTGAAGAATGGCGTTATGATCATTTTATCAATGCTACTAAAGCTTCTTTTTATTATACACTCAAAAAATTGCAAAAAGAAGGCTATATTAAAGAAAAAGAAATTAAAAAAGAGGGAAATCGTCCCGAACAGACAATTTATACATTAAATCCTAAAGGAAGAAAAGAATTCGAAAAACAAATGGAGTATTTTCTTAATAAAGTTGAAGAATTATATTTTGACCTCGATGTAATTACCCCATTTATTCTTCTTTTCGGTTTTTCTAAAAGTAAGGAATATCTTATTAATGCTTTAAATAAACAAATCAAAACAAGGAAAAAGTATAATCAACATATTAATGAGGGAAAAAGATATGTTCAATCCCATGAATTGTATGGTTTGAATCCATTTATGATATTACCCATTCAGCATTTTGAACTCCATAATAATGCCGAAATACAATGGTTAATTCAATTTCGCGAATTAATAAAAAATATTGATTTTGAAGCAAACATTAAAAAAATAATGAAAAAAAAGTCTAAAGGTGTCATTATTTCTTAATAACAAGGCAATTTAATTTTCAAAAAGATAACCACTTCAATATTTAAATATTATAATAATAAAAAATATCTTTTAAAGAATCCATAAAAAAAACCGAAAAATTATTTTGTATGTGGTGGAAAAATAATATTTCATTCTAATAAAGAGCATTATAAATGCCAAAAATGTAATACTATTATTTCCTCGGAAATATTTAGAAAACCTCTTAACTCTAAAAAAAATGCGAAATAGAACTTTCCGCTTCTAAAACTTTTGTTTGCAATGCTTGGAGCAACTTATTTATTTTATCTTTTAATGAGAATCTTTATTTTTTAAAAAATGAGATCTCATAAAGTAGATCATTATTAATTCATTTAAATTTAATTAATGAATCATCTTTAATTGAATTAATCATGTTATTTATTTAAATTAAACGAGGAGATTTATTAAAATGAGCTATGTTTTAGATACTATTATCGCGATTTCTAGCGGTTGTGTCAGTAATTTAGGGGTTCTTTTTCAAAAAAAAGTAATTAATGATTATAAAAACAATCCGGAATTTCTAAAAAATTTAATAAAAAGTCCAATTTAGATATTTGGACTCATATTGCAGCTTATCATAGGAGGAGTAATTTTGTATATGATTGCTCAAGTATTTTTAAGCCCCACTCCCGTTCCGGGTTTAATGAGCGCCGGATTAATTGTTTTAGTGTTAGGATCAATAAAAATCATTAAGGAAAAATTTCGAATAATAGAATTATTAGGTAGCATTCTCATGGGGATCGGTATATTAATGCTTAATTTAAGTAGACTATCCATTGACATGTCAGCGTACAACATTTTAGAGCTTGATTTTGTAATCAGAATAACGATTTTTACACTTTTAATATTTATCATCATATTCTCGATTCAATATATATCAAAGTATTATATAAAAGGGAGAGGAGTCTGTTTTCCCATAAAATCCGGATTTAGCTACTCCTTAGGTTCTATTTGGATTGGACCTATCATTACTTTTATAACTATTTATGATGCATTAAATAATTTCGTAAAATTGCACTGCGTTTTAATTTCCGTGGAGGCATGTTTATATTTTCTAATAAATTTAAAGATTGCCCGTTGAAATTCCTTAAACGTGCTAAAAAAAGTATCATGGGTGACTTTTTTGCGTAAAAACTTCCAAAACCACTCCATTTAAAGTTTTAGCGTAATGCGCACGAGCATTATCCAAATCAGTTCTGGTACTTATTAATCAAAAATATTCATTTAACGAATCAAAAAAAAAGTCATAAAAAAATTAAACTTCATTTATGATTTGTAAAAGCTATAAAGCATTTGGAGGAGATAATTCAAATACTACAAAATATGTTAATTTCCCTCTAAAATCATTAAAATATTTTCTTTAATTTCTTCTATATTTTGTATTTTCAAGGATTTTTTTGAGTTTGAAAGGTCTGATCTCATGGGTTTATTATAAGGTCTATTGTTTTTTTGGAGTAATTCCGTGATAATGAAAAAATTTAGGAGGTCCTGATTTGAAATTTCTCCGGATTGTTTTTTCTTTCCTAAAAGTTTTAAATTCTTGCCTTGATTCCCCCGTTTTTTTAATCTTAAGAACAAATATAATCCTAAACCGAGAACTATAATAATTAATGTTCCTACAGGATTTTCCTGATAATAAATGAAAAGTGCAATGAAGAGCATTACATAACAAAAGAATTTATCCATTTCTTAGATTTCACCTTTTTTAAAATTTTATTGAGTAAAGGTAAAAAGCCAAATATATTCTTTTTGTATTAGTAGATGTTTGTTTGATTTTTATTTTTAGAAGCATGTTTAAAATGAACTTTAAAATTCTTTCCATGATAAAAAATAGTTTTAAATATATTTAATAAAAAAACAAAAAATTCACGATAAATCAAAAAATTCACGGATAGTACTTTTTTAAATAGCATCCATGATTTTCATGATCGTTAAATCGTTTTCACGATTTAGGAAATGAAAGGGATATTGTTAAAAGATAGATTTAAATTCCGAGATCATTATCTCGAAATCCGATTAAAATCAGGTTTATCATGTACTCATCCATTTAGAAACAATTCAAGATAATTTTTAGTTAAAATGGTGGAAAAAAATGATGGTTAAAAATAATAAAAAAATTATGAATTTCATGATCGATTCTCATTTAGAATGTGATCAATGCGGTTCTAAGAACATAATTGAAACTGAAGAAGGCTATGCATGTCGTGACTGTGGAATCGTGTTAGCGCTCCAACGAATAAAAAACTATTTACCATTTGATGAGAAACAGCTTCAAAATGCACCTCCAGGCTCAACTCAAATAGGCTTCAAACAAGAGCGCATGCAGTCTCCTCGAGTGCTACAATTCAATCGAATGGTAAAATTAAATGCAATAAAAAGAAGTGAGGAGAGAGCAATGAAAATTGCTGAAAAAGAAATCAGCCGGATTCTCGAAGCCTTACAAATCAATTTTGATGAGAGGGAAAAAAGAAATATCCTTGAACACGTGATGAGAATAAGACAAAATATAAAAAAAGGTACTAAATATCGTAATTTGGAGAAACTGGTTCCCATTATTTTACACGTGTATTGCAAACTTCATAATATTTCTATTAATAGTAAAGAGTTATTAGAAATCTCGAACATCACTAAAAATGAATTTACTTCTTTTTTAAGACAAATTCATTATTATTTTCCAAGATATCAATCAAGAAATCGCCAAAAATATATTGCTCAAAAGATCTTAGAAGTCACCGAACATTTCAAGTTGGGAATGAATTTTTATCATCAAGCTATGAGGTTAATGAAGGTACTATGGAATTCAATTCAATTTACTAAAGATGATGTGATTGCAGGTATTGTTTGCTCAATTACAGTTCTTTGTAATTATAGAGATTGCGTGAAAGTAAAATATATCTGTGATAAATTAAATATTCGCATGAGTACCATTCAAGCCCAAATTAAGAGGAACATCTTTGAAAAAATGAAAATCGACGGATTTACATCCCTCATCCAATCTGCAGATCTCTTAAAAAATGTAATGAATGAAGCAGGGTACTTAAACGTTCATAAAAAATAAATTAATGATTTTTTCATTTATAAATTAAAAATATTTTAATGTTTAATTGAAAAAAAAAACCAAAATCATCAAAATATCTTTTTTTACTGGTTAATTTCAAAATTGGTAAAATTAGAAGGATGATTATAATTATTTTTAATTTTTAATTTTTGTCTTTTCTTTTGAAACTCCGGGCAAATTTGACATGTTTGGACTTTACAAAATAGAGGGTTTTTTGGTAATATACAACTATCGTGAAAAGGACAATTTAATATTATATTTTCTATTTCCTTGTTCTCTATATTGCTCATGATTACGCTTACCATTTTTGATTCAAGGTTTTATCTATTTCTTTAAGTGATTGCGCGATAAAAAAGTGAAGAATCTTTATTTTTACATTCATTTTTCGCTCTTAAAATGAATTTAACAATGATTAAATAATATTTTCATTTAGAATTACGATCATATTGTTTCAATTCTTTATTAAGAGCACAACTCTGAAGATTTATCGTTATTTCAAAATTAAAAAAGAATATAGAATATCTTTAAAATAAATTCTTGTTCTTTAAATTTTAAATATCCAATGTTTCTATTAATATGATTCCAATAAGAGGAAGTCCAATGAATACCATCAAAATTCATGAATTCTCGTGAATTATTAACGCCCAAATTAAAGATTTGTTCATTCATGAAAGAAATTACCTTTCTTTTTATTTAAAGAAAAAATCCTCTTCTCTTTCTATTCTTAATTTTTTCTTTAAATAGAATGGAGGGATCTAATCTTCAAGAAAAAATTAATTAAAAATACATCAAATAGAGAAATTTAAATGACAATAGAAACCCCCATCGAAATTCCTCTCAATGATTTATACTTCAATTATATTGATACTCTTTCGAATAAGTTTCATTACATCACTCCTGATTTAGAGGAGGGAATGTCGCTCCCTTTTGAACTAATTAAGCAAGGAGGGAAGCAAAAAATTAATCCCGTGATACAAGCTGCTCGACCAGAACATGCACGGGAAATTGTAAAAATTTATAAAGAGATTTACCACGGAACTTATCCTTATAAAGAAATGGAGGATGAATTAGAAGTAAAACACATGATAGAACAAAATGACCATTCTTTTCTCATATTTAAAGATAATAAAGGTACTATAATGGGATGCTTCACGTTTGTTTTTAATTTTGAGGAGAAACGAGCTTATTTACGGGGCTATAATGTAAGGCCAAAATATCAAAAATATTTTGATGTCATAAAGGGATTTCTAGGGTCTTTAATTGGCATACTGTATTTGTATCGAAATAAGATTCTTGTTTGGTATGCTGAGAATCGCACGGCTCATGCTGCGTCTCAATATTTTTGTCAAGTTGCGGGAGTGAAAAACGTGGCGTTTCTTCCTAATAAAGATATTTTCTTTCGAAAAATAGAGTCTGACATGTTGCATGTGGGATATAATAAAGACGCATTAACAACCTTTAGATCAAGGGAAATTCCTCAAATTATTCCAAGTATTATTAATTGTTACGCCTTTTCTAATAAAAGATATTCATTAGGGAAAGCCGATATTGTCAATCCTAAACTCATTCTTAAAGATCAAGTGATGTGGGAGCTTAAAAGCAAGATCAATGTAAGAATTAAAAAGAAAAAGTTTAATTATCAGATAATTAAATTTACCCTCTCAAATACGGATAGTTATTTAAAATGTTTATATACACCCATGGTTAAAAATATTGAAAAAATAGAATATAACATCGATAAATTGGAAGAATTACATGTATTTCTAACTGAATTAAATAAATTTTGTCGCTTAAAAAATATCCGTTATGCTGAATGCTTGGTTTCTGCTCACGAACCTTCTCACCAACAAATTTTTTTAAAAGCAGGTTTTCAACCTCGCGGGTATATTCCTAGCTGGAAATATAATAGTGTAGAGAAAAAATTCACGGATCATGTCATGTTTAATTGGTTTGTGCCACCCTTGAGTAAAAATATCCAACTTATTGAGGAGGGATGGGAATTATTGAAATATTTAAATTTATAAATGATTTTTCAAGTAAATCTTTTTAAATTGTATTGGTTATTCTCTTAGTCCTTGATTTTTTACTCTTAATTCTTTTGTTCTCGTTTAGATTAGTTTTATTCCAGAGAATTTTTTTGATAATCTCTAAATTCATTCTTATAAATATCGGAACCACCTCTTAAATTGGTTTTATTAAATTTACCATGAATTACTTGTAATTTATCAATAAAAAGGGCAATATTTTCAGGGAAAAAGTAATGCGCCGAATAAATGAAATGATGAAATTCATTCGTATTGCTTTTTCTACAACTTGTTAAAGGGGAACTTTTTAATAAGAAGAAAAAAATCGATATCCTTCCATTTAATCCCTACATGTTTTTTCTTTATATAGTTCTAAATTATTTAAATGATAGAATTAGAAAATCAATTAACTTTATTAATGCTCTCATGACCAAGTTTCCCATAAAATTATTTAGCAGCTTTTTTTTAATTTCAATCTTATTTCTATTTAATATTTTTCCTTCCGTACGAGCGAATTCTAATTATCTCATTAATGACGTGTTCACATTTCAAGAACCTTATCATGAATTAATTCATGGTCTCTCTTTAAATAAAGGAAAAGAATATAACATCCATTTTGAAATTGTAAGTCCCCATAATTGCACCATGGCGATAAATCTTGCTGATCCTCAAGGTTCCATTTACGAGCTTTTTAGAATTAGTTTGAATTTTCCAAACGGTTTCGGATTTTCGAAAGATTTCTCTCATGTAGCTGCGATGACCGGATTACATTATTTAATTGTAAAAGTTTGGACAGAAGAAAACATTAATATTCATTTATCCGTTGAAGATCGGGGGGATTTTAAATTCGAGAGCGAATTCACGAATAAAACCGTAGAAACAACAATCGAAAAGGTTCATGATGGATATTCACGCCAATTCACCCGTGATTTCAAAAAGAATTATTTATACGAATTTATCTTTAAAAGGGTTTCGCCCATTCGAGGAGATTTTAATATCTTTGCTACAATTGAATTTTGGATTCAAACATCTCCTCCAAACCAAACTCGGTTTGTTCTATTGGCAAATGAAACTCTGCCGGATGTAATGCAGTTAATTTCCACCCAATTTGGTACTGCCATCAACGATACATATACTTGTAATTATACCATTCATTCGAATATTGAACCTTTTAATTTAGTTCACGGAATCGTGGAAAAATATTTAATCTCAGAAAATGCCGGGAGTGAGTCATCTCTAAAGAACGAAACGGAAGATTCTATTCCGGAAGAAAATGATTCTTCGAGTAATTCATCCTCTACCAATGAAACGGAACCTTCAACTAATTATTCCGCGAGATTGGGAGATAATTCATCCATTTTTGTTTCTCAGCAACAATTTCTTGGAACCCTTACTGTTGCGGGAGGAGGAACCTTGATCATCATGGTAATTTTTTATTCATATAAAAAAAAGAACAAGATTACCATTTAAAATCGTTTTTTTTAACAAAATTCACTCGCATTCTTAAAAAATTTGAAATCGGATTTCCGTGTAAAACGTTTTAATTAAAAGTTTTTGTTTAAATAGTTTAATACCGAAGAAATTTTAAACATTTAAAATGTTTAGCCGCATGAAGAAAAAGAGATTGAATGAGAGTTCTTTTTTGAGCAGCTTGAATATCTCCGAATTATCTTGGCTTTCTCTTTTTAAGAATGATGAGTTAATTTTTAAAATCTTAACAGAGAAAAAGAAAAAACAAGGTTTAACAACTGAAATAGTTGGTTAAAAAATGAAAATAGCTTGTTGTAATTACAATTTAAAAAACCCAATTAATTGAATCACTAATATTGACCATGATTGTAATCGAATGTCAAAAAGAGGTTTCAAGTAGCCAAAAAAATAAAGCAGAGCGAATAAAAATGCTTTTTATCAAAATCATCAAGGATTTCACGAGAGAATTTCCCGTTGATCTTCGAAAGAAAATTTTGCTTTATTCTTTGTATAAAGAAATTAAACCGCAGATAAAACATCATTTTACAGCCGGAAAACGCTTTTATAATTTAATTCTTGTATATATTTTAATGCTTTTGAAAAAACAACTTCAATGTTATGTAAATGATACGGATTGCGAAGAAGAAATTGTACTTGATTGGTTCATTTTACATGAAAATTATTATAAATTTTTTACTCAGCATTTTAAAAGAACCTTAAAAGGAAATTACAGGGATTATGTATTAGAAATTGCAAGAAATAATTCATTCAAGAATTTCAGTAGAACAATTAAACTTTTTAACAGCCCCTTACCATTGGATAGATGCAAATTAAAATTAAAAACTCTTAAAGAGATCTTGCCTACAACGATATATCTAAAAACTGCGGAAATCCTAACCGATTTAGAATCTAAAGGATATTCATTTAGAGGGAAAAATGTATATAGTATATTAGCTGTTACACTATATTTCGTGGCACGTAAAAATAATATGTATATTAGTGAAGCAAAAGCTTGCAACCTCTTTTCCATTTCATCTAATACGTTCAAAAGACGAAAAAATGAAATAAAACAATATGTATTGCAAATGTAATGAAAATGCTCAATTCTAATATTTTTATCCTATATTTTTTTAATTAATCTCAAGTTCTGAAAAGATTATTATTTTGTCGAACTTATTGATTTTCCAATAATCTCTTTACTTGAATTATAAATAATAAATAACTAATTTTTGTCGTTTAATTATTAAAAAACAAACATTTAAATTAGTAAATTTCTGATTATAAATTAGGGGTTGTAAATCTCCCCTTTACTATCCAATAAATTAAAATAGTATTTAAAAAGGAGGTAGAAAGTAATAAATGACGGAAGTTAAAGATGATAAAAAGATTGAGATAAAACAAGAAGAGAATCCTGAAATGAAAAACGATGCTAAGACTAAAAAGAAATCTAAAACTAAGCAGAAAAGTAAAGACATTCAATTAAGAAGAAATAGAGCATTAACTTCATTGAGCCCCATGACTAGATTCTTTAATGAAATAACTCGATTTTTTGATGAATATTTCTGGCGACCTTTTGATTTTTTCTTTCCCGAGGCTTTTGATTTAGCTTTAATGGAAGATAAACCCTTTTTCAGAACGCCTTTGGCTAACATTGTAGAGAAGGGGGATAGGTATGAAATTAAAGCTGAACTTCCGGGATTGGACAAGGGAGATTTAGAAATTACTATTCATGATGGGATGTTGGAGATTAAAGGTGAGAAAAAAGAAGAACATGAAGAGAAAAAGAAAGGATATTTAAGAAGAGAATACTCTAGTTCGAGCTATTTCCGGTGCTTTAAATTACCCGATAACATTGACGAAGACAAAATCGATGCTTCGCTAAAACAAGGGTTGTTAAAGATAACGCTTCCCAAAAAAGAAATCGAGCAAAAAGAAAAGAAAAAAATAAATGTGAAATGATTTTTTTTCTATCTTTATTAATTTAGATTATTAATCGTATAGAAATCAATATATTTTATAAATTGATTGGTCAACACTCTTTTTAGGAACATGCATTGTACCGGATTCATCTTTCCAATACTTAAAAGAATCAATATATGGTTCAACTATTGATTCTTCATCAGGGTAACCTAAACTAATGACTTGTTTAATTTCATATTGCTCTGGAATGTGTAATAATTCACGTATTTTATTTCTCTCGATAGCTCCCATCCAACAGCTACCTAATCCATAATAAGTTGCTCCTAGTAGAATATTTTCCACGGAAGCTCCTACATCGAAATCTGCAAATTTCTTGATGTTTGTATTATTTAATACGATGATATAAGCGGTGGGCCTTCTATTTTCCTCAGGAGTACGTTGATTTCGGGGAAGGGCAGAGGCCCAATTCAAGAAGGGAAATAATTGTTCCCTCATTTTGGCATCTGTAATTATAATATATTCTAAGCTCTGAACATTCATTCCGGCGGGTGCTAACCGTGCAAAATCGATTAATTCCTTTAAAATCTCTAAAGAAATTTCTTTTTGAGTAAATCTTCGAATGGTCCTTCTTTTTTGAATTACTGCTTTAAAATCCATTTTTCCTCTTTCTTGTTTACTTTATAATGGATAGATACATTGATAACATGTTTTTAATTAATCAATGAAATATTATTCAAAATCCTTTTTAAATGACAAGAAAATCAAGGAGAATTATAAAATTTATTAAACCTTAAAATGAATTAGATATAATTCTATTATTTTAGAATAAATTTCGATTAAATATTGATTTTTATCCTTATATGATTAGGTATTAGATTCATGACTTGGCTTCTCTTTCTAAATAAGATTCAAGTTTCTCATATTTCAACTTGTAAATCGAAATCCACGTTTTAAATTCCTCAGGAGAGATTAAATGAATTTCAAATACATGACTAAGTGGTAATCCCGCAGTTTCCTCTAAATTTGCCAGGATCGCAGCTCTCTCAGTTAGACTATTCGGCACATCCGCTACAATTAGAATATCAATATCACTTCCCCCTACGAGTTTTCCTTCTAAAATGCTTCCAAATATATAGGATTTCGATTGAGGCAACAATTTAACGCGTGCTTCTTCGATTTTCTTTAAATACTCATTCCTGTGCTTCATCATTTCCATTCTATTTTTCATCATTTCTAGCACGATTTACTGCCTCCATGATTTTTTCCATTATTTTTATTGCATTGAATGCATCTTCTCTCGTATATATATTATAAATATATCTTGAATTTAAATAAGAGGACTCGAGAAGTAGCAAATCATTACGATTGTATTTTAAATTATCATCATTTGTTAGATTATATAGTAATGTTATTAATTTTCGAATTGAGTGCCCTCGAGGCATTTCTCCCGTGAGTTCTAATATTCTTGCTCTTAAAAAAAGTTGAACAGCTTGTTCTGCCATGAAACACGCTAAATCCCAATCTTCTTCTTTAATTCTTTCTTTTGCTACTAATGAGAAATTTTTGGCTCGCTGGAAAAAGAGATCTACCTCATTTTTATGCATTTTCATTCCTCGTTATCAATTTAGTAAGAACGAAACCCTTCAATTAACTCTATTTATATTATTGCCAATTCGGATTGTTGAAATGAAGTCAATCTCTTAATATAAATATTTCAATTCATAATATAGAATTTACTCATTCGAATTTTGATTGGAAACTAAAATTTCATGTAGATAAAGAGAATAAGAAATGGGGTATTGTTCGTGAAACTAAACTTTCACGTTTAAACATCCATGTTTCGGTGATATTTGAATCAAGAGTGGGAAAGGAGGGATATATTCCTTCCAAAAGCTTGTTTTGGAAAATTGAACCCCCGACCTCTTGGTCTCTCGCTGAAAATCAATGACTTTCGGTTCCGAACCAAGAATCATTTCAGGAATCTTTAGAATGATAATTCTTACCAAGCTAGACTACTTTCCCACGGATTTAAGATAGGAATTCTTAATTATCTTTGATCTTTTCTAAGATTGATAAAATTCGATAAATGGTGGTTCTCGAGTGAAAAGGAATGTTAGGATCTAACGTTAAGTCATCAACCATGTACATCACGTTTGAAGAGAGGATACCAGGGGTTTCATCTCTCCGGGATAATTCCTCAATGGCATTTTGGGCAATACGTTTAATATTTCTTGGGACGGAGCGGTCTTTAAGCATTCCTTCTAATAAGGTTATTACATTGGCGAAAGCTTTTTCTACTTCTTCACTAAATTTAATCTCTTCAGTCATTCTCATACTTACCCCTTTTTTTAATTATTTGGAAAGAATTGCTTTTGAAGTTGAAAAAGTTAAGATATAGAGAAATAATATTGTGAAACAAAATAATCCAATAAATTTATTTTTTTTGAATTTTAGATATAGTATTTTATTCCGAATTCTCTAATATTTCGGACTAGAGATGGGATTTTAGTATTGAATTCCTTAATTTTCTTATTGTATTGTTCAAACAACTCTTCATAATTTACAATATTTCCTTGATCGATTTTTTCTACGAATTTATGAGATATTTGGTGGATATCGCTGAAAATGGAGTCAAATTCTTTTTTATAATGTAGTAGTTTGGGATTTACATTTTTTCGTTGTTTTCTCACCATGTTTCGCAACCTTCCCCGTGGAATCCGAATTTTTTCAATTAATTCATCACATTCGTTTAAGAAACTATATGCATTTTGTTTTAATTCTTGATTTTCTATTAATTTTGATTCTATGATTTCCGTTCGCCACGTGTTGATTTTACCTTTTGCGAATGTATCGAAGTTTAAAGAGATGGAATCAATACCTTCTCGAACGAGGAAGCGTAAGAATTCCGGATCGTCGCTGGGAGCTTGTCCACAGATGCCGACGGATTTTTCATTTTCATGAGCTACTTTAATTAAATGAGAAATTGATCTTCTGATAGCTTCGCTATTTGTAATATAATTATATTTATTCGATAGGGGAATTAATTTTTCATTATCTCGTCCACACCCGTATATTAATTGAGTTAGATCATTTGAACCAATAGAAAAGCCATCAAAGTATTCACAAAAGATATCGGCTAATAAAATATTGGACGGTATTTCTGCCATGCAGTAGATTTTTAATCCATCTTTTCCCCTGACTAATCCTTCTTTTTCCATGAGTTCATTAATCGCTTTAGCTTCCTCAGGAGTTCTACAGAAGGGAATCATGGGAATGATATTTTTTAAGCCCCACGATCGTGCCAATGCTATGGCTTTTAATTCTAAAATGAAGGCATTTTGGAAATCTTCAGAAACATATCGAGAGGCACCTCGAAAGCCAAGCATGGGATTATTCTCGTCACTTTCGTATAACCATCCCCCAATTAAATTATAATATTCATTTGTTTTAAAATCAGAGAAGCGCACGACACAAGGAGCAATAGACCCATCGGGTAATTCTTTCCAAACCCCTGCAGCAATGGTGGCAATCCCTTCAGCGAGTTTTTCTACATAATATTCTTCCTTGTTTTCATAACCGGTTGTTAATTCTCGGATCTTATCCAAGGTTTGTTTGAGTTTTAAAATTTGCTGATTTAATGGGTCTTTAGGGTGCAAATCGGATTTTTTCATTTGCTCAATACGTTTTCTTTGTTCCAAGAGGATGTCATATCTCATGACGAGAGAATCGAATTCGATTAGAGCATTGGGATGAATCTGTATGACATCATTTATGATAAATTCTAAGCGGGCGAGGCCCGTTCCATCAGGATGCTTGCCGGCGGATAAAGCTCCTTTGGGGATGCCTAAGTTTACCAGGACTTTAGTTCTTGTACGGGGTAATTGGGCAAATTCAATCACGTCATAATCATATTCAACTCCTTTTAGCCAAATGCGTGGTTCTCCTTCACTACAATCGATAGTTATTTCTTCAATATTTTGTTCTCTTTGTTTTTCTTTAAGTATTTCTATAATATTATCGGCCCCTACGATGGATGCTATGTTTAATTCTCTCGATACTATAGCAGCATGACAAGTAGGCCCTCCTCTTTCAGTAATTACACCGCCTAAATTTTGCATGTAAGATGTCCAATCAGGATTGGTTTCTTCCGTGACTAAAATATCTCCTTCTTCCAACTTGTAAGCATCATTGATGGATTCAATTATTTTTAACTTCCCATAGCCAATGCGTCTTCCAATAGCCGTTCCAGAATTAGGAATATATAACCCTTCCTCCATTAGCTTTTCCGGATCTTCTAATAAATAAAAAATCTCTTCAGTATCTCCTTTTTGACTATGGACTGTTTCGGGGCGAGCTTGAACAATATATATTTTTCCATCATTACCCAATGCCCATTCAATATCCATTCGTCTTCCGTAATGTTCTCGAATTTTTATCGCATATTTTGCCAAGGTTAATACTTGTTCCTTTGTAAGACAATATTCCATCTGTTTTTCTTCAGGAACTGGAACGACTTTTGTTCCTTGCTTTTCAGTGTCAAATACCATCATCCGTTCTTTTCGAATTAACTCTCGACTGATGATTCGAAGTTGCTTTGGGTCATGTTTAAATACAATGAATTCATCGCCTTTTTCCACGCCTTGTACGATTAATTCTCCCAATCCCCACGTGCCCCGAATGGCCACGACATTTGGATTTCCTGAATCGGGATCTTCAGTAAACATTACGCCTGAAGCTCTGACTCCCTCTGTTCCTCCCGCTATTTCTTGAACACCTACGGATAATTTAACCGCAAAATGATCAAATCCCGCTCTTTCTCGATATGCCGTAGCACGAGTCGTGAACACGGAAGCCATGTCTTTTAAAATATATTCTAATACTTGCTCTTCACCCGTAATGTTTAAATGCGTATCTTGTTGTCCGGCAAATGAAGCATCAGGAAGATCTTCCGCAGTAGCTGAACTCCTTATCGCAAATGTCGTTTCATGACCAATTTTTTCTATTAATTTTTCATAAGCATCAATAATTTCGTCCCTCAAGGAATCGGGAATTTTTGCTTGCTCAATATGAGTTCTTATGTTTGCACAGATTTTATCAACGGTTTGGATGGATTGTATATCTTCTTTCTTAAGTTCATTAGAAATCTTGTGGATTTGTTCTCTGATGTATTCTTTTAAAGAAACGAGCCGCCCATCGTATAAAATGTCATTCGATTCTAAAACATAATCAAACGCATTCGCTAAAACAGCAAAGCCTAAAGGCACGGGAATGCCAAAGCTTAATAGTTCTCCTAGGGAAGCATTTTTACCTCCCACGGTATTTACATGATTTGCCCTTAATTCTTCAAAAAATTTAATGTAGCGATATTTATTTTCAGCCATTATCTGTCACTGGAAATACGATATTATTTTAAAATCTTTTATTCCATTATTTGTGAATTAAACATTTTAGAAAAAACTTGTAGTTTTTATAAACATTATTTAATGTTCTTCCAAAAATCTAAAAAAAAATACTAAAAATAAAACAATATCTAATAAATTCAGTTAATATTTAAAAATATTTTAATTAAAGGAGATATAACCATTTCTTTTTGAAAATTAGAAAATCCGAGGTCTTAATTTCGAAATGCAAAATCTCTAAATCAAAAATGAGAGAAGCCGTTCCCTGCCAAGTAAATTTAATCAATTGATTTCCCTCATCATCATTAATTTTTATTTTATTAACATGTTGCTACACTTTTTTTCTTTAGAAAATGCCTTAACCAAGGAGAGAAGCGAGTACATAAATCAAATTAAGGAATAAACCAAAAACAGAAATAATAAAAAATTAAATCATTTTAATTCTTTTTCAAAAACATCAAAATCTGCTTTAGTATAAAGGCAAAAAATAACTTCCTCGATTTGAGTAGCGCCACTTAAATATTCTTTCACGGTAGAAATCATTACTTTAGCACAGCGGTCAATTGGATATCCAAAAATACCGGTAGAGATGGCAGGAAAAGCGATTGATTTTAATCCATGTTCATCCATTAATTTCAGACTATTTAAAGTTGCATTCCGCAATTTTTCATCCTCATTTCCCTCTCCCATGCGGGGTCCTACAGCGTGAATTACATGTTTGGCTTTAAGATTACCCCCCGTTGTGATTACAGCACCACCCACGTGAGTACCACCTATTTTATTGCATTCTTCTTGAATTTTTGGTCCTCCTTTTCTCCTTATAGCTCCCGCAACCCCCCCTCCCAAAATTAATTGGGCATTTGCGGCATTCACGATAACATCCGTGCTAAGCTCAGTGATATCTCCTTGAACGAGCTTAATCCAAGAATTTTTTACTTTCAATTCTCTCATTAATTTTCCCTCTTTTTATTTTTAAGTTCTTAAAAATTCTATAATTAAAAATACAATCTTACTTAAAGAAAAATTTTAGGATAATAATTAAATAAAAAAAGAGCTTATTAAATAACTTCAATTTTACTTTACAGAATAATCTATTAGCGTAAATTCTGAATCATCTTCATTAAAAAACCCTTTTATTATTCCAGAACCAATTAAATCAAAAATAATTCCAATTATTTCTTTTTCTGTAAGATTTACATGTTCTGTTATATATTTAATTTTAACATTGCTTTTTGCAATAATAATCCCTAAGATTCGTTTTTCGATTTCCTCTTTATTTGAAGGTGTAATTCCTTTTTTTTCTTGTATTATAATCCCATTTGAACTCATCATGGCATTTTCAAGTCCGTTCTTTTCAGTTACATTTTCTCTTGAAAAATGCTTAATTCCTTCTTTTATAAGAGAACCCGCCACTTTTCCAGAAATATCTCCTAATTCTTCAATATTAGTCATATTTGAAACCTGATCTTTTACGATTTCTTTTGCAATATCCCCTACGTGCTTAGAAGCGATTTTTGAACTTTTTTTTAAAATAGTTTTGAATTTTGAAGGAATTACATCTTTATACTTATTTTTCTTTTTTTCAATCATTAATTTCTGTGTCAATTTGTATTGTTCAAATAATTTTTGATATTGATCTTTTAAATCTAGTTTTAATGCTAAATTCATTGCATTTTCATATTGTTGTAAAGCATCTTGAAAATCTTGTTGGTCAAATTTTTTAGAGGCTTCGGCTAAGGATTTTTCAAAAACTTTAATATCACTTAAAACTTCTAATGGAAGACTTTTCAAAATTAATCCATTAATTTTCTTATACTCATGATCATTGGTTCTTAAGAAAGAGGGTATTTTTTTAAATAAAAAATAAGCTTTAACATAATTTTCTGACTTAATGAGTGAAAACAATTCTTCTTTTAGATCATCATCATTTCGCTTGCTATTATTTTGCATCTAAAACACGTCAATAATATTTTGTCAACTTGGATTTTTAAGAATTTCTAATGGGTATAATAATAAATTGGGTTTTAAAAAATAAAGTTCATGAATTTATATATATTTATTGAACGATCATTCATTATTGAATAAGAAAATTCTAAAAACAAATTATTTGTGAATAATTAGATAAACCCAAGAAAAATGTAAAAAAATAAGAAGAGAAATAAGTAAAAAGTATTAAAAAATTAAAATAGGAGCGTAAAATCATACCGGATTAGGTTCTTGTTTAATACTTTTTCCCAGAATCTCATCCAATTTTTTCCTATCTTCTTCGGAAAGCTTTGACATGGTTTCCATTTGTTGTTTCATGAGATCCATCATTATTTTTCGGGTTACTACTTGATTTAGTACTGGTAGTGCAATTCTAATGCGCGTGAGCTCGTAGTTCATGGTCTTTGCTGTATCTCTCATGTTTTTTAATTCTTCCTTGCTCATGCCTTCTTGACCAATTCCGGGACATTCTACATCGACCACGCTAAAGTTTTTTCCGTCAAATTCGAGTGGATACGTTCGGCAACTTAATGGGCGATTATCATAGATCAAGCATTTCTTTTGATCTTTATTATAAAGCGGGCATTTTTCCTCTAATAATTCTTCAATAGGCGTCTCTTTTAAGGGATCTTCTTGCGCACCAGTTTCACTTCCCTCTTTGGGAGGAGGCAAGGGTTTCAAGATGAGATCAAAACTTCCATCGGGTTTTGTATAAATTTCCAAATAAGGCATGAAATTAGCAACTACTCCATTTTTAGCCCAGAGCTCAAGATCCCAGAACGTTATTGGAATGGGGCCTCGAGAGAGACAACATTTGTCACAACGGGTGCATTTAAAGGTGAATTTTGTTTTTCCTTTTTTAGACTCGCTGGCCTCCTCTCTCTTATCTTCACTTTTCTCTTCCGATACAGTTTCTTTCTTTTCTTCATTTTTCGTCTCGTTATTATCGTTATCTTTAGTATTATCTGACATTTTACCTAGATCTAACCTCTGTTAATTTAAAATTTAATCTGGATATTGGAGTAAATGAAGGACGGAAAAAAAAAATTTCTATTTTAAATAATATCAATGGTTTTTTTTTGCCGAGAATTATAGAAAATAAAAACGAAGGAAAAGTTAACATGATTCATGAAGAAGATTTTCAATTAATCAAGCACTTAACAGAAATTCAAGGATGCGTGGGAAATGAAACAAGAATTCGTGAATACATCCTTAATCACGTGAAAACCTATTGTGATAAAACCGAGATAGATAAGATAGGAAATTTAATTTGTTATCTAAATGGTAAGAAAGATACGAGTACTTCTAAACCTAAAATTTTATTAGATGCTCACATGGATGAAATCGGGTTCATGGTGCGATACATTGATAAAAATGGGTTTATTCGATTCGCAGCCTTGGGGGGGCAGAACATGAGAATCTTACCCGGTCAAACCGTTATAATCCATTCAAGTTCCGGAAAAGATATAATTGGCGTAATTGGAGAAAAAGCCCTCCATTTAATTTCGAAAGAAGAGCGGAAAAAAGTTAGTTCTATTGAAGACCTCTTTATAGATATTGGTCTTTCAAGTGATAAGGAGGTGAAAGAACATGTCTCAATTGGTGATTATATTACATTAAAGCAAGAATGCCATCCGTTTATTAACCATGAGAGAATCTTCGCTAAAGCATTGGATAATCGATTAAGTTGTTTCGTCTTAATTAAATTGATTAAAGAATTCGCTTCATTACGGAATGAATTAGATAAAGATCTAATCTTTCTATTTGCCGTGCAAGAAGAAATTGGCGTGAGGGGGTCTACAGTAGGGGCATATAAGCTAAATCCTGATTTAGCAATAGTATTAGATGTCACGCATGCAATTGATTATCCAGGAGTAAGCAAGGATAAATATCAAGAGTGTTATTTAGGATGTGGAGCAGCTATAGTAATTGGGCCAAATTTAGACCCTAAAATGACAAGAATGTTGATTAATGTGGCTCGGGATGAAAAGATTCCATTTGTTTTAGAGGCAGAACCACGTCCCACGCCGACCGATGCTCGTGCGATTCAGATGACGAAATCGGGAATTCCATGTGCTTTAATTGAAATTCCCTTAAGATACATGCACACTAATATCGAGACATTTGAATATAAAGATGCCCTGCACGTAATTAAGCTTATAAAATTATTTCTTTTAAAAGAGAGAGACGTCATGAAATTGAATGGTTAAGAATTGGTATTATTTCTTTTCTTTTCAGATTTATATAGATTTTCCACGATTGCTCATTTAATGAATATTATCAAAAAAATAAAAAATGAAGAATGTTTTCCATTTCTAACTAAAATTTCTAATAATCAAGTTCCTATTTTTCATGATGGTAAATTATAGAATTAAAAAAGGAATTTTTTATTTTTTAACCGCATGGCCAGCTTTATCCTCTTTAATTGGTTTTGCTTTTCCCTCTGAAGGGTATAATAATAGTCGATTTACCATTTATTTAATTCTTTTATTAGGCATATTAATAATTCCGTTTTTCATATTAACATTTAGAACAGCCATGCCTGAACAAGGTCAAAATGAGATTAAAAAAGTAATTGTTCATGGATTGTTCCTGGATTTAGTTTTTGTTTTTAGCTTTTTAATTGGTTTTTCAATCCCCTTAATGGAATCTCATTCTAAATATAACATGGCATTAATCATGATTCCCTTGCTCATGGTTCTAACTCTCATCATTTTGAAACGATTTCAATTGAATGATGATGATCATGAAATAGAGCAACAGAGTTTGGAGATCCAGGAAAATAAATCATCTATGAATCCAAAGGGAAAACCAATTATAGAATTTAATGGAAAACGATATAGCTTTACCTCGAAATCTTTAATAATATTCGCTATTGGCACGCCTTTATTGTCCTATTTAACTTACTTTTTTTTCGATCTAGAATTTAATTTTTGGCTACATGAAATCGTGGTCAAGCAAACAGTTTATTTATTAAATTTATTCTTTCACATGGGCGTAAAAGCCGTTTATTCTCCTATAGGACGGTATCATTGGTATTTCGATATTCCCGGTCGACCCAACATCTATTTTGAGACTTTTTGCACCGGCATTCAAGCGATTAACACATTTGTAGGGATTATCGTGTTCATTCCTCATTCCCTTGATGAAAAAAATAACCGGGATATTATTTGGCGAAAAACAAAAGCATTAGTGGTCTCTTCAGCCATATTTTATATTGTCAATATTTTTCGTATGGTCCTCCAGCTATATCTATATTATATCGGATATGCTTGGGAGGACATTCACGTTTCCATTAGCGCTGCAAGTTCGTTTATTGCAGCAATTATTGTTTTAATGCTTCATAAATGGATTCCGGAATTCATTTTATCCATTATTTATGCTGGAATCTTGATTTATCGAAAGTATCGCCCCACATCCTAAATTAATAAAATTTCATAATCATGCGAGGGTAATTACATAAAATTTTTTTATTCATTTCCTTTTAAAAAATTAACAAGAAAAATAGAGTGATTTCATGTTAGAATTTGAAAAAGAACAAAAAACGATAACAATTGGAAGTGTTCAAGTAGGTGGTCAACCAGGAGAAAATCCCATTGTATTGATTGGAAGCGTTTTTTATGCAAATCATGAGGCATTATTAAACGAGAAGACGGGAGAAATTAATAAACATCTGGCTGAGCAAGAATTAAACGATTTCATAACGATCATTGATGATACGGGAATGCAGGCAATAATAGATATAGTTGGTGCTTATCCCGAAGCTCTTATAAAAGAATGTGAATTTGTAGCAGACATGGTTGATTGCCCTTTTTTAGTAGATGGATTGAATGACGATATACGTATTCCCGCCATGGAAGGTTTAAAAGAAAAAGGATTGTTAAATAGAGCCATATTGAATAGTTTAGAAGAAAGCATTACCACTGAGAATTTAAACCGTCTTAAAGAAATTGGTGTTAAAAATGCCATTCTCCTCACATTTGGGAGTAAATACATTTATCCTAAACAAAAATTAGACTTGTTAATAAATGTTCTCATTCCTAAAGCAGAGCAAGCTGGCATTGAAAATTATCTCGTTGATACAGCCGTCTTGGATTTACCTTCCATTTCCATTAATTTCGAAACGGCCAGACTCGTCAAGCAAGAATTAGGGATTCCGGTAGGATTCGCTCCCGCAAACGTGATCTATGCGTGGGAATTTATAAAAAAATATGGAGATATTTCGAGATGCGGAGCAATTGCATCTTTAATGACTTATTGTGCGGATGCGGGTAGCGATTTTATTTTATTTGGACCAATAAAATTTGCAAAATGCGTGATCCCTGCCTTATCTTTAATCTGTGGAATTAATTCCTACTATCGAAAGCGAATTTTAAGAAAGAAAATCTCAGATCTCACTCCTTTTAAAAAGATATTTTAATGAGGAGGAATCCATGATATACAAGGAGCTAAAGCGATTTCGAGAAGCAGGACACGTGTTTGAACGCCTCTTACGTCTCTCTAGTTTTCCTTTAGCTATAAAATTAGTTAAAGATACAACTGAACTTCCCTTGAATTGCAAATCACCTCAAAAAGATTTAAATACAAAAAATTTTTTATGCCAGAACTTTAAAATTTCTCGCACTTATGGTTGGACGATGGCAATCATGAATGAGGATTGTGTTTGCAAGCTCGCAAGAATGGTATTTGGATGGGATCCTTACACTAAAGAAATGGAAGAATGGGCTCATCAATTTAACGTGGGACTTTATTCAAAAGACCTTGAAACCTCAAAAAAACTGGAGAAGGAATTGTTTTTTTTAAAAGAGAAATATGAAGGAGTAGTGATCTCACCTTTAACACGTACTAAAATCATCCCGGATGTAATCCAAATTTATTGCTTACCAGCTCAAGCAATGCGATTAATTCAAGCCTACTTGTACATGGAAGGAGGCGTCATGACCTTTACCGCTGCAGGACGGATTGGTTCATGTCATGATGGCGTTTTAAAACCCTTCTTAACTAATAAACCCCAATTAGTCATTTTAGGAAATGGAGATCGCGTGTGGGGGGTCGCTGAAGATTCGGAACTCTTATTTTCACTCCCTTCACAGTGTCTATCCCTCATTTTAGAGGGATTAGAAAAAACTCATGACGCAGGACTGCGATATCCCATTCCTAAATATATGAACTATGCCCCCGGCTTTCAAACAAGCTTCAAAAAAAAGGCTCAAGATCGGGCAAAAGGAACCCTAATTAAAGACGACTTAAAATAAAATCTAACAAAAATATAGAACTCTTGTCTTTTCTCACGCTTTTTTTCATGTTTTACCTATTATTTAGTAAATTCAATAAAAAATCCCTTTTAAAAATTAAAATCTAAAAAAAGGGAAACGGAAAAAAACAGAATTAAAAGCAGCAAGATTTTTCATAACGATTCCAATTATAAAACAACTGAACGCAGCTAAAAAAGATTTCCCTTTTAATAGAATTTCTTTTTTCTCAGCTTTTAAACTCTGAATCGAAAATCCAAGTCTCGTTCTCAAAAATAGTAAGAGGGAAAAAATAAAATAGGGTAAATGCACTCAATTTTACGTGAGATAATAACACTAACACGCCGATCATGGAAGTATTCATGGCCGGAAAATATTTATAAAAATTATTTCCGAGATAAAATCTTCAATTAGAAAAATTAAAAATATGATCCACGGGATATGAATCATTAGAAGAAATCCACCTTTTTATTTATCAAATGGAAAATTCTCAAAAAATAGCTCGAAAAAGACAAAATTTTTTCCTTGAAACTTTCATGATCATGAAGTTTTTATAAATTTTTAAAATCATGCCCTTTTATTTTAATTTTTATCCGATCTTTGACGGGATATTCTATAGTAGAAAAAATTATTTAAATGATAACGGTTAAATAGGTATTAACAAAACTTTCATGTAGTCCGTGAGTTGATTTTGGAAACTAATAAAGATAATTTTGATAGTTACAAAGAAGATAGAAAGAGATTATCTTCTACACAAAAATTTACATATATTATTTCAGTTCTTCCTCAAACCATTTTAGCAGGAATATTCAATCTAAATTATGTGAATTTCTTTTGGGATAATCTCAAGCTCCAGCAAACTTATTTTGTCATCGGGCAATTAATATACATGTTTGTAAATGCATTTAATGATTTTTTCCTCGGACGCTTGAGCGATCAGACTAATGTAAAAAAATGGGGAAGTCGGCGACTCATTTATATTAAATGGGGTGGTCCTGCTTGGGCTTTAGTCTTTTTCTTGATGTGGTTTCCGTGGAGCTATACTAATCAAATAATAATTTTCATTCAATTCTTAGTAAGTATATGTGCTTTTGACATGTTTTTGACTCTTGTAATATTAGTATGGATGGCTCTTTTACCCGAATTAACAGAAAATCTTGCAGAACGAAATCAAATTCAATTTTATAATCAAATTTTTCTCATCATTGGGGCATTTCCCGTGTTGATCTCATTATCGATTTTTGAGACTAGCTTACAGGCATTCCAACTCTTTACGGGCGTCATGGCAATTATTAGTGCGGTCCTCTATTTTATTGTAGGGAGCAAACTTCACGAGAGGCCGGAATTATATGAACATGAAGAAATCCCGGGACTATGGACGTCGATAAAGGAAACTTTGAAATCAAAATCATTCATTAGTTATACCTCCTATAAATTTTTTAATTACGTGAATAATGCAATGAGCTTACCTTTTGTATTTGCATTTATTTATATTGTAGGAGTAGATGTTTTCACGGCGTCTATATTATTTTACATTATTTATACGATTTTTGGATGGCTGGGGTATGGTCTATACATGCAACTATCAAAAAAACATGAAATGCAAACTCTTATTATTCGAGGAAGGATAATTCATATCATCATTAGCATTGTAGGATTCATTGTAGTTTTACAACCAGGAATGGAATTAACAATTTGGTTATTCATGGCGATTCAATCGATTGTATCCGGATACTTGTTATTTGCATATCCATATTTAATGTTAGCGACTGATGAGGACGAGGTTTTATATGGATATCGACGAGAAGGCATGTTTCTAGGGACAAATGCGTTTTTTATAAAATTCTCGGATAGCATTGGACCGATCATTGCTACGAGCGTGTTATTGTTTTTTGGTTTCGTACGAGATGCGCCCGTTCAATCTGCACAAGCTATTTTAGGCATTAAAGTCTTGTTTTTCATCATTCCCACCATCATGAATGTCTTGGGACTGATTTGTATTTCATTTTATCCTTTAAAGGGAGATTATCTAAAAGAAATTAGAAGTAAACTCTTGGAACTCCATGAACAAAAAGCACGAGCCCATTCTATTTCCCAAGAATAACTCTCTCAAAGAAAGAACATGTATTGATGAAAGGAAATCGTTAGAGAGATTTTTTTTTTATTTTGCACGCATTTGACACATCTAGTTCCCCTTAATTTAAGAGGTTTTTTTAAAACTCAAATAAAACTCTAAAAAAACGTGTTAAAAAAACCAATTTAACTCAAATAGGTTGAGAGAATTTCTTTAGTTTTTTCTAAAAATTCAGGTAAATTTTTATCGATTAACTCTCTTTTATTTTCATCATCCATTAAAAAAAGAAGAAACAATTGGGTGGAATTTATTGAAAGACCTTTGATGAGCACGTGAAAATTAGCAATGTTAAATAAGGCTTCACTTTTTTTCAAGGTTTTAAATTTTGAGAAAATTTTCCATATAATCGCAAATTGGGGTGCTGTAAATTCAAGGATGTTTTTTAACTCTTGATCTAAGATCTTATTTTGATAATCATTTGGCGTCAATATCTTCTGAGAATCGTGAGAATAATAATCTCCTAATACTAAGCCTTCCTTATTTAATAATAAGCTTATAATTGTCTTACATTTCATCGACAGCTCTCGTATTTCGTGTTGAATTAATTCTCTGTGGGGATTTAATTTTGCAATACCTGATGAAAAAGCTCTTAAAATGCTGAATATTGAAAAGATGCTCGTGATATAGAATTCTATTGGTTCCTTCCACCGGCATTCATTAATTAATTTTGATTTAATGATTTGTATAGTTTCTTGAATTTCTTTAGTATTTAAGATATCTTCATCTCCCTTACTAAAAATAAAAATGATAGGGGGCATTTCAGTGAATTCCTCAGAAAATTTCCTCAAAATTTCCTTAAAATAAAGAATACTTTCTTCTATTCGAGATCGATCTTGAATATCTATGAAATAAAATAATAAATCTGTTTCGTACAAATATATATGGGGCTTTTTTAAATAACCTTCTCTCAAAACCCGCTGGCCTCCAAGATCCCATAAAAAGATAATAGTACCCCCAAAATTATCTAAAGTTGTTATATTTGCACCTCGTGTTGGTTTTATTTTTATTAATTCAGAAAATTTTCTTCCCATAGCAAGTAAAAAGGAGGTTTTACCAGAATTATCGAGCCCTGCCAAAAGAATTTTTAATTTTTTTGGAGAGAGTATTTTTATTATCGGAGTTTTTTCAATTTCAAGCAAATTCATGAAGAAATTTTTAAAAAAAGGTAAAATATTTTCCTCATTAGTGTGTCCCTCGGTTAATTTTGCGTCCAATTTTTTAATAAAGCTCAAGATTAATGGTTTTAACCGATGAGTGTTATTATAAAGAAAATTCCGATTTTTTTCCTCTAAAAAAAGTGTTAATGTAGAAGGAACAAGGGACTCTTTTCCAATCTTTTTGATGAAATGAAAATAAGCAATTCCCATTAATTTATAATCCGCAAACGGAATAATCGCAAATTCACTCACGTTCGTGTATTTTTCTTTTTCGGTGAGGATTTTATCATCTATTAACAGGCTTAAGCTTTTTATGGAAATCCGTGTAAAATCCAATATTGAGAATTGATTCTCCTCAGAAAACATGAAGAGGGGTTGCGGACCTATCTTTTGAATGGTGCTAAATACCACGCCCTTGAAGACAGATTGCTTTATAAGATCTTCCATGATATTCCAAAAACCATTTTTTTATTAAACTAGTTTCAATAACTATCCCATATATTTATCTATTTTAAAACTTGCCTTGACGAAAATCACGAATATTTGATATATATTTTCTTCAAATTTATTTTAAATTAAGAATTTTAACGGTTGGATAAAATGTATCGGAAACTTTCATAGAATATGCTAAATTAAAGAGCTTGAGAAGATATAAATCAAGATCTTGAAAATTTTACGATGAAGAAATATCGAATAGAAGGTTTATCATATAATTAGTAAAAATAGAACCATGACTTAATGACAATTTCATTAAATTTAGAAAGGATGATGCAAACATTAACATGAGATAAGGAGATTTTAATAAAAAATATTCGTAAATGAACGTTATTCATCTCAACTAAATAAAATTTTTAAATATATATCATTAAAAAATCTTGAATTCCATGCTAAAACAAATTGCGAAAAGTATTATCAATAATAAAAACATTTTGGAGAAAAAAGAGCTAAATCCCATTGTAAATTATATTCAGACACACTCCTTTAAAAGCTCGCGCATTTTTTCTGATATTGGCGAAGATGCGGCAACAATATTGAATAAAGATAACCTAATTTTGGTCACTACAGATCGCATTAAAACGGATTTTATTAAAAATTTTCCTTACGGAGCGGGGTTCAGTTCGATTTTAGTGAGTGTAGACGATATTTATGCGTGTGGAGGAACTCCCATTGCCGCAAGCATCATTCTTTCATTTACCTCTAAGGAAAAAGGACAGAAAATAATTGAAGGAATCTGTGAAGGATCAAAAAAATTCAAGATCCCCATCATTAGAGGCCATACAAAAATGAATGCGGAGCATGAAGAATTAAGCACGACTATGATCGGAGAAATTAAAAAAGAGCATTACATATCAGCCGGTAATGCTCAAATTGATGACGCAATTATCTTGATCATGGACGTGAAAGGAAGAGTGGGTAAAGCCAGCAAATTTTATTTCGATACGACAACGTTCAAGGATTCACGTGAAGTTTTAATAAAAAGAAAAGCCATGAATATTATTGCCAGGAAAAAATTAGCCCATGCCTCTAAAGATGTTTCTAATGGAGGAATTTTTGGAACCATCTTACAGCTAATTAAATATTCACGAGTTGGAGCAGATATTAACATTACTAAACTTTCGATTCCTCCTATTCTCGTGGAAAAAAATTACGATTTGATCATGTTTTCTCAAATGTATTTAACAACAGCGTTTATATTGACAGCATCTTTAAAAAATTGCCCAGAAATAATTAATACTTGTAGGGAACACGATTTAGAAGCTTACATTATTGGGAAGATAATAGATCATCCCAATTTATTAAGAATTAATGATGGAATTAATTCTTTAGATGTGATAGAATTTTAAGGAGTGAATAATTTCATATTTTTAACTCTCTTAAATTTATCACGTGATTTAAAATAAAAATTAAGTTCTAAAAAAATGATTAATTTAGAAGTAAAATTACCGGATACTCCAGGAAGCCTAATAGAACTTATAAAACCCATCTCTAATAATTCCGGAAACATCTATGGTATTTTACACCACCATGATAAAAAAATTAATAACTTGATTCCTGTCTCTGTATCTTTTGAATTAAATGAAAATATTCGCGAGGTTAGTTTAAAAAAAATCCAAAAGGAGTTAGAAGAAAAAAATATAAAAATAGATAACATAACTTTTGGAGAAGAAAAACGGCATTTGACGGTAATTCTTACAGGGCATGTATTTGATAGCGATGTGGTGGATACCATCAAGCGATTGGCAAAAAAGAAAATAAAAGTATATGAATTGCAAGCTAAATTTACGGAGGTAAATGAAGTAAGCAACGTTAAATTCAAAATTGAATTCCCAGAATTCATGAACAAGGAAGATTTAATTAGAGAACTCAAAATTATATGCACTGAAAAGAATTTATTTTTAATTCGTTCATGAAAAAATCTACAAAGAGGAAACGCATGCCACGCTCTAAAATTCAAAAAGGTAAAATTAAATGTCCCACATGCAAAGAGATCATTGAAGAGGGATTAATATTTTGTCCGGAATGCGGGAATAGAATACCAGAATTTTTGCGATATAATCCAGTTTAGTTTAAAGCTTTTTTAGCCGGGTTTGGGAGCCACTATAATCTTGAAATCTGACAGAAAGCATGTTTAGAATTAGGAAAAATGGAATATTTATCCATGTTGATTTAATTAACTTAAATCATAAGCTGTCCATTCCCTCACTATAATTAAGAATGTAAATTTTATTAATATCTGAACGAATCATTTATTCTTCAAGAAAAATTCCCTAAATGAATAGAAAACAAATATTAATTTGATTCATTTTTTAAATTATTAAATTGAATTTTATGGAAAATGGCATTCATGAGAAACGATAATATTATAAAAAAAGATAAAGAAAAGCTTGATCCTTCTCAAAAGGAAAAAGATTTTCGAATTATTTTAATTGGAAAAGGAAACGTGGGCACCAGTTTTTTAAAATTACTAAATGAAAAATTAAGCTTGTTAAAATGGGAAAATCATCTTAATATTAGATTGATTGGTGTTTTTGAGGTTGATGGTGCTTTAATAGACGAAAATGGCATTGATATTGAAACTTTATTAGATATAGGAGAGAATTTTCGTGAACTTCCTTCTTGGCAAGAAAATATAAAAGCAAAAGATCTCATTGAAAAGTTAAAACCAAATGTTTGTATTGATACAACCCCCACTAATTCCAAAACGGGAGAGCCTGCCATAACTCATCTCTTTGAAAGCATGACCCATAGAATCGATTTTATTACTTCTAATAAAGCTCCATTTTATCTTAAATATCGAGAAATCAAGGAATTATCAAGAAAAATGGGCTGTTTCGTGAAATATGAAGCAACCGTAGCTAGTGGCGTGCCTGCTTTATCCATAAACCAATACTTACAAGGCACGGAAATTACAAGTATTCGTGCAATTCTAAATGGCACGTCCAATTATATTTTAAGCAGAATGAGCGCAGAAAAACTTCCTTTTTCCTTGGCCCTTAAAGAAGCCCAAGAATTGGGATATGCTGAAGCAGATCCCACGTTAGATATAGAAGGTCTAGATGCCGCGGGAAAGTTGGTAATTTTAGCTAATGAAATACTGGGATGGGAAAAATCCATAGATGATGTGTTAATTCAAGGAATTACAAAAGTCACCCCCCAAGCAATTGAACTCGCCTTATCTGACGGCTATGTCATAAAACATTTAGCAATAGCTGAAAATGGGAATCTGTTGGTAGAGCCCCGATTGATTGAGAAGGATTCACCATTAAATATTAGTGGAACGTTAAATGTAATTGAATTAAATACTAAACATGCAGGTCCTATCGTTCTAATTGGCAGGGGCGCAGGTGGATTTGAAGCGGGCTCTGCAATTCTTAATGATTTGTATGCTATTTTGAAAGAACGAAAATATATTAATTAAATCTCTACGTTTCCATCTTTTTCTCATTTTGAAAAACATGGAAGATTCAACGTTATCAAAAATAGTACGCACGCATGATATCTTCAATTCTTTACATTCAGAACATTTTAAATTAATTAGCCGAAATGTAAATGCACAAAAAAAGCGTTTTTAACATTAAAAAGAGTTTTAAAACCTTTCATCTAATTCTATTCCACAGTTTGGACAATGCTTTATTTTACGCAATGGAGTAGATTCATCAATAAATTTTTTTAATTCGCTTGTTAAATTAGTATAAATATCTTTAAACATGATTTCTTCAATTGAAATTAATTTTAACTTTCCTTTATGATATAAATTTAGTTTCTCTTTTTTTCTTTGTAAATATTTTTTACCAAAAAAGCCCCAATATTCCATGTAAATCTCATGCTCGGGTAAATACCAATCACATTTAATCGGATTTCCTTTAACCTTTATTTTTTTTTCATACTCATGTTCAATGCCGTTTAAGTGAAGGAAATTATCAATAATCAATTCTCCTTTCGATTTCACTACATGTCCATCAATGCATTTATAACTGGAGGGCTTTAATCTTTTTTCCTCTTTTTTTAAAGTTTTAAGTAAGAAATATATTAAAATAATTACGAATAAAACGAAAATAATAATAAAAACTAAGGAAATATTAATTTCTATCATTGTAAGTAATCATTAGTGTGTTTGAAATTTACATTTAAATTTTAATCAATTAGGTAAATTGTTTAATCATTTTTAAAAGTTTTTTATGAAACATGAAATAAAAATGAATTTTTATAGTAGGATTGATTTCAGCATCATTCATATCTATATTTACTTTGGTAAACTTAAAGATAAAATACATCAATTTTAAAAAATAAAAAAAATGACATGTTAAAGACTTTTTTCCAAGATCACTTTTGCTCCAATCACTTTTCCTGCCATGCGTTTTTTCACATTGGTTAAATTCGCTTCGTTATCCATTGCCACGGATAAATATCCTTGCCCTCGATGGAAAGGAAATTTCTCTTTTTTTGCCCTTTGACACGTCATGGCATATTGATAGACCGTGAGCCCTCTCCGTCGAAATTCCTTATCGGTGACCCAAGCATGTAAATCCGCTCCTAATAATTCCCCATTTTTATCCTTAAGAAAAATATCAGGAATGATGTAACCTCCTGCGCATATCTTTCCCGTGGGCTTGTACCGAACGATCCACATCATCCATTCAGCTCCATTATCAAAGATGAATTTTACCAAGTTATCAAACGTGTTTTCAGGCTTGGGTGTTATAGCGGCTGAAGCGGGAAGATTGCGGGCAAACAAGTCAAGAAACTCCTTTTTTATTTTCATCATGCCTTCCCGTCCGGGGTTGCTGTACTCGAACTCATCAAACGTTGCCATCACAATCTTGCCTTCTTTCTTAATGGGGATGCGGTTGGGATTAACGAGTAATATGGGCATAGAGCATTCGTATTCCTTGATTTTCGTGTAGAATCCCTTCTCCTGGAAGAGCTCGGGATAAACGGGCGGATTTAGATTATAACGCATGTGAAAATCTTTCTTGCTTCCCCCTAGCAAGAATCCCCAACCGAAAATCGTCACCGGAATGTTGATGGGTCCTCGAATGTATTTATAACCATTTTCTTTTGCGTGAGTTATTAAAGCTTCCAAGAGTGTTTCAATTTTTTCTCTTGAGTGATCGAATACGCCAAAAAACCCAAAATATAAGATATCACCACCGTCATCATCATATATCAAGACCATGCCTTCCACGGCATCCGTTTTCTCTCCAAACCCTTGCGCCTCACTCATTTCCTCTAAAAACAAGGCTTTAGCGTTAAATACCTTCAAGTCATTCATAATGTATTCCTTAAATTCGGGTAAGATGGGAAGAGACGTCCCAAGAAACAAGTATTTCATAATTTCCTTAGGATTAGAAATAATCGAAATATCATGCACTTTCTCATCCTTTATAATATTTTCAACCATCATTTTACTTTTCTTTCATGTTCATTAAATTGTTAACTTGAAACCTTAATTTATAATATAAGAGAAGAGTATTTAAAGAAAAAATAAATTAAAATTTTCAAAATTTGATCCCTACTGCTTTTTTTTGAAATAGAACCAATGATTTAAATGAATAAGATAAAGTAATAGACGTTATAGAAATTAGAAAACTTGTTAAAAGAAAAAATAACCTTTATAGCCTTTTTTCAGGTAAAAGTTCCTCGCTTATTGAATATTTTAACTATAAAAATAAAATTTTTTTACATAAATACCAGTCTAAAATATTATAAAGAAATTTAAAATTCATCTCTTAAAATAATTAATTAACCAAAAAATCACAAAATCCTAAAAATACGATAGGAAGAATTAGTATCATGCATGCATATTGGGCTTTTTCATTTGTATTGGGGAATATTGAAGTAAAACAAGATTATAAAATTGAATGGTTAAAGAAAAAAGTGAAAAATGTAATCAGAAATGTAAATAATGAGATTATTGGAAAGATCATAAGCAATGATGAGTTTTTGGTTGAAACTATAATCGATCCAGTGATAAATATTTTTTCTAGTTATGGAACAAACCCTGTAAAATGTTTAGCCATAAATTATGGAGTTCGGTGTTGGAAATCATCCTATTTTTCTATAGAAAATCTGTTTATCAAATACCCATTAACAATTAATGCAAAAATCCTTTTTAAATGCCTTCTTGAACCAATAATAAAATTGAAAAAACCAGAAATGATTTTTTACGGACTATGTGATGATCATTCATATGTTCAAGAATATTTTCTTATTAAAAATATGATAATAGTGGGTCCTAAACCCCATGATAATTATATTTGGGTAGATCTCTTAGGAAGAAGAACCGTAGATTCTGAATTTATATATAATTTATTTCCTAAAAAACATGTAACTTTACCAAGTAAGGAAACTTCGCTTACCGAAGACAACATGAAAATTTTAATGGAACTTCTTAAAGAATTTAAAAAAAGCGATGAACAGTAATCAGAAGCAAAACTCTTGAAGGATTTATTTTTTGGAAAAAATTAAATGACACCTTAATGCAACAAAATAATGAAATATTTTACGAATTTTTTGAATTATAAAAATCTTCTATAAGCCTCTCAATTTTTCTCTTTATTTTTTTAGTTTTTAGTTTTTCTTATGAGGTTAAAAAAAAATAGAACTCAAAATAAATGACATTGTATTCTACCTTATTTTTTCAAAGAATTTCTCAATAATAATAAAATGTATTTTTTTAATACTTGCTAGTTAGATCTTTTATTTCCTCCTTTTATTAGTTTTCTATTTCATGAAAAAAAGGGACTAGAACATCAGGCGGATTCGGACATCAATAATAATCGCGTGCTCTGACACGTGAATTGAATGACCTCATGATTTCGGGAATTCTTTTCACGGAATTGCCGCAAGAGGTCCTGAATCTTCCGCCCTCTTGAACATTGCTCGTAG
>JALGVJ010000043.1 GCA_029838195.1 Promethearchaeota archaeon
ACTCTGGAAAATATTCGCATGAGAATATCGCATCGTCTCGGATGTCCCGTGATAGTCTCGCCCGCCTTGTTGGAAAAACTACAATAAGAAACTAACATTTATGAAACATACTCTATTTTGAAAAAGAGAAATTAAATAATTGATAAGATATAACCTACATTTTAACTATTTGTATAAATGAAAGTAATTAGGATTCAATTAATGAGGATGTTTAACTATTACAAAATGTTATTAAATAGCTCTAAGAGTAAAGATGATCATTTTAAGATTCAAATTAATTTAAGTAGGGGGAAGTATTTTTAAAAAGATTTCTTTTTATTATAGATAATAATCCTTTCTTATTCTTATTATAGTAATTTATTTAATGATGATAAAAATAAAACAAAATTTTTGAAAAAAAATTTAATAGATGAAAAGCTATTGAATTTACATCAATTTCATTAAATATTCCATTCATTTCATAATAGCGATCAAAATAATTATTTTCTTTTTGTTTCTCAGTTATTAAGTTCTTGAGATTTTGAATGAGATATTTATATATCTTAATTCTTTCTTTTAAAAAGTGATTTTTTATGGTAAAAATAATATGTAATGGTTCAAAAAGTAAATGAATGAGTAAAAGCTTCATTTTTTTAGAAGTATGCTGAATTGTCATTATAATTCTATTACGTTCATGAAAATAATATTTAAAAGGGTTTAATTTATATTCTTCATCTGAACGCAAATGATAAAGATGAATTGAATTATTTATATATTGTTTCATTCCGAACAATGCGGCCCTAATGGAAAAATCAATATCTTCTTTATACATGAAATACGATTCATCGAATCCATTCAATTCTTGAAAGTATTTTTTTTTAATTAAAAACGCACATCCAGATGAGATCATTGTTCTTCTAATTTTATTGGTTTTTGAAATATCTATATTACTAAAACCGAGAAAATTAATCTTACGGCGAGAATATTCTATTATTCCGTTATAATTGCATATCCGCGGACCAATTATAATTTTATCGGAGTTATTATATTTAGCTAAGTATTGAAAAGATTGCATTAATTTCTTTAATAAATTTTCATCACCTTCCACATCTGGGTTAGAAATTAATACATATTTACTTTTACTTGCTTTAACACCAATATTATTTCCTTTGGCATATCCAGGATTTTCATAAAGTTCTATGAATTTAATTCTTTTTGGATTGATGTCTAAAAATTTTAGTTTTTCTAAAATATTAATGCTTCTTTTTTTATTGAAAAAAACTAAAATAATATCATAATTGGTATATTTTTGGTTTGTATAGGTTTTTAAGCATTTTATAAATTTTTTATTGAAGGAATAATCTGTAAGAATTATAATTGAGATCCTTGGTTCTGAATTAAACTTTTGCATGTTTCTAATTCTAATTTATAATTAATATCAGTTTCACTGAACGTGTTATTTTATTTTAAAAAGGCTGTTGATAGATATATAACCATTGATTCATTTAAAAATCTTCCCTCCCTTTCATGGCATGCTCACGAACATTGCGCATCTCTCCCTCTCCCCGTGCTTGCGCCATGAATGCCACTCCCATCAAGCGGCTCAAGAATGATTGGAAGAACACGTGTGGCTGTGTTTTAAAAAACTGGGTTGCGATCTATCCCGGGAGATAGAGAGATCTATATCTGCATATCACTCGCCTTTTCATATAAAAATGGGATATGATATCTGCATGATATTCGAAGAAATTCTTCCTTTTGAAGAAATGTTCTAAAAAGTAAAAAATAAAGAGCATAAGGTCTCCTTTCCTGGGGAATAGACGGGGGAGCAATTGGCTGAAATAAAAAAATTCATGCCAAAGTCTCATTATCCCGTTATTCGTTTGTTCAAATTATCGGTACCCATCGTGGAACTCGTTTTTTATGAGATGGGATATGAGGCGCCCGTAAAAACAAGAAATGCTCCGAGAAGGGCCGCTTTTCCGAAATATCACTGCTCGTGATCCAATTGTTAGCTCAGACGTTTATTTCTAACTCGTATCGGCAAATACAACGATTACTTGAAAATCAGCTCACCTGTATAAAAGCGGTGGGGTTAAAAAAGTTCCCGATCACACGACGCTAAGCAAGTTCTGCAAGTCCAAGGGTATTGAGTTTTTCGATAAATTTTTTCACCGTTTAACCGCATTATTAAGGCAATTTAGCATTCGATCGATATTGGCAACGGTGATTTTGGAAAATGAGCACGTGTCCGTTTTAGAATATCTTGTAACTCCTGCGAATCGTCATGATGTACGTGTCCTCGTACCAAGCCTCCTTTTCTTAGAAAAAAATGAAATGCTCCCCTTGGTAGAAAACTTCTATGGAGATAATGCCTATTTTACGGGAGAAAATTTGAGGTGGCTAAATTTTCATGAGATCCGTTGCTGTTTTCATTCTAAAGAAGAGATCGGATAGCATCCGAAAAAAGCATGATGCGAAGAAAAAATCGCGCATTCGTTCCAAAATCGAAGCCTTTTTCGGAAATTTTCAAGGGAATTATAATTTTGAGCGGACCAAGGTGTGCGGTTTAAAAAACATGAGAATTGAAATGGGGTTAATGGTGAGTGCGTGGAATCGTTATTTTTTTTTTCCATGTGGAAGGGCGTTTTGAAGATCTGATCAGTTTAAGAAGATTTTTTCATGAAAATTAATAAAGGAGGATTCTAATAATTATTCTACAGCCTTTTAAATTATATTACATTGCTACTATTTTCTTAGATTATTCGGAAAAATTAAATTATGATTTAGTTGATTAAGTATTTAACACATGAATGCCAACAGTTCGTCTTATATTAGGACTAATATACCGATTAGTAAACCTGCTTAATTTAGGAAATAAATAATATTTTATTAGCATGAAAATTATCTTAAAAAAATAAATTTTAATACTAATGAAAGAGGAACCATATCGTCTTTTATATAATTTTATATCGATTTCTTTATAATTAAAACGGGGTAATACTTTTATCAACATTTCTTGAGAGATGGAATATTTTGATTCCAATTCTAAATATTTAACAACTTTAGAACTTAGAGCGCGATATCCATTTGTTGGATCTGATACTTTTTTTCTAAGGAAAAACCGATAAAAGGCACATATTATTTTAATGCATAACTTTTTTAAAATGGTGTAATCATAATAATATTTAAAACGATTTGCTATAACGAAATCCACTCCATCATTTAATATTGGCTCAATAAATTTGGGAATAAATTTAGGGTGATGTTGAAAATCGGCATCTAAAATTATTACGATGTCATAATTTTTTTTTTTACAAAATTTTAAACCTGTATTCACAGCAGCACCATATCCTTTATTTTTGTGATGTTTTATTAATATAACACCATAAGATGCTGCTATTTTACTTGTATTATCTGTAGAACCATCATCAATTACAATAATATCTAAATATTTAGTTATATTATTTGGCATATGGGAAAGGGTTAAAGTTATATTTTTTTCTTCATTGAAAGCGGGCATTATTATTCCAATTTTTAATTCAGGATAGAGATATCGATTATCCGAATTCATATTCTCTCGGTATAATTATTATTTTCTTGTTAAATTGTTTTAAAAATTAGTAAAATAATTGAACGCATTAATCTATTGAACTATTAAAAAATGATAATAAAAAATATTAAAAGAAAAATAAAAACATTATTCTATTTTTAAAGAGATTTACCCAACTTTAAATGGTTTAAAATTTAATATTATTAAGATTTAATAAAGAATAATTTGGTTATTTTATTAATAATTTTTTCAATCGTCCACGCGGAAAAAATAAACATTATGGGTTGAATTGGTACTCTATATCGCGGCAAAACAAATGTAATTGAATAAACTAATGAAAAACTTATTAATGGAATCAATAATGGCATTGTAAACTTTATTTTCTTTATATTAAAAATTAAATAAATCAAAAACGAGATTAGAAAAGGAATATAAATAATTACCCTAATAAGAGGAGATTGTTCAGATAATACATTAGGAAATCCCCAAAAATCGGTAAATTTTCTTAAGAAGTTAAAAATCGTTTCTGGAATATGGGTAAAAATATAGTTTATTGCTAAATTGAAATAAAATTCTTCAATATCACCTTCTTTAGTTAATCCATTATATTCATGATTACTTTCAGATGGAATTCCTGTTCTTGTATATTCCGGATTATTTCCTCTCCAAAGATTAAATCCATTTGCTTTAATGAAAACAAATCGTCCTTCATATACGATACTACATCGAATTAACCAAGGGAGAATTGTTAAAATAGAAAAAATTATTGTAATAAATAAAATTTTCAATCTATTAATCATCAATTTATCGATTATTTTCAAAGGAACAGTTTTGAATTGTTCATAAATAATTATTAGAGAAAACCAAATTAATAAACAGAATAAAATTGATATGATTACAGGTTCTATTAATAAAGAAAGACCATATAAAATACCCATTAAAATGGCTTTCTTATATGAAGGATTTTCCTTAAATGAAATTGTAAGATAAATTAGGGAAGGAATAATGAAAGTAGAAATAGTTAATATATGAATTATAGCAACTGAATATATAAAATCAGGATAAAATGTAAAAATTATAGTGGATAATTTGGCAATTGAACTGGGAAAAAATTTCTTTGTTAGGAAAAAAATTGGTATGATAGTAATGGCCCCAATAGATGCTTGAACTATCTGAATGAAGAGAATCGCAAGGGAATTAACCCTACATATTAAATAAAAAAAAGCAATAAAAAATGAATAAAAAGGTTCTTTAATACAAGTTTTCTGAATTGGTGTGGATGGATATCGATTTAGAGAATATCCTTTTCCAGAAATTATGTTTAGAGCAATAGCATGACTATCGTATATAATCTGGTCCTGTCCGTAAATAAAAATGAATATAATTCTTAAGATAAACGCAATTAAGATGGTAATAATTAAAAATTGCTTTTCAGTAAATTTTATTTTTAAAATGATATTATGCATAATTTTTCTATTTTATTAATTAAAAAGACTGTTAAATATATTTTTATTCCATTAACTAAAAGAATTTAAATTAAAAAACCATTTCTTTTTCCTAACTCTTCTATTCTATGATGGTTTTTTATTTCTCCCTACAGGGATGTTGCTTTAAAATTAATTTAAAATAAGGGGTTGGACCTATAGAATGATTATTTAGGGGATAGAGTTCAATTTTAATTCAGTTAATTAAGGTTTTTCTAATAATACGATTAGTATTTTGTCTAAAAGTTAATGGGAGATACCTTCTATTTATCATGATGATTAGCAAGTCTGATATAATATTACTTTTTATTCTTAACAATTTAATACAATATATTTTATTTTCCACTTTTATAGTTAAGATAAGAATAATATTAAAAAACTATTTTAATTTGAATAACTATTTAATGGGTAGAATATGGAAACATGAAAAAAATAGATACGATTTCGATGGATTATATTAAGGTGGATAGAAAAAAATCGACTCGAATAGAGAATGCACCTCCCGACTTGTATGATCCTAATAAACCTCGATTAGGAAGGCGAGAGAGTGAGCCTCATTCTAATGAAGTGAATTATATCTACGATGTATTAACGACAAACTTTCCGGAATATAAAACGTTATGGGATTTACACCACTATTTTGTGGGTAAAAAAGGTCCATTAAAAGATAAAGAAATCGACATTCAATTTGATATTTCCTTTTTTAAAAATCTTGATATTCCCTACACCATATCATCTTACGATGCTTCAAAATACAGCGGAAAGATTCCCGAAATGACTATTAACGTGTTATCAAAAAGCACGTGGAGAGCCGATTTAAGTGAAAATGTTGAAATTTGTCGGTACTTGGGAATCCCCGTTCATGTTATTTATGCGCCATACATGGTGACCAGTAAGGTATATGCTCCGCCTTTTCTTCGGGTTTTCCTTTTAGAGGAGAAAGGAAATTACAGACAAGAAGAACTGCGTGAGGTTACCCTTAAGGAAGGAAAACCCTTAGAAGAAAAGAATATCATCGATGTGAGCAAGATACTGCCATTTCGGCTCGGTTTAATGCAATTAAAAAAGAAGCATGAGGGAGATTTGCCCCTTTATCGCATAATTTTTATAGATCCGCAAGAACCGAGAATTTTTCTTACAAAATTTGAGAAATATAAAATTGAACATGAGAAAAAATTATTAGAGGCAGAAAAAAAAGCTGCTGAAGCTGAAAAAAAAGCATCTGAATTAAAAGAGAAACTCGAGAAATATAGAAAAAAATTCGGAAAAATTGAATAAAATAATTTAAAGGATGATTTATTAGGATTGTTGCTCGTTTTTATTAAGGATTAGTTTATTTAATTTTTCTAAATTAATAGTTAGGAAGGTTTTCTAATAATATCATCATGAATATCATTTTTGCTGATATTTTTCCGTTTTTAATATAAAAAGATACAATACAAGCATAAATACTTAAAAATCTCTTAAATTAATTTAAATTCTCTAATTTTAAGATGGTAATAATTGGTTTCAGATAAGGGAAGAAGAATTTATTTTAAGGCGTTTCACTAAAATTCTTAATTGATCATTTGTTTTAATTCTTAATTGAAAGGAATTTAGCAAGCAACACGATAAATAATGAATTAATCATGAACTTAGCGTCGGAAGAAGAGAAAATATTACAATATTGGGATGACATTGCGATTCTTGACTTAGTTTTAAATGCCAAGAAGCCTAAAGGGCGATTTCAATTCACGGAAGGCCCTCCTACGGCAAATGGCCTTCCAGGAGTTCATCACGTGTATTCTCGTAGCGTGAAGGATATAATTATTCGATTCAAGTTCATGGAAGGTTATTGGGTTACGAGGAAAGCAGGGTGGGATACTCACGGATTGCCCGTTGAATTAGAAGTAGAAAAAGAATTAGGAATTAATACTAAAAAAGAGATTTTAAATTACGGAATCAAGAATTTCAATGATAAATGTCGAGAGAGTGTCTTTCGATATGTTAAGGAATGGGAAAAATTAACGAAGAGGATGGCATTTTGGCTGGACATGGAGAATCCTTATATTACGTGTGAAAATTATTTCATTGAATCCGTGTGGTGGTCCTTAAAACAGATGTTTGATAAGGGTGTAATATATAAAGGAAAAAAAGTTGTTCCTTTTTGTCCCCGCTGTGGTACGCCCTTATCATCTCATGAATTATCTCTTGGATATGAAAATATATCGGAAGAAACGATATATGTTAAATTTAGACTTTTAGATCCTAAATGGGAAGAGGCAAAAATAGTTGCTTGGACAACCACGCCTTGGACTCTCTTAAGTAATATAGCCATAGCGGCCGCTCCCGATAGTCGATATTCCTTGGTTGAGTATAATGGAGAGCGGTTAATAATTGCTACTTCCTTGTTAGATACCGTTTTGGGAAAGAATAATTATAAAAAAATTAGGGAATTTTTTGGTTCTGATTTGGAATTTGAAAAGTATGAGCCATTATTTCCTTATTTTAAACATTTATCAGATAAAAACGGGTTTATAGTGGTAAATGCAGAATTTGTGGATACGGAACCCACTTCTGATAATATTTCAACAGGTTTTGTACATATAGCACCGGCTTTTGGTGAGGATGATTATAATGTTAGCAAGGAATATGATTTACCTTTTATTCAACCTATAGACGAGAAAGGATATTTTGATTCTTCCATTCCTGAACTTGAAGGAAAGTATTTTAAAGTACTGAGAGAAGAGCAAGGAAAAGAAGGAGTCTGGGATACTGATAAATGGGTTATTGAACAATTAAAAAAGATGGGAAAATTAATAGATACCCGGGAATTTTCTCACGATTATCCCTTTTGTTGGCGTTGTAAGAGAGCATTATTGTACTACGCTAGAGAGTCATGGTT
Source organism: Promethearchaeota archaeon (assembly GCA_029838195.1). Lineage (GTDB taxonomy): Archaea > Asgardarchaeota > Lokiarchaeia > Sigyniarchaeales > SOKP01 > JALGVJ01. The sequence continues at coordinate 7,901 of JALGVJ010000043.1, forward strand.
TATCGAGATGTCCCGATATAGAGAAGATTTGCTGGAAACTAATGAGAAAGTCAATTGGGTTCCAAAAACAATAGGTACTGGTAGATTTGGAAATTTCTTAGATAACGTTAGAGATTGGGCCGTTTCTAGAGAGAGATTTTGGGGAACCCCTTTACCCATTTGGACATGTACTAATGAAAAATGTGGTCATGAATTAGCTATTGGTTCTTTTGAAGAATTAAAAAATCTCTCAAGAGATCACGTTGTTCTTGAAGATTATCACAAACCCATGATTGATGAGGTAATCATTGAGTGTCCAAAATGCCGTGCAGACATGGTAAGAACTCCTGAAGTGATTGATTGTTGGTATGATTCCGGCGCAGCTCCTTTTGCTCAATATCATTACCCTTTTGAGAATAAGGAATTGGTTGAAAAGGGCGGTGCTTTTCCCATTGATTTCATAGCAGAAGGAATGGATCAAACGAGAGGATGGTTTTACACAATGCATGCCATTGCTACCGTGTTATTTCATAAAAATGCATTTCACAATTGCGTGGTAAATGGGATTGTTTTAGATGGACAAGGGCGGAAAATGAGCAAGAGCTTAGGAAATACCATTGATCCTTGGTCTATTTTTAACATTCAAGGGTCTGATGCTTTAAGGTGGTATTACTACATTGCGGGTCCGCCTCATAAAGAAAAAAGATTGAGCATGGAAAACGTGAATTATATTGTCTCGCAATTTATCTTGAAATACTGGAACTCCTTCATGTTATTTTGGCAAAATGCGACCACGCTTGCAATATCACCCACGCTTAAATTTAATCCGACAAGATTAAAAGAGCCCTTGGACACGTGGATAATAGCTAAAATAAACTATTTAGCACGAAAAGTAAAGAAGAGTTTAGATGATTACTTGATCTATAACGGTGCTGATTTAATTCAAAATTTTGTTATTAATAATTTCAGTAATTGGTATTTACGACTTGTGAGAAAACGATTTTTAGAAAGAGATCAAGATGTTTATAACGTGGTTTTCTACGTTTTTGATATTTTAAATAGAATACTTGCTCCTTTCATTCCTTTTTTGACAGAACGGATTTTTTTAAAAATGCAAGAGAGTTTTGGATACATGCCTGACTTTAAATCGGTGCATTTAACAGAGTTTCCCTCCCATGAAGAAAATTTAATCGACCAAGAGATGTTAGAGGAAATGGATTTCTTAATAAACTTTACGCAAGAACTAAGGGCATTAAGGGGAATAACAAATATTAAGATAAGGCAACCCATTAAAGAATATTTATTATATTTGGAAGAGGATAAACGAAAAATAGTTAATAAACATGCCGATTTAATTAAGAATGAACTGAATGTTAAGAATTTAACTTTCATATCCAAAAAGAAGGCGAATTCTCTCTATACTGAAGAATTAATTATTAGTAGTGGAACAATAGGAAGAGACTTCAAAAGAGAGCGTTTAAAAGTCGAAAACGCATTAAAATCAATGAAAATCGAGGATATTAAGAAAAATTTCGTGAAAGGTAGACTCATGATTAAAGTGAACAACAAGGAACATGAACTCACTAAGGAACATTTCCAAATAAAGCAAAATGCTATAAAACCATATGAAGTAAGCGTACAAAAATACGGAATATTGTTCATTAATACAGAGCTAAGTGAAGATTTATTAAAGGAAGGATTTGCCCGTGAATTAATTCGACACGTGCAAAACATTCGGAAAAAATTAAACCTTTCTCGGTTTAAAGAGAAAATTGAAATAAACGTGATGAATGATATAGATTTAGAAAACATGTTAGGAGAATACTTGGAACTTTTTAAAGAAGAAACGGATTGCGTGAAAATTGGAAAGGGGAAAAAAGGAAAAGAGTTTAATTTTAAAATTCAAGGGAAGCAAATAAAAATACGCGTTAATGTATTAAATGCTTAATTTTTCTTTTTTTTATAGTAATCCATCCAATACTCAAACATGCTAGATAAAATTTCGTTTAATGATTGAGTTATATTCCATCCCAGCTCTTTCTTAATTTTAGTATTATCCCCCCAAATCACGTCTTCATCTGTTTTTCTTAATTTTTTGGGCGTGTTTTCCTTCACTTTAATGTTCATGGAGGAAAATTTTAGTGCTTCATTCAAGATTTCCCTAATTTGAATTTTTTTTCCGGAGCAAATATTATAAGTTTCGCCAGGTTTTCCTTTAAGCGCAGCTAACCAAATTGCTTGGATCGAATCTTTAATTCCGGTAATATCTCTAAAAGGATTGAGGTTGCCCACCTCTAAAATGGGTTCTGCTAAACCTAACTCGATTTGAGCAATTTTTCTTACAAAATCAGAACACGCATCATGTTTTTTTCGAGGGCCCGTTTGATTAAAAAATCTAAGAATCACGGTCTCGATTCCAAAATTGATATAATATTGTCTTGCTAAAAGTTCCGTTGCAATTTTACTTATTCCATAAGGATGAATGGCTTGTAATGGATCTTCTTCTCTTAAAGGCCGCTTAATTTCGGAAGTTGTAGTTCCGTATTCAGCGCTGGAACACGCCACGATTACTCTTGATTTAATTTCATGTTTTTTCAAGGGTTCAAAAATGTTTAGTGTACCAATAACATTCGTTTCAATGGTTTCAAAAGGATCATTCCACGAAGGAATCACGCGAGATTGGGCTGCAAAATGAAAGATTAAAAAAGGTTGGAGCGTTTGAATAAGTTCACTCAGACGCGTTCTATTTTTAATATCACAGATATGTATGGATAAATTGTCTCTTATTGTTTCAATGAGAATTTTCTCATTATCGCTTTGATCCTTTTTGGAGGATTGCTTTGTTCTTAAATAATGATTTAAATTTTTGAGCTCTTTATGGGGCTTGACCAAGGCATGAATATTATATGTTTTTTTTTCGACCAAAAAATCAACAAGATGGGCCCCTAAAAACCCATTTGCTCCTGTTATTATTATATTTTTCATTAGTATCGTTTTTTTTTAAATAATTAAATAGATGATTGAGGCTTTTTTTTATAATAATCCATCCAATAATCGAACATGTCTTTAAGGCTTTTTTCTAATGGAATTTTAATCGTCCAACCCAATTCTCTCTTGATTTTTGAATTGTCTCCTATCATCATGCTCTCATCAGTTTCTCTTAGTTTTTCGGAGGTATTTTCTTTTACTTTTATTGGTGTATTTGAGAAACTTAAAGCGATTTGTAATAAAGAACGAATTTGAGTTTGGATACCAGAACACACGTGATATGTTTCCCCTGGTCTTCCTCTTGTAGCAACTAACCAAAGAGCTTCTACTGTATCTCTAACATCCGTAAAATCACGAATCGGATTCAAATTTCCTACTTCTAAAACGGGTTCAGAAAGCCCTAATTCTATTAGTACGATTTTTCTAATAAAATCCGAAGTAACATCATTCATTCTACGAGGGCCCGTTTGATTAAAAAAACGGGTAACGACAGATTCTATTCCAAAATTTATCCAATACTGACGAGCAAGTAATTCTGCCGCTATTTTACTTATTCCATAGGGATGAACTGCTTTTAATGGATCTTCTTCTCTTAAAGGGCGATTAATTTCAGAAGTCGTCGTTCCAAATTCTGCGCTTGTACAGGCAACGACTACACGGGAATTAATTTTGAATTTTTTTAAAGGTTCGAACACGTTTAATGTTCCAATTACATTTATTTCCATGGTGTTTACCGGATCCTCCCAGGATGGTTTTATATAGGGTTGAGCGCCTAAATGAAAAATATATTTCGGTTTTAAATGAATAATGATCTTTTCTAATAATTTCCTATTTTTCAAATCGCATTCCAGGAACTTTAAATTCTCTCTATTACTCTTGATCAAGATATTTTCATCAAGGAATTTCGTTTTTTCTTGATTTTTATAATTATTTTCCTTCAAGAGATAATGATAAACATTTCGAAAAGAAGCAGAGGGTCTATCTAATGCGAAAATAGTATAATTCTTATTAATACAATAATCAATTAAATGAGAACCAATAAAGCCATTAGAACCCGTAATAAGAATATTCTCTTTCATTTTCAGTAGAATTTTTTAATTATCTAATTAATCCTTTATTTGATAGCTCTTTTAAAGCTGTATTTGAAACATCTTTAGGCGGACTGGCTTGATCTTGAACCCATTCTATTAAATCATTAACTCCTTTTTCAAAAGAATATAATGGTTTATATCCTAGCACCTTTTTAGCTTTTGAAATATCCGCAACGCAATGTCTTATATCTCCAATACGATAGTTTTGGTTGTAAATAGGTGATAATTTTGGATTAATTTTTTTTGTCATGATTTCTGCTACTTTTTTAATGGTAATGGAGATTCCAGAACCTAAATTAAAGATTTGCCCTCGGGCAGGTTCTTTTTCCATTGCTAAAATTAAACCTTGACAGATATCCTTTACATGAACAAAATCTCGTGTTTGCAAACCATCTTCAAAGACAATTGGAGGTTTATTATTTAATAATCGAGAAGCAAAAATCGCACACACTCCAGTATATGGATTAGATAAGGATTGACGAGAACCATACACTAAAAAGAATCTTAAAATAGTTGTATTAATTCCATAAGTTTTTCCAATTAATAAACTCATTTGTTCTTGCACTTGTTTTGATAACGCATACACGGAACTTGGATTAAAAGGTGTAGATTCATCAGTGAATTCAGGCTTTAATACACTACCACATGTAGGACATGTTAAGTCCCATTGCTTTTGTAATAATTGAGTTTCATTTCTTAATTTGGGATAAATTATACCACAGTTAGGGCAAGAGGATTTTCCTTCTCCATAGATCGTGTTTGAAGAGGCTATAATGAGTTTTTCTACCGAATGATCTTCATTTGCAAGAATATTCAGAAGATTTGCGGTTCCTTGAATGTTTGTATCAGTATATTTTTTAATCTCATACATTGATTGCCCCACACCGACCATTGCGGCGAGGTGATAAACAATTTCATGATTTTTTAATAGCTCTTTCATGAGAGAATAATCTAAAATAGACCCGCAAATAAAATTACATTCATCATTAAGAAAGGTAGGAGGTTTTTTTGTTTTTCCATGCACTTGCTCTTCTAGAGAATCCAAGACAGTAATTTCGTGGTTCTTTAGCGTTATCAATTCATCTACTAAATGAGACCCGATAAATCCGGCTCCTCCCGTAATCAAAATTTTTTTCTGCACGTAATTTTAGCTCTTTACATTCGGTTATAACTTAATTATCATTAAATATTAAAAAATAAATAAATCATTACACCTAATTCAGATATTTTCTAAAATTAAACCTTTATCAGTAAATTTAAAATCAATTAATTTTCCCGTCTGATTATTTAAAGCGGAGATAACTTTGTCTTTTTTCTCAGGATTAACCAGCCAGATCATGCAGCCTCCACCACCAGCTCCACACACGCGACCGCCTAAGCCACCATTCTTCATCACTAATTCATGAAGGTTTTTCATGTAATCTGTAGTGATTAAAGGATTAAATTTAGTTTTTTCCTTCCAATCTTGTGTTAATAATTTTCCGAACGTTTCAAAATCTTCAGAAATTAGCGAATCTCTAACATGAAGGGCTATTGTTTTCAAAGTATCCAAGGAATGTCTTGCTTTTTTTTTATTCTCTAAATACAAATTTACTTGTTTTCCTACTAAATTTCCGCTTACATGAGGTTCACCGGTATAAAAGAGAATTAAATTATTTTCTAATTTTTGTTTAAATGACGCCGATATTTTAAGAGGATTAACTTTAACATTATTTCCTCCCAAAAACTCAATCGCATTTAAACCACCGTGAACTGCAGCGTATTGATCTTGACGTCCTCCAGGATTTTTCAAGATTTCCGTTTCGATAATATATGCTTTTTCTGCTATTTCATTAAGAGAAAATTTCGTGTTTGATAATCTTAAAATACCCGCTAATAAGGAAGTACACAGACTCGCAGAGGCACCCAATCCTGCACGCTTTGGAGCTTCACCGTGGAGAAAAATATCCATTCCTAATTTAGGTTGGATATAATATAGGATAGAATTTATCAGATCGTTTGTCTTATTATCTGGATTGAAGATTTTAATTTTTTTATATTCATATGAAATAAAAGAATCACTCGAATAAATCCGAATCGCATTATCTTCTCGTACACTCAAAATAGATCTAAAATATTTATTAATCGTCACATTAACAACAAATCCACCGTGATCTGACGAATATGGCTCGACATCCGTTCCCCCTCCTCCAAATGAAATTCTTACCGGAGTTTTACTTAATAGCATTCAAATATCAACTAATTATTGTGAATTAACTCGACATTTATTTTAAGTTTCTTGATTTCATCAATTAATAGATGGGCTAATTTTTGATGCCCTAATTTTGAAAGATAAAAATTATTTGGAAGGAGCAAATTTTTTTCATTTTCTGTTATGGAATATAAATCAATTAAAGTGCACTTGAATTTTTCTGAGATTCCACATATAATTTCATTATATCTAATGATATCCTTTAGATCATGGAAAATAACTAAATTTGAATGTTTTTGTCCAAAAGTTGCATTTTGTGGTTTAGGAATATTGATTAAGATTGGAATGCTTCCAAAATTCATGATTTCTTTAATTATTTTTTCATAATTTTTTTTAAAATCTTTTATGTCAATATTATTTTTTCTGAATTTTAACAAATAATACCGAATTTTTGAGTACTAGTGTAAAAATTTATTATTTTTGAATTTGACCATTTTAAGGTTTATCATTATCATTTCTTCTTTTGTTAAAAAGCGGGGCAAACAGTCATTTATTCCTAAATGCAGGGTGATTATATTCGGTTCAAATTGTTTGAAATCATATAGTAATCTTGCCGGAATGGATTGGAAATATGTGTTATTAATATGGGTTCCAATAATAAATTGCTTTAAATCATAGAGAATTTTTAATTTTTTACTTTGAAATTTACAATGATTAGCGGCTCGTGCGAGAAGGAAAACATCAAGGTGCCCTTTGGTTCTCAAATACTTTTTTAAAAGAAAATTATAATTTTCTTCAAAAGAATTTAAATGGGATTTTTCATAGGTCATTGAATCTCCTAAAATAATGATTCTCTTGTCCTTTTTCATGATATCCTTGATAAAATTATTCTTATAACTTTAAAAAGAAAAAAGAATGAAATTAAAAATGTTTTATTACATTAAAACTCGTTTAAAAATGAATGTCTTAATAAGAGAATAATTTCATGATTACCAAAACATGAGCTTTGATTATGATTCTTTAATTCTATTGGGTGTATAACTTCCTTAAAGCAAGTATTCGTTTAATGGTAAAACTAGCTAAAGGAATGAAGATTGAATGATTATTTGAAATTTCAAAAATTACTCCGAATTGTTTAATATTTTTAAATTGCATTAAATTAAGTTTTAATTGAATTATTAAAAAGAAATCAGTTTATTTTGAATCATGAATTATATTTTCCAATTTATTAATTATACTGCATGTTAAATTAAATCCCATAATTCTTGAAAAAAGATGATCATACGCGCGAGAGCACCATTCAGAATTTCATTCGGAGGTGGCGGAACGGACATGGCACCCTATTGTACCGAACATGGTGGGTGTGTGATAAATACGACGATTGATCGCCACGTGCATGTTTCTTTGAAGGAACGAGACGACAAGAAAATTAAGGTGGTCTTGTCTAATTCTAATAAAAGTTATATCTTTGATATTGGAGATAGAAAATATGAGAATGAAATAGAAATTTTTAAGGCAACAGTTAATATTTTAAAGGTCTCACATGGATTTGACATTACCATCTATTCAGATTTACCAGCAGGTTCTGGCATGGGAGGCTCATCAGCTTTAACCGTTGCTTTAATAGGTGCTTTTGAAAAATTTTATCAATTAAATTTATCAAGAAAAGAAATAGCAGAAAAAGCTTATTATATTGAAAGAATAGAACTAAATCAGAAAGGAGGATATCAAGACCAATATGCCTCTTCTTTTGGAGGTTTTAATTTCATTAAATTTTCAAAAGATATAGACGTGATGCCAGTAAAAGTAAATCATGATATTATAAATGAATTGCATTTTCGATTAATTTTATGTTATATAGGAGGCACCCATTTTTCATCTTCAATCCAAGAAGATGTTTTAGAAAAATATAAAATCAAAAGAAAATCTTTTTTAGAGGCAATGGATGATTTAAAGCGCGTGGCACGAGACATGCGAGATTTACTGGAATCTAATAATATAAAAGAGCTAAATAGATTTGGAGAATTAATGCATGAAGGCTGGTTGGCTAAAAAAAGTTTGAGTTCAAAAATTTCAAATGAAAATATTGAGAGATTTTATCTTCTCTCAAGAAAACACGGGGTAATTGGAGGAAAACTGCTTGGTGCAGGTGGGGGAGGGCATTTATTACTTTTTTCAAACCCTGATAAAAAATATAATGTAATTCAAGAATTGGAAAAAATTGGAGGAAAAATTGTTAATTTCCATTTTAATCCAAATGGTTTGGAATCATGGGTAATAAATTAAATTCATATTTATTTAAATAAAATAAAGAAATAATTTATAAAAAAAACAAAATGGTTGAAATGAAAGATGAAGTATTAAAATCTTTAGAAGAAAATATTCATGTAAAAGAAAAATTAAAATCTCAGGCAGATTTGATCGTACGAATCGCTGAATTAATGATTAAAGCTTATAAAAATGGTAATAAAATAATATTATTTGGAAACGGAGGAAGTGCCGCCGATGCTCAACATATTGCAGCGGAACTTGTAGGTAAATTTTATAAAAATCGACAAGCATTACCCGCATTAGCGTTTAATGTTAATAGTTCAATTGTTACTGCTACTGCGAATGATTTTGGATATGAACATGTTTTTGAAAGACAAGTAGAAGCACACGTCAATCAAGGTGATATCGTTATTGGAATAAGCACTTCCGGAAATTCTCCCAATGTACTACGGGGAATTCAAAAAGCAAAAGAATTGGGTGCCATTTCCATTGGATTCACGGGAGCGCAAGAAAACAAATTGGAGAAAATTGTAGATTTTTGCTTGAAAGTCCCTTCAAATGATACACCCCGCATTCAAGAAGCTCATATTACGATTGGTCATATTATTTGTTATTTAATTGAAAAAGAGCTTTTTGGTTCTGATTAATGTGAAGAAAGTAGCAATTTCAATACATGCCACTAAAGATTTTGATCCTAATGTGTTAAATGGGATTACAGGTCATGATTTAATCCATGTGGATGTAATGGATGGCAAATTTGTTAAGACTGAAAACTTGAATTTAATTGTTTTTCAAGAATTAAAGACAAATTATAAATTACCTATTTTAGCCCATATGATGGTAACAGAACCTCAAATTTATATCGAACGCATTATTAAACATGTAGATTTTTATGTTTTTCATTTTGAAAGTGAAGGAAATAAATCGAACATTATCAAACTCATTAAAAAAAATGGAAAAAAGGTGGGGATAGCCTTAAATCCAGAAACGCCTGTAAAATCCGTTCTTCCCTTTTTAAATGAATTAGATGTGGTATTAATCATGTCCGTCAATCCCGGATGGTCTGGACAAACCTTTCTTCCTAATAGTATTTTTAAAGTAAATGAATTAGCACGTTATAAAACAATATATAATTTTGAAATTGATATTGATGGGGGAATCAATTTAGAAAACGCTAGGAAACTCGCAAAAGTAGATATCTTGAGCAGTTCAAGTACAATTTTAAAATCAGAGAATCCAACGCTCACGATTCAAAAATTAAAATATTCTAAGTGATATATTTCAAAAATACTGCTAATAAAGAAAGAGTAATGAAAAGAAAAATTAATATTTCTCATGAGAACTTATATTAATTATAAATTTAGAAGATTTTTTTTTCTTTTTTCGATTAAATCTTAATTAATAGATATTGAATTTTTATTAACGTGATGCGAAAAATGGAATTTTTTATAGATACTGCTAATATTGAGCAAATAAAAGAAATGCAGGAATTGGGCATAATTGATGGTGTAACCACTAATCCCACTTTACTCGCAAAAGAAGGCGTGGAACCTAAGGAACAATTGAAAAAAATCTGTGAAATCGTTAAAGGTCCCGTGAGTGCTGAGGTCATTGGTTTAACTTCAGAAGAAATGATTAAAGAAGCTCGTGAATTATCAAAAATCGCTCCCAATATTGTTATTAAAATACCCATGACGAAAGAAGGAATAAAAGCCGTGAAAAAACTGGAAGCGGAAAGCATTAAAACAAATGTCACTTTAGTATTTTCACAGAATCAAGTTTTAATTGCGGCTAAAGCAGGAGCTTCATATATTAGTCCTTTTATTGGGAGATTAATGGATAATGGTCAGGACGAAATCGCAATGTTAAAAGAAAGCATGGAAATCATAAAAATATATGGTTTTAAATCAAAAATCATTGTAGCTTCTATAAGGAATGCCAGACACGTGATTGAGGCGGCTAAAATGGGTGCTCATGTGGCTACTATTCCTTTTAATGTTTTGGAAAAAATGTTTGTTCATCCAAATACAGAAAAAGGTTTAAAATCATTTTTAGAAGATTGGGAGAAACTACAACATAAATTAAAAAGAAAATGATATTATTATATTTAATTTCATGAATTTTCAAGAAATTATTGAAACTTGGAAAGATAAAAAAATCTTAATTATTGGCGAAGCTTTATTGGATAAATATATTTACGGTGTAGCTAATAAAATCTCGCCTGATGCCCCAGTTCCAAATATTAAGATTGAAAAAACAGACATTTTTTTAGGGGGAATTGGATTAGTAACTAAATTTATTAAATCATTAGGAGGAACACCAATTCCTTGTACTGCCGTGGGAAATGATTTTGAAGGTTCATATTTTTTACAGGAACTTCATAATTTAAATATAGATTCCTCTCATGTTATCTCTGCAAAAGGGATTAAAACGCCTCAAATTACAAGAATTAAAGCCATGGACCAACATGTCCTTCGATTAGAGACAAATTATGAGAAAGAGATTCCTTCCCAAACCTCAGAATCCATATGTAATTCGGCTTGTTCTATATCAGATAGTGTTGATGCGATATTATTCTTAAATTATGGATTAGGAGGATTATTTAATGAACAATTTATAACAACATTATTAACCCGCTTGAAAACAGTATATAATAAAGTTCCCATAATAGCCCGCCCAAATTTCGATAATTATTATCTCTATGAAGACGTGGATCTAATAAAAATGACCTTATTTAAAGCGCTTCAAACATCTTCGATTGAATGTTGTACGGAAACAAGCATATCTATTGTTGGTAAAAAAATTATCACGAATACAAGAGCAAAAAATGTTTTTTTTAATGATATAGAATCTACTTCTTATTTATTTAGTAAAAATTCAGAAAGAATTGAAAAAATCGAAATTAAATTAAAAAATCCCATACGTAGTTATATTGCTGTTGGTAGCACGATAATGGCGGTTTTAGGTTTGGCATGCGCAGCTAAAGCAAGTCCCATGGAAGCTGTTAATTTGGCATTACATGCGGCATTATATAGTGCTTCCGTTCCACCAATTGAATTCTTTAATTCTGAGACGCTACTATTTCATTTAAATTCATTACAATAGATTTAAAAATTCCGATATTTTTCTATTTGACAGAAGAATGTTATCAAAAGAAGAAGAGAAAGAAATTTTAATTGAGATTCTGGAAATCAAAAAAGACATACTAAAAATGATTTATCTCGCAAAATCAGGTCATCCCGGTGGATCTCTCTCATGTGTTACTCTTTTATATTTACTACATGCAAGAATTTTAAATTTAAGAGAAAAAAACAAGAAGAAAAGAGATCTTTTTATTTTGAGTAAAGGTCATGCCGCCCCTGCTCTATATGCTGTTTTATCGAGAATAGGTTTAATCCCTAATGAAGAGCTTTATACTTTGCGGCAATTTGATTCTAGATTACAAGGCCATCCCGTTCGGAATCAAGCTCTCAACATTGAAATCACGACGGGAAGTTTGGGTATGGGGTTATCAATAGGTGTAGGATGTGCGTTAGCAGCGAAAATAGACGGTGAAAATGAAAAAAAAATATATATTTTATTAGGAGATGGTGAATTAGATGAAGGTGCGGTATGGGAAGCTGCAATGGCAGCAAATCACTATAAATTAGACAATCTCATCGCTATTGTCGATAGAAATGGATTGCAAATTGATGGAAATACGGAAGAGATAATGTCCTTGGAACCATTAGCAGAAAAATGGAGAGCTTTTGGGTGGCATGTTATCGAATTTGATGGGGCGAACTTGAACCAAATCCTTGAGGCATTCCAAAAAGCTAGAAATGTAATTAAAAAACCAACAATTCTTATTTCGTATTTAATTAAAGGAGCGGACATTTCTTTCATGGAACATATTAAAAAATATCATGGAAGAACTCCTACGAGTGAAGAATATGAAGAAGCGATAAGAGAATTGAATATAATTCAAGATCAATTAAAAAACCAATAATACGAATCATGGAGGAAAACTTGATGAGGGAATTTTTTGGAGATTATTTAGTGGAACTTGGAACCAAAAATAAAAAAATAGTGGTATTAGATGGAGATTTGTCTGGCTCTACTAAAACCTTTAAATTTAATCAAGCATTTCCCGAGAGATTTTTCAATATCGGAATAGCTGAGCAAAACATGGTCGGGATCGCTATGGGACTAGCAATTTCCAATAAGATTCCCATCGTTAGTGGATTTTCTATTTTTACAACGGGTCGAGCATGGGAGTTCATGCGATTAGCATGTCATGATAAACTTGATATAAAATTCATTACAACTCATGGAGGCTTAGTAGGAAAAGATGGAAGCACGCATCATGCGCTTGAAGATTTAAGCCTCACTTGTGCCTTACCAAATTTAAATATTCTCATTCCCGCCGATATCATTGAATTAAAAAAAATGATGGATTTTTCTATTGAAAAGAAAGGTCCTTTCTATATCCGATTACCTCGAGAGGAATATCCGATCATTCATTCTGATTCATATCAATTTAAATTGGGTGTACCTGATCTCCTAAAAGAAGGAAAAGACATTTGTTTAATTGGCTTGGGATATGGAACACATCTTGCGCTGGAATCAGCTCGACTATTAGAAAAGAAAGAAAATATATCAGTAAAAGTATTAAACTTATCTTCTATTAAACCCATACGAGAAGATATTTTGATATTAGAAATAAAAAATATGAAAGGAATTGTAGTTATTGAAGAACATAACGTTTATTGTGGAGTTGGCAGTATTCTTAGTAGAATTATATCAACCCGTGATCCTAAACCAATGCAATTCGTAGGAGTGAATGATAATTTCAGCCAATCGGGAGAAAAATCGGTTCTATTAAGAAATGCAGGATTAAACATTGATAATGTTATTGAAAAGGTAAAGCAATTATTAAAAAAAGAATAAAAAACTTATTTTTATTAAGATTAATTTGGTTTTTAATTATTATTTGGTAAATATCCCATCTGCTCTAACGCTTTTAAGATGATTTCCTTACTTTCTTCTATAGATTGTTTATCTGTCTCCACGATAATGTCCGGATTGTCCGGCTCTTCGAAGGGATGATCAATTCCCGTGAATTGTTTGATCTCCCCTGCTAACGCTTTTTTGTATAGCCCTTTAGGATCCCTTTTCATGCATTCTTCTAACGAACATTTGACATAAACTAAGATATAATCACCAATTTCTTTTCGGGAATATTCTCTAATCTTGTTATAAGGCGAAATAAAAGATGCAAGTACAGCTACTCCGTTTCTGGTTAATAATTTAGCCACAAAGGTCACTCTTTCAATATTTCTAATTCGATCTTCTTCAGAAAAACCTAAATCACTCGTTAAACTTTGTCTCACTATATCTCCATCCAATCTTTCTACTTTCATGCCTCTCTTCTTTAAATCTCGTGCAATCAAATCAGCAAGTGCTGATTTTCCTGATCCTGAAAGACCAGTAAACCATAAAGTAAATCCCTTATGCTCCATTTTTTAAACAATAAATCTTGTAAATTTCATTAAAATTTTAACTCACAATAAAATTTTAACTCACAAAAGGATTTTCATATTTTAAAATAACTCTCGCTACTTCCGGGCGCATGAGATCCGGTGTTGGCTCTTTGCCTGACATTAAAATGTCCCTTATCTTAGTTCCGCTAAAATATGCATGAAATTCAGGAGGATGAGGGCAGATTTTATCATTTACAATCGAATTACACTTGTTGCATTTTGAAAATGAGCGGAAAAAAATGGGCTCAATCCCTAAATCGGGAAATCTGTCAAAAATATCATGAGCATCGTATGGACCATAAAAATTCCCAACTCCAGCATGATCTCTTCCTATGATGATGTGGTCGCATCCAAAGTTTTTTCGGGCAATTGCATGGAAGATTGCCTCTTTTGGTCCTGCATACCTCATTTCGGTCTCAAAAGTGCTCAATACCACGCGATCTTTTGGATAATATTCATCTATTAAGACTTTATATGCCTCAATAATTACCTCATCCCTGAAATCGCCTTTTTTTTTCTTTCCTATTACGGGGTTTATGAACAATCCATCCACATAAGTGAGACCTGCTTTTTGAACATATTCATGTCCCAAATGAGGAGGATTTCGTGTTTGAAATGCAACAACCCGGTTCCATTTTCTCGTCTTAAATAAAACCCGAGTTTCAATTGGTTTTAAATCTAATTCTGGAAATTGCGGCGCAGGTTCGTTAATTAAAAAGATTTCTCCACCTACTAATCTTTCTTTCATATTAAACACGGATTCCACTCCAGGATGGTCTCTATCAAGTGTTCCGTATACTTTTTGAGCCAATTCTTTTTTATTATAATCATAAATTTCTTCTAATCGCATTAATGCAATCGGCACATTCTCAGAATCCGTAAGAATTATACTGTCGTCGCTTGAAAATTTTATCTCTTCTTTAGAGAGATCTAAAACAATGGGGATCGGCCACGCAACATTATTTTCAAGACACATGTGTTCTAAAACCGCAATATAATCATTGCGATTCATGAACCCCTCTAATGGACTGTAGACACCAAATACTATGTTTTTAATCACCTTTAATGTCTCCGGATCAACTTGGACTTTTTCAAGTTCATGCATCTCGCTTAAAATTCTTTCCTTTTCGATTTTCGGCAATTCTTTATTTACTAAATTACCACCATGTGGTTGGATCATGAATTTCTACTTTCCTCGTTTATTGTTATTATCTATTTTTTAATCTATATAACCCAGATCTCTCAATCTCTGCTTGACTTTTTCTTCTTCTTCTTTTGTGAATGCCTGTTTTTTCCGCTCATCTTCTTCGATTGAAGATATAACTTGACGCAAGACATAAGTTACATAGCTCGAAACGGAAGAAAAACCAGTACCTTTCATTCGCTCTTTAATTTTATCCGCTAATGGTTTCGGAATTGAAACCGTTGTATATTTTACATCCTTATCTTCTTCTGACATGATATTTCATGATGCTTAATTAATTGTCATTAATAGTCATTAATTATTATTAAATATTATTAATATCATCCTAAGAAGCTTCAAAATATATTTTTTAAAAAATAAAAGATAAAAAATTTAAAATACTATAATTTTATTAGGTTATTTTCTCAACCTTGATATAAAATTTGGTTAAGTTTGGAAAATTTTTAATAAATGACTTCATGTAATAATAGAAGGTTAACATACATGGAAACTTTAATTACAGGTGGAGCAGGATTTATTGGAAGATGGGTGGTACAAAAATTATTATCAAAAAATGAAAGAGTTGTTGTCATTGATAATTTAAGTAATGGATCACGTGAAAACTTGGCGGAATTCAGAAATAATCCAAATTTGATTGAATTCATTGTAGATGATATTTGCAATGACAAGATATTAAATTATCTTTTTAAAAAATATACTTTTTCTAAATGCATCCATCTTGCTGCCCAAATAAATGTTCAAGAAAGTATAGATAATCCTCATAAAGCTTTTGAAAATAACGTAATAGGAACATATAAATTATTAGAGAAAGTCCGAAAATCAGGTACTAAATTAATCCTTGTAGGTACTTGTCTTGTTTATGATTTAGCAACTTCAAACTCCGCAATCTCTGAAGAGCATAAGACAAATCCCATGTCTCCATATGCGGCTTCTAAATTAGCAACTGAGGAATTAGCGTTATCGTATTACAACTGTTATAAAACACCCATAGTAATTCTGCGACCATTTAATACGTATGGCCCCTTTCAAAAAACTAATTCCGAGGGAGGCGTAATTTCCATATTTCTAACACGGAAATTAAATAATCAAAATCTCATGATTTTTGGAGATGGCACTCAGACAAGAGATTTAATGTATATTGAAGATTGTGTTGATTTTATCATTGAGGCTTCCGAAAAAAAAGAAGCTATTGGAGAAATCATAAATGCAGGAACCGGAAAAGATATCGCCATAAAAGATCTCGCTAGATTAATAATTCAAGACGAGAATAAAATCGTGTATCAAAAACACCATCATCCACAAAGCGAAATCATGAAATTACGATGTGATCCTTCAAAAGCTAAAAAATTGCTTAATTGGGAACCAAAATTCACTTTAGAAGAAGGAATAGCAAAATTTGAACGATGGCTAAAATCTTATAATAGAATATAACATGTAATCTTAATATGAAGGAATCTCAATGTTAGCGGAATATTTTTAAGCAAAAATCCCATAATTTTATTGCTTCTAATTTTTTTAAGCTCGGCATTCTAAAACTTTTATTCAGTTCTATTTGGGAGGAACTTTTTTTATTTTCATCCATGAACCCGAATAACATTATCTTTATTGATAAATTTCCACTTTGGACGATTTTTAAGAATAAATTCACGTAATTTATCTAAAGTTGGAAAATCATTTTTTCCGTTAAATAAATTGGCGTCATCAATTAATAGAACATGGTCATATTTAGAATATTTAAAGATTGCTTCTAATTCCTTCATTATGGGAGTATCAATCTTACCTCTCGCTGTTTTACCTCCAGAATAATGAGCATCTAACCAAAAAAGCACGGGGCGAGTTATATTGGACAAAATTTCAGGCAAAATATAAGCACTATCTCCATGATATAATTTTATATGATCAATATTTTAAAAATAAGTAACCTATTGCTCCTCAAACATTTCTTGAAGATGGTGAACATGACCTCGAGGATTTAAAATCTTTCTATTTTCTAAAAAAGATTTTATCGATTCTAGTCTTATAGTCCAAGTATGGTCTCTTAAGGCACGTTTCAAGCCATTTTGAGCAATTTTTACTCTTTCATCCTCATTTTCTAAATAATAGATGATTTTATCGAAGAGGTCCTTTTTATTTTTCCAGCATACAATCTCTTTATCGATTTCAAAATATTCTTCCACGCAAGGTGTATATTGCATTAATTGAAATCCTCCTGCCATGCAGATTTCAAAAGTGCGAAGGTTAACAATTCTGCCTGGAGGTTCTTTAGGAGCAAAAGAAATATTGATTTTCGTTTGATTATATAAAAGATTAATCAATTCATAGGTCCACGGCATTTCATGGCCATGTCCTCTTGGAAATTTATATGATAAAATGTTTTTTTTACAAAATTTTTTTAACTGATTTAGCCAATAGCTTCTTTCTCCATAATGTTTTCCAAAAAAACTTATATCATATAATTTAGTCGTTTTAATGGGATGGAAAATATAGGGATTTGCAGCCATTCCCATATAAATTATATTATTAATTTTATATTTTTCCATTAAAGGTCGTGCGTATTTTTCTACGTACCATAGTATCGCAAAAACAGATCTTTTTGGATTATATGGACGCTCAATTACATTAGTTGCAAAAATTATAATTGGCATGTCAAAATTATAATTCTTCCATTTGATTAAATCATATAAATCTCCATGAAATCCAAAAATAAAATCAGCATCAAGGTTTTCTTTAATACACTCAGCCAATGCATTTAAATAGAGTGTTTTTTTTGAAGGATTTCTATGTTTAAAATTTTCCGGAATGATAATCTCATGATCTCGGTTCCATTCATTATAAATCTGAAAAAACCAATCCAAACAATGATTAAAAATTACTTTCATAATGAGATGAGTGCTTTAGGAATTCTAAATTATTATAATGTATTTTTATTCCTTAATTTTTCACTTAACCGTTGTTCTTCTCTTGAAATGCGTTTAGTTCCATCACCTCTCCATATATCAATTTTCTTTAAATCACGAATCAACCTCCGTAAACCTGAGAATCCGAGGCTTGCGGCTTGATCAGAGCCCCACATAGCACGGTCGAGAGTAATATGGCGCTCAATTACACGAGCACCCAAAGTAGCTGCAACAATAGAAGCTGAGATGCCATTTTCATGCCCACTATATCCGATAATATAATCCGGATATTTTTTTTTCAAAATTGGAATATAATTTAGATTTAATTGATCATCGGGAGCCGGATAACTCGAATTACAATGCATTATGACTAAGGGAAGATTTTTTAATAGATTTATGGCTTTTTCTATTTGAGTTTCCGTGCTCATGCCCGTGGATAAAAACACTGGTTTTCCCAAGCTCTTAATTTTTTCTATAAGTTCCTTATCAGTTAATTTTGCTGAGGCTATTTTATAACAAGGAATATCAAATTGCTCCAAAAAATCTACACTTGGAAGGTCCCAAGGTGAGGCAAACCAAATAATGTCTTTTTCTCTACAATAATTATCAATTATTTTATACTGCTTATAGTTAAACTCTATTTTCTTTCGATATTCCAGATACGTGATTTCCCCCCAGGGCGTATCATAAGGGAGAGATTTTTTATGCTCGGGTACACAGATCTCGGGAGTGCGTTTTTGAAATTTTACAGCATCTGCCCCGCATAAGCAAGCAAGATCAATTAATTTTAAAGCATTCTCTAAGGAACCATTATGGTTAATGCCGATTTCAGCAATAAAAAACACGTTTGAAGTATTCGATATAATTTTATTTTTTATTTTTATTTCCTTCATGATAAAATATGAATAAAAAGATATGATTTTAAATGAATTGTTTTACATCTCTTTCTAAGTCCTATTTATTTCATTACTCTAATTTAGTCATTTTTTAATTATATGGGATAATAATAGATTACAAACATCTCGTATAAATCCCTTGCCTCCCTTAAATGGAGACACGTATGAAGCGCGATCTTTAATTTTTTGTTGAGCATTTCGAGGGCAACACGAAAATGCTACTTTCTCCATCACGTCTAAATCCTGGATATCATCTCCTAAAAAACAAATTTCTTCATTTTCAAGTCCAAGTTTCTGTTTTAATTTCTCAAGTTGAGCTGTTTTATCTTTAACATTAATAAAAACGAATGGAATGTTTAGTTTTTTCATGCGTGCTTCCACGATAGGAGAATTTTCAGAAGTCATCACGGCGGTCATGAAACCTGCTTCATGGAGCAATTGAATTCCTTTCCCATCTATTCGAGAAAATCTTAAAAATTCTTCTCCTTTAGAATTCACAAGTACGCTTCCATCGGTCATCACGCCATCCACATCAAATATTACGAGTTTAATCTCTTTTAGGTGGTGATAATAATAAGAATGCGGTTTCTCATAACGCGTTCGAAAAAGATATCGAACGATTTCTAAATCCACCTCATCATCGATTTCAATGGACATCCAACGAGGCATTATATAAAGAGAAATCTTACCACCTAACCGGTTTTTCTCTTCTTTTAAGAGTTTCTTCTTGGTAATGTAGATGGAACCGTTTTCCACGAATTCCCACTCTTTATTTTGTCGCATAGGTCGTTTTCTATAATCATAATTCAAGGACTTCGCATGCTTATCCCATAGGAAAGCGTGATTCTTACACACGCTTAAAAGAGAGTCTGATTTCTCGAATAAAATTAATTGAATTGCTTCATCTATTTGATGAGAATATCTGAGAGGAGATGTGGGTTGTAACAATACGAAATAATCAAAATCTTCTTCTAACCATTTCATAGCATGTAATAGAACAGATTCGGTTGAAGAATCATCTCTTGCTAATTCTTTTGGCCGATCAATGACTTTTGCTCCGAATTTCAGAGAAAGTCTTTTTATTTCGGGGTCAT
This sequence comes from Promethearchaeota archaeon, assembly GCA_029838195.1. Lineage (GTDB taxonomy): Archaea > Asgardarchaeota > Lokiarchaeia > Sigyniarchaeales > SOKP01 > JALGVJ01. The sequence continues at coordinate 28,034 of JALGVJ010000043.1, forward strand.
CCGTGGAGACATACGTCTCACTAATGAATTTAGCCTCTCTCGATTGAAATATAGAATGAACAACGAGAGGAAATCCACTAAGGTTCACTAGATTCTTCCGTTTTATACCCTTGGAACCCCCACGCGCGGGAATGATTGAAATGAATTTCATTATTTTATTTAAATAAAAATTATAATATAGAAATTTAAAAATATTGTTGATAAATTAATTAATAAATGATAATATCATTTAACTTTTAAATCTATATCCACATTAAGAACATATTTTAAAACTACTTTTACTTTCCTAAACCAAAGAATAACTGCTTTTAAACCGCACTTTTAAGGGAAGAAATTGCATCTTTATTTGGAATATTTTTCATGTAAAAAAAGGTTCCTAATAAAAATAAAAAGGGATCAAGGGTGTTTTTTCCCCTTAAAATATTTCATCTACGCAACATTTCACTTTTCTGTTGAAAACCGATAGTAATATCCGCGTGATATGGGGAATGAAAAAAATTAAGGCAAAGAAGTAGATTTCCTCTTGATTGAGTATCATTTCAAATAAAATAATTTTTTCTTGTTAATACGTGAGCCCATTTAAAGTAAACTAAATGCTTATGAAAATTATAATGTAAATATTTAAGCATAGTCTAAGTATTGGTGATATTTAATAATAAGATTTGATAAGAATGAGTTAAGGTCTAATAAATTAAATTATCAACAGTCTATTAAAATAAAATTAAATTCTTTTCTTATAATGATTAATATCTCTCTTGATCATTGAAAAAATTTCTCTTATTTTAAAATCTTTTAGGTTATCTTTAATTTTCCTCAACATATAAATCATATAATATAATAATCTCTGATATTCCAATATATATAAGAATTCAAGAACTTCCTTATAATCATTTTTTATTTTAATCTCTGGATTACGGTTATTAATTTTCTTTTAAAGCACCATAATATAAATCAAGTTTAAATTTATTCCTACCAAATTCAATCGCTTCTTTTGAGATATCAATACCTTGAACTTTAAAACCTTTTTTTCTAAAGAATAGAAGATTTAAACCTGCTCCACATCCTACTTCGAAAAGAAAAGGATTTTTTGTGGTTTGATTTAAAATTTTATTTTCCTTTAAAAATTTATATATCTCTTTACCTTTCAGCATTGATTTGGTCGAGAAAATCAAGTTAAGATCTTTTTTGCCAGAATACAATTTTCTATATTCTTTATTATAAAAATTCTCATAAGAGTCTATAGTCATTCTAGGATTAGTTTGAACAAGCCCACATTTCGTACAAATTACAACAGGGTTATATAAACCGTATCTATCTTTTTCAGCAAGTTTTTGAAAGTTTGTGCTTTTACAAATTGCGCAAGGTATTGTTTCTAATTTGTAAATTCCATTATCTATTTTTTCTTCGATTTGTTTTTTAATCTTTCGTTGTAAATTATTTAGTTTGATGAGAGAAATCCCATCATTTTTATATTTATCATTTAAAAGC
>JALGVJ010000093.1 GCA_029838195.1 Promethearchaeota archaeon
CGAAGCCCCTATTGCTCTAAAAATCGCTAAAAAATTAATGATTCCTTTTGTTTTTGAACATAGAGGCTTTGTTGAGGATAATATTATGGTACATATAAGATATTTAAAAAAAAAACAACAACAGGTATTAAAAAAAAAAGCAAAAGATATTCTTAGTGAAGAATTAGAAATTATGAAAAAATCTGATCTAATTATAACTCTGTCCAACATAATGAAAAAAGAGCTAGTAAAAAGAATTTCTAATTCAAAAAAAATTAAAATAATTCCAAATGGTGCAGATACATTATTAATTCACCCCGTACCTCCCAATATTTTTTTAAAAGAAAATTTAAAACTGAAAGATTCAAAAGTACTTGGATTTATAGGAAGCATTAATAAATATGAAGGAATAGAAATATTAATTTTATCGATTCCCTATATTTTACGTGAGATTAATAATTTAAATTTATTATTAATTGGAAGAGGAGATAAAAATTATGTTAGAAAATTAAAAAAATTATCAATTCAACTGAAAATAATGAAAAATATAAAATTTATAGACCAAGTTCCGCATCATATTATTAAAGATTATTATTCAATAATTGATATAATTGTTCTACCAAGACTAAATCTACCTGTTTGTAGAAAGGTTACACCATTGAAACCTCTAGAGGCAATGGCTTTTCAGAAATTGGTGATTGCGAGTAATCTACCCGCTTTAAAACAGGTAATTATACCTGGAAACACGGGTGACTTATTTATTCCTGAAGATCCCGAAGATTTAGCTAAAAAAATAATTTATTATTTTAAAAATCCAAAAAAAAAAAAAGAAATCGAAAAATCTGCAAGATCTTATGTTGAAGAAAATTATTCTTGGAATAAAATCATTCCTAAGTATAAAAAATTCTATTCGTCCTTATTTAAAAATAAATTTTAATATTTAGTTTAGACTAAATTTTTTCTATACTTCGCTTAAAGTTTCTTCCCCTAAATATTTTTTTTTTATCAAAAAATGACCGAATATAGGCGGAGTGGTTCTTACGCCAGAAAGCACGCGTGAGAGCGTTCTCAAAATTGGCGAGCGAATCATGAATCCCATTATACACCACTTCGGATTTTATTGGGGGAAAAACACCAGTTCTAACTGGTCTATAACGCTTTCTAAGAAGGGGTTCAAGAGCTTGGCGTAATGAGAACGGACCTTTCCCAAAACAGATAGATTTTTCCAGAACCTCCATGTACCTCAACGATTTTACGCAAGAAGTGTTCAAAATTTTGACCATTCAAGCTCTTCATGTAGGCGTACATCCCCTCGTCTTTAAAAGGATGGATAGCTCCGATAATGTTTAGTTTTTAATGAGAATTAATGGTAGAGAGGATTGGCCTCGTCCTTTAAGCGCCCACATCTTTCGGGGATCCTCCGAACGATAAAAAGTCCTCTCGAGTTCGATTAAAACTAAGTCTTCTGAGCGAAGATTTTGGATTATTTGCTTCTTTTTCTCGAGAAATTCTTGTTTTTCAAGATCCACTTTCATGGGCAAGGGTCTTGGCATGAGTCTTGTCATGTGGTGGCGCTTTAACATGCGCCAAATACCGCTCTGCGTCATCTCAACTCCATATTTTCACTTCACGTGCCCCACCATGAGCTTAAGCAACAAGTTGCTATAGTCAAATCCCGATTCTCGGGAGAAATTAATAGATCTTGGATGACTTCTGCCTGCTCCTTAGCTATTAAGAAAGGAACGCATTCTGATTGAGGAATATCAATTAATCCCTTAGGCCCTAACTCGTTTCATTTATGAATCCATTTTCGGACGATTTGTTGGGGTGAAAAATAGCTCACTTGCTACTTGTATGGGGGATTTACCTTAATGTAGCTTTAAAATAGCCAGATATTTTCTGGTTATCTTATTCTTTTTTATATTCTTGTACAACTCCTTTAATTCCTCGAGGGGGGGGAGTGACACCTCTTTAAAGCAAGCATAAAATTAAATGCGTAAAAAGTTTATAAGAAAAGGAGTGATAATAGATATATATCTTCGAAAAAAATTTAGTCTAAATACTATAATAAAAACCTTAATTTGTCAAGCCCAAATATCATACTAATTATTCTGGATACATTAAGAGCAGATTTTTTATATAAAAAGTTAGATGG
>JALGVJ010000044.1 GCA_029838195.1 Promethearchaeota archaeon
GGAAGGAAGCGACAACATCTGATCGGTACGGTGGACCCCTTAGACGGGCGAGTGATCGTGGCATTTTCAGAGGGCTTGAAGAGCGTACAATTTCAACAGTATCTGGAGGGCCTTCTTTCTCGCTATCCTCCCGATAAAAAACTCCTCCTTGTTTTGGATAATGCCCGTGCGCATCACGCTAAAGCTTTAACTCCGTTTTTAGAAGCTAATGAACACCGCTTGGAATTGATTTTTTTACCCCCATATTCTCCCGATATGAATCCAATGGAGTGGTTTTGGAAGTTTTTACGTAAAAAAGTCACCCATGATACTTTTTTTAGCACGTTTAAGGAATTTCAACGGGCAATTTTTAAATTTATTAGAAAATATAAATATACATCCACGGAAATTAAAACGCTGTGCAATTTTACGAAGTTATTTAGTGCATCATAAATATACATCCACGGAAATTAAAACGCTGTGCAATTTTACGAAGTTATTTAGTGCATCATAAATAGTTATTTTTTTTTTTACAATATTATAAATATTTTAAATTTTAATTACTACATGCATTAATTCTTATAATTTTTTTTAATGGAACTAGGGGTCAGTTTTAAGTTAGATTGGAACTGATGATATGAACTTCCTCAATCCTTTTCAAGCATTAAAGCTAACCAAGCATATTTTGGCATGAATGAGAAATTATCATTGAACAATAAAGATAAATAATAATAAAAACATCTACTTACATATTATAAATCGATATCTTTTAAAGAGTCATGCATTATTTAATATTAAAAAAGAGGCCATGTTTAAATTTTAATGGAACAACAAAAATGTAACCTTTGTGGGAAATTTTTTGAAAAAAAAGACCTCACTTGCTTTTCTGAACAAATTCAGCTATGTAATTCTTGTAAGGAACATTATTATTTAGTAGAATCCGTAGAGCGTCTTGAGATCAAATTTTTAAATGATGGCATGCCTGCAATCGTTGTTCCTTCCAATATTTTCGTAATTAGGCGGATTCGAATATAAAGAATCAAGGAAATTCAAAAGAGCATTACAAATTTACAAGAAATAAAAAAAATTAATTCATAATCCGATAAGAACTAGTTCTCCATACTTTGCTCCTACACGTGCGATTTATGATGAATTCATGCAACCTTAATGGGAGATTTAATCCTCATCCTCAAAATCCACAATCATTCTCTTTTTGTCCGAGCGTTCTACTACAAAGGTTCCATGCTTGCTCAACTGTTCTTCTTTCGGAATGTCCACTTGAGAAAACATGGCACTCATCAAATCCATTTCTCCTTCGGAAAATTCCGGAAGTCCCTCTCCAAACATATTTTTTAAGGTTGCATCGTCCATGTTCATGCGTTTAGCTAAAAATGACTGAAACCGTGATTCTGCGCTTTTTCTAATTTTATTAATCATTTTTTTAAATGTGGAGGGCTTTTTATCTGAATTTTTTTTCCTTGCTTCTTTTTTCCTTAAAATTAATTCTTGTTGAATGTAATAGCTCCATTCTTCTCGTGGAATTCCCATTTCAGGTAATTTTTTCTTTAATTCCCGAATGATCTGTCTTTCTTCATCTGAAAATGTATATTTCTTAGCCTTTTTCATAATATTTTTAAAAACCCTAAATTGAATTATAAATATGGACGATTTACTCTGGATTAAAAATTAATGAGGGAAAAAAATTAAATAAAAGTCAAATCTTGAAATTCTTCTTCATATTCTCCTCTCTTGGTAAGATTCAAATCTTGAATTTGTTTATATAATTTTAAAACCGCTCGTTTCGCTGTCTCTTCATCCTTTACTCCCGTGCATACTATCTTTCCCGTGGAGAAAATCAAGAAGACGGACTTGGGGTCTTGAATGCGGTATATTAATCCTGGGAACACTTCTGGTTCATACATTGCATATTCCATCAAAATGGTCGCTGCATTCAAGTCGATAGCAACATGAAGGTCTCCAGATGCCACGATGTTCACGATTTTTACTTGAGGATTAGAAATTTTAATGCCTGCCCCTTTAATTTTTTTAACTGCTTTAGCTACGGCTTTTTCAGCTTCAATAGCTTTTCTTAATCCCGTAATCACCATTTTTCCCGTGGAGAATATTAGAAAAGTGGCTTTAGGCTTATCAATTCTCAATATAATACCGGGAAATCGTTCCGGATTATATTCTACATCGGGGAGATTTTTAGCAATTTTGACAAGATCGAGTCGTCCTTCAATATCCACAGTTACTGTTCCTACTACATTTTCTATTTTGAAATCCAAATCAGGTGCTTCATCCTTTTTGTTTTCTGACATTTTTATCCTGTATTAATGTTCTTTTTAAATAAAATTCATTTTAATTTAAAATTATTTTGAAAATAAATAATTACCTTTATATTACTTTGATGATGTTTTAGAAACATTTTCATCATTAATTATTGAAGACAACTTCAAAAATTATAATGATATTTTTTGATAAGTTAATAAAAAGAAATAAGATATATAAGCTATTATTTTTAATTGATCAAGTTATGAACTATCTTTGAAGTAAGATTTCAATAGAATAGATTTTGAATGATAGTAGGAATATAATTTGTCATATTCTTGATCAAATTTCAACTACGAACTATCATGTATTATGTTATAAAGCATGAACATTATTCTTTGATGAGGAAAGAGATTTTATTAAAGCTATAGGGGAATAGAACACCGTACAAATAAATTGAGCTTATCTCCCCTTTGGATTTACTGATCTAATCAGCTAGAATTAAAGGGAAACGAAGTAATTGCACTTTTTTTTAAAAAAAAAATCTCAACTTGAAGAAAAAAATAAAATTTCAATAGATTTTCTTAATTTTTTAGACTTGTTTGAATAAGTATAATGATTGAATTAAATCGTTAGAAGAGTGTAAATGAAGAAGCCCTCATTTAATTGGAAATTTCCGTATCCTTCCCAAAGAATGCCTGTTTTAGCAAAGAACGTGGTATGTACATCACAACCTCTTGCTTCTCAAGCGGGGATTCGCATGCTCTTAAAAGGAGGGAATGCCATGGATGCGATTTTAGCATCCGCAATTGCGCTAACAGTAGTAGAACCTACGAGTAATGGATTAGGATCTGATGCCTTCGCATTATTTTGGGATGGAAATAAATTAAAGGGATTAAATGCCTCCGGAAGATCTCCATCATCTTGGACACCCGATTATTTTTCCAAGCATGAGCAAATGCCTTTGATGGGATGGGATGCCTCAACGATTCCGGGAGCAGTTTCTGCTTGGGTACAATTATGGAAGGAGCATGGAACCCTTGAATTTAAAGAATTATTCGAACCCGCAATAGATTATGCTCGGAACGGTTACATAGTTTCACCCATAACAGCTTGGGCATGGAAGATGGTATCATATCAATATAAGAAATATCCCGATTGGGTAAATACGTTCTTGTTTAAGGGGAGAGCTCCAAAAGCCGGCCAATTCATCAAGCTTCCTTATCATGCTGATACATTGAAATTGATCGCCGAATCCGAAGGGGAAGAATTTTATAGAGGAATCATAGCAGAAAAGATTGAAGAACATGCGAAAAATACGGGAGGAACAATTACAAGAGAAGATTTAAAAAATCATAAAGCTAATTGGGTAGAACCATTAGAAATGGAATATCAAGGGGTCATGCTTCATGAAATTCCTCCAAATGGTCAAGGAATAGCAGCCCTCATGATGCTTGGAATATTAAAATATCATGACATTAGCTCATTTGCTCCGGATTCTCCAGAGAGCATTCATCTTCAATTGGAAGCCATGAAATTGGCGTTTGCGGATGCTCATCGACACGTGGCTGACCCCAGGTACATGAAATTAGATCCTAAAAAGCTCTTAGAGCCGGATTACTTGAAGGAACGGTCGAAATTGATAAATCCTAATAAAGCACAAGTATATGGACCCGGATGGCCGAATTTGAATAGGATGGAAGACACCGTCTACTTAACAGCGGCAGATCAAAATGGCATGATGGTTTCTTATATTCAATCAAATTTTTGGGCATTTGGATCAGGTATCGTGATTCCAAAAACAGGAATTAGTTTACAAAACCGGGGAGCAGGATTTACCCTGGAGGAAGGGCATCCTAATCAAGTAGGACCTAATAAACGTCCATTCCACACGATCATTCCTGCGTTCGTCACGGTAAATGGAGAACCTTTAATGTCCTTTGGAGTAATGGGAGGGCCGATGCAGCCCCAAGGTCATGCTCAAATGATGATTCGGATTTTTCAGTACAAGCAAAATCCACAAGCAGCCTCAGATGCCCCCAGATGGAGAGTAATGAAGGGCCTTAAAGCTTTAATTGAAACAGGATTTAAGGAAGAAACACGTGTTACATTAGAAAAAAAGGGACATGTTTTAACTAAAAGTCAATATTTTGAATTTGGAGGAGCTCAAATAATTTATAAATTAGCGGATGGATATTGTGCGGCCTCAGACCATAGAAAAGACGGACAAGCAGTTGGATATTAAAATAAAAAAATATGAATAAATGAATTAACCTTATGAAATTAAAAGAATTAGAAGAATTTAGAGCAAATCCAACCGTTCAAACAGCAATGAACTTAGGAAAAACCATCACTTTATTGAATATTTCAATTGAGGAAAAGAGAGAATTTTTTTTCCAAGCTTTCCAGATTTCCAACTTTCAAGAACCGATAGAATCAATTTTATCCATGTGGGCCACGGCCTCAATGTTAGAAGATGTCATTCCCCCTACAGAAAAAATTCTTGCGGTTCGGGGATTTTTGCATAATCCAAATTTAGCACCAATTTGGATTGAGGAATGGACAAGGGTCGTATATAGTGTTCATCGGGCCTCTAAGGATATCTTGGATTTTATTGCGATTGATATTAGAAATCATGAAGGCCTCTCAATAGAACTTCGAAAGATGCTTGGACATCCCAATCCAGATCATCCTTTCAAAAATAGATAATGAATTGTAAAAAACGGTATTGTATTTAATCGAGCCGAATTTTTCCATCTTCCATGGCATGGAATTACGAGTAATAAAGGTATCTTTTAACACCTCCCATATTAAACTAATGATTTCCCCACAACACTCTGATGTGGTTGCTCTCCTAGTAAATGAAGTAATGTAGGGACGATATCCGTGGTTTTGCAATATTTAACATGAAGTTCAGGAATATTTGGATTTCCTCCAATCAAGAGTGGGACGGTCATGGATTCTTTTAAAGCAATATCATGAGAATACACGTGCGGTTCCATGGTTTTTCCATGTTCATAGCTAAAGCAATATTCTCCGCACGTTGAGATCATAATATCACAAGAGCGAGGGTTTTTAAAGGTACGAGGTAATTGGTCAATGAACATGGGAAAATCGATGTGATGAGTAGCTGCTAACCACTCATCTATATCATGGAATTTTCCGTCTAACAGTTTACTTGCAGATTCATTTTGAGAATATCCAAACAATTCTTCGGATTCATGGACATATTTCGTGGTTTGGTTTCGTCCATGCCCTCTATATTCGATCATGCCATGATGGATCTTGTTAGATTTACTATCTTTATATTCCAAATGAATAATGCCTTTATCGGGGGTATTATCATCATCTCTATAATACAAATATTTTACTCCTGGGATGTTCCATAATACATCAAAGAGATTTAATTCCTTATTTTTAGAAAGAGTTGCTTGAAAATGTTTTAATTGATCGATAGTTGGATGGTCATGCCATGTATTTCCTCTAAAATTAAATGTTCCAACTGAGCCAATAGCGCAATCAAAATCTCCCGTTCCTTTTTTCGGATTATATTGAACTAATCCTATTTGATTAAAATAAGGTTCTAAATCAAACATTTTTTTAGCTTCATAATTTCCATGATCCGATGTAATGCATATTGCTGTTGAATCGAGATATCCCGCCCTTTCCAGATAATTAATTAATTTTCCTAAATACTCATCGCATCTTATTATTTCATTAATATAATCTTCATGATTAAACCCTTTTTCATGCATGAGGCTATCCGTGGCAGGAACATACCCCACGGTGATGCGTGGTGCTTCATTGGTTTCAAAAAATTTCTTCGGATTTTCAAATCCTTCTTGAATGGTTTTAAAAACGCCTTCCGTATTAAATTGGGGTGGAACTGCAAAATGAGAGCCTCTATTCACAATGTTTAAAGCGCTTAGATGGTTTCCCTCTTTCCTATCCTGTTCAAAGATGGTTTTTACCGTAGTGCCCAGATCATTACCGATATTCATTATTCCTTTTCTTTCATTGTAATTCCGAATGAAGGGAAACTTATCATCATGTTGGGGAGTATCCGTTCGATTAACCCAATGATAAGCCGGTATGCCGCTCCCTTCTTTGGGAAAATATCCGGAATATGCTCCGGTGATTACGTTGGGATAACAAGGAAAAGTCACGCTATAGAAAGAAGTAATGCAATTTTTAGAAAATATACCATCTTCCATTATTTTTTTCATGGTGGGAAGTTTCCCGTCTTCAATCAAGCCGAAAAGATGAGAAGAACGGACGTCATCTAATAAGATGAGAATGATTTGATTAATTTTTGAGATGTGAGCCATTTTGCTATATTGTTCTCATTTATATTATTATTATAATAAAATTATAATGAGAGAAAATATTTCATGGTTTTTAATACATGAAGTTATATTTTGGAAAAAATGAAAAGAAGATTTAATTACTAAGAATTCTTTAGTTTTTTTGCGGTGTAAAAAGATCAAGATTAGTCATTTCTCTTGAAGCTTGGCTCTTAAAATAGAGGGAAGAATACCTTTATTTCTATAATATTCGAGTTCGACGGGGGTATCCAAGCGAGCTTTAACTGAAAATGTTAATGTCTTGCCTGTTTCCGAGAGAGCATGAACAATTAATTCTTTTCCAGGAGTAAGATTTGGCAAACCTAAAATGTCATAGGTTTCCGTACCATCAAGATTTAATGTCTGGATGTTTTCTCCTTGTTTAAATTGAAGAGGTAAGACACCCATGCCAATCAAATTACTTCGATGTATTCTTTCATAAGATTCTGCGATAATAGCTTTTATTCCTAATAACTGTGTCCCTTTGGCAGCCCAATCCCTTGAACTTCCCATTCCATAATCTTTTCCGGCAAGAATAATTAGAGGGATATTTTGTTTCTGGTAATTCATGGCAGCTTCATAAATCGACATGATTTCTCCCGTTAGATGATATTTTGTCCAGCCTCCTTCCTTATTTACTAAATGATTTTTAAGACGAATATTCGCAAAAGTGCCTCTCATCATGATCTCATGATTACCACGTCGAGAACCAAAGGTATTAAAATCTTCCGGTTTTATTCCTCTTGAAATTAAATATTGTCCTGCGAGGGAGTCTTTGAGAATAGCTCCTGCTGGAGAAATATGATCAGTCGTCACGCTATCTCCTAATACGGCTAAAACTCGAGCATTTTTAACGTCGCTTAAAGGAGGAATTTCAAGCGAAAAATCTTGGAAAAAGGGTGGCTCACGAATATAAGTGGAATTTTCTTCCCATTGATAAATTTCTGTTAATAGAGGATTTAATTCATTCCACTTGGTCCAACCTTGAAAGACATTCGCATATTCTTTTTGAAATATTTCTTTAGTGAGATATTTATTCATGATTTCAAGAATTTCTTTTTTAGTTGGCCAAATATCTCGCAAATAAACAGGCTTACCCTCTTTATCTTCTCCTAGTGGATCTTTTTCTAAATTTATCGCAATGGTACCCGCTATGGCATGAGCAATTACTAATGGCGGAGAAGCAAGATAATTGGCTTTCACGTTAGAATTGATTCTACCCTCGAAATTTCGATTACCGCTGAGAACAGCTGACACGATTAAATCCTTCTCTCTAATCTCTTGAATGAGAACCTCATCAATCGGGCCGCTATTTCCTATGCACGTAGTACATCCATAAGCAACCACGTGAAAGCCTAAATCTTCAAGATACTTCATTAAACCAGATTTTATTAAATAGGTGGTAACAGTGCGAGAGCCCGGTGCAAGGCTCGTTTTTACGTGGTTTTTAACCTTTAATCCTTTTTCTACTGCTTTTTTCGCTAATAATCCCGCCCCAATCATGACATGAGGATTAGAAGTATTTGTACAAGACGTAATAGCGGCGATCACGACGGCGCCATGACCCAATTCCTTGCCATCCGATAAGTTTTTAACCCCATTAGGTTTATTGAAGGTTGTTTTTAAATGATCGATAAACTCTTGTTTCATGTCTCTTAATAGCACTCTTTCTTGAGGACGTTTTGGACCCGCCATGCTTGGATGAATCTCATTTAAATTAATTTCGATAATTTCGTTATATTCTGGTGGAAAGGTGTCTTGATCATGAAATACTCCCATGTTTTTTAGAATAATTTCTATAGCATTCACCTGACTAACCTCTCTTCCCGTTTTTATCAAATATTTAATGGTCTCCTTATCCGTGGGAAAAAATCCCATGGTAGCCCCATATTCGGGCGCCATGTTCGCAATGGTCGCTCTATCTTCCAGAGATAATTCTTTTAATGCGGGGCCAAAAAATTCCACAATTTTTCCCACGACTCCGTGGTCACGGAGTATTCGGGTTATAGTTAAGACGACATCTGTTGCAGTAATATTTTCTTGCATTTTTCCGGTAAGTCTAACTCCTACTATTTTAGGAACGAGCATGTAATAAGGTTGATTTAACATGACGGCTTCGGCTTCAATTCCTCCAACACCCCATCCTACAATGCCTAAACTATTTATCATTGTAGTGTGGGAGTCCGTGCCAAGTAAAGTATCAGGAAAAGCAATGAGTTCCTCCTTAATTTTTTTCAGATGGATAACTTTAGCAAGATATTCTAAATTAATCTGATGACAAATCCCTTTACCGGTAGGGATCAATCGGAAATTTTCAAAAGCATTTTGCGCCCATTTTAAAAAAGTATATCTCTCTTTATTTCGATCCATTTCCATTTTTTCATTTTTTTCCATTGCGTCCTTCGAGCCAAAAAAATCGACTTGAACGGAATGATCGATGATTAAATCGACAGGCATGCTGGGATTTATTTTAGAGGGATCCCCATTCCATCGAGCCATGGCACTTCTCAAGGCCGCAAGATCGACCATAACAGGAATGCCTGTAAAATCTTGAAGTAAAATTCGAGATGGTATGAATGGAATTTCTTTTTCCTCTATGGACTCAGAATCCCACTTTGATATAGTGAAAACATGCTCACTCGCTATTCGTTTACCATCCAGATTTCTGATGACATTCTCTAGCAAGATTCTTAAAGAATAGGGGTATTTTCCAATGGGTCCCATCCCTATATCTTCAACTTTTCGTAGATTATAAAAAGAGACAAGTTCATTTCCAATTTTTATTGTTTCTTTAATCTTCTGCTGGATAGCTCTTTCTTCCATGAATTAAATACTCCCACTTTTTTACTATATTTTATAAAATCCTCATTCCTTCATTAATTTTTAGAATATAAAAGACATGGGGCATGGTTAATTTGATTTTCAATAAAATAGCGCCATATTATTAATCTTATAGACCATTAACAAATTAAATAACGGGAAAAATCACGTGTTTTAGAATAAGGATTCCGAAACTCTTGATAAAGAATTTAGGTAATTAGCGATGATTAGTATTTAGGTACTTCTGTTACATCTCTTCTTTTTTTATCATGTTTTTAGGATCTAATATTTCATCAAGATTTTTATCAAATGTTAATCCTTCTTCTAAAATTATTTCTTTAATTGTTTTTCCTTCCTCGTGAGCTTTTGTAGCTATTTCAGCACATTTATCATAACCTAAATAGGGAGTTAAATTTGTCACTAACATTAGCGTGCGTTCTAACTGTTCTTGAATCTGTTTTAGATTTGGGCGAATTCCATTTAAACAATTTTTGAGAAAAGAACGCATGCCATTACCTAAGATTTGAATTGAATCAAGTAAATTGTAGATCATTACCGGTTTACAAATGTTTAAGTCCAAAATGCTGCCATGAATTTCAGAAGAATTAATGACCAGATCATTACCTATAACTTGAAGGCATGCTTGTATTAAGGCTTCAGATTGTGTAGGATTGATTTTTCCGGGCATTATTGAGGATCCCGGCTCATTTGGAGGCAGTTGTAATTCTGCTAATCCTGCCCGAGGACCACTTGCCATCCATCTGATATCATTTGCCATTTTTATTAGAGAAAGTGCAAGGGATCTTAAAATACTGCTCACATGAGCAAGGGTATTATGGGAAGCTATCCCTTCTGCTTTCACGGGATTGGATTTAAGAGAAAATCCCGTAATTTTTGATAAATGAGAGATGGCTAGTTTAGGAAAATCTTCATGACAATTAATGCCCGTTCCTACGGCAGTACCTCCCAAGGGTAAAAATAATAATTCCTCTATTGCATTTTTAATTCTTCCTTCATTAATCTTGATTTGTTGCAAATAGACTTTAAATTCTAAGGAAAGGGGCATGGGTACTGCATCTTGTAAATGAGTCCTTCCCACCTTGATGATATCTTTAAATTCCTTTATTTTTCCTTCTAAGGCATCCTTTAATTCTTGAATGGAAGGAAGAAGAAACTGATGAATTGCTTTTAAAGTTGATAAATGCATTGCTGTTGGGATGACATCATTAGAGGATTGCCCTTTATTCACGTGGTCATTAGGATGCACGGGATATTTTTTACCACGTTTATGTCCTAAGAGTTCATTTGCCCTATTCGCTAAAACTTCATTCATGTTCATGTTTATTTGAGTACCCGACCCTGTTTGATAAATATCAATTGGAAATTGGTCTAAATATTTGTCATGGAATAATATTTCATTTAATGCTTCCAAAATTGCATTTCCTAATTCATTATTAATTAATCCTAATTCTAGGTTTGACATTAAGCAAGCTTTTTTAATTTCTGCCAAGGATTTGATAAAAATCACGGGAAATTTCTTTCCACTAATTTGAAAATTCAGTAAGGCTCTTTGAGTATTTATTCCATAATAAACATCTTTAGGGACCCTTAATTCCCCTAAAACATCTTTTTCAACGCGAAATTCTTTCTTCATTTAATTATTACCACCTTTTCTTTCTTTCATTATTAATAATTAGAAAAAAATAAAAAAGATGCTGGTCTTCGCCAAAATGCCATATTTATTCTTATTCTAAATTAATTTCTATATAGTTTGCATCTACAAATTTCGATACGTCTATTAAGAAGATTGTTTTTAATAAGTAATTGAAAAAGTGAATTGTAAAAAAATGAGTAAATTATACAAGCCTTCTCACGTGTTAAGTTGGTATTGATTCCACGTTGTTAATAAATTGGGATCTTGCATGGTTTCCATGAGATAATTAATAAATTGTTCCCCTGTTGCTCCATTGTCTCTTCCCGTGATTTCTCGCTTTCGTTCATAAATTCCGCAGATATCCAATGCCATTTCTAATTTTCTTGCTTTTTCCACGTACCCCACGTGGTTTAATAGCATGACACTAGCTCTTAATAGGCTAGAAGGGTCTGCATATTTAGCTCGCCCTTCTTCCACCATTCGGGGGGCAGATCCATGAATCGCTTCAAACATGGCATAACGTTTCCCTATATTTGCACTACCTGCCGTTCCAACTCCTCCTTGCAACTGCGCTGCTTCGTCCGTAATGATATCGCCATAAAGATTAGGTGCTACCAATACTTTAAAATCTCGTTGTCGGGCAGAATCGATTAATTTAGCTGTCATGATATCAATATACCAATCATCCCATTCAATTTCAGGATACTCCTTGGCAACTTTTTCCGCAATTGATAAAAATTTTCCATCCGTCGTCTTTATGACATTTGCCTTAGTGATAATGGTGATTTTATCGAGATTATTTTTTTTGGCATGCTCAAATGCCAGTCGGATTATTCTTTCTGCTCCTTGCGTGGTTATCACCTTGAAATCAACTGCTAAATCATCCGTGACATTTATGCCTTTCGATCCTAAAATGTACGCACCTTCAGTATTTTCTCTAAAAAAAATCCAATCAATATTTTTTTCCGGAATCTTAATCGGACGAACATTTGCAAATAAATCCAATTCCCGTCGCAACGCAACATTAGCACTTTCTATGTTTGGCCATTTATCTCCTTTTCTCGGAGTAGTGGTGGGACCTTTTAATAATACATGGCAAGCTTTAATTTCGTCTAACACATCGGGGGGAATCGCCTTGCCTTGTTTAGCTCGATTTTCGATGGTTAAGCCTTCAATAACTTTAAACTCGATTGTCCCGCTTTCAAGCTCTT
The DNA here is from genome assembly GCA_029838195.1 of Promethearchaeota archaeon. Taxonomy (GTDB): domain Archaea; phylum Asgardarchaeota; class Lokiarchaeia; order Sigyniarchaeales; family SOKP01; genus JALGVJ01. The sequence goes on from JALGVJ010000044.1 coordinate 12,279, forward strand.
CTTTAAGAAGAAAACTCAGTACTTTTCTGGCATGTTCTGATATAAATGGTCCAATACCATCTCCTCCAATGAACCCTATTTTTAAGGGTTTAAGGTGAGAATAATTGATCCAATCTCCTTCTTTTTTTAACCTATCAATGCGTTCTAATTGTTCTTCAAGGAGTTGACCAAATTTTTCTTTTGCTTTCTCTACTTCTTCCATCAAGCAAAAACCCTCGCAAATTTATTGTATAAGATTTATACGGCATTAAAATTTTCCATTCTTTTAACTAAAATATTTAAAAAGAGTAAATTATTAGAATATTTAAAAATTTTTGACTTTTCAAGTAAGGAGGAAATCTTAAAATAGAACATACAATCCCAGATTAGTTTTTAAAGGTTTGGGGAAACATTTAATAATTCTCATTCAACATTGATTTAATGGAAAGAGATAGCTTGATGAGAGGAAAATCTTGAATATTAAATTTGAACACCGTGATAATTATTTGCTCTTTAATCGCCAGCATCTAAAAAGTTATTTAATTGCCCTTGGAATTCTATTTGGAATCATAGGATTATATTACTTAAGTTGCTTTTTACTTTTAATTTTTTTCGGCCCCACCATCTTTTCCGAATTTTTTAATCCTTTCAGCCCCATCCCTCTCATGGGCATGCCTCCATTTTTTAGAAGCTTCCAGATAGGTTTTCCATTTTCAATTTTTCAAGAAGGATTTGTTATCTGGCCATTTTGGAGTACTTTTGCCTTACCCTCCTTATTAGAGTGCTTAATATTCATGATAATTCTAATCGGATTCATGCTCATCTTAAAGATCCTTCAAAAAAAGAGATTAATTTCTTCAAATATCTTAGTTTTAATAATCATTGGAATTGTTCTCATCATTGCTTCGAACATGATAAAGGGGTGGAATATTGGAGTGGAGCGCACATTATTAGCTTATTCATGGAAAGACGCAACTCAGATCTCAAATGTTTTAGAATTTATCAGAAATTATGAACACGCCCAACCCGATCTGAATATTCACGCACGATCGCATCCACCCGGCTCGCTCCTCGTAGTTTATATTTTTTATTTGCTCTTAAAAACGCCCGGAATGGCGGCTATAGGAATGTGCGTGATCTCTTCTTTATTTTCAGCTTTTTTTTTAAACAGAATCTTAAGAAGATATTTTGATATTGAACTTTCAAATTACATGACGTTTTTATATCTCTTGGTTCCCGCTGTTCAAGTGTATTATCTAGCAAATATTTACTCCATCGTAGCCACGCTCATTCTTGGGGTGTTTTATTTCTATTTTCATCCAAAACAAAATATGGGTATGATAGGCTCGATTATTTGTCTTTTTTCATGTTTTTTCATCACTTTCATGTCCGTTTTTGTTTTAGCTTGTTTATTCATTTTTGAACTATTAGATGGGAGGAATAAACAAATATTCAAGAAAGAAATAATTTTAAATAAAATTGGAATTCGTGATTTATTGATTCATTTTAGAAAAATAATCGTTCTATTTTTTTCTTTAGTAATTAGCTATGGATTAGTATATTTGATTTTGGGCTATAATTACCTCAATTCATTCCATATTGCGATACTCTCAGAAAATCCGGAAGGATTCATCATCATTTATAAACCAATTAAATATGGTTTCACGCGTCTAAAAGATATCATGGATATTCTAATGTTTTTTGGACCTGTTTTGTTAGTCTTGCTCGTGAAAGGTTTTAAAAGTTTAAGAAAGAAATATGCTTCCGAAAAAAGCTTCTCTTTATTATTCACTCTTCCGATAGCCGGTATCTTTGCCCTTCTTATTTTATTTGCTACTGGAGCATACGATCATGGAGAAACCGCTCGTGCAGCAATCTTTATATATCCTTTTTTGTTAATTCCTGTTGCTTTTTACCTACAAGAAATAAATATTTCCGAAAAGGAAAAGTATAAATTACTTTTTGTAGTCTTTTTTCAGGCTATTTTGATGCAATTAATAGGAAATTTTATCTGGTAATTATTTAGATTAAATTAAAGCACGCCTTCCTTGCCATTAAAGAAATTGATAAAACAGAATTTCCCTTGAAAAAATTAATAAATTATTACTGAACAAAATGCCCCTTTATATTACATTCTTTAATTTATCTTAGTAAAACATTAATTTTTTTTAGCGTTATATTATCAAATCTGAGAGCTTTAAGAACGAATAACTCTATTATCAATCATCCTATATCATGAAATTCCATTTAACGTAGCAAAATAATATTTCTCATGAGAATTTAAATTCAATCATTTCTATTTTTAGTTAGGAAATGATAATTTATAAAATAGGTCCACGGGGCGGTTTAAGCAAAATAAGGAAAGGGACGTTCAATAATGATGAGATCTTCTTGGTGGATGATTATAAGACTCTTTATTTATGGTATGGAAATAATACTTCTGAGAAAGCGAGGGAAATAGCATTTAAAAAAGCAGAAAAGTTAAGAAAAGAGCGGAAACTATCTTCTCCGATTCAAGTCAATCATCAATCGAAAGAATACGGGTCGTTTTTAGTTATTAAAGATCTTTTGGAAAAAGGAACGCCCGTGAATCAAATAAAAAAAGAACGGGGTGAATTAGAAATTCAAATAGAAGATACATTAGAATTCATGGAAGCGGGATTAGAATTAGATTTAGAGGGAATGATTACGTTGAAAGCTCACGAGCTGTTTCAGGAAGGGAAATCGTATGAAGAGCTATGTACGCTTCTTGCTCAACTACAATTGTTTTTATTAAAAGGAAAAGCTACTGAAAAAGAGATAAGAGAAAAGGCGAGAGAAATTCTCAAATCTTCTGCGACCTATGAGGAACTATGTTGGTTGATTTCCGAGATTAAAATTTTGTCGGAAAAAAACAAACATGAATTTTAGACCTTTTCAAAGCAAGGACTTTTTAAGAGTTAAGAGCAAAAAGCGTGTATTTAAATTCCTTTGGAAATTTTCCTCAAGATATTTTGCTTGCGTAGAGGACCAATTTCTAAATTAGGGCGCCTTTCAATGACAAGATTTAAATATTCAATCAATTTTTCGGCAAAATAATTAAATGAAAAATGAAAATCTTCATTTCGGTTATAATATTCTCTCAAAAATAGATTAATAAGCTCGATTTTATGGTAGGGTTCAGGGATCTCAAAAATTCCGGGCGAGGTGTCCAATAACGAGCAACAAATCCATGCAAGGTCTTCAATATGATTTCCTACATGCGCTTCTTCAAAATCCACGCCATAGATGGTATTTCGTTTTTCATTGAAAATGAAATCCCTTAATCGGGTATCGCCTTTATTTAAAACTAAAATTTCAGAAATGTTGCGTTTTTCAATTAAATTTATCGCATGAAAAGTAGCCATCCAGCCAGCGAGATTTTTTACTGCACGTATTACATTATCTTTCACTTCTTGATTCAAATCATTTAGTTGGTTAGCCTCAACTAGAATGCCGTTAATGAAATCGCATAAATTTACCCCTTCCACTTTTTCTAAAAGGAGATAGGGATCTTCGTGATATAGAATTTTAGGAACTAATAGATTCTGAGTGTGCAATTTCTTTAAAATATCATGTTCATTTTTGGAGTAGCCGGTTCTAAACAGTTTTATTATCAAGTTTTTGGGCGCGTTTTTTGGTTTTTTTTCAAAATTAATTTCATATACTAAATTTTTTCTGCTTTTTAATTGAGTAATGGAAAAAGAAAATTGACTTTCTTGAAGTTCTGGAATATAAGTGGCTAAATCATTAACAATTTGGTTTTTAATTCTACGTAAATTCATGTTCATGTAAATTGTAACCCTTTAAGATGAGGAAACTGAGACCTTTAATTTATTTTTCTAATATATTTATATCACATGAGATTTTTTAGTTAACTTTTTTCATTTCTAATAAGATCGGGGAAGGAGGAAAGGAGCTCATAACAAGAGTATATAATCGTTTAAACATCTCAGATTTTTCCTTGAACATGTTCGTAAAAAGAGTTATTTCTTTTCAAAATATAAAAATAATAAATATAAAGAATAAAAATATAAGAGTAATGAGGAAGGGATAAATAATGTACACATTAGGGATATTTTACGGAATTGAAGAAGATGTGGAAGATTTAACCAAAAAATTTGTTGGCCATTTAATTAATGATGAAAAATTTTGTACTGCATGTGAAAATCTTGAACAAAATGTGAAATGTGATCATTGCCGTGAAACCTTAAAAAGCCAAGCAAATTCCATATATTTTTATGAAAAAATAGGAGAAAACGTTCCTAACTTTATAGAAGAACCCGAACAATTTTTACCTAAAAATATTCCCACCGTGGATTTTTTACTCGTCGTCGGAATTCATCAAGATCTTCTCATGGGCCTCCCCGAATATCTTAAGAAGAGAGAGATTAAAGCTGTTGTTGTTCCTGTTGAGAATCCTAATTGGGTACCTCCAGGATTACAAGTTCAAGTCTTAGAAGAATTTGAAAAAGTTGGCATTCAAGCTGCTTTTCCCAAGCCCTTCTGTTCATTGAGCACTACTATAAATGAATATAATCAAGTAGGATTCCATCTTACTAAACAACATGATTTGATCCACGAGTTCATCAAATATTTTAAAATTGGCGAACCGATCGTGTCTTTTTTACTGAGTAAAGATAAAAAGAGCATAGAAGATACGTGCGTGATTCAGAGCGCACCATGTGGCTCTACTTACTATATTGTACAACAATTAAAAGCAAAATGGATCGATAATCAAGATATGAGCTTAAATGAGAGAATTAGCAAGGCTCATCATTCTTATCCTTGCAATGCTTCCATGAATCAAGATCCTATATTAAAAGATTCGATTCTTCACGTGGGAGGATACATGATACGAAATGCCATAAGAAAAGAATTAGGCCTTGATATTGAAGAATCTACTAAATTAAATTATATTATTAAATAATTTTTTCCTAAGCTTCCTCATTTTTCTAAGCTAATCATGCTTTCAAAATTATTATAAATGAAATCTATTATTAATAAATGTTTTTTTAATAGCTAGTTTTTCTATATAATTATCTTCTTATTCGTTCGATGATTTTAAATTCTTAAAAGTTTTTTGGTTTTGATGCATTCTTTAATGTAAATCAAATTAATTAGTTTCCTCATGAGAAACAATATCTCATTTCTGCCTCGCGGGAATTGCCGAGTTTGGCCAAAGGCGCTGGACTCAGAATCCAGTCCCGAAGGGGTTCGGGAGTTCGAATCTCCCTTCCCGCATGCTTTTCTCTGTTAAAAAAATAGTTAAGTAATTTTCTCATTTTATTCAAGAAAAAGATTTAAAAAACCATGAGATATATTATTCAATAGAAACCAAAATTTAATACCTAAAGATTTTAATAGAATTCCCATTCTTTATAATTTATAAAAACGTATTTCTAACTAGAGAATAAATGGAAGATTTCATTTAATGGAGTATTCCCATGAGTAAAAATGATCAAGCTTCAGAGGAAGAAAAAAGTGCGCAAGAAAAAGAGAAGATCACGGGATTAATCACGCCCGAAAAAGAAGTAGAAAAAATGCTTGTTTTTCAATTCAATGACCAAAGAGATGAATTTCAGGAACTCGAATTTAAAGAAGACATGCCCTTATATGAACTTTTTGACCCCGAATTCATTCTGCTATTTATAGATCCAAAAAGATACAGGGTGTGGATTTGGCATGGAAGCAATACCACCACGCGGGCTAAATTTGTTGCGGCTAAATTAGCACCAAAAATAAGAGATAGGTTTGGAATTGCCTATAAAATTACGACTGTTGATGAGGGAGATGAAACGTTAGGTTTCAAGATTGCTGTTGGTTTAGAAGAAGAAATGGATTACGAACAAATAGAAAAGGGACCTACCTACATAGGAACAGAAGAAGACCTTGAATTGCTCGAAGAATTGTCACGAGAAAAAATTTTATTGCTTTTAGAAAAAATGGGCGTTCCGGAAGGGTATGAAAGAAAGTTAGTTATCGTGAAAAATAAAATATTTCGATATCGAGAATATAATCGAACGTACATGGGAGAAGTCATAAAAGAAAAGCAACTATTTGAATTAGAAGAAGATGTAGAAGATGGACCTTATTTAGCTAAAGGATTAACCCCCCGAATGCTATTTTCCTTTAATAAAATTGTTCTTACGGAACTTTTAAAAAAAGTTGATGAAGAAGATAAAATAGAACCCCAATAGAGTCCGAAATTATTATTTTTTAAATAATAATTTTAAGCTTGATCGGAGAGTTCATTTTGGATTTGATGGCACGCGGACAAAGCTCAGTTTCAAGGTTATATTGATAATATCTCTAAAACTATCCCTTAGAATATTTTTCAAGAATGTAATTTTGTAAGGACCACGTATATTTTTCTAAATTTAAAATTAAAATCTTTTGTTGAAGTTCTCGCAAATATGAGACCTCTAATCGATCGAATTGTTCTTTTAACTCATCAATGAGACGAAAAATTTCAACAATGGTACTCCAATCTCTTGCCCAATCATCATCTTGCATTTCCATTGATTCCATCTCTTTCTGTTCCTCTTTTTGGCTGTTCGAATTTTTATTCATCAAGAAATATAATAAAAACTGGATTAATAAATCTTTAGAATCCTTCAATTTATTAGAACTTAAAAGAAAATTAAACCATGAATAATGGAGAGATGATTAAAAGAAAAAAAAAATAGTTAAATGGATGAGGAGGGATTTATCTTGTTTTAATAACTACGGTTTTTGAAGCATTTTGCATGTATCTATATCTCTTTCTATCTACGGGCTCGTTAGAATTTGCCAAAAGACCAATTATCAAATCTAATAGTAAGAACCAGGACGGTTTTAAAAGATTATTAATTACATGGCGGCCCACATTGGGAGGTTGAAATGTAGTTTCATCAACCGTCCTTATTTGAAGAGCTGCTTTACCGAGTGTTTGCCCGTGATTTATAGTTTCTAAACCCCAAAAATAAAGAAATCCAATTCCCCAATCCAGGAAAAAGCGAGGCCACCAATACCAACCACTATAATTAAATGGAAATGAGATTAACCATCCAATTATAGAAATTATGATCATATCGATGATAAAAGCAACAAGGAGCTCCCAAAAATCGGCATATCTCACAGTTGAGGTGGTTTTTGGTATCACGAGTTCCGGAGATGGTTGGTAAGGAGTATAGGAAGAAGGAAAATCCACGTGCTGGACGGGAGGGGCTTCTTGAGTTTGATTTATTGTGAGCTGGCTCCCACAATAATTGCAGAATTTAGCATCGGCATCTATTCGATTACCACATTTTGGACAAAATTTAGCCATTTATATTACCTCTTTATTTTGGTTTTTTAGTTATCAATATTTATTAATGGTACTAAATCAGAATTAGTTAATAAAAGATCCATAGTCCTATTTTCACATTATTACCCTCCAATCTAAAAAAAAAAGAAAATAGAGGAGAATTTAGAAAAAATAAATCTATAAATATAACTCTTACTCTAATCTAGATTAGATAAAATGTAAAAGCATCGATAAAAGGCTATAAGTTTCTGAGATGAAAAAACAAGAAAAAGACATGATTTATCCTTCAATAATCCATTGGTCTTATGGCATTGGAGGGTTTCTTACTAATTTTACGAACACTGCTTAAGCAACTTGACCAAGGAAAAAGTTGAAAAAAACCACAAGATCTTGTTAGAATTAGGACTATGAAAGAAAAGGTGCGTCATCACCCAGATCAGGGTTCATGAAGCCCGATCTTCATAAAAAAGCCATTTTCCTTTCTACTTTTTTCACGATTTTTAAATATTTTATTTGGATGGTATTGAAATGAAAACTATATTTAATTAATTTAATCAAGATCAATAAAAATTTAAATTATGAAATGCATTAATCATTATAAATGAATGAAAATATAATAATTCCTAGAATCATTAGCATCATTATTTGTATTATAGGGATTATTAAAATTCATTAAGAGAATTTTAACCTCTTTTTCCCTTTCTCATGAGATTCTCATGCCTTTTTGGGTTAAAATTTTCTTTTACAAAATAAATAACATTATATCAAAATATAAGGTTGAAAAGCATGATGGATGAAAACGTGTTGATATATGATTCCACCCTTCGAGAAGGATGCCAAAAATCGGGTATAACGTTTTCAGTGGATGATAAATTAAGAATTTTGGAGAGATTAATTGAAGACCTTCAGATTCCCATGATCGAATTGGGGTGGCCAGGATCGAATCCTAAGGATCTTAGCCTTTATAAAAAGATTGACAACATGAACCTTGGAAAATCGAAGATTTTTGCTTTTGGAAGCACGAGAAGAAAAAATATTGACGTAAAAGAAGATAAGTACATCCAAGCATTAGTTGCCTTAGGAATTAAACACGCAACGATTTTTGGAAAAAGTTGGGATTTACATGTCACGGACGCCTTGGAAACTACATTAGAAGAAAATCTCAACATGATTGAAGATACCATTCTATACTTAACTAAAAATGGCGTTGAGGTCATCTATGACGCAGAACATTTTTTTGATGGCTTCAAGCATAATAAAAAATATGCATTAGAAACCATTTCTTGCGCAATAAATGCTGGTGCCTCTTGGATTGTATTATGTGATACGAACGGTGGCTTACTCCCTCATGAGATACCCCCCATTTTCAAGGAAGTACGAGAACACCTGGGAAAAGTCCCATTAGGTATTCATGCTCATAATGATTCTGGCATGGCAAATGCAATTGCAATAGAAGCATTTTTAAATGGTGCTCGAATGATTCAAGGTACCATGAATGGTTTTGGAGAACGATGCGGAAATACAGACTTAACAACCATTCTTCCTATCCTTAAATTGAAGATGGGAGTAAATTGCATATCAGAGGATTCCCTTAGGAATCTAACAAAGGTTTCTGGATTCATTTATGAACAAGCGAATTTACCACACGTCGATGATCAACCTTTTGTGGGAAAGAATGCTTTTGCTCACAAGGGTGGGGTGCATGTTTCCGCCATATTAAAAAATGTGAAGACATATGAACACATAGATCCTGAACTTGTTGGAAATAGACGCAACATGAAAATCTCCGAATTGTCAGGAAAAGCCTCCATTTTAAATTATGCGAAAAAATTTGGAATTCCTTTAACGGAGGATAATCCGAAAATTCCTGCCATTCTTGAAGTAATTAAAGAAAAAGAACGCTTAGGTTATTCCTATGAAGGAGCAGAAGGCTCTCTAGAGATCATCATGCGAAGCATGGATATGAACATCCAAGATCCCGATTATTACCGTAAAAAATTTTTTGAACTGGAAGGTTTTAGAGTATTCACGGAAATGTACAAGGATAACTTGTTATCGGAGGCAACCATAAAAGTGAAAGTGAGTGGGGAAGAACACCATACAGTAGCGGAGGGAAATGGCCCAGTTCATGCATTAGATAATGCCCTTAAAAAGGCTCTGCTTCATTTTTATCCCAGTTTAAATGAAATTAGTTTAACAGATTTTAAGGTACGAATTACGAATCAAGCGGGGACTGCTTCCGTTGTGAAGGTATTAGTTGAGACGGAAGATAAAGAGGCGAAATGGGGCACTGTAGGAACGCATGAGAATATAATTGTTGCTTCCTGGTATGGATTAGTAGATTCCTATATTTATAAGTTATTGAAAGATAAAATTCGATCAACGTAAAGGAGATTCAAGATTTCATTTTTTTAAATTGCGAAACTTTCTTTTTTAATTTCGTATTAGTAGATCATGGTTTTTTATTTTTTAAGAGATTGTATCTAAATCTCTTAATTCAATAGGAGAACCTCCAAATATCGTATAAATCAAGTACTTTGCCGATTCATTTTCAAAATCTGCTCCCCGCTTGTAAACCATAAAGTCCATACTGTCACCATGGCCTAATCGAACAATATAGCCTTGTTTTCTTAAATCTGAATATATATATTTATACCACAATCTATCATCAAATTGGGTAAAGTAGGACAACAAGCTCTCGAAGTCGTGTTGTTTTTTATTTTTATCATTATTTTCCAATAAAAGGATTCTTTTTCTCTCGCATAAGAGCAAGACCTTAATTGGTTCCAATATTAATACTTATTTACTTTTATCTCTTTGTTCAAGAGTTCCAATATAAAAATTTTTATAAAACTCGTCAATTCCCTTCTTATCGTAAATTATAACTTTATCTTTTTCAATTATTCCTTTAATTTGAGTTTTTTCAAGTTTTACTTCCGAATTCCCACTCATTTTCTTATATATTAATATACTTTCTAACTAATGAATTTAGTACTAATCTTTCCTTTTAATTCTTGCTTGATATTTATTGCGAACTATAGTCTTTAAAGCTGGAATGTATATACCTTAATTCATGACGCTTTAAATTTCAATTAAAAAAAGAAAAATATAAATAATCAATATTATGAATTAATTTTATAACAAATTTTAAACTCTGAAGAAATAAATAAAAAATGTACCATTGAAATCCTCAAACAAAAAATACACGGGGTCATGAATGGATGAATGAAAGTTCATCATATTTATTAGGAGTGTTTTTAGCAATAATTTCAGGTAGTATAAATAACATTGGTCTTGTATTTCAGAAAAAAGTGGTAAATGAAGTATCAGAAGATGAAAAATTTTTTAGGAGTTTGATGAAAAAACCACTTTGGGTCATGGGATTATTGATGGAACTAATATTTGGGTCGACTTTTTTAATGATCGCTCAAATTTATATCGGTCCTGCACTCATTCCAGGGCTCATGGCCTTTGGTCTAGTCTTTTTAGCAATTGGCTCTGCGAGAATCGTGAGAGAGTCTCTAAAAAAAGAGGAAATAACGGGAATTCTATTGATGATAATAGCAATATTTTTTTTAGGGTTTTCAGAATTAAGAATAGATATAGGTAAAATTAACATGCTTCAACCAGCACTAATAATTAATATAACACTCTTTACTCTTAGCTTGTATTTAGGCACTGTAACATGCGAATTTCTTCAGAAAAAAAGTAAGAAATTTAAAGGGATTTTATTATCATTATCCTCTGGTTTTCAATTTTCTCTTACAAATTTTTGGATAGCCCCTCTAATGGCTTTCTTTACAGCAATCTTTAACGGTACTGCGAGTCTTGGAGGGTTAATCTTTTTCATTTTTACTTCAGCAATATTAATTATTTCAAGTATTATTGGTATAGCAAAAATACAACAAGCGTTTCAAGTAGCAAATGCCAGTAGAATGATCCCCATTCAACAAGTTCCCATTCAAATTACACCTATTTTGGTATATTTTTTAGTATTTTCCCTAATAGCACCCAACATTTTTTCAATTCTTTTCATGTTAATTGGCATTTTTTTCATTATCATTAGTTCTTTTTTACTTGCTAAACGTCAAGCTCAATTAGAGACAATAAAATAAAGGAATATTATAAATGCTTAAAATTATTTTTTTCCAACCCCATCCAGATGATTTAGAATTCAATTGTGCTCATTTAATGCATTATTTAGCAACAAAAAGTAAAAAGAAATACGAGATAAAGGTGGCATCTATTACATTGGGAGAATATGGACTTCCTGGAGCGCAATATGATAAATTTAAGGGGAATTTTCTTGCTAAAATCCGAGCCCAAGAATTGCAAAATGCTCTTAGCATTCATGGCATCTCGCCTAAAAATATTCACTATTTTGGATATAGAGATGGTTTTGTTCCTTTTAATCGAGAAATTATTTTCAAGTTCGCGGAATATTTGAAAAAAGAAAAACCAGAGATAATATTTGGCCCAGAGCCCATCTATACATCCTATTATCATATGGATCATGTAAATACCGGAAGAGCTCTATATTATTGCTTGTACCATAATTTAATTAATTGTAAGCCTCTCCTTTATTTTTATTCAACATTAAGTCCTAATTTTTATTTTGGGTTTAAAAAAAAAGATTTTTTATTAATAGATCAATTATTTGCCTGTCATAAAACTCAATTCTGGTTAATTAATAAATTAAAATGGATATATCGACTAAAAACAATTATAGCAGTCCTAAAATTACGGGGATGGAAGCATGCGGAAAGTTACAGAAGGGTTTTTTTTAATTATAAAAATTTTGAAAAAAATAAACCGGGATTTAGAGTAAAAATTTTAAGTCATTGGTATTCCAGCATGCCTTGGTTTCAAGTAAAATATCCTAAATCTATAATAATAGAACTTAAAACAAAAAAGAAACATCACCTATAGAAAATTTTAAAGAAAAAAGATAATGGATTATTCTACTTTATTTATATTTGGAAAAATTACTACTGAAAATGTACTTATAAAGTTAAAAATGAAAGTTTTATTAATCTTATTTAAAAATTATTAATTAAAATAAAATCAATATAATAAAAAATTACTCATGCTATAAAAAGTGAAGGAAATGGCAACTCCAGAAGAATTAAAAAATCAGTTAACTAAATGGGTTAAAAAATTTGAAAATCCAGAATTAGCTGCAGAATTTAAAGGTTTTAATAAGACCATGCAATTCACGTTTCCTGATATTGATTATAAAATAAAAATGATTATAAAAAACAAATCAGCCCGCTTAGAGGAAGGTTTTGATGATAATGCGGCAATGGGGTTAGAAGTAAATTCAGATCTTTTTTTAGGAATTTTAACGGACGAAATAGACCCCATGGAGGCGTTTATGGAAGGTGAATTAAAGGTAAAGGGCGATATGAATGCCCTTCAGAAACTTGAATTTCTCATGGATAATGATTAATATTAATAATTTTAGTAAAAAATGAATCCTATTGGCTTTAATAAGGAAAAAGCTTCAAATATTTTAAAAGCACATGATATAGATATATTGATTGCCGCTACTCCGGTTAATGTGTTCTATTTAACAGGTTTACCTACGCTACATGTGGCCTCTAATCCAATTTTATATGTATTATACAATCAATTTCCAAGTTTAGCCTTGCTTAGAAATGACGGAGAAGAAAGTTTAATTACTTGGATTAATTATAGAAGTGTCGATAAATTTTCATGGGTGCAAGATGTTAATGGTATTGGCTCGCCCAAGGCAGCAATGACTGCGCTTTCCGATAAAATTAAAGAATGGAATGGAGCGGGTAAAAACATCGGATATGAATCCCTCATGCCTTCTTATCAATCAGAATTCATGAGAAAGGAATTTCCAAATGCCACCTTTATTAACGCAGATCAAGCTTTTTTAGAGATGCGTTTAATTAAAACTGAAAAAGAAGTACAACGCATAAAAAAATCAACAGAAATTTCTGAAAAAGCAATTCAAGCGATGATTGAGGAAACTCATGAAGGAATTACGGATAAAGAGCTACTACAGATTGCTCGCTTAACCATTATTAAAGAAGGAGCGGAAGGGTGGGATCATTTAACCATAGGGATTGGCTCTTCGGATCCTGAGGCTCCAGGGACAGGTGTGGAAATGAAACAAGGAGATATCGGAAGATTCGATATTGGAACAATATGGCAAGGATATGTTTCAGATGTGAGTAGAGAAGTTGTAATCAAACCAATTCCTGAAGGCGCTGAAGAGGTCATGAATAACATGATTAAAGTTCAGGAATACTGCGTGAATAACATCGAACCCGGAGTGAACATGAAAGAATTATATAATAATGCTAATCGTTTTTATAAAACCTTAGTTAAACGGGGAAGATGTTTTATTACAGGACATAGCATAGGATTAGAATGTGAAGAAACTCATTTATTCAGTCCATTAAAACAACTTGATAGAATGTTTGAAGAAAATATGGTTCTTGATATTGAAGTTTGGCAAAATTTTAAGAAACAAGGATTAATTGGAATTGAAGATTGTTATAGAATTACATCATCGGGTTGTGAACGACTTTCAAGTCTTGATAAGAAAATGGTCGTTAAATAGGAAAAATTAACAATAAAATTATTCTAATGGGCTTAAATTAAATTAAATTTCATGAAATGAGGGAGCAGATTGAATAAACATGTTAAATTTGGAATAATAGGAGCCGGAGGAGCTTGGAGATTCCATAAATTAGGAGCTAAAAATCATCCGATAATTAAATTCATTTCTGCCCATGATATTAATGAAAAGACACTCCAAAAAACCGAAAAATATTCAAAATTAAAAACATACACTAATTTAAATGAGTTTTTGAAAAGCGATATCGATGCAGTTCTTATAATGGCCCCCCATTATATTCATAAGGACTTAGTCATTGCTGCTGCAGAAGCCGGAAAGCATGTTCTCTGTGAAAAACCTATGGGGCCTACGCTGGAAGATTGTGATGAAATGATTTCTGCAACGAGAAAAGCAGGAGTATTATTTATGATTGCAGAAAATCATCGCTTTTTACCGGCTCATCAATACATGAAGAATTTATTGGAGCGAGATTTCATTGGCAAAGTCTTTTTAGGAAGGACTTATGAAGGAGCGTATGCAATACCACAATTTCTTGATCAAAATCACTGGAATTTTACTTTTGATAAAGCCGGGGGAGGTGTTGTAATGGATCAAGGCGTACATAAGTTTACAATGTTAAATTGGTTTCTTGGTGAAGTTGATTCAGCACAATGCTGGTTAAGTAAAACATTAAATTCTCCTAGTAATAAAGCAGAAGATACGGCAATCATTTTATTGCGTTATAAAGGAGGTGCGATTGTTACCATTGACATTTCTTCTAGTACCGTCCATCCTCTTACAAATAGAACGGAATTACATGGAACTAAGGGCACAATTTTAGAAGATCATTCTTGGAATGACCCTGTTCAAATTTTTTCTTCTCATCCTGAAGCAGAGATAAAGGGTGAGTTTTATGGTCCTAAAATTGAACACGGTCCTTTTCCAGAGTATTATAAGATATCCATGGGGCATGAAGATGCTCATTTCGCTGAATGCATATTGGCAGATAAAAAACCAGAATTTACGCCGGAAGAGGCAAGAGAAGGAGTAGCCGTGGTATTATTAGCATATCTTTCAGCAAAAAATGGAAGAAGAACGTCAATGGAAGAATTGATAAAACTTTATAAAACAGAAGGAACAAAAACTATTATCAAGGGCTTAGAAAATGAAATACAACAAAATTATAGGAAAATGAATTAGGATTAATCAATTTTTTATATTTTATGAGTTTGTTTTAATTTTTTTTTATACATCTATAGAGACGCATCATTAAAATATATTTTGCGTTAGAAGAAATGTTCATCTCAATGACTTATTTTTGCTCAAAACCTTCATGAATTCTCTTTATCTGAGTAATACT
>JALGVJ010000018.1 GCA_029838195.1 Promethearchaeota archaeon
CGCATGGCAGCGCTTAATTGGTTTCTTAGCTGTCTTATTACTTCTTCAGAATATTGGAAGATTATATCCGATGCCAGCTCGTCCAGTTCACAATTTTTCGATTCATTAATATATAATGGATCGTCATATTTTTTCAACTTTTTGGTGGTTTTGTCGCCAATCTTAGAGCTGGAGCGTGGTAACTGAGATTAATTTGCTACCTTATAAAAAAAAATTTGAAAATTCATTGAAATGCCTTGAACATTTCTTTTTTCGCCTTACAGATCGGGCAATTATCTGGGGCCTCTCCTTCCAAAGTATATCCACATACCCCACAAACTTGAATGGAGCCTAATTGGACATCCTTCTTTGAATCTACAGCCTTTTTAGCTTTTTCAAACAATTTCTTATGCTCCTTTTCCGTGTTTAGTGCCCATTCAAAGGTTTTCACGGCACCTTCTTCGCCTTGAAACTTGGCCGTTTCGATATATGCGGGATACATCTCCGTGATTTCGAAGGTTTCGCCATCAATCCCTAATTGTAAATTTTTTAAGGTGTCTCCAGGGCCAAATGCACCCATGCTATTAGCAACAAACCCACCATTGAGCTGTTTTAATTGCTGGTAGTGGTCTCCCGCATGAATATATTCAGCATGAGCAATTGCTTCAAAAAGGCGAGCTACGTTATCAAATCCTTCTTTCCTAGCAATATTGGCAAAGTGGAGATAACGCATGTGAGCCATTGATTCTCCCCCAAAAGCATTAATTAAGTGTTGTTGAGTAATTTGTTTCATCATTTCTTCCCTCTTGAATTTTGAATTTTTTTAAGGAGGTAATGTGAATTCTATTTTAAAGATTTCGTTTAGAATCTAAAAATCATTAATTTTTCAAATGGTTATAAATTTAATTTTTTTAACCGTTAATAGTTTGATTAATTAAAGCATTAGATGATGAAGAGGAACGGACAGATAATGGAAGTAAAAACGAAAATTTCCATTCAAAAAATATTTAATGATAATGTCGAAAAGGCCGTATTCAAGGCATTAGAATTAATTAATGCTAAAAAAGTGATGACAAAAGAAGGAATGACCATTTTAATAAAACCCAATATTTTACAAGCCAAACCTCCTGAAAGAGCTGTTACGACTCACCCTGAAGTGATTAGAGCGGTTATTCACTGGGTTAACCAATTTAATCCCGCAAAAATCTACGTTTGCGATTCTAGCGGAGGTGCAGAACGAGGAATTACAGAAAAAAGCATGAAAGTGAGTGGAATTTTTGCCACATGTGAAGAAGAGGGAGTAGAATGCATTCCGTTTGAAAAAACCAAAACAAGGGTTTATCACGTAAAAAATCCCTTGGAACTCGACCATTTTGCAAGTTCGAGCTTAATTGAAGAAGTGGATTTAATCATTAACGTACCAAAAATCAAAACACATGGTCAATGTTTACTAACGTGTTGTATAAAGAACATGTTTGGTACGATTCTTCGAATTAACAAACCAAAAACGCATGCACAATTTTCTACTCTCGAGAGATTTTGTGGCGCTTTAGCCGATATATATTCTGTTTCAAGACCACAATTAACCGTAATTGATGGATATTTGTGCCAAGAAGGTGCTGGACCTTCAAAAGGAGATGTCGTGAAGCTTAATTTAATCTTAGCAGGTTTTGATGGAGTTGCATTGGACAGCGTGGTTTGTAAATTAATCGGAATTAATATTGATGACGTGAAATACATTAAAAAAGCGGAAAAAAAGGGTTTAGGGACGACAAACTTGGATCATGTCGAAATTTTAGGAGAATCTATTGAAAACGTCTCTCGCAAATTTAAGTTGCCTTTTACTACTCCCATCTCAGTTCCACTTCCCCGTTTTTTATCAAATTTCGTGGGAAACACGTTATTTAAGGCCAGCGTGAAATTTAATCCAAAGAAATGCAAATTATGTTCAACCTGCTGGACCAGTTGTCCTGTAGATGCGATTAAACCTCCAGCGATAAGGAGATTGGGAAATGTTCCCTCTTGGAATCGAAAAAAATGCATTACTTGCTATTGCTGCGCTGAACTCTGCCCCCACGAAGCCATAGACTTTAAAGTGGATTATCTTAAAAATGTCTTCTTATCCATCACGGAACTTTTTTAATGTAAAAACATTATTCTTTTTTTCATAGATTTAATTTAGCATAAATCTTGCAAGCTTTTAGAACTAAAAGTAAGATATATAAGAGGAAGAAGAGGTCTCTTTATCAGGAATTTTTCTCTCTCATGAACTCTTTATTTGAAATTTTTCTATTTTAGATTTAATTAAACTCTTAAAGTACAATTATCTTAGATCATTATAATATTACCTCATAATTTAAGCGAACTTGACATGAGTGAAAAATCAACTAATAATAATAATAATAATAATAATAATAATAATAATAATAATAACCATCCTCAGAGAACTATTTTAGGCGTATCGGTCCAAGTATTTATCATGGGCTTGGTCTCTCTTTTTACAGATATTTCGAGTGAAATGATTCAGAGTATATTACCTTTATTTATTTTTTCAATTGGAGGTACTGCATTAATTTTAGGATTAATTTCGGGAGTTACTACAGCATTATCCAACATTCTTAAAGGGATCACGGGGTGGATGAGTGATAAAGTGAATAAGAGAAAGCCGTTCGTAGTAGCGGGATATGCGATTTCCAATCTTTCGAAACCTTTTATCGGATTAAGTCCCTCGTGGGAGTTTGTTTTGGCATTAAAATCTACAGATCGTATTGGAAAGGGTTTAAGAACATCTTCTCGGGATGCTCTCATTTCCTATTACGCTATTGAGAGGGGGAGATCTTTTGGTTTTCATCGTGCAATGGATACCTTGGGCGCCGTTATTGGTTCATTATTGGCATTTATTTTCTTGTTATTGCTTTGGTCCTACTCGCAAATCATTTTCTTTTCAATCATTCCGGGTATTTGTGCTATTATTTTAATTTTAAGCGTAAAAGATGTGGATCCAAATCAATTTGATGAGACCAAGCTTAGATTTCATGGCATTCCTAAAGTAGATAAAATTAGTAAAAATTTCCTCAAGCTCATCCTCATTCTTGGCGTGATTGAATTCGCTAGTTTAGATATCGCTTTTCTCATCATTAGAGCCGCCGATTACGTTTCTCTTGACCTGATTTTTTTAATTCCGCTTTTTTATTTATTGAGCAACATCGTTTACACGTGTCTTTCTCCGGTTAATGGGATTTTATCGGATAGAATAGGACGCAAGCCGGTTATTTTAATCGGCCTCTCTATTTTACTCATTACCTCTATAATGTTAGCATGTCCTGTAAATCCTTCTTTAAGTTCTTTAATCTTGATCATTATAATATTTTTGCTGTATGGATTTTACATGTCTGCCGTAGATCCCATATCGAGAGCGTATATCGCTGATTTAGCGGGAAAAAATAAGAGAGGAAGAGCTTATGGATATTATTATCTTTCTGTCGGCCTCATTTCAATGACGGAATCTTTAATTTTTGGACTTATCTATGACCAGTTTTCTTACACTTGGGCCTTTATTTATGCCTCTATCTTGCTTTTTATTAGCATGATTATTTTTGGCATGACCGATTTTTCAAAAATCACGAAACAATCTGAGATTTCCTGAAAGGGGTAATTTCCATTTTTAATTCATGTTTTTTTCTATTTTGTTTATTTTACGAAAAATTTGAAACATTCAATTCATAAAAGAGAAATCATGGGGGCATTCTCCGGAATTTCAAATTTTTAAAAGAAAATTCAGATGCTGGAACATAAAAATTTCATTATATACATTTTTAGGCGTGCTTATTAATTTTAGAATCGTATCTTTTTTTTTTAAGATTAAAAACTTTAATACCTTTTGAATGTAATATAAAATATAATCAAAAATGTCTAAAATTTAAAGATTTTAGATTGTTGTAGTGATTTACTTAATTAAAAATAACGTGAGGAAATAGTTAGAACATGAAAATCGTGATTTTAAATGGCTCTCCTAAGGGGGACGAAAGCGTCACAATGCAATACATGCTGTATATTAAGAAAAAGATCCCTGAAAACGAGTATAAATTTCTGAACGTTGCTCAACAAGTCTCAAAAATCGAAAAAGATGATACCCGATTCCAAGAAATAATGAAAGAAATTCAATCGGCGGATGGAATTATTTGGGGGTTTCCTGTTTACGTTATGCTCATATGTTCCCAATTCAAGCGCTTTATAGAATTAATATTTGAAAGAGATGCTCAATCAAATTTTAAGGATAAATACACTGTCATATTATCCACCTCCATCCATTTTTATGATCATACTGCACAAAATTACATGCAAGCCATCTGTGATGATTTAGATATGAAATTTATCGATTATTTTTCTGCAGATAGTTGGGATCTCCTATATCCAAAGAAAAGGCAAACATGGCTTCATTTCATGGAAAATTTTTTCACGAGTATCGAGAGAAAACAAGCTACTCAAAAAAAATATTCACCCCTCTTGTTTCGAGATTTTACATATGAGCCCCAATTAGCACTAAAGGATGCGGATTTATTGACGTTAGGCGAAAAAAAATTGCTCATTGTAACAGATTCTACAAGCTTGGACACCAATCTTGGAAAGATGATTAATCAACTCAAGAGTTATTTTACCGATGAAATAGAAACGATTAATATACATGATTTACATCTCATTTCAGGTTGTATTGGATGCACGCAATGCGGGTATAATCATGAATGCGTATTTGAGGATAAGGATGAGTTTAAGGAATTTTGGGAAGAAAAAGTAATGAAGGCAGATATTTTGATTTTTACCGGGCAGATGAAAGATAGATTCCTTTCTGCTCGCTGGAAGATGATCTATGATAGGGCATTTTATAATAATCACACGCCCACGCTGATAAACAAACAAGTCGGGTATCTCATTTCCGGTCCCTTGAGTCAAAATCAGAATCTACGAGAAATCTTGCAAGCACACGTGGAATATCAGAATTCAAATCTCGTGGGTTTTGTTACGGATGAGTTTGGTACTTCAGAACAATTAGATCAAATTTTATATGATTTTGGACGTTCATTACTTGAATTAAGCAAGCAGGATTTAATCAAGCCCCCTACGTTTTTAGGAGTAGGAGCCATAAAAATCTTCAGAGATGATGTATATGGCAGAAATCGCTTCGTTTTTCTTGCAGATCATGAATACTATGAGACTCATGGGATTTATGATACTTTTCCCCAGAGAGATGAAAGAGCTAAAAGAATGAATGAAAAACTCATACCTTTAATGAGAATTGATAAGGTGAGGAAAAAGTTAAACTTGAAGCAAGAGTTTCTCAAGCCGTTTAAACGTGTTATAGAAGATCCAAATAAATAATAATAACCCCGGCTTATTTTTTTTAACACCTTTCACGGATAAAAAACAAAAGAGAATAAAGTTCTAAAATGGCTTGGGGCGGATTTTTAGGAAAAAATGGCTCAAATTATTATAGATTACTGCGAAGGGCAGAAAAATCCATTGAATTCTTAGAGGATATAAAAAATTTTCTAAATGAAAAAGAAAAACAACATGTACTAAAAACGATTGAAATCATAACTAATTATATTAATAATTTATCCGAACGAGGGAAAAAAGATTTAGAGTGAATCAAGGAGCTTTTTAATCGCTTGAATTATATTATCTGCCGCACGTTTTACGGATGGAGTCAAATTAATTTCAAAGAAAGGGAGATCTATATTTTCAATTCTTTCTTCTAAGGGTATTTCCTCGGATTTATAGAGTGTTAATTGTTCAAATCCTTCTAGGCTTTCGGGTACAAAACCGATCATGAATATATTTATATTATCCAACGCTTTTAATATAAGATCAATCACGATTTGAATGGGAATTGTATGACTGGAGATGGGGACGACATTAGCGATGTGTTCTCTTTCAATAATACTGACCGTGCCCGGTTCTCCGTTTAAAGTGCAGGTGTCAAAGATGCATAAATGCGAGGGGTTAAATTCTATAATCTGCTCGATTCTACTCATTGGATCTATCCCCGCATTAATAAACAAGTATCTATCATTTGAATAAGAGAGCAATTCACTAATGATATAAATTCCCACTGCATCATCACTTAACTTTTCCTCTCCAATGCCCATGAAAACGATTTTTGTTGCTCCAGAAAATTTTTCCATTAATTTTTTAACGAAATTTTCCATGATGTACTAAATTTTCTTGCATTTGTAATGAGGGATATAATTTTAAAAAGAGAGAGAAGCAATATTTTTTTTCTTTATTCTTTATTTGAAAAAATACGATTTACAATTAAAATAAAACGAAAAAATATGAAATGAAAAAGTAAAAGATGAAATATAGAGATGGTGGAAAAAAATGAGAAGTAATCCAATATTGATGTCTTTCTTACTATTTCAAATCTTAAGAAAAAGAATTAAAAGGAAGATCTCCCGAAAATTTTACAGCCGCAATTTTTCCTTCCTCATTTTCTTCTACCAATCCAATTTGTTTTAGTTGATCAACCATTTTTCTGATTAAAACAATTGGAGAGCCCACGGCATTTCTCAAATCATCAATAGAAATTTGCCCTACATCTTTAATGATGAAATAAGCTTTAAAAATACCTTCTTGCTCCATAAGGGGTTTCAATTTTTCATATTCCTGTAGAGCTGTGGTTTGTTCTTTAATTTCTTCAAATTTTTTCTTATAATTATTCTCAATATCTTTTATTTTATTTTCCATCTCACTTACCTGCTTGAGGGCTTCTGCTTTCTCTTTAGTTAGTTGCTCTATTTTTGAAATTAACTCTTTTTGTTTATCATAAATCTCTTTAAATTTCTCTTCAAAATCCAGGGCTTCAATTTCTTTATCTCCTATTGTCATGATTTCACTTTCAAGAAGGAATGTTTCCAGTTTTGTTAATTTAGATTGTAATTGTTGTTTTTCTTCCGCATATTTTTTTGTTAAATTTTCTATTTCTGTTCTATACTCATTACGTAAAGCTTCAATTTCTCTTGTATATTCTTCTTTATACTTTCCTTCGAATGATTTAATTTCTTGAATTTGATTTTCTAATGATTTAATTCGATCATTTTTAACAAGGAGTTCCCCTTCTTTTTCAGCAAGTTTTGCTTTTAATTCTCCAACTTGTTTTAATGTTTCAGTTAATTTTTGGTCAGAGGTTTCTCTCTGTTGCTTATATAATTCCATTTCCTTTTTCGCTTGTAATGCCTCGCCTTTTGCGTGTTCTAATTCCAATTCTTTTTCATTTAATAAAGCCCTTTGCATACCTATAATTTCTTTTAATTCTCTCACATCTTCAGGCACTTCAATGGCTTGCGCTTTTTCTTGCTTTTGTTCTTCAATTATTTTTTCTTGCTCTTGAATAATTTTTTTTTGTCGTTCAATTAATTCCATTAATCTTTCAATTTTAGTCTCAAGAGCTGCTACTTCATTTTCTCTTTCCTCAATCTTGTTTAATAAGTCTTTTAAATCCATTCCCATTGTAAGTTGGCTCTTTTCATATTAATTATTATTTTTAATTGAGATTTATCAAATATAAGAGAGATTTGGTATAAATAATTTTCGAAATGTAATTTACAACGATTCTAAGATCATTAATAAAAGAAGCAAGGCAATAAGAAAATATTTATTGTTTAATTTTTATCCAAAAATGAATTTAGTACCAACACTAAGATTCCATGCTCTTATTTTTCGAGAAGATGGTAATTCATTAATTTTTTGGAGAAAATTCGTTCCACTACAATGAATAGGAAATAAATAAAGGGGAATATCCTTATCTTGAAGGGATTGGAGGTAAGCGTTGGTTTTTTTCATTCTTTCCTCTGTAGCAGTAGCCATGTGAAATCCTCCAATAACATGTGTAATGGGTTTAGAAGTAATCTGCTTTACCTGGTCGAGCGTATTCATAATGCCGGCATGACAGCAACCTAATAATAAAATAACTTTATCATGTAATTCAATGAACAGCGAACGATCATCCAAGATAATGTCCCTTTTCATGATTCCATCTTGCAAAGAGAAAAAATTACTGAATTTCTCTTCAACATGCGTTCGCTTGATCTCCCCTAAAAGAATAACTTTTATCCCGTCATGCTTTAATATAGTACGAGGTTTTTTAGTGAAAATGACCTTACCTTTTAACCCCGCCATCTTTTCAAGATCTAAGGGTTCTTGATTTACAATTTTAAAAGTAGAAAGGAGGGGTAATAATTCTTCTCGTGTTTTCCCCTTCAAATCTTTATTTTTTACCTCCTTAGATCTCTTAAAGAATCTTTCAAATACAGCATGTTCATGACAATATATGGGAATTTCTTTATCTATTTGTTTTAATAATTCATGTAAACCCCCCACATGATCATAATGCCAGTGAGATAATATTATGGAATCAATATCATGGAATTGATACCCTCTAATATTAAAATTATGAATAAAAGTTAAATTCGGTCCACCCGTGTCGAATATAATTGTTTTTTTAAAGGATTCCGCTTCCCTTTTAGAATCATCATTTTTCTCATTTTCATTAACCTCTCGAATGGTAATGATAAAACCGATTCCATGTTCTGCAAGAGAGCGTGTCGCCAATAGTTTATTAAATTTCATGAAGGTTAAACCCGGGTTAGTTTGAAAAGGCAAGACGCAATTATTAGTTAATATCTCAATTTCTATTTGAATCATTGATGAGGCCTATTTCTTTACCTTATTTATATAAAATTTCATGCTTACAAAAAAAGAATTACATAATTTCCAAATATAATAAGTAACACAGCAATAAGAAATTTCTTGCGAAACTTCTCTTTTAATATCATGATTGATAAAAATTGTTGCACCAAGGGAGTACTTGCAGTTATAGTGGAGGTAATAATAAGTCCATTAATTTCTGCTGCTTTCATGAAGAACGAATCAGCTAATCCTAAGGATAGCGCCCCTGCTAATCCAATATATAAATAATATTTTAGAGTACTTCTGTTTTCCGTTTTAAACGCTTCAAAAAATTCCTGCTGAAATAATCCATAAATTCCTATGCAGATTGTGGCAATGATAACCCTTAAAAAATTAGAAACAAAAACATCACCAGTAATGATTCTCGTTTGGTGAAATGAGGCGTATGCTACAGCCCATAGAAATGCTGCGATGAGGGCAAATAATACTCCTTCTATTAAATCTTTCGAATGGGCTTCAGAAGAAACCTTTTCTTGATTCTTGGTCTGTTCTGGTTTATCCTTCCGACTTAATAAAAAAACGCTCGAAAGAATTAATGCACCTCCAATTAAAACCGAGAATTTAATTTCTTCTCCAAAAAAAATAAAAGCTAACGGATATACAAATACTAAGGAAAGCTGAGTCAAGGGATACGCACGAGATACATCAATTTTCTTTAAAGAGGAAAAATAGAAAATATCCCCTATAGTAACTGAAAGTCCCGATATTGAGGAAGCAATAAGGGCATCTACTAATTGTTGGTCAGTTAAAGTACTTAAAATTTGAAAAGTACTGAAAAATAAAGAAAAGAGAAACGTGCCCAATGAAACACAGCATAGACGAAAAAAAAGCGTGGCCTTCACTTCAGTTTTTCCTAAGCCAAATTTATAGACCAGAGAGGCGATTCCCCAGGTGAAAATTGCATTTAATGCGAATAAATAGCCAACAATGAAATCATCCATTTGAGATAGGAAAATTTTCATTGAATTAAAAGCATAAGAATAAGAAAATTATTAAGGTAAAATAAAGGTAGAGGCTTCTGGTTTTCTCATGATTTACGTCATCTTAATAAAAGAAGGATATTTTTCCCTCTAAGGAAATTATTAATTCATAGGTTTTTAAAGAGTTAAGAAGGTATAAATGATAAAAAACCAATTTAAATGAATGATACTTTCGTGTCTTTTATATATTTAGCTTTGCCCAAAACGTCCATTTGGGCGATTAGCCAACATAATTCATCATAACTGGTAGAGGATTTAAAAATCTCTTCCGATTTTAATCGAATATTCTCTATCGAGGCCATGGGCTGTTGTCGAGCAATCCTTTCTGCCAACATCCAACATAATTCCGAATATTCATATTTCTCTTGAGCAATATAATAGGCTACGATAGAAATTTTCGTTTTGAGATCGTCAGTTAAAAGATCACCCATATCTCCAAATTGAGAAAATTGTTCTTCAGCTTTCTTTTGAATTTCTTCTTTTTTATCAGGAGACCATTCCCTGTATTTTTCAATTTCTTCCATCCATTTTTTAGTGTCTGGTTTTTTCAATTTGAACTCATATCTTTTTTTGATAATACGTTCCACGGCATTATCCTCCTTTAAATCATCCATTATAGCTAAAAATGTCCCATATTCTTGATTTTCTTCCATGATTAAAATTCTTATTTCTTTTCCTCTTTCTTTTTCAAGTTTTTCTTTATATCTTTCCGCTAGAACCCGTTTCTCGGATGAATTATTACTTCCAATCCAAATATTTACGATTTCATCATCATCTACCACATAAATTTCATTGGAATCAAAAGGAATTTGTTTTATATCCCTTAATTCTCCTTTATCATCCAATTTGAGAAATCTCAAATTATTCGCCCCTTACCTTGAGTTTCATTTTATTTTTATAGTGCGGGTTAGAAAAATAATGATATACTAATTTATTAAAAATACTTTAAACAATAAGTTCCATTCTCTTATTAATTATTAAGATCACTTACTATTAAAAACAATAGGATTTCTTTGATCATGCTTATCTCAACAAGGAAAGGAAAGGTTTTGTTCTTTTAATTTAAATGTTTTTCATGACCTTGGAGTTCAAAATCTTCCTCCTATTGCTTCTCTTTTCAATCATGGAAGGATTTTAATACACGATAAAAAGGAGCCCCCTAACTCTGGAGATAAGAATCTTATTTTTCTTCAAATTCAATTAGTTCATATCGAATATCTCCACTATAGGTGGTTTTTTCCTCTAATTTTCGAATTTTATTACCTATTTTAAATCGCATTCCTTTTTCTTGAGCATAAATTATTCGCTTCAATAATTCTGCCGTAGTTGGTAAGCTTATAGAATCATCACACTCATCACGCAAGAATTCGCGAACATTAGTGGGGTTATATAAGATGTTTAGCTTGAGTTTTAAAAAAATATCGACCATCCGGATGATCCAATCTCTTTTTATCTTCATGATGATACGATTTTTCTTTATGATAATATGGTTTTTTTATTATTTATATTTTATTTTTTTTGATAACTAAAGAATTTTAATATTTACTTAAAATATACTTTAGTTTATAACAGATTTTCTTTATATAGCTGTCGATATATTTATATATTCTGTTGGATATTTTAATATTGATCATATATTATTGATCGATCTTAAAAAAAATCAATTCTATCGATAAAAAAAGAGGTCAATATTAAAATATGGCTTTTGAAAAGAATATCAAGAGCTTAGTTTTTCCAATGGCATTTCCGGGGCCTCGGTTAGGCCATTCCACGATGTTAGGGGAGGCTCCTGAAAAATATTTATTGGATTCAATTCAATTTTTAAAAGAATTGAATTATTTTGATGGCTTGGAGATCACGCATATTAAAGATCCAGAGATTAAAGAAAAATTTATTGAAGCGATAAAAAGTTTTAAATACATTACATATACCGCTGAACCGATTCAATTAATTAATGAAGATAACTTGATCGCTCCTGCAGATATTAGTTCTATAGATGAGTTAGAACGGCAGAACGCCGTGAAGCGATTGAAGTGGTACATGAAAGAAGCTTATGAGTATAATGCCAAACAATTTACATTTCTTAGCGGGGAAGATCCGGGAACGACAAATGGAATAAAAAGTAGGAGATTAGCAATAGATTCCTTAATAAAATCCATTAATGAAATATGTCTATTTAATAAAGAATTAGCGAAAAAATTGAAAAAAAAGCCCATGAAGATGACTTTAGAAACGTTTGATCGGTCCAATGAGCCGGGACATAAAAATCAGTTAATAGGGCCTTCTGATGACGCTCGTTCAATTGCCATTACAATTCGTAATGTTTATCAGCACGACGAATTTGGCTTAATGTATGATTTATCTCACATGTTTTTAATTAAAACTGGGTATAATCACGAGGATTTTGACGTTATTCGTTCTTTAGCCCCATTTTTAAATTGGATTCATATTGCAAATAGCGTTTCAGACAAAAATGACCCTAATTATGGAGATACTCATGTTTCGATGGATTATCCTAATGGAAATGTAACTCCCGAGGTCTTGAAAAATTTTCTTAAGGTTTTAAAAGATATAAATTATCAAGGCGGAATCGGATTTGAATATTCACCTCGAGGAAGGCAATTAAGTGAATCTGTTATAAAGATAGCCATAGCAGGATTTGAAGAAGCAAGGCAACAAATAGACGTGAATTATGCCTTGGGGTCTTATCGTTTTAAAACCCGTAGATTTCTGCCCGAAAAAATATTTTATATGATCACGGAAAAGAAGAAAAGTAATTTTAGCGAGATTTTAAAAGAGGAGTATGCAAATAGAGTAAAAAGAGCTCGTCCTTGGAATTCAAACTTAGTTATCATTGCGGCAGATCATCCCGCTCGAAGGGTAACAAATGTAGGGAGGAATGAATTGGCCATGGGAGATAGACAACAATATTTAGGGCGGATTTTAAGAGTATTAATGCTAGATGAAATCGATGGAGTCATGACAACTCCTGATATCATGGATGATCTAATGATTTTGAATTTTCTCTTGAAAGAAAAAGAAGGTCAGAGCTTCATGGATAACAAGATTTTGATTGGCTGTACAAATCGGGGCGGGTTAGCAGGCTCAACATATGAAATGGACGATAGTATAACCGCTTACACGGTTGAGGATATTAACAAACTCGGATTAGATGGAGCAAAAATGATGTTTAGATTAGATTTAGAAACGAATATGGCAAGATATAGTCAGAGAACACTTCAATCTTGCTCGAAAATGGTGAGGGCATGTAATGATTATGATACTCCTATTTTTATCGAACCTTTACCCGTGGAACGTCAAGATTCTATTGGATATAAAGTAAAACTTAAAGCAGATGAGCTAATAAAAACGATCGGAATAGCAACGGCGATTGGGGGGAGTTCCGCTAATATTTGGCTGAAAATTCCCTACGTGGAAGATTATGAACACGTTGTTAGGAGCACGAGTAACCCAATTTTAATGCTGGGGGGAGAAAGTACGGGAAATCCCACCGATATTTTAGAAGAATTCGAGAAAGGATTGGGAGCGGGAAAAAATGTAAAAGGTTGCCTGGTAGGACGAAATCTACTATATCCTGGCCATGACGATCCTCGAGCTGTTGGAATAGCCGTATCAAAAATTGTTCACGATAATTTGAATACTGAAGAAGCTGTTAAAATTTTATCGGATAATCGAGGAAGAGAGATGGATTTTTTAACAAGCCCGTTAATGGGAATTTCTTTTGATGAGGATGAGATCGGGTATTTATAAAAAGTAGAAAATTTTTATTAACTCATGAGATTTCTATCGTTTCATTGTGAATATTTTAAATATAGGACGACTAAAAAAAGCCGTTCTAAGATCATCGAAAATTTATCTGAAGAGAACAAACAAGGCATAATTCAGAACGCTATTGTACTATTTATCAGTTTTGAAAAAGAAGATGAGAATAATCCTTTTATTTTAAAACAATGCATTAAAGAGATTAAAGCAATTACCCAACAACTAAAGGTACACAACATGGTTCTTTTGTCTTTCGCCCATTTATTTGGAGAATTAAGCAGCCCTGAATTCGGATTTATTTCAATAAAAAAATTAGAAGAAAAATTAAAAGAAAATAGCTTTACGATCCTCCGACCTCCTTTTGGCTGGTTCAATGAATTAGAATTAAAAGCAAAAGGACATCCTCTTTCCAGAATAGCCAGAAAAATTTAATAAATAAATAAAAGAACCATGACACGGAGAGAGAATATTTTCTTCAATCTCCATATCTAAGGATGCATGCCAAGAGTCCACTTTGATTAAAAACATCATTGCAATATCGAATGTAAGAGAATAGTTTCCTGAAAATAAGGATAACATTTATTTTTATCAATACAAGATTTAAGGGCTCCTATGGATTCAATTCCCTCTAAATATGGCACGAATTCATCCCTAATCGCATTAGTAGGGCAATTTTTTTGACATGAGCCACATGAACGGCAATATTTTTCAATCCATGCGTGTTCTCGAGAATCCGTGTAATTAAAATAGGGTTTATCTATAAAAATAGGGGCAATTCTCTGCCGAGGTCCAAATTCAGGAGTGATTAATAATCCCATTTTTCCTCGCCATCCCATTCCCGCTTTAGCGGCTAAAGGGGGTGTTAAGGTTAATCCATCTAAGGGATGATTGTCTTGACATTTAATTCCTTTCTTTCTTAACCAATGTGCGATATCATGGATGGCTTTTCCTAGATGCCAATATACTCTCATGGTCTCGATGCCCGCCTCAATTTCTGGGGCCTTTTCTATTTCATTTTTCTTCATCTCTTCTATAAAAATAAGAGCGTGAGGATAAGAGATAAATCGTCCTTGGAAAATTAATTCACGAGGAATTCTTGTAAAGCCTATTTTTTTAATTCCCCATTTATTTTAATTCCCCATTTATTTAAAGCATATTGTTTTAATTCATTCCATAACACATTTTTCGTGTATTCATAAGGGTAGATTTCTACAACCTCTTTATTTTGAACGAGAAATATTTAGTAGGGGGATGAAGGCAATTGTTTAAATAAAAAAGAGGTCTACTATTTTCATGCTATATTTTCATGCCGAAATAAAATTATTCAACTTCATGCCAGAAAGAAGAAAGAGAAATCTCTTTTTCCTAATTTGAATTATTAATGATTTCTTTATGATAATCAAAATGATTTAAAACGAGTTCATTTTCAGAACTCTCTCATTTGATACAACGAGAACGAAAAAACTATTAAAATCGGGGCAAATCTCGTTTTAAATTATAATATTTGAACCACATGGGAAAAGGAATGTTGTAAGTCGTACTCGGAGGTAAATTAAAATTTATAGTTAATTAAAGAAAATTATTAAAATCTTAAGTTCTTTATTGAAAATATGAGAAAAGAAGAATTATTACTGAATCACTTATCACCGTTTCTTAGAGACAAGAAAGGAATACTACTTCCGAAACTAGAGCCATCTTTATCGTCTAAAAAAAAGCAGCTAAAAACAGGAACTACAACGGTAGGATTAACATGCAAGGATGCTGTAATTTTAGGAACAGACAAACGGGCAACGATGGCATATTTTATTGCCAGTAAGACTTCAGAAAAATTACATGAAATTCAAAAACATTTATGGATGACAATTGCAGGGTCTGTAGCAGACGCTCAATATTTAATTGACATTTTAAGAGCGGAAACCACCCTTTATCAATTAGAGAAAGAAAAACCTGTAAAGGTTAGGGCTGCCGGCCGACTTCTTTCTAACATGTTATATAGTAGTAAACTGTTTCCCTATGAAGTGGGTTTAATATTAGGAGGTGTTACTGAAGAAGAGGGTCCCTTGCTATTAGATGTGGGGGCATATGGTTCCTTATTAGAGGAAAAATATTGTTCTATAGGGAGCGGCCAAAATTTCTCGTATGGAGTTCTTGAATCAAAGTATAAAGAAAATCTTTCTATTGAAGAGGGTAAAAATATAGTAAAAGCAGCCATTACATCTTCTATAATCCGGGACATGGCGAGTGGTAATGGAATTGATATCGTAGTTGTGAAAAAAGAAGGTCCCACAGAGCGCATGTTTTATCCCATTAAAAAAGAATAAAAGAGAATTGGTATTATTTCATTGTTTTTTAATTTAACGTTTCATATTTATTATTCCTTCTTTTTAGTTTGTTCCAAATTAATAAAAAATTGAAAAAAATTATTTTTCGAACGACAGAAATCTTTCCCTACAAAAACATAAACTTTAAATTGAATCAATGTGCAAAAATAAAATTTATAATAAGAAACTTCTTTATACAAATAAACTAAAATAGAAGATTAATTTACAAATTTTTATTAAAAGAGTTTGGATCAAACTATAACAATGTAAACAAGGATAAACAGATGAGTTATAGAATAATTGTGGATTTATCTCACAACGAGCAAATTGAAGAATTCCCGGAATTTTCCTTGGGAGAAGATGATTATGAGGTTCACTACATAGATAGAAATGAAGGTCCTATCGATTACGAGCAATTGGAAGATTTTGATATTTTATTCATGGGTAATATCCAGCATGATAAAAAAAATAAAACCGATCGATTTATTCCTGATGAGTTAAAAGCTATTAAAAGATTCATTGGAGAAGGAGAAGGAGGCCTTTTATTAACTTCTGGCGCTGGCGGTGATAACGATATTCCCATGAAAGAGGGATCCATCCGAGTGTTATATAAAATCACGGGTGTAAAACGATTCTGGAATGGCGTTATTTTGGAAACGGGTTCTAATTTTCTCGTGAATAGAGAAAACGTGCTTGCTACTGAACTTTATAATCATCCAATTACTAAAAAAATCACAGAATTGGTCTTTCCTAATTGTTGTTTTTTTAGTTTGTCTGACGAAGAGGTGGATGATATCGTAGTGACCTCAGAAAAGGCTGAATTTAAATATTTCGAGGATGATGAAGTGAGCGCAATTGGTCCCGTACCCATCTGCGTGGCTTCAACATTTTATGGGGGAAGATGCGTTACTGTCGGCTCTTCGGAATTTTTACTAGAAGACTCAGATTATGGGATTGACAGTGGAGATAATTTGCGTTTCCTGAAAAACATCATTCGCTGGCTAACTTTTGAAATTTAATTTAATTTATCATTGAAAATCCTTATTCTGTTTTTATTTTTTTCAAAAATCATTAAAGAAATATTTAAAAATTCAGAAAAATTAGAATTTTTGATTTTAATTTAATAGTTGAATTATATTCGTAATTAATTTATTTTAAATTGAAGTTCACGTTATTATCGTTTCATTCATTTATTTTATATAACTAGCTATGGTATTATTTGGATCATGGTTTTTCGATTATTGAGACCCGATGCAGAAAGGGCTTGGAAGCATCCCGAAATCTTGAGAAGATTTTCTCGTTATCGGGGAATTATTGAAGGAACTCGAATTGCCCGCTACCTCCTTGCAAAATCTATTAAGTGTTCTTTTAATGAAACGAACTCGCTAGAAGATTTATTATTAGAATTTAAAACTAAAACCAAAAAATTTCGTGATATTTTAAGGAAGGAAGGGGAGATTTCAGAACTGGGAAATGAAAAGGAACATTCTTATATTGCTTTAGCAGAGAGAATAGCTAATGAATATTTAAAAAGCTGCAATTTCTGTGAAAGAAGATGTGGAGCGAATCGCAGTGAAGGGGAAAAAGGATTTTGCTTGGTGCCGAAAGATGCTTTTATTTCTTCTGCTTTCTTACATTATGGGGAGGAGAGCGTGCTAGTTCCTAGCGGCACCATTTTTTTTCAGGGGTGTAACTTTGCTTGTTGTTTTTGTCAAAACTACGATATTTCGCAAGCATGGAAAAAAAGATATCCAATAGAAGAAGTAGCACAGAAAGTCTCGGGAAATACATTAGCGAATTTAGCTGAAAAATTATGCAATAACGGTGCGTTAAACATAAACTACGTTGGTGGGGACCCAATTCCGAATATTCACGTGATATTAAATAGCTTGAGGTATCAATCGAAAAATATTTGTCAGCTATGGAATTCAAACTTTTATTTAACTGAAGAGAGCTTATCGTTAATATTAGATTTGATGGATTTCTGGCTTCCTGATTTTAAATATGGGAATAATGACTGTGCAAAAAAATATTCCGGAATAGAGAATTACTATGACGTGATTACCAGAAACTTAAAGATAATTCATGATGTGGGAAGTGGCGAAATTATCATTCGTCATTTAGTCATGCCCAATCACGTGGAGTGTTGTTCAATTCCTATCTTAGATTATATTGCGAAAGAAGTGCCAAAATGCGTTGTAAATATAATGGCACAGTATAGACCCGTTTATCATGCATTTAATCATACTGAAATAAATCGACGTCCTACGTCAGAAGAACTCCAAAAAGTAAAACAGCACGCAAAACTTCTTGGAATTCTTTTCGAACCCGTCTCATGAATTAAGAATACTTTATTATGAAATCTGAATTAGATTAGAAAAAAATTTCGTGGTCTCTTTTTTCGAAAAAGCTATAAGCCATCCAAAATTCCTCTATTCATTAAGAATCATTTCAGATATAAGATTAAAATGAGTCTTAGATTAGAAGATATAAAGGGATTGGAAAAAAAGACTATTGATTCTTTAAAATCTGCGGGAATTGATACGGTAGAAAAACTAGCTAATACGGAAACAGAAAAATTGCTTGAAATTAAAGGAATAGGTGAATCAAGCGCAAAAATATATATTGAGAGCGCAAAAGAGCTATTAAATAAGCATGAAGGCGCTGAATCCCCTCAAGCGGAGGAAAAAACTGAAGAGGAGGCTATAATTGAAGATGAGTTGAAAAAAGCGGAAGAAAAAAAGGAACGATTAAAAGGTAAACCCGTTCAAGAAGGTGATTTTATCTTAGTAAGAATTACGGGAAAAACTCAAAAAGGGAAGGTATTCCAAGTTTCTTCAATTGAAGATGCCAAGAAAGCAGGAATTTATGATGAAGAGAAAGCAAAACAAGGATACTATTCTCCGGAATTTGTTATTGTGGGAAAACCAGGGTTTTTAAATGAGGGGCTGACTGAAGTTATTGAAAAAATGAATTATTTTGAAAAAAAATCGGTTAGGATTCCTCCAAACAAGGCTTTTGGAAAAAGAGATCCGCAGAAAATTGAACGAATTGGCATTGCTAAGTTTAAGCGCATGAACGAAGGAAAAAATCCGCAAATTGGCCAGGAGTTTGTCAAAAAAGGAACGGGACAACGGGGTGTCATTACCAACATTACTCAAGGAAAAGTTATCATCGATTATAATCATCCTTTAGCAGGCCAGCATCTCGATTATAACATTGAAATAATTGATAAATTTGAAGATTTTGAAGAAAAAATTCATCAACTCATGTTTTCGAAAGGGATACCTAAAGAAAACATATCCGACTTCAAATTGAATTACCTCAAGGAAAAAAAGACTCTTGAAATTACCATTCCAAAGATGTTTCTTTTTCAAAACTTAACTTACTTTAAATTTGCCTTAGCCATGGACTTACAAACTCACATGGAAGACGAAATAGATACAGTAAAATTCATTGAAATCTATGAAAAAATACCAGCACCCGTACCTCCAGAAGAATCCGTTAAAAAAAAATTAGAAGAATATTCTAAAAAACAAGAAGAAAAACAAGAAGAAAAACAAGAAGAAAAAGATTCGGCTTCCGCTGAAACATCAACGGTAAAAGAAAACGAATAATTTAATTACTCTCATGGAGAAATAATGTACATTCTTTTCCTTACCTTAATTAACATTTTTCCAAGAGATAATAGCTATTTTTAATTTTACTAAATTCTTGCCAATTTAAGCATTATTCCTTATTATTCTTCACTTTTTTATTAACATTCTCTTTAATATACCGATAAAATTAACTTCTTCTACATTAAATAAAAGCTTAAGGATTAAAAATAAAAAAAAAAAGAGATACAAAGAAAGTAAGAAAAACATTAAATGTTTAGATGTTACACATGCAATTTAATTTTTTCAAGCATGCTTTACTTGCTTTATTTTATTTAAAATTATATTTCCAATTAACTCTTCGGCCGTGGTTTTCCCCCTCCAGTTAGTAAATTCCGGAAAACATCCCACATCAACGATATAATACTCGTTGGTGTTTTCTTCTTTAACCAGATCTAAATGTCCAAAAGATAAATTATAAGAGGTTTTCCATAGTTTTATGATCTTTCGAACTTCCATATCGAGGGGTACTTGTTTCATGGGACCATGCTCATCTGACATGGGAGGTTTCTCTAAGAGACATGTCTCATCTTGAATGAAATAAGCTAAATAATGCGTTCCTTTAATGAATTTTTGAAAGTAATAAATTTTATCAGAATTTAGTTTAAGCATTTCCTTATTTTTTATTAATTGAATTCCCTTACTTCCCGAACTCATTAAAGGTTTTAAAATTATTGGAAAATCATTTTTATTTAATTTTTCCTCCATGACTTTCATGGTACCCATGTAGAAAGGAGGTGTATTGAGATTTAAGTTTTTAGCTAAATAATAAGCTTCAATTCTATCTCGATGTTTATATGCAATAGTAGGATCTGGGAAAACGGGAACATTAGCTTCTTCTAAATAAAAAGCAGCTTGGAGGAACAAGAAATTTTTCGATTTTAATATGATAAAATTGTTATCTTTTAGAGTAGAATTGATATTGAGTTTTTTTTCATCTATTAGTTCGATGAAAAAGTCATGATTTTCCAGAAATTCTTTCAATTTCCAGCTAAAAGAACTTTTTTTAATTTTTTTTGTAAAAATTCCAATCCGCATGATTAATGATTAAAAGAGTGGTTTCATATTTTAGCTTGATTAATTAAAAAATCGCCCACTAATTTTGGGCCTTCCTTCATGTAATTAAAATTTGGCGTGCTGTTGATATCTGTTAAATAAAATTTTCCGTCGTCAGACTTTAAATAATCTATTGAAGTTATTTTGAGATCCAGCGTTTTCATGGCTTTCAAGCTCATTTCTTTTAAAAAAGGGATTTCTTCTATTTTGACTCTACTTTTCATTTTGTCAGGTTCTATCAAAACAGGAATTTGCTTATAGAAAAATAATTCTTCATTAATTCCATAAACTTTATATTCCCAATCACTTTTTATGAATTCTTGATAATAATAATGATTAATTTGGAAGTTTTCTTCGTTTGAATTTATTAATACTCTTTTATCGATGACTTGAATTTTTCCATTCCTTATCCTTATTTCCGGTTTAAAATTAATGTTTTTTTGATCAATTGCATTTTTTATTATATAATTTTCGAAGGGCGGTGTTAAATGTTTGGAAGAATATCCATAATTTGGCACGAGAATTCCATTTTTACGAAGATATAAAGAATTTAAAAACCGATTCATGGCTAAATAGATTCCTTTATAAGAATTAAAAACAGGAATGGACGTTTCTCGTTCGATATATCTAACAAGGGCCAATGCTAAATTTCCTTTCGTCTTTACAAAAAAGACATCTTCGTCCAACCTTAAGTCATCGAGAGATAATAAAAAATCTTGCTCTACATAAAGAGTTACATGAGCTTTATCTTTTAAATAAGCAAGTAATTTCGCTAATTTATACTTCAGATGATAGGTATCCGTGATAATTCCAATTCTTGGCATTTTAAACCATTCTCACGAGTTAAACTCATTTAATATTAAATGAGTATAATCCTTGCTCTCTTTTTAATATCTTTTACTCCACTAATTCTGTATGGTTAAAAAAATAAAATGGGCTAAAAGATTTTCTTGTAATAAAAAAAAACTATTCCTTTAATTTCTATTTTTTATCATGAATAAACACGCAGAAATTATTAAAGTTTGAAATAAAGTTTCAAAATTTGGAGAGTGAAAAATATCTTTGACATTTAATCAAAAATTTGAAAACACGGATAATAATTTGAGTTCTTTTTGGACTTCTTTTTTTTAAGTGAAATAGTGATTTTTAGCGAAAACTTTGAAGATTTCCTCATTCAAAAATCTTTTTCTCCATAAAAAGTATTAGATATATAAACCATTAATTTATATATTTTCATATATTCTGATAAGATTAAATCAATATAGTGTGAGAATGGCTAAAAATATTCTCAAGCGAATTTACATTGGCACGATCAACGAGCGTGATCCCGAGATCTTCAAGGAGATTAAAGATTTCTGCTTAACACATTATAATATAAAGTTTGTAAACCTTCTCGAGAAAAAAAAATTTTCCAAAAAATATTTCAAAAAAAAAATAAAAAAATATCCTATCTCATTTCTCATTGTAAAATTATATTCTAAAAATTCTAATGAAAAAATATATAACGCTCTTAACTCCTTAGCACCCAACATTCCTCTATTAAACAGCATTGAAGCAGTAAGGACATGCGAAAGTCGTAAAAAAACGTTCATGTTGATGCAAACAAGATGTAAGGAGATTAAAATCCCCGAATTTTATTCCACAAGAGATGAGGTTCTGGCTGCTCTCTCCAGTAATAAAAAAATCATTATTAAACTAGATTCTCATAATCCTGAACATGTAAAGAAGGAAGACAGAATTTTAGGGATCGTGTCCAATCAAAAAGAAATTTCTACTATTTTAAGCCAATACGATTTTGATGAGATCTTTTTTCAAGAATACATGGGAAAATTCGATATTATTTATAAAGTATACGTGATCAATAATTGGATCGTGTCCATTACCTCCACCGACCGATTACAAGGCGATAAACATTTAAGCCCATTGGATTTAGTCCATCTTAGAGTGTCTATTGATGAAATGCTGAAAAATCACATTTTAAAAATAGGCAAGCAATTTAGGATGTCAATCTTTGGAATTGATTACGTTATAAAAAATAACGTGCCTTACATTATCGATATCAATGATTTTCCTAGTTTTAGAAGGATTCCTGAAGCTGTTAGCCTCATTTCTGATTACATGTATAATCTTTTAACTCTAAGAGAATACGCAGAACTCTTAAAAACGCACATAGCTACATATTGACCAAGAATCATATTTTAGTCTTGACTATTCAATACTCATCAATAAAAACATAAAGGTTAGAAAAATCATGTTATCTTTCTCTCTTTTTTTGAAGGAATTCTATTAAATTCCTTTTAGCCGCCTCATCTTCTAACTGTTCGGGAGGATGTTTACAAAAAAAAGAACAAGCCGAATGTAAAATTCCGCCAATTTTTCTATCTTTCGCAATTTTAGAAACGCGAATGCAATCTGCGATAATGCCTGCGGAATTGTTGCCATCTTCCACGAACATGGTGATATCAATCCTAACGGGCGCTCCTCCAAATATTTTACCTTCTAATCTCATGTAAGCTTCTTTTTGATTTTTTAAAAAAGGAATATAATCCACGGCAGATATTTGGCATTCTATTCTTTCCTTATTCGGTAACCTAGAAATGACGGATTCTGTTTTTGATTGCCGCTTTCCTTCTTCATATCGTAGCTTTCCATTTGGCATGGGCGTTAGTAAATTACAAAAATCACTAGAACCTCCCCAATCTAATTGAATCGTGCGTTCTAAAACAGCACCTCTCAGCGGAAATAAATTGGCTAAGGATCTATGGATGATGGTAGCCCCTATCTGAGATTTTACATCATCTCCTATTAGGGAAAGGTTTCGTTCTTCCGCTTTTTTAATGAGTTCTGGATCTTTTGCCACTGGGGTGGGCATGCCATTCACAACACTAGCACTTGCTTCAAGAGCACATGTTACGTAATATTTCACCGCCCTATGTGAACCCGTTGGAAGTAAAATGACGACAACATCCACGTTTCTTTTCTTTAATTCATTAGTAATATCAGCTGGTTTTTGTTCCTCTGAAAAAGGGATAATGTTTTTAATGTTACTCGCTAATCCATCCAATATGGGTCCCTTAATGACAGGCGCATCCAAAAAGCGGGGTCGAAATAATTCTATATTGCAATTGGGCTCTGTAAAAATCGCTTCACTTAAGTCTTTTCCGACTTTTTTAGCATTCACGTCAATTCCTAATACAAAATTTATGTCCGTTATAGAGTAGTCTTTAATTTCGGGTAACACGCCAATGATTCGTTCTGGATGCTCTTTATAGTTTTCTACGCCTTGAACTA
This sequence comes from Promethearchaeota archaeon, assembly GCA_029838195.1. Taxonomy (GTDB): domain Archaea; phylum Asgardarchaeota; class Lokiarchaeia; order Sigyniarchaeales; family SOKP01; genus JALGVJ01. Next base: position 23,812 of record JALGVJ010000018.1, read on the forward strand.
GAGCGGAAGCAACATCTCCAACGCCGACAATACAAGTATTTATATTGGCCATGATATTGAAGATAATAAAATGTTAATATTTAAATCATTTTTGCTAATAGATTTGTTTATCTTGTTCATTTTTACTTAAACACCAGAAAAGATCATATTTAATTATCATATTTCATGAATGCATAAAATTTTCATGATTTAAACGAGTATTTTTAAATAATAACCTCCCATAATTTAATAATGTTTTATTAATGGTAGATAATTTAAAATGGATTGATTTTAGATACAAGCATGGTTTGATTTAAAATGAATTTCTATTTTTCATTCTTAATTGTTCTACTTGCTTAATAATATTTAAAACTCTTTTAAAAAAATTTTAGTATTAAAAAGAATATTTCCTATCATTCAAAGGAGTTATAATACTTATATATTTATCATGAGATTTGAAGATAAAAAAATCTATATTGCATTAAGTCCTCATATCAATTATTATCACTCATACCGCGGTGATTCACGGGGAGTCACGGGATTTGGAAAAGATTTAGCTTTAATGAGAGGAATACTTGATAAATTAGATGAGATTGAAGACATGGGTTTTTCTTTTGGATCCATGAAAATTTCTTGGGATTACGCAGATCTTTTTTGGTCCATTCAATTACAAAAGGAGTATCAACAAGATGTTTTGGATCGCGTGAGAGAGAGATGCAAGCGAAAAAAAGATGAAGTACTCATTGGTTCTTGGGGAAATGTTGCTCAGCCCATTTTAGATACGGAAGCCTTAATTCAAGACCAAAAGTGGTTTCGAGAAAATTCCATGGGTATTGGTGTGGATCAATTATTTAAGGGGAGGGTGGCGCCTTACACAAGAACTCAAGAGACCATGTATACACAAGGCATGATTGAAATATATAATAAATTGGGAATTGAAGGGATCTGCATCTATTATTCCGTATATCAATTTGACGTTGCCAGACCTTTTTTAAATCCTCGCTTAGATTGGAATCAACAATTTGGACCTGTTAAATTGAAATCCACCGTTTCTGATGCAACTTGTTTAATGATTCCCATGTATGGATTTGGAGATATATTAGACAATTGTTCTATCAAACGCTGGTTAAAAATAATTAGAAAAGCTCAGAAGAGAGGAGATATTAAGGGTCACGCTCTCCTTTTTTTAAATTTTGACATGGATTATGACCTGTGGCTTTCCGTTCCCATGCCCTCCTTTCTCAAATGGATGCCAAATACTCGCGGCTTACTAGAATTTGCTGAAGTCGTGGACCAACTTGAGTACGTGGAATTTGCAAACCTTTTGGAAATCATTCCTAAATTAGAGGTTAGAGGCGAAACGATGCTACAACAAGATGTTGCAGATGGAAATTGGAATGGATTTTACAATTGGGCACAAAAACATGATAACACGCGCTTTTGGACCGTTGGTCAATGGGCAAGATGGGTAAAATGCATAACTGATACATTAATTTCAACAAATCATGTAAAAGATAGGGTCGAACAAATAAATTCATTTTTGAGAGAAGGCACGGATCAATCAAATACTTACCTTAAAAACATGATTCTTTTTAGTTCTACGACGAATTTTGGATTATCCCTCCCATTTCAGCATCCTCATAGACAAAAAACAGCCATGAGTTATGGGTTAAATGCTTTAAGGGCTGCATTAAAAGCGATGAGGATCGCTAAAGAAAATTTAACTTCTCAAATTAAAAAGAATAATTTATTTACAAAACCGGGCATTTGGATTTTTCCCATTACCAATCGGGGTATTACACCAGAAGAGAATAAAAAGGTGGAATCTCCCATTTTAATACGAACTGAAATTCCTCTTGAATTCAAGGAGAATTTATTAGATAATAAAGATTTACTTTCCCATATCAGTTTCATGGAAGAGGGCGTGCGTCATGCATTTTATGAAGATCCGTTAAAATCAACTCTAATTCTCGAAGCCATCATTCCACCTGATAAATTTTCGGATGGAAATTCTTATTATCTTCCTTTAACTTTCCGACAACAGGAGCCTCATGATTCTATTAAAAATGAGCTTCAAGCAACCAGAAGAATTTTAAAAAATAAGTATTTAACCGTGGAATTTGATAAAAATGGAAAAATAAATTCTTTTAAACATAAAGGAAAAGAATTCGCTTGTCCAAAATTTTTAGATTCTGCAGTGGTTTTTGGCACTCCAAAAAAAGCAAAACGATGTGAATCCATTAAAGATGAATTTTTGGTTCTAAGAACGGGGGAAGATAATTTTTCCGCTTCCATTAAGATTAAAAGCACCTTCGAAATCTTGCCTGATGCTCACGTTCACGTGGAGAAAATCTGTACGATGTATGCCGATTTACCATGCTTATTTATCCAAGTTGAAATGAATCTCTGTGATATAAAAGGAGAGAAAAAAATAGAAGATGGAACCTCTTTTGTTGAGGAAGAATATAATAAGGGATGGTTAGAAATCATGCCTTGTGAAATCCGCCCCAACATTCTTGGAAAAAACAAATTTTTGCGAATATGGAAACATAATTATTTTGGTCGGGTTTCATGGTTTGATTTAAACATGAAACAAATAGATCCTAAAAATGCTAATATTGATTGCTTGGTATCAAATATCTCAGATGGCTGGATGGGGCTAACTAACGGGGAGAAAGGCTTGCTCGTGGGATATAATGGAGTAAAAGCGGCGAATTTTGCATTTACGCCCTTAAAATTGCGAGATAAGGGTTTTGGAGATTGTGCTCAAAAAGCCCAACAAGTTAGAATTAATCCTTTCGGGACGTATTATGGAAAATCGCTACATTATTGGAGTAATGGAACGGGACACGCACAAAAACTTGTTCCCAAGCTCTTTACTACCTTAGATTCTTCCGCACCAACATTTAGCGGTAAAACTGTTTCTTTCGAGTTAGTACTCATTCCCTACATGGGAGACTTCCCTCCCTATGAATTTCAATCCTTCTTGAACCATTATTCTCTCCCTCCCTTGCTCTTGTACGTGGGTAAATATCAAGATGAAATTCAAGATAATTATTCTTACTTGGAATCCAAAGCAAGTTCATTAATTAAAGAATTTGATATTGAGGAACTCATGGAAATGGATTACATTGATTGGGTGAGAAAAATTAATGCTGATTTTGACACTGCACGAGAATTAAAATTTCCTAAGCAAGAAATGAAATTAGATGTAAGTTCAGCGTTATTACTCCTCTTAGATGGAATTAGAGGAAAATCATGAAGTTTTCATTTCAATTTCAATTCAAAAATAGTTGCCTAATCTTAAATAAAAAAGAAAGGAGTAGGAAAATGGAAGGAAAAATGAATGCTCTATTATTTCCCGAACCTTGGAAAGTAGAGCTGATTGAAGTGGACATCCCGAAATGCGGACCATATGATGTATTGGCAGAAATCCATTCAGTTGGAATTTGTGGAAGTGATGTAGGAATTTTCGAAGGAGAACATTGGATTGTTGCTAGGGAACCAGGAGGACATGGGCATGAAACAGGAGCTCGCGCTGTAGAAGTGGGCAAAAATATTGAAGGGATTAACGAAGGCGATCATTTAGCTCGTATGGGACATGGATATGCTCAATATTCCACTCACGTGAATGTAATTGGTCATGGAAAAGATGAGAAAATGGGGGCATTACCTATCGTGCGAAATGACTTATCATTAGAAGAGATCTCCTTTGCTGATGCTGTTGGTTGTGCTATCAATTGTTTTGAACGGGCTGAATTCGATAGAATTGAAGGAGAAAAAAAAGCTATTGTTTTAGGCTTAGGTCCTATAGGGTTAATTTTAACCCAAATTCTTCTCATGAATGGAATAGAAGTCGCAGCTTCAGAACTTTATCCCTTAAAAAGGAAATTAGCAAGGAAATGGGGTGCCAAGGTATATGATCCCAAAAAATACACGAGACCAACTCATGGTAATTTTACCGTGGTGGATCAGATTAAAAAAGAATTTGGTGAAGCTCACGCCGTTTTTGAAATGGTTGGAAGTAATGATACCCTACTACAAGCTATTGATTTAGTGCAACCAGGGTTTCGAGTAATGGTTTTTGGTGCTCAGAAAATGCAATATATTCCCTATGTAAATTGTAGAAAGAAAGGAGTTGAATTAGTATATCCGGAAGCCATGGTAAATTCTAAAGCGGACAAGGATTATTGGAACGATGCCCTAAACTTGATCGCCAGTAAAAAATTGGATTTAAAGAGCTTGATCACGAAGCGCATTACTTTGGAAGAAGCCGTTGATGCGTTCAAGTATTATGACCGAGAAAAATGGATTAAAATCATCATAGAGCCCTTTAGAACCCGATGATTTTTCGCTTTTAATGATTATTTTACAAATCTAAGAAGAAAAGAGAAAAGAATAGGGATAATATTCTTGCATGTTGATATATTTTTTAAAAAAGTTATTAAAATGCTGTAATAAAAAAATTAAAAAAATTTGGAATATATAGATTGTTATTTTATTCGATTTCATAAGTTTCTTTCACAAATCTGAAGAAAATCGTAGATAGTATAAAGAATGCCGTTGAAGTTAAAAAGATCCACTGTAATCCAAATGATTGCGCAATTACCCCCGCAATTATGGCACCTATAATCTGAGGAACCGTGAATACTATATTCAATATTCCAAAAAACTTACCTCTTTGATCTTCTGGCAAGAGATCTTGGGACCATGCGTTTAAAGGGGCTGGCATGCCAAGGAGAGCTACGAGAATAAAGGGCAGGGAGATAAAAAAGAGCAAGATATTAACCCCTGCATTTGTTGTTTTCACGAATGATGCTGAAGCAACTCCGATGCTTATGATAATAATGATTAAGGGAGTATATTTTTTTCTCCCAAATCGATCGCTTATTTTTCCAAGTGTAACCGTTATGAGAATGAGAAGCGGAAAACCAATAAGGATAGCTAATAAGAGCTGAAGAGTAGAAATGCCTAAAGAAAAGATATAAATGAAAAGAAAAGGCATGATAACACCCACACCAGATTGGTAAATCATGTAAGCAAGAGTCATCTTAAAGAATTCTTTATGTTCTTTCATGGCTTGATAATCAAACATTCGGACAAAATCTTCCGTAAATTTTCTTTTTGGTGGCAACTCAGAAGGAGGTCGTTCTTTTATAAAAATAAAACCTAAAATGGCAGCAGCAATTAACATGATTCCGCCGAAAGACAGGACAAATTGGTGCCCTTCTTGCGTCAAGATTTTTCCTTCTCCCGAAGGAGCAGGCACGGTGAACAATAAATCACTTATTAAAAAGAGAGCAACCCCAATAAGCACGCCTAGATTTCCAATAGCCGTGATTATCCCGTTAGCTCGACCTCGATATTCGAGATCAATGGTATCAGGAATAACTGCCCTCTCGGCAGCAAAAAAAGCATTTGAGGAAATTCCTAATATCACTACATCAATGAAAAAGGCCCAAAAATAATTAGGGCTATATCCATAGAGGATTGCTGCTGCTCCCGTAATGACACCACCGACTAATAAATATGGTCGTCTTCTCCCATGTTTTGATCTTGTATTATCAGAGAAAATGCCCCAAACAAGTAAGAAAATCAACCCCATCGTTGCTGAGAATGAAACCATCACGGACACATAAAGTTCTGAAAGTTGAAGCACGTGAGCGAGATAGGTATTAAAGAAATTTTGTTCTACAAAGCCATAGACTTGATCCGCAGCAAAGACAATACCAATAATTATGGCTTCAAATAAAATGAATTTAGGAAGCTTGCCTGTTCGTAAATTTTCATTCATTTTTCGTCAAATTATAAAATTTTATAAAATTAAATATGTTAAATGAAATTAAAGTTTCTTTATTAATAAAATGCTATGATATTTCATTAATAAGGAGTGGTATTAATGGGCAAAGAATTTGGTCAATTTCCTCCGGCAATTGGGGCCACGAGAAAGATTTTACCATAATTCAAGAGATTTTGTGCGAGGGGAGGGGGATTTGTATTATGAAATTGCTACCTTTTTCATGATTACCCTCAATTCTATTTTTTACGAAAATTTTTCCATGATAACTATCGATTATTTTTTTAACTAAGGATAACCCCAATCCCATTCCTCCCACGGATTTATCGTGAGCTGAGGTTCTTTTAAAAATTTCATTTTTTCTAGCATCTGAAATTCCTCGCGCATTATCAATGAATTGTAGTTGAAGAAAATCGTTATTTTTTTCTTTTATCTTATCAACGTGGATGGTAATTTCAATTTCAGGATTAAGGTTATGTTTTATCGCATTAATGAGTAGATTTTCAAAGACATCAAGGAGTAATTCATTTGCTAGGATAAAATACCTCGGTTCATTAGGGATAACTTTAATTTTTAAATTTTTATCAGAGAAATTGTTCTTAACATTAGAAACGGCATCATTTAAGATTTGTAAGACTTCTAATTCATGAAGCGTGAATTTTCCATTCTCGATATTGGAAAGTGTTTGAACATTATGGATGAGAACGGTGGCTCTATCTATTTGATCTTTAAAAATATTTATTAACTCATCTAATTCATTTTTCTTATTTGGTTCTTTTTGATAAAGCTTAAAAAGTTCAAACGAACTCAACATGCTCTGAAGTATATTATTCATATCGTGGGCGAATAAATCTTTATAGAAATTAAGCCTTTCATATGCATTTCTGTAATTGGCTTCAGATTCCTTGATTTTTTCCTCCATTTTTGGAATGAAAATCCAAAAAAATCCCATTACAGCACAGAAGATTTTAAACGTCTCCGAAACATCGTCAGCCGCTTTTATATCAATTAACTCAAATTTTTCAAGGATATTTCCAATAGTAAATAAAAATCCGCCCATAAAAAGCAAGACTATGGTTAAAGAGCTGATGTCTTTTTTTTTAGAAAATTCCATTATACTAATAATGAGACACCCTACGAAAAAGAACATGGCAATAATATTGAAAACCCCATCTATTACTTGTACCGTGGTTCACACCTCTCTTTCAATTTCTTCTTCTCGAGCATGGAAATGTCGATAGATCATTCCAATGAAAAATGAAAGTGCTGATAAGAGAATGGTTAGATGTTCGAAAAAATCAAATAAATCCGGAGCAAAAAAAGCCTCTAAATTTGTAAAAATAAAGGACATCACAATAAAAATAGCGCCGGGTAATAAAGGGAATATGTCCCTTCTTTTCTTTAAGATATAACGAAAAAAAATAATCGGAATTAAAATAAAAATTAAAGCAAAAAATTCTAACATTTCAAACTCAGGCAAGCAGCATTTTCACCTAATTTAAAAATAAATTACTCCTTCTAGATTTTTGTTTTAATTATGATAATAAAGAATGGAGGATAATAAAAAAATCTTTTTTAATTCTTTCTTTTCATGGGTTTTCATTGGTAATCTCTTGATTGATAAGTGTTATTCATTTTTTAGGATCAAGGTTTCTTTCACGCGTAAAAATAACGGGATGGACCCAATGAGAAAAATTGGAACGAATAAAAAGATATATTGGACTCCATAGGAATCCGCAATCAATCCTCCAATGAAAGCCCCGGGAATTTGAGAAATAGTATCCATGAAATTAAGAATGCCTGTGAATTTTCCACGTTCATTTTCGGGCAATAAATCTTGCTGCCAAGTTAAAAGAGGGACCATGAGTCCCATTAATGCCACTAAGACCAAAATAAAAGAGACCACGTAAAAAATGAAATTCATGGGAGTATTAGGCGAAATAAAGGGAAGTGTAAAAAATCCTGCGCTGGAAATGAGAATTAAAGGAGTAAGAAATCGTTTTCGACCATATTTATCCACGATTTTCCCGAGAAGATACATTACAAGTAAGGAAATGGGAATGATGATGCTAAAAATTAAAATCAATTGAATCGTTGGCAAGCCGAGATCGAATATATAATTAAATACAAAAGGGAGAATGATTCGAATTCCAATATTAAAGACAAACATGGCAATTATAATGCGAAAAAAATGCTTATGTGCTTTCAATTCAGCATATTTCATGGTTTTTCTTAAATCTTCCAAGAAAGTTTTTTTAGGAGGCAATTCTGAGACGGGTTTTTCTTTGATGAAGAGGAATCCAATGATCGAAACTAGTACCATCGTGAATCCACCAATGGCAAAGGAAAGGATATAACCTTCTTGCGTTATTAATGTACCTGACGCTGTTTGAATGGAATAATATTCATTTACATAAAGCGTTAGTCCCACTGGTATCATGGAGCCTAACAAGTTTGCAATTTGCGTAATTCCATTGGCTCTGCCTCGGTATTCCGTATCGAAGATGTCTGGAATTAACACTTTTTGAGCAGCATAAAAGGAATTTGATGCGAGCCCAATTATAATTACATCTATGAAAAAACACCAAAAAAAATTAGGAGAAAAAGAATAAAGATACATGGCAAGGCCTCCAATTATTCCGCCGATAAGAAGATAAGGCCTTCTTCTTCCCCACCTACTTCTCGTGTTATCGCTTAGAGTTCCAAAAACAATAAAAAACACGAATCCAGCAATCCCACTGAACGATACCATTATAGAGATGTAAATGTATTCTTTCTTTAGCACGTGCTCGATATATGTATTAAAGAGAGAGAATTCATAAAATCCAAAAATTGCCGCCGCCCCATAAATTAGAGCAATAATGATCATTTCGAAAAGCAGAAATTTTTCCTTTTCATGAGCTTCCTTATCATTTAATTTTTTTTCCATGATCTAAATTTCATCCGAAATTATTTAAGTATTTTGAAGTTTTATTTTTGATTAGGAAATAATGTTCACGTTATTTAATTGATGGGGGACACAAATGAAAAAAAAGATTTTATTTTCCGTGAAAAGAGATCATGAAATCCTTGATCGTGTTATAGAGGGATTGAATGCTATTTCTAATATCGAGCTTATTATTCATGATCCGACCAAGGAATATTTTAACATTACTCGCATGAGGACCATTTTAAGCAACTATGATTTCATTATCGTGAAGGTTGTGAATCAGAATTCTTTAAACATGTTATATTTTGCCAAGCTCCATGGCATTCGCACGCTTCATGATTTAAATTCTGTTTTAATTTGTAAGAGCAAATTTATTTTAGACATGTATTTAAGGAAGATTTTAGAGACTCATGCCCCTCAATTTGAAAACATTCATTTACCTACTGCTTGGAATCATAATCCCATAAATAAAACCGAATTTAGGGAGTGGATTATTGAGCATGTGCCCGTTGTTATTAAAAGTAACTATCAGTGTGACCCGTATAATAGGTTCAATTTTTTAGTGAGGAAAAAAGAAGAGATTGATTACTTTTATGAACGCTATTCTTCTTTTATTACTAATGATGTATATCTCCAAAAATTTATTGAATGTGATGGGTATGACAGAAAAATTTATGTTATTGGAGAGGAAATCTTTGGAATAAAAAGAGAAAACCCAATTTATTTATTTCTGAGAGAACATCCCGAGAATATTGATGTAAATGAATTAAAAAGGGAACCCTATTCCGTTCCAAGTAAAATAAAAGAATTTGCTAAGATTTTGGGAAAAGAGTTAAATTTAAAATTATTTGGTTTTGATTTGGTTCAAAAAGGCAAGGGAGAATATTATCTTTTAGATTTAAATGAATTTCCCGGATTTAAAGGGATCCAAAACGTTTCTACTAAGCTAATATCGTTTTTTAAAAACTTATTTTTCTCAGAATAATTTCAGATTAATTTTATTGAAAAGCAGAAAAGATGTAAGAGGGGATTATCATGATAAAAGAAATCAATCCATATAAAATGCAGAAGTAATTAAAGGAGAGCTTTTTTACTAATTTTATTAAAATGCTCATCATGAGATATGCGCCTAGAAAGCTAAAACTCAAGGAAAGGAGGAGATTGAGAAGAGTTGAAATTTTAAAAACAGAGTTGTTTTTAAATAAGACTTCGAGAAGTAAGGATATTATAAAAAATGGGATATACATGATAAAACTTAATTTTAAAGCAGTTTCTTTATCATTATTTTCTAATAAATGAATGGAAACCGTCAAGGCAGGACGAGAAACTCCCGGAAGTATCGCCAGTCCTTGCATTAATCCGGATAAAAAGGCAGATGTTCTAAGTTCCTTATTAGATAAATTTTCGAAATCATTTGTTCCAAAAATTCTATTAATGCGAATTAATAATATTCCTGCTCCAAATAAAATGCCTCTATATAAACGTGTTGAAACAAGTAATAGAAAGGAAAAATCGTGAGGAGTGTGCCCATGCTGCTAAAAATTAACCAATTTCTTCTATTAATATCCACCCGATCACTTTCATTCCCTAATGAATTTAGTATGTTTAAAATCCTCGCAAATTCTGACCGAAATTTAATAATTATAGCCAGAAAAGAACCAAGTTGGAACCAGAATACACCTTGAATCTCATTATTAGGGTTTAAATTTAAATTTTTTGAGATCATGGCCATGACTTGCCCAAATGGAGAGATGGGGAGCATTTCCAGAATTCCAAATAAAAAAGCAAGGATGATGATTTCAATCATTGAATTAAAATTATTTTTTCAATAAATCGACATTTTTTTTAAATTAAAGAATTTAAAAGGAAATTAAAAATATCGTTGCAATCCCTTCATGACGCAACGTTTAATTTCATCGCGCGCGATTCTAAATCCCTCTAAGCCCTTCATGGAGGGATCTTCAATATTTCCCGTTTCCCCCGCAAATTCTCGTAAAGTAAGAATGACCTTATCATTCGATTTCAAGCATTTTAACACTTCTTTTTTATGCGTTTCGGTTAAAGTGATGATTAAATCTGCTTGTTCAAGGTAATTAGGATGTTTTTTTAGATCTATAGATAAGGCATCTTCTCTCAAATGAATGTTGTCTTCTTTCATGGCTAAACGTGCATCCAGAGAAATGAGCATGCCATCTCTCGCATTAGAGGCGATTCCACCGGAACAAATTTTAACATCCATGCCTTTACTTGAAAAGAAATCTTTTAAATACCCTTCTACCATGCGGCTTCGTGCTGTATTAACGCTACAAGCAATGACAATATTTTTATAGGGAAATTTATTCATGTTTCTTTTTTTTCGAATATAATGATTGGGGTCTGATAAGCCTATAAATGAATTCTGCCTTTAAAATCTTAAAAAAATAAAATAAAAAACTTATACTATTAAAGAAAATAAAAAAACCATGGAAAAAAAAATTTAGAAAAAACTCTCTTTTTTAGCAAAATGGATGCCCCGTGAGCTCATGGCTTCTAATGCGTTTGAAATGTTATTTTCAGGTTGATCTATGCCCCGCGTTAAATCTATTAAAAACACCACGTCAAATCCAAAACTCACCCCGTCCATTGCGGTAAAATAACAACAATAGTCTAATGCCAACCCGCACACGAATATTCTTTTAATTTTAAGAGATTTTAGATATCCGGCAAGCCCAGTTTCAGTTTTTTTATCATTTTCTAAAAAACCTGAATAACTATCTACTTTTGGATTATATCCTTTTCTAATAATAGCATGTGCGAGAGTTTTATCGAGTGTTTCATGAAACTCTGCGCCTAGAGTTCCTTGAAGGCAATGATCAGGCCATAATATAGGGCCGATGGCTCCATCTTGAAATTCATCTCCCGGTTTTTTACCAGGATGGTTGCTAGCAAATGATAAATGATTTTTTGGATGCCAATCTTGAGTAAAAACGATAATACCTTTTTCTTTTTTAAATTTTTCTCCGAGTTCATTAATTGGAACAACAATCTGATCCCCTCCTTCTACGGGAAGAGCGCCTCCGGGAATAAAATCATTTTGCATGTCTACTATTATTAAGGCATCCTCTTTCGAAATTTTTATTTCTGGAATGATGTCTAAATCTTTAATTTTCATTGCCATCCTTTTTAACATTTAATTTTCTTATTTTGAGATAAAATTATTTGTATTAACATAATTTAAGTGCCTATTTTAATATATTCCTTTTAATTTCTATTTTAATTCAATGCAGAACATATTTACCCCAACTATGGTGAGTTTCTTTTTTTAAATCGGAAAGAATACAAGGAATTAACAATTACGTATCCGAAAATCCCAAACGTTACGCTCCATTCAAAAATAGGAAGCCACGTGAAAAGAACTGCGAGAAAAAGAGCCGAACAAATGAAACCGTACCCCGCTAATATATTACTATAGGCCTCACATTTAAGCATTAAAATACTAAAAGTAAAGCAATACACGCTTCCCATTATCCATGAAATGGCTACCATTATACCGTGTATCCACAAAATAAGTGTATTATCCAAACGCGCTGGAAACATGCCTATAAGAGAAAAAGTCAAACAGGAAATATAAGAAGCATGAAGGGCTATTTTTCTAATTAGTTGATTGGACTCTTTAAGGATTTCTCCTAAGGTATAATAAAAAGGCATGGCAATTATACCCGAAAGAATAAGTGCCAAATTAAAATAAACGGCCCCCTTTCCATTGACACCTAATTCACTTATCATGTTAGTAAAGAAATCATATCCGGGAAAAAAATAAAGAGCAATTAATTCACCATTTGCCATTATAAAAGCAGAAATTAATCCAAAAAAACCCCCGGGAATTTTCATCAATAAGCGATTCCAAAAGATCTCTACTTTTTCCATGCTTATTTTAAAATTCATTGTAAATATAATTTAATGTAATAAAATGAAGGAGATTTATTTATTTATTTGATAAGGTTTTATTCTTACATTTTAAAAAAATATTAAATTATTTATCTTTAAATTCACGTTAACTTAGAGAATGAAGAAGAAAATAGCAAGGTAGAAGAAGTAAAATCTCTTAAGATAAATTCATTTTAAAGAATCGAAATTTTATTAATCACCAATATTTCTCTTGAATAGTGAAATTGTTCGCTTAAAAATTTTCCTATAAACCACGATATATAGTTAAATTTATTTTATACAAAACTCTTTTATCTGTTAAAAAACTGTAAATTGAAAGAAAAAAGAATACCATGTGAAATTTATGAATGGCAGACAAAAATTTTACCTATTATTAGCCATTTTCCAAGTATTTCTGGGAATGATCGTTTTTTTTTCTGTAAATGGAATCGTTAGTGTCGCAAGAGCCCAAGCCGAACAAGCAACCTCCCTACAATACTATGATAGCACGACAGCAGCTTTTCTTGCCTTATCTTCAGCCATATCTTTAGGATTATCCGTTCTCGGAGCTGCTTTTGCCCTTAAAACGGTTGGAACCGCTGCTATTTCATCATTATCGGAAAAAGAGGAAGTTTTCTTCAAGGCCTTTCTCGTAGTAGCCCTTTGTGAAGCTTTAGCAATTTATGGATTAATTATTGCAGTATTACTATGGACCAAGATACCTCTTCCCCCATAAAGCTCCATCTCTTTTAAGGATGGAAAATGATGATAATCCGTTTAGATTCAAGAGCAGAAATAGATTGCATTTTGTTTTTTTTAAAAATTTGAAGTGGGTGAGAATGTTACGAGCATTATAGTTCCTTCCTATGCTTATACGTATATCAAAATGGATTTTCTTAAGTTATTACTCTTAGATGAGGCTTCTTTAAACAGATTAAAACAGCTGGAAAATATTGAGGAAATTATAAATTTTCTCAAGCCTTATTATCCTGAATTGGAAATTAAAAAATTAGATATTGTTGAGATTGAGAAAGCACTCTTTTCTACTTATATAAAATTAATTGGGAAAATCATGATTTATTCTCCGGAGAACATGCGGTATTTTCTTAGAAATATCTTGCTTAAATATGAGATATATAACATCAAGCAAGTGATAATTGGCACCATCATTGGCATGAGCAAGGAAGAGAAACGAGCAAATGTGAATTTTACGGTTGAAAAATATTTAGAAAATGAAGAATTCATGAAAAAATTGCTTGAACTTACATCTTTGGAGGAAATTGAATTTTTCTTGCGAAAGACACGATATAACAAGGCAATAAGAGAGGGACTGCTTTATTTCCGAAACACGGGTGAGATTTTTGTCTTAGAATCCTTTTTGGATCAACTTTATTATCAAAACTTAGTTTCCATGAAACGAAGATTAAACAAGAAAGAACGAGAAATGATAAAATTGTACATAAATTATATTGTAGAAATTTATAATATAAACATGATTTACAGGGGGATTAAAAATAATATTGACAGAAATTTATTGTCTCAATTTCTAATAAAGAACTATTTATTTTTAACTGAGGGAAGAATGTTTCAGTTATTAGAATTAGATAACGTTGATATTTTTATTAATTATCTCAGAACAATTTATAAAATCACTCCCGGAATAAAAGAAAATTATAATGATGCGTCCATTAATCCATTATGTTTACGCAGATCTCTTGAAAATCTTTACATTAATTATTATTTTAAGAAATTTCGAGCAAAAGTGGGGGATATTGAGTATTTCACGATCTATAAAATTTTAGAAATTTTAATTAAAAAAGAAGAGGAAATTAAATTTGAAATCTTACCAAAATTGGTACAGATTCTTAATGAAAAATTTACATTATTAAAATAAATTAAAAGCGTTCCGGCTAAATATCATGGAGAAGAGGAGATCAAATGGTAATTTTTGATTGGATTAAAGATATTGAGGATAAATATAAAAATTTAATTGAAAAGGTAAAAGAAGAGAATTCTATGGAATTAAAAGAATTTAGAAGGAAACAGGAAATGGAAATGGAGAAAATCATCAATAAAAAACAAGAGACAGTCAATAAAGCCTTGAAAACACTCTCAGAAGAAATTCATGAGGGAATAAAGCAATTGGATACCCGTTTTATTAGTATCTCTAAAGATATTGAAAATGAATTGAGGGAAAAAAAGGAAGAGATAATAAATAATATATTGCAAAAATTAAAACTTGAATTTTAAAATGTCCGAAAAAGATATATATATAATAGGAGATCCGGAAATTGTAAGGCTCTTCGGCCTTTTAGGAATTGAAGGAACGGAACTAGAAAATCCAAAGAATTTCATAAAAATATTTAATGAAATAATCAAAGATAAATCCATTGGTATGATATTTATAGCGTTAGATTTATCTACTGATGAAATTAATTTTCTCATGGATTTTAAACTGAATAATTTAAGTCCTTTAATTGTATATTTACCCAACATTTTTGAGACTGAAATCGATAAAACAGACATCTTTTATCGGAATATTCTCGATTCAATATATAAAATAATTAGGTAAAAAAAGGAGGAGATTGACCAATTTCCAACCAAGAAGAATTAAAACGGAGAGTCGGAAAATTAGGACTTTATTTAATTCAGAAAGCTGAAAAAGAGATTCGAGAAATGAATCAAATGGTGTTATTCCAAAAAGCAAGATTTAAGAAGAGAATTATGGAAAGAACGGAAGAGCAGTCCAGGCAAATCAAAGCTAGTTTTATTAATACTTATAACGAGTTTTGTAATAATTCGTTATCCTCCAACTTGATTAAAATAAATGATCAAGCGCTCAATCTTAAAAATCGTTTAATAAAAGAACTAAATCAAGAATTATTCCCTAAAATTAAAGATCGAATTCACCAACATTATTCGGATTATATTAAATTTTTAATTCGAATTATAGAAAAAGATGAAAAAGAGCTTATAAATAAAGCCAAGGTAGAAATCATCTTCAATTCACGAGATCATGCGTATTTCATGAAAAATAAAAATGATTTTCAACAAATTTTCAAACCAAACGTTGAAATTAGAAAATCTGAAGAAGATTTTATCGGAGGGTATAAAATAACATTACCACTTGAAAAAATATCTCTCGATCATACCATTGAAGAAATTATCAAATCAAATCAACTAATCATAGAAAAGGAGTTCACTAAAATTATTTCAGATAAAGAAATAAAAAATATTCAAAGAGAATTCGAACAATTCATTCATGAACAAAAATTAAAGATTGAGGGGTATTTAATCGAATATGACCAAATTTAAAGAGGAGGGAGATATTGGCTATATAACCTCTATTAACGGATCTCTCATTAAAATTAAAGGAATAGAAAAAAAAGCCCGGTTACATGATCTAGTCAAAGTAGTTCAGCATAACATAATAGGCGAAGTAATTCAAATCCACGTAGACCATATCATAGCACAATGTTATGAAGAAACTTTTAATTTAAAACTTAACCAACAAGTTATCAATTTAGGCGAGCCGCTCAGCATGGAATTAGGACCGGGATTATTGGGAAAAATTTTTGATGGAATTCAAAGACCCCTCGAATTTGCTCTCATGCAGTCGGGGAATGAAGGGTTTTTAAAAAGAGGCTTAGAATTCCCCGCTCTATCGCGGACTAAATTGTGGGAATTCAAACCGGTTAAAAAAATAAATGATACTGTCAGCACAGGCGATGTTATCGGCGTGGTACAAGAAACGGATTCGATCTTACATAAAATTATGGTTCCTCCCGGTATTTCTGGAAAAATTACACATGTTGTAAAAGGAGGTCAATACCATATAGATGATGAGATTTATCGGTTAAAAATTAAAAATGAAGAACAATCTTTTACCATGATTCAAAAATGGCCGATAACGGAAGGCAGACCTTTTATAAAAAAATTAAACTTGAATGAACCTCTCTTAACCGGATTACGAGTAATCGATCTTCTATTTCCTATCGCAAAAGGTGGAAGTGTCGCTGTTCCGGGCGGTTTTGGTACGGGCAAGACGGTCATTCAGCAATCTTTAGCAAAATGGTGTGATGCTGATGTTATTATATTTGTTGGCTGTGGAGAGCGAGGGAATGAAATCGCAGACGTATTACAGCAATTTTCAGAATTAAAGGATCCACGAACAGGAAAAACCTTATTGAATCGCATCGTGTTAATTGCCAATACTTCTAATATGCCCGTTTCGGCTCGTGAAGCGAGCATTTTTTCGGGAGTCACTATTGGAGAATATTATAGGGATATGGGATATGATGTGGCATTATTGGCAGATAGTACATCAAGATGGGCCGAATCTTTAAGAGAGATATCCGGCTTATTAGAAGAGATGCCTGCTGAAGAGGGTTACCCCGCTTATTTGCCTTCTAAGCTTTCAAGTTTTTATGAACGTGCGGGAATCGTACAAGTACTGGGGAATTCTTCAGAGAAAAAAAGAATTGGATCCTTAACGATTATTGGATCCGTATCTCCTCCATCCGGAGATTTTAATGAACCGGTTACATCGAATACAAAAAGATTTGTTCAAACATTTTGGGCTTTAGATGCAAGCCTTGCCTATTCTAAGCATTATCCTGCCATTAATTGGCGAGATTCTTATTCTAATTATCCAGAATACATTTCTGATTGGTGGTATGAACGAGACATAGATTGGAGAGGAATAGAATTAGATTGGGATCAATGTAGAATAAAAGTGAATGAAATTTTATCAATAGAAAATGATTTAAAAAATGTTACTCAATTAATAGGAGAAGAAAATCTGCCCGATGAGCAACAACTTATTTTGTTAATTGCGAAAATAATAAAAAATGGTTTTCTCATTCAGAATGCTTTTAATGAGATTGACTGTTTCACCACGCCCAAAAAACTTTTAGCTCAAATTAAATTAATCTTGTTGTTTTATCAAGAAGCAAGAGATTTAATTCGTCAAGGTGTTTTAATTGAAAATATAAAAAACTTAGAGATTGTAAATGATATTTTAAGAGTTAGTTCTACTATTCCAAATAATGATTTTTCTAAATTAGAAGATTTAAGAGAAAAGCTAATGAATGAAATGGATTCTTTAAAATCTTTCAAGGTGAGATGATATTTAATGAGCGTTACGTATAGAAAAATAGATCAAATTATAGGTCCCTTAATATTTTTAAAAAATGAACACGACGTTCAATATGGAGAAATTGTAAAGCTCCACTCTACGGATGGTAAAGAACGCATTGGAGAAGTAATCAAAATAGATGAAGAAATGATCGTGGTGGAAGTGTTTGAAAGCACTAAAGGATTATCTTCTGAAAATACCGAAGTATTCTTTACAAAAGATACATTTAAAATTAAATTATCGGTGGACATGCTTGGAAGGGTGTTTAATTCCTTAGGTCAGCCCATCGATATTAGTACTAAAGAAGTCCTTGATTATAATATTTTAACTGAAGAAGAGCGAGATATTAATGGAGCTCCTATTAATCCTTTTGCCCGACAATATCCTTCCGATGTCATTCAAACGGGCGTCTCCACGATTGATGGACTCTTTACTTTGATTAGGGGACAAAAATTACCCATCTTCAGTGCGCAAGGCTTGCCACATAATCAACTTGCGGCTCAAATAATCACTCAAGCAAAAGTATTGACAGAAGAACCCTTTTTAATCATATTTTGTGGGATTGGAATCATTCGAGATGAGGCCATGTTTTTCTTAGATCGATTTAAAGAGAGTGGTAATATCCAAAACATCATTTCCTTCATTAATTTTGCAGATGATCCCATAATGGAACGATTAATCATTCCCAGAGCCGCTCTTACTACAGCAGAATATTTTGCGTTTGAAAAAGACATGCACGTCCTTATCGTATTAATTGATATGACGAATTATGCCGAAGCACTGAGAGAATTAAGCTCGGCTAAAGAAGAAATTCCAAGTAGAAAAGGATATCCGGGATATTTATACTCCGATTTAGCCTCTCTTTATGAAAGAACGGGTAAAATCAAGGGAAAAGTGGGTTCTATCACTCAAATCCCCATTTTAACCATGCCAAATGATGATATAAGCCATCCAATACCAGATACCACGGGTTATATAACAGAAGGTCAATTGGTACTAAGTCGAGATTTAGATAAAAAAGGTATTTATCCTCCTTTTGAGGTTTTAGCTTCCATTTCTCGTCTCATGAAAGACGCCATTGGTGTTAAAACCACGCGAGAAGATCATGCTGATGTAAGCTCCCAATTATTAGCGACCTATTCAAGCGCCTTAGAAGTGAGAGATCTTCTCTCCATCGTGGGAGAAGAAGGGTTAAATCCAGAACAAAAATTGTTATTACAATTTGCAAACGAATTTGAGAATAAATTTTTAAATCAAGGCAAAAATGAAAATCGAAGTTTTAATGATACGCTCAATATTGCTTGGGATATTCTTTCCATTTTGCCGAAAAACATGTTGATTAGAATATCACAAAAATATATTGATAAATATTACGTGGAACGATATTAAATGGGTGAAAAATATTTCCTTTAAAAAATTCAAGCCAACTAAAACGAATTTATTATTACTAGAAAAAAAATTAAAATTCACTGTTAGAGGAGAAAATTTTCTCGAATTTAAAAGAGAGCAGATTATAAACGAGATTAAACGATATTTTCCAGAATATCTCTCTTTAAGAAAAGAGTTTTTAGACTTGTATAAACAAGCGATTAAAAAATTGTTTAAAACTTATGAAGACATGGGAACGAGAAATTTTTATTTAATCAGTAAAATGAGCAAGATTCAGTTCGCTCCTAAAGTTTCTATTGAATATATAAAACAAATGGGAATCATTATTCCTTCCATTAAATATAAGTTAAAAGAAGAAAAACAATTGCCCGCTTATTCATTTGAAAATACCAGCCATCATCTTGATGATTTAATAAAAATTTTAATAAATTTATTTCAAACTCTTAATTCCTTGGCAGAGAAAGAAGACATGGTGCTAAAATATGCTTTAAATTTTAAAAAATTAAACCGGAGGATTAATGGTCTCAAAAATATCATAATCCCCCAACTCCAACAAGAAATAAAAATAATTAAGGAAATTTTAGAAGAAATTGACAGGGAAAATTTTGTCCGGTTGAAAAAAGTAAAGAGTTTAATAATAAAATGAATATGAGGTGCCAGAACAGCAATGAAAAATCATACTGAAATGACCCTATTTAGAGTTACTATTAACAAGAATTTTAAGGATAAATTTTTAAATCAACTTTCTCAAATTCGCAATGTCCACATTAAGGAAAGAACGGATTTAGATGCAAAAAAAAGCGAGCAGGCTTTGGAAGAACAAGTGATAATAAATAAATTAAAGAAATTACGACAACTTTCCGATTCCTTATTTAAAAAATTGAATATTAAAGCAACAGACTTTGCACAATTGAAAATTGAAAATAAGCAAATATTTTCTGGCGAGAATCTAGAGGAGATTATCGACCATGTCACGGAAGAGATTAATTTTTATGTGAATCGAATTAATGAATTGGAGCGATACATTGTCAAGGCAAGCATGGAACTTGAAGCCATGAAATTAAATGAGGAATGTTTTAAATTTCTCAATGATTTTGGCTTAAATCGCACCAATTTAAACTATTTTTCCCAACTTGGATTTAAGGTATATACTACTTTTAAGAAAAACTTAGAAAATTTCTTAAATTTATTTGAATTTGATGTTTTTCCTAATGTGAATCAATGGAAGGAAATATCCGATGAAAGAATCATATTTTTTGTCATTTATCCCAAGAACAAAGAAAACGATTTAAAAGAACGAATTAAATTAATTCATGCGGAAGAAATACCTATTTTAAAAAAATATCTATTCCCTGACAGAATTAATTTTGATCGCATCTCGAAAGAGATTAATTATATTAATAAAACTTTATCGAAATATGAATATGAAATCCAATACATTCGAGATAAAAACTTGTTAAAATTCGCTGCAATTGAAGAAGTGATAAAAAACATTGAAGAATACTTCTGGGCAGAACAACAATTTGAGGAAGAAACTCCAGATACTCTAAAGCTTAAATTTTTCATCCCAATAGATGATAAGGAACAAGTTAAAAATCAACTCATCAAAGTTTTTAAAGATAAAATCACTTTTGATGCGGTTGATATCTCTAAAAAACGCAAAACCCTTGAGACAAGAAGAGAGAGAAGACAACGAGCCCTTCAAGGTCGCAAGGGGAAAAAAAAGGAAGAAAGCGATCTTAGAAATGAAGCACCCACCATCATGAGAAATTTCTTTCTTTTTCGACCTTTTGAAACCTTGACGAAAATGTATGGCGTGCCGGCTTATTCGGAAATTGACCCCACCCCTTTCATCGCCATTACTTTTCCCTTATTATTTGGGTTAATGTTTGGAGATATCGGACATGGCATTGTTTTGATTATCGCAGGGTTTGTCGGAGGCATACTCTTCCGAAAAAAAGGAGAAAACTTGCGGAATTTTTCTTGGATAATTTTTTATTGTGGTTGGGGTTCGGTTCTTGCGGGTTTCCTCTATGGCGAATTTTTTGGAATGCATGAAATGTTTGGGCAAGAGCTAAGACCTGTTGTAATAGGAACCTTTACTTTACATAATCCTCTTGAAAATATTACCACCGTGTTTAAATTTACAATTTTAATTGGCGTGTTTCATATAAATCTGGGATGGATAATTCAATTCATGAATTATTGGAAACAATCGCAAAAATACCTTGCAATCACGGACTCTTTTATAAAAATCTTGTTTCTCACGGGAGGGACTATACTGCTGTTTGGCTGGGGATTTGACCTTAATGCTTGGCTTTTAGAACCGTATCCCATTCTCTTACCGGTAATTCCAGGCATATTATTAATCGTTTTAAAACCCCTTGGAAAAGTTCTTAACGTTTCCTACCTCCGAGAAGAATCTTATAGTAGCTTGTTGGGAGAAGGCTCCATGGAAACGTTTGAAACCTTTTTGTCCGTTTTAAGTAATGTAGCATCCTATATTCGTATATTAGCTTTGAGCTTGGCTCATATCGCATTGATGATTGCCATTCAAGCCATGATAAATCTCATCCAAGTCGGAAATATCTTCATGCAAATCTTCGTGATAATTGGCTTGATCTTCGGAAATATCGTCGTCATCCTATTAGAAGGAATTCTCGTATTCATAAATGCCCTCCGATTGCATTTCTATGAATTCTTCTTCAAATTTTATAAAGGTAGCGGTAAGGAATTCTTTCCCTTCTATTTGAGTAATACTTACTCAACCATTGAAATCGTCTTAAAACCAGAAGTTGACATGATTTCTGAAGAAGTTGAAAGAGAAATTATCGTTAAAAAAGCTCAAGAACATATCAAGGAGGCAAAAGATTATATATTGAATAAATATTCGTAATCCTCTCTCGCAATTCCTTGTGCTTTATAGTTGCACGAGAAAAAAAACCACGCCGTACTGCCATTAAAAAATAGGAGAAAAATTAAATAATGGAAAAGAAAAAAAAAGAACACCCTCAAGTCAAAAATGGGTTTAGGAAAAAATGGATGGGAAAAATAATAATCTTAGCCATTTATACCGCTTTACTTTCTATTTTATATCTCTACATGATGAGCCTCAATACTCATCCCATAGTCGCATTTTTAACTAATCTTTTCCTTTTTCTGGTCTTCCTCGGTATTATCATTAAAGGTAAAAATATTAAATCCTTTTATTCCCGCCTATTCCGTTCCAAAAAAGAACGAATGCTCTCCCAATCTCAAACTAGAAAGAGGAGATATGAGTTGAAAAAAGAAATTCAAAATTCAACAATTAAAGAGATTGCGCCCATAAGTCTTGATTTTAAATATAAAAAAACATTGCTGAGAAAATGTGATAACTGCGGAATGGTCTTGCCCGCTTTCGCTAAAAAATGCTATAATTGCGGAAAAGAATTGTCATGAAAAATCCAAAAGAAATAGAAAATATTATTTTCCATTTATTAGTCCATTCGATAAAAAATCGATGCACCTGCCGGGATTCGAACCCGGGTCGCTGGCTTGGGAAGCCAGCATACTAACCATTGTACAAATAGCCGTTTGCTAATTTTCTATACAACAGGTGCTTGGTTAACCAATTAAAATATAATTAAACGAAATAATTAAATCTTTTTGTTATGGGACGGATTCACCATGAAAGTCCTTTTTTAAAACGCAAATCGCTAATGATTTCTTGAGCTTCATGGGGAGGTACTTCCATAAAGGAATGGAATTCATTTTGCCAGAAGGCTCGTCCGGAAGTGGAGGAGCGAATGTCTTCCACGAATTTTATTGATTTTCTGACGGGGAGGAGGGTTTCGATAGTGGCTTGGTATTCTTTTTCTTGATTGATGGCCTTAATTTTGGCACCATATTTTGATAAAATCGTCAAGGTATTTTTAATATATTCGGGAGGGACTTGAATGATGGTTTTATAAATCGGTTCGATAAGGATCATTTCGCTTTCTTTAAGCCCTTGTTTTATTCCATCATAGAGAAGGGCAGATAATTCAGTAAACAAGCGTTCTTCATCAATATCATTTAAGATTAAATCCATTATTTTAATTTTGATTTGTGTTAATTTTTCACCGGCAAGAGGGCCGTTCATGTGAATTTTTTCAACGATCGTGAGTATATTTTCCTTGATGAGGGGATTTAATTCTTTTTGGTTTTTAAAGAACAAGATGTTATAATCCTCATCACATTGCCAGAAATCTTGTATTTCTTCCTCAGTAAGGCCAGTATTCATTTTTAAGATGGATTTTAGATGGTCAAGGGGTTTAATGGACTCAATGGTAGTGGTTTGCAAAAATTTAACGGTTTTATCATCCAACCGTTCGATTTGAAGCTTAATGAAATTTTGGCCATTTGCCGAATGAATTTCAATGAGAGAAGATTTATTCTTACAAGATTCTTTAAACACGGGGCGGGGTTCAGAAATGGAAACCTTAACACCCCGTTTTTCGATTTCTTTGGCAGTAATTTCAAGATGGAGGGGCCCCATACCAGATAATAGAAATTCGCCATTTTCTTCGTTAATTTCAAATTTTAAATTTGGATCTTCGATTAATAGATGTTCTATTATTTCTTTCATGGACTCAATTTCTCTTAAATATTCGGGTTCGATGGATACAGTCACCACGGGAGTGGTCACGTATTTCACATTTTCAAAAGGCACCATTTCATTCATGATCGAAGGTTCGATGATGGTTTCCCCACTTTTCACGTTTTTTAAACCTTCAATAGCAACGATGTTTCCCGCAGGGAGTTGTTTTACCCGTTGTCTCCGCTGTCCCATGAAAAGAGCAATTTTTTGAATGGTTTCGATCGCATTTTCCCTCATGAGAAAAATTTCTTTTTTTTCCGTGCATGTCCCCGAAAAAATTCGGCCCGTAGCGATCAATCCGTGCTTTTCTGCTTGAACCTTGCTCAAGCAAATAACTAAAGGGCTCCCAGGATCGCATGATTTCATAGCTCTTGCTATCTCAGAGTTTTTGTTTCCTTCCCAAATTTTTTCAATGCGATATTGTTGGGCGGTTCGGGGGTCCGGTAAATGATTTACTACCATTTCCAAGATTGCCTCATGGATGGGAAAATATACGGTTAAATCTTCAAATTTTCTTTCTGAGATGGTATCTTTTTCATAACGTTCTCGAATATCTTTAAACTTTAAGGTACTCTTGTTCAACATATTTAAAGTAAATCCCCATTTATGAAGGGCAGAACCAAACGCAACGGTTCCATCCGCGGGCGATACTTTCCAGGCTTGCTTGAAAGGAGACTCCGCAAAGTGTTCGATCAACGTGTTGAAGTCATTGATGATACGCGTGTATTTTTTTCTTATTTTATCATCCGTGAGATTAAGTTCTCGAATGAGACGATCTACTTTATTAATAAACAAGACGGGTTTCACGCGCTCTTCTAAAGCTTGTCGTATTACCGTCTCGGATTGAGAGATGATTTCTTCCACCGCATCCACTACAACAACAACCCCATCGACTAATCTCAAGGCACGAGTCACCTTTCCACTGAAATCTAAGTGGCCTGGAGTATCAACCAAGTTGATGACGAAAGGTTCGTTTTTTTCGCCCGCTTTCTCATAATACAAGGATATATTTGCGGATTTCATCGTTATTCCTCTTTTTTGCTCCTCTTCTAAGAAATCTAACGCGCGAGCTTCTCCGGCTAATTCTGGTGATAATAGACCTGCCTCACTCAATAATGAATCTGAGAGTGTTGTTTTCCCATGATCAATATGTCCGATTAAACCAAAATTCCTGACTGAAGCAGGATTTTTCATTAATGCAACGATTTCAGAAGGATCTTTTCGGCGAGGCATTATAATCCATAAAATTCATTGGGATTAGATAATTCTTATTATTAATTGTTAAAATTAATAGGGTGCTAAGAAGGGGGAATGGGAAATGATATTTCATAACTCAAGATCTTCTTCATCTATTAATTGGAATCTTAATATCGGATGGGTCAGAACATTCATTAAATGATCATTTCCCAAGAAGAAAAAGAACGAATCCTATTATAACTTAACTTCTCCATCAATTTTCACTATTCTGCCCTCCACGTGTAGTCGTTTATCGCAGAAGAGTTCAATGGCTTTAGGGAAGATTTTATGCTCCCATTGTAAGACCCTTGCAGCGAGCGTTTCTTCCGTGTCCGTATCATAGACGGGCACGCATTTTTGAATGATGATGGGGCCATGATCTTCCTTATTATCCACGAAATGCACGGTACAGCCTGAGACTTTTACACCATAATTCAAAACATCGAGGTGGGCGTGCATGCCTTTGAAAGAGGGCAATAAGGAAGGATGGATGTTCATCACGTTTCCATTAAAGGCATCAATGAAATGTTGGCTAACCAATCTCATGTATCCAACGAGCACGATGAGTTCGCATTCATATTTTTTAAGAACTTGGATCATCTTATCGTCAAATTCTTCTCTGGTTCCGATGTGTTTATCCGATTCTATTAAATAATAGGTAATGCCGTGATTTTTAGCTCGTTCCAAGCAATAGGCCCCCGCTTTATTGCATATTAAAACTTCTACTGTGGCTTTATCTTTTAATATTCCTGATTCACACGCTACGACGATGGCTTCAAAATTTGAACCGGAACCGGAAGCAATGGCTCCAATCTTAACTTTAGATGTCATAATATTAGCGTACGTTTTATTTTTAATAAAATTTTTTATCAAGATAAGTATATTCGAGTTAGTTAGGGAACTTTGAAAAGAGGAATCCTTGTCGCTTTTTTTTTGAGTTTTACAATTTTTCTTGAAAGATTGGTTTAAATTGGCAAGAATTTGGTAGCGCGAATGATTTTTAGGATGGTCGCCCAACCTTCTTACTTTAAAGCGAATAAGGAAGATCACCATAGAGAATAGGGTTAAACAAGAGAGAAAAAAATTTTAAGACCCCAATTATGGAGAGGAAATTTATTATCTTAAATAATAGAAAGGTTTTTATTTTGTTTTTGTTTTAATTTATCATAGTCTAAGAAAATAATTTTTTCTAGATTTGCTTTATTATTTTTTAAAACGTAGGTATTACGTTATCTAATTATTTACAAGAATTATACAATTTCAATTATAAAATTAACCAAAATTGAGTTAATTGAAAATTTATCATCATTATTATAAAAAGTCTAACATCTTGAATAAAAAATAGATACTTAACAATCAATTCAGAAAGAAGAGCATTATTTTTTCTGAGTTAATTATATAAAAAAGAAGAATGCATGCTGAAAATCCATGTCGTATGAAACTGCTTTACAAAAAATAAAAGAACAAATCATCCAAAGCCTACCTCCAGATATCCAAGTTCATAAAATAGAATTTGAAGGGCCTGAAATTGCGGTGTACAGTTCGAATCACGAAACCGAAGAAATGGAAGATAACGCCATTTTAAAAGAACTGGCTAAGAAAATGAGAAAGCGCATTGTTTTCCGCTGGAACGTAGAGGAGAGAAAAGATCCTGCAGAGACAGAAGTATATATTAGAAACTTGGTGGGTGAGGAAGCTGAAATTTCTGCCATTGAATTTGATCACACTCGTGGAGAAGTGATTATTGAAAGTGGGAAGCCGGGAATTGTAATTGGCAAAAAAGGTATAAATTTGAAGGAAATAAGAAACAACACGTTTTGGCAACCAAAAACAATAAGGACACCTCCTTTGGAATCTAAAACGATTACTTTAATACGGGGCATGCTTACAAATGAGAGGAAAACCCAGAGAGATATCCTCTTGAGAATCGGCAAGAGAATCCATCGCCCTATTCTTTTCAAGGATTTAACTATCCGATTAACGACCTTAGGAGGATTTAGAGAAGTAGGACGATCATGCGTGTTAATGCAAACGAGAGATAGTAGCGTTCTATTAGATGCTGGCTTGAACGTGGGAAACCAAAATGAAAAATTTCCTCATTTCGAAATACCTGAATTTTCAATAAGAGATTTAGATGCGGTTGTCATTACCCATGCCCATTTGGATCATTGCGGGATGGTACCTTTCCTATATAAATATGGGTATCGAGGCCCCGTCTATTGCACGCTTCCAACACGCAATTTAGCCACCATGCTTCAACTAGATTTCATTCAAATCTGTGAGAAAGAAGGAATAGTTCCTCCTTATTCAAAGCGAGACGTGAAAACGACGGTTCTTCATACAATTCCTTTATCATGGGGTAAGGTCACGGACATTGCTCCCGATATTAAACTAACCCTGCACAATTCGGGACATATTTTGGGCTCTTCCATGGCACACTTGCACTTTGGCAAGGGAGGGTTCAATTTTGTCTATACGGGAGATTTTAAATATCAAAAAACTCGTTTATTAGAAAAAGCCACTGTAAAATTTCCACGCGTTGAAGGCTTACTAATTGAATCGACTTATGGGGGCCCTCAGGATAGAATTCCCAGCAGGCAAGATTCAGAAAAAGAGTTGCGGCAGATAATTAATTCTACCATAAAAAAAGGCGGAAAAATATTAATTCCCGTGTTAGCTGTTGGACGTGCCCAGGAATTAATCATCGTGTTGGAAGAATTCATCTCAAAAGGTATAATTGATAAAATTCCCATCTTCCTGGATGGACTCATCGCAGAAGCCACGGCAATCCATACCGCTCATCCTGATTTCTTGAGCAGTGATTTAAGAGAAAAAATATTACACCAAGGGAAAAATCCGTTCTTGAGTGATTTTTTCACGGCCGTCAATACTCATCAAGAACGCCAAGATATCCTTTCTGGTGGTCCATGTGTTATCATGGCAACGAGCGGCATGCTCATGGGAGGGCCTTCGGTAGAATACTTGAAAGGCTTAGCAGAAGATAAAAATAATGCCTTGATCTTTGTTTCATATCAAGTTGCCGGCACGCTGGGGAACAGAATCCAAAAAGGGTTTAAAGAATTTCAATATGTTGATGAACGAGGGCGCACGCAGTTAGTAAAATTAAATCTAAAAATATTCACCCTTGAAGGATTTTCCGGTCATTCCTCTCGATCACAAATCTCGCAATTTCTTAGGAGAATTCAGCCAAGACCAAGGATAATCCTCACAAATCACGGAGAAGAAAGTAAAACCATTAGCCTTTCCACCATGGTTCATAAAAAATTACGGAAAGCTACAAAAGCGCCCCGAAATTGTGAAACGATTCTATTGAAATAATTTGCCATTTTTTTTAAATAGAACATAACGTGAACAGCGGTAAGTTGAGTTAGCCGGAACCATTTTTACCTCACTATTTCTAAGCGAATATCTCCTCCTCAAATTCTATTCCGTGAATGGTTTATCTTTTATTTTCAATTCAAGTTCATTAGCGGTTTCATTAATTGCACGTTGTTGTTATTAGGCTCAATATTTTTTCGAATTTATTATTCGCTCTCAAGGATCCCTACTTTTAACGATCTAATGTGATTAGATATAAGAATTTTTTTAATGAAGGTATAATTTAATAAATTAAACTTGGAATAAAGTGGTAATTTGAAGCGATTGATTCTTAAATTAAAAGAGAATTTAACCACGAAAATTCGCCATGTCATTCAGTTTATAATGTTTCTCATAATAAATTTTGGTATCATTGAATATATTTTTTCCTTGGATTTAATTGATTACTCCATTTTAATCAAGATCTTACCCATTTTAAACTCTCCCCGCAATCATCTTTCCTATGGCGCCGGTTTCTTGGAATATATCTTTTTTTCATTGACAGAGGGCACCTTTCCTTTCTTCCTCGTGGGCCTTCTCCTGCTAATTTTATTATTCTCGAACCGGTTTTTCTGTGGATGGATTTGTCCCGTAGGAGCGATTCAAGATGCGCTAATAGGGATTCCTACAAAAAATAAAAAAAGAGTTTCAAAAGAAACTCAAGAATTTTTAATCAAATTGAAAACATTCATATTAATTCTCTTGACAATCATGACCGTTCCCTTGGCGTATACGTTCACGACCAATTCAGAATTTTATGAAAATTATCGTGAAAATTTAGGTTATATGGGGGAAAAGCCCTTGGGATATTTCTCCCTCTCAGAATTTATCTTTTATTTCCTCCCTAACCTCATTCAAGAAATTGTAAAAAAAGCCAATTTTGAACCGCTTTTCAAGGATTTTCTAACCTTTTTTATTTTTGCTTTCTATATCATCATTATTATCATATCAATTTGGTATCCCCGAGCATACTGTCGCTATTTATGTCCTTTTGGAGCATTTGCCGCCCAAATAGGGAGATATTCCTTTTTAAAATTAACACGCAGCCCGGTAAGATGCGTGGGAAGGGCACAATGCGGTAAATGTGAGAAAATCTGCCCAAAACAAGTACGCGTGTTGGATGAACCTTTTGAATTCTTCACCGGAAAAGGAGAATGCAATCTCTGTATGAAATGCATGGAAGTGTGTGATTATATGGCAATTGAATTAACGTTTGGATGAGTAAAAGTTAAAGATTTTTCCTCGTATTTCTAAAATCCAAAACGCTTTTTATCAAAATATCACTAAAAATAGAGATGAAAGTTATAAAGAACGGTCAGGAATTTGAAAGAACCTTGTAGATTTCATTAAAATATTTGTCAGACATGCCGGCGATATAATCTCTTACAATGAGAGTCAATTTATTTGCCTCCTTAAGGGGCTGATAATAGGTGGAATATTTTTTATCGTCAATGTATTCCACGTGATCTTTAAAAATAGGAGCCTCATAATCCTCCTCTTCTAACGCTTTCAGGGATTTTTTAAAAATGAGATCAAATTCTTTCGTGATTTTACTTTTAAACGCCTCATCTTTGCGTAAATAAATGTTTTCATAATTAAAAGCTTTTAATTCCTTTAATGCCTCAAAAACAGGTTCACTATATCCAATTACATCCTTATCAAGACTAAAATCAATCAGGTCCATGATTAAATTGTTCATAATTTGACGATTCGTGTCTCCTAATCTTCTTTTGACCCTCTGTGGAATATCGCTCCTGTCGATATAATTTAAAAGGATGGCATCTTCAACATCTCTCCCGATATAAGCAATGACATCGGCAAATCTGACCACGATCCCTTCATATGTCATGGGAATGCGTAAAATTTTATTTTCATTAAAACAATCCTCATATTCCGCAAAATGATCCGCCCATGTCTTATCTCGATTTAATGGCTTTAAGGTTCGCTCATCTACTTCACCATCATGGCACAAAATTCCATCTAACACTTGTAGAGTTAAATTGAGTCCTTTGGCAGGTTGTTCTGGAAACCGTTTCTCTAACCTCGCCAACCACCGAATCCCCTGAGCATTATGCTGAAATCTTCCCAGTCCATATTTCCTACTATATGAATCCAAGATGCTCTCTCCCAAATGAGAAGCAAACGGATGCCCTATATCGTGCCCTAAAGCAATGGCTTCAATAAGATCCGTATTTAATCTAAATATTCTCCCAATTTGACGCGCCACTCGCGAAACGATTACGACATGAAGAGAACGATGCGTAATATTTGCATTATTTATGCCATAAAAGACCTGTGATTTATCTATATAACGGGCATAAGCTTTGGAATGAACAATTCGATCCGTATCCCGAAAAAAGGGGGGTCTAATATCCTCATACTCTTTATCTTTTGTCTCTTCGAAATATCGGGTAGCATAAGAATCACGAGTTCCTTTTTCCCCAATTTCAGAATCCCGACTTAATCTCCGCTTAAAAAATTCGATTTTTTTTTCATTCACCGTTATCTTCAATCCAGAACTAATTTGTTAATGTTTTTCATTAAGTAATAAATTATTATTCTCTAAAAAATCTTAAGCCCCACACATGCGATTAAAATTATCTTATTATATTTTCACGCCTTCTTTCTGCTTCTGAAGTGTTAAAATATTCTTGATTCTCACATTTATTGAAGTATTACAATGAATTTCTTGAATTTTTTTCTTTAGAAAGGAATCGCATGTTTTACGAGAAAGAAGCGTCCTCCATCATTAATTATCCATTCCAAATTTTATGCGATTAAGTTAAAGATAACGTTTTTTAACTAAAAATAAAAAATATATTGGAAATGGAAAACCTTACCCCCATATCTACATAATATACCGTTTTAATAGAAAATTTAAAAAATCATATTTAAAAGGATTACTACTATGGAGAATTTTACAGAGGTTATTTCAGTTTTACGGGTTTTTTTTCAGTCTTTTCAGTCACGGGGTTTTCCTAAAGGAATTTTTTTTTTTTACAAAAATAAGTTTTTAAAACCGAATCCCTCTTTTATAATCTCCATTTAATTGTAATCCTAGCTATATATAGATTCAAAAATTTATAAATTTATCTATAGTGGGAACTAATATATAATGTTCATTAAGCATTGATTTTATGAATGATTATTCGAGAAAAATAGCTCAGCCAGGATTCGAACCTGGGTCCCGGGATGTCTCTCTTCTCCAAGATACTGAAGGAGGTCAGAGTCCCAGATGCTTGGCCACTACACCACTGAGCTTTCATTAAATACACCAAAATTTACATGTTATTAAGAGTAAACTTCTTAGATCTTATAAATATTGAACTAAAAAAAATGTTTACGAGTGAGGTCCCATGGAAGGGTTATTAAATAAGTAGCATTTTTAACCCATTCGTTTAATCACGTGGTAGCCAAATCTCGTTCTGCCGGAGGGTGAGATTTCATTAATATTTAGTTTAATGCTGGAGTTCCAGAATTCGGGTATCATGGCGCCCTTAGGAAATGAGCCAAAATTACCTCCATTTTTCTTGCTCGGGCAAGCAGAATATTTTCTTGCCAGTTCAGCGAAATCAGCACCTTCTTTTAATTTGTCATGGATTTCTTGGGCAGACTTGAATTTTTCAATTAAAATAAGTGAAGCTCTTCTTTTTCCTTTTTTAATGTGGGTTGGATTTTTTTGTCTGGAATCTTTACTCGATGCTTTTTTTTGATATCCTTTTCCATGTTTATTTTTTTCCATGATCATTAAAAAAAGGAGGATATTAAATGAATTTTATGGGCTTAGGACTTTTTTATTTAAAATTTTATGATTTTATTTGAACTTGTAAAATTGAGCAACAGAGAATTATGAATCGGCTATATAGTTTATATTTATAATCCAGTTGATGAAGGTTCTTTATTTTAAATTTAATAAAGGATTTAACACAAGGCATAAAAAAGGATGGAAGATTAGAAAAAGATTCAAGCCAATTTTTTTTAATTCACGATAAGATATCTAAAATTCTTCAATTCATTAATACTATTTATTTCCACCACTAATTTTCGAAAATCTTGTACCGTTCCTTCAAAAGTCATAAAAATCAGGTTTTCTTTAGAAGAAAAATTTTGAGTCTTGCTTACGATTTGATCCTTAAATTCTAATTCAATCTTATTTAATTTTTTATGAACATTGATATCATTATCAACCACCATCATCATGTTTCCGGTGATCCTCTTAGTAACGGAAACGAGCTCGCCATACCCTTCCGAGAGAGAATTAGTATTTTCCATCGTGGACATCAACCGCAATAAAGCATCACGGATTATTTTCGATCTATTTTCATATTGGTTTTTGGAAATGAGTTTATTCAAGAATTTCTTTAAATTTTCATTAATATTTATACTTATAATGGGCATGGGGTCTAATCCTCTTGATATTTATTTTTTTTTTTTTTTCCGGGGTGGTAGTATTATTATTAGATAATTAATCAACAGAATTATTTATATCTTCTTCTTATTTTTAAAATTTCTAATAATTATTCATCAAAATACTTTTTTTTCATTTAAATTTTTTATAGTCCAAAATTTTAAAGAGTTTTTAATTTAACAATGCATAACTTGATTATATTTTAATCGAGCGAGCTAGGACATCCTTGAATTTTTCCACATCATTCACCAGCTTATCAGCATCCTCATCCGTAATGTTCTCGTCCTTTTCATAGCGGTTTAATTGAGCCAGCCAAAATTCAATTCTACCCAAGATAGCTTCATTAGCTCCCATAATTTTTCTTAAACGCACGAAAGTATCATGTAGCTTATTCCTAATGTTCTGAGCTTTCCATCGCAGCATGCAATAATCGCTTATTTCAGCAAGATTCTGCGTGATCGCCATCACATCAATGGTTTTCTCTCTTTCTTCACTTTTGATTTTTCTGATGATATTTATTTCTTCGAACAGAATTTCAATCACTTTAGCGAGGAATCCCGTTAGTTGTCCTGGATTATTACACCATACTCTCACTTCTAATGACTGACTTGCGGCGGATACATAAATCCTGGTGATTATTCGACCCCCCGTGACTTTTGCCTCCGCACAAAACCATGCTTCAGCTTCATATTCTTTTAGAGCATTACCACCTTCATAGGAGGTGACCATGTTCGTTTCAAAGCTTTTCAGAGCGCGAATGCCTGCTCGAAATGCCAAACGAGGATCTAAATCAGCAATCAAAAATGCTCGTGCGTCATTAGGGAGGGTTTGAATGGCGAGTTGACAATCCTCTATCGTGGAAAGGTCGGTACAGACGAGGGGACATTTAATTTGGACTTCTTTTGGACGAATGGGAATAGTTCTTTGTTCTCCTTTGGCATTTTTATAAATGACAGTTCCTGAGATGTTAGAGATTCCGCATTCTTTTGGTTCGATGTAGAAGTCGACGCCTCGAGAATTACCGGCTTCAATCACCGGGATGTTGATTAATGGGTTTTTCAATTTATAGCTAGTGGGAGCATCCAAAATTACTTTTACATTATTAATCGCCATATTGCTATGATTTCGCACGACAACTTTAAATCTAACTTGTCCTCCAACAAAATCATAATCTCTGAGTACTTCGATATTTCCTTGATCTTCGTGGGTTACAGGTTCTTTTTTAATTCTTGCGGCGTCTGGCGTGGATACGCTATAAGCTACAAATAATTTTTTTTCCATGTCTATGTATCCATCAATTTCATTTCGACTGATGAGTAAGGCTAAATTTTCTTCGATGCTTGATTCGGTGACTCCTAATCGATTTGCTAATTCCCTTAGGGGCATAGTTCTATATGCTTTTGCGATTTCTTTAATTTTTCCTTCCATGTATTTTAGTGTCATGAATTCTCTTCGTTGGGTGAAGATTCCTTTAATAATCCCTTCTTTAATTAAATCATGGAGGCTTTTTCGGGCGAGTTCGATAGCAATTTTCAAATCTTTAGCTAATCGAGCAAGTTCGAACAACCCTTCTTTATTAGCGAAATTTTGAATTTCCTTGGCAATTTGATTAGTGGTAATTACCTCATTACCCTTGTCAGCAAAAAAGGCATTAATTTCCTTAGTTCTCATTAAATTGACGCAGAACGACTTAATTCTTTCTTGGGGCAATCCAAAATATGAGGCTAAATCGGAAATTGCTACTCTTCCTTTCTCTTTTATTTCTTTAACAAGATTTTCTAAGATATACCCTTGAGTGTAATAGAAATTCTTATCTAAAGAAAAGGAGCCTTTAATGTGAAATCTGCTGATCAGTTTATATATTACTTGGATGGCTACTTCTTTACTCGTGTCTAACATTTCCATTAAATCCGAAACCTTCATAAGGCCGCTATCATGAAAGATAGTCAAGATCTTTTCTCTTAATTCAGGAGAAATGTAATAGAACATGTTATAACGCTCGTCAATGATTCCATAAATTCGCTCTTCTTCCATGAATCGATTAATTATTTTCATAATTTGAGGTAAGGGAATATTAAACACGTCTTTAATAGTAGAGAAATTGGTAATGGGAGATCTTTTTAACAAATTTATGAAACAATTGGGACAGATTTCATTCCCCGGCATGTATTTTAATTTTTTTCCACACGATTTCGAACTCCTAATTAATCCATATCGTTGAGCCTCACGAGCAAGTTGTTCTTTACGGGGAAAAAACAAGCCGGGGGTTTTTAAATAGGAATTCCAACCGCATTTAGGATTGATACATTTTAAATAATATTGTCCTGAGGTAAGTTTTTCTAACATTAAAAGTGCGCTACACTCCGGACATTTACTTTCTTCAATTACGGAGCATCGAAAATTTTTTTCCGTAGCGCTGGCTTTTGAATAATATAGATCATGTTTTTTACAATACCATTGCTCTGTACTGACTGAGTGATTGATGCAAAATGAAGATCCACATTTCTCACAGGTGAAATCAATATTTTGAGAGTCACAGAACGAACATTTTGGCACGGTGATACCTCCAATTTATTTTCATGCTTTTTTTCTATTATAATAATAAAAATTCTAATTCATATATTTTTTTATTGTAGTCCAATTTTTTTATTTTAATAATCGAAAAGTGGGGAAAAAAGAAAAATAAGACTTGATCTCATTTCTTACCCCGCAAGATTTCGAGTCTCATAATTCTTTATTTCATTTTTTAATGAACTTTATGTAGAGATTTGATTGGAAAAAAAAAATTCCATTATCCAATAATATCTATCTTATCCAAATAGATTATTAAATATTAATTTACTTGTAAGTTTTTATTAATCTCATTGATTAATTAAATAATTAGAAGATTAAGCGATTTCCCAATTAAGCCACGGGAAAAGAAAAAAACTGAAAATTAAATCTATTTCGATATTATAATTTTAAAGATGTCTTTTGTTAAATTTTAATTCAATCCCATGATAAGGAAAATTTATTATGAATACCGGGAAAGACCTAATCAATATGGAAAGATATTAATTCGCAAGAAACTAAGGATCATGATAATTGTATTGAAGACAATGATGATGATTAACATGGCAACGAAGATCTTGGTTCTTCTCGAATCTCTGGTTTTTATGATATATTGAGTACTCTGTTTAGCCAAGGCTAAAGGAAATATTCCTACCACGGTTCCCAAGGCAAAATAAAACACGGATAAAACACCTTCCACGTATCCATAACTAAGACTTAAAGTCAAGCATTGGGAATAGATGAATAATTCAAAAATGCAAGGTGGAAATCCTGCTAAAATTCCCACGAAAAGAGGAGTTCGGAGTTTTTCCCAATTTAAGTTTTGAATCAGTTTTATCTCCTTCGATCTGGAATGCGGCATATAATTTATATTGGTTAATAAAAACAAGAGAAAAATAGCAGCAAACGTTGAAGATAAAGCACCAAAGAAAATGATTGCGTGAGTATCAAACATGGATTCAGGAAAGATAATTCTGGGGATTATACTAATCAAAACTGTAGCGAACGCAATGGATAAATTTGCAATGATTAATCCCATTCCATAAAGGACTAAAATTAATAAACTTTTTTTAGGCGTTTTAGAAATTCCTAAAGACCAAAAGAGCAAGATTGCTTTATCTTCACATGGAATGAAGGTATGGAGAATTCCAAGAAAGAATGCGGGGAGAAAAATAATAAAATATTCTTGCATGAGTGCCTCGCCAGATATTTACGATTTTAAAATGAAACCTTTCTTACTATTAATATAAATGAATTTAATTAATTTAGTATTTTTGAAATACAGAAAATGGTATTTTTTTCTCATAAAAAGCTTTTCCAATAATTACAGCAGAAACCCCTAATTGTTTTAGCATTTCGATATCCTTTTCATTTCTAATCCCCCCTGCAACAATTAAGGGAATTTGTATGGATTGTAACATTTTCTTTATGCTTGGCACGTCTGGCCCCGTTAAAGCACCATCCGATTCTACAGACGAAAAAAGAATGAACCCAGCCCCCTTTTTAGCTACATTTTTCCCAAACTCAAACGGATTTATACTGGTTTCTTCCGTCCATCCTTGAACCTGTATTTTTTCTTTCTTATAATCTAAAGCAATAATTAACCGATCTGATCCAATCATGCGTGCTAACTCCTCAATTACTTGAGGTCGTTTTACGGCTAATGTTCCAATAATGATTCGATCTGCTCCTAAATTAATCAATTCTGTAGCTGTTTTTATATTTCTAATTCCTCCCCCTACTTGAATCCTTGTCATGCTTGCTCCTGTTTTGATTAAATCTTTTAGGAGATTTTTATTAATATCAGTACCCCAAGCTCCATCTAAATCCACGATATGAATTCGTTTTGCCCCTTTCTTTATCCAAAACATCAGAGCAT
The DNA here is from genome assembly GCA_029838195.1 of Promethearchaeota archaeon. GTDB lineage: Archaea > Asgardarchaeota > Lokiarchaeia > Sigyniarchaeales > SOKP01 > JALGVJ01. Next base: position 61,018 of record JALGVJ010000018.1, read on the forward strand.
CCAAAGGATTTTTAAAGTAAATTGTTTCCGTTCCCTTTTTGCCTTTAAATAATCTCACGCATTTTCCATTACTAATATCTATGGCCGGAATAATTTCCATTTATTTCCCTAAATTTATTGTTTATCCTTATTTATAGCAAAATCTCATGATCGTTAAATAAATTAATAATAAACCAATCGAATGGTCTGAATTGAACGGAGAGAGAACACTCATCAAAAATGATAAACCCTTAAATAATAAATCAAAAAATTAATAAAAATAAAACGGGGATACATAAAATTTTTTTGAATTTGAAAGGAAAAAGGAAAGGTTTCCATCATTTTTTTCTTTATATTTCCTCTAAGTGAGAAGAGTATAATGTTTAAATTATAAATTAAGAGAAAATAATCTCTTATGGTACAAGAAAAATGAATAGAATCCAATTTTAAAGCAAATTTACTTCTTTCTAAGTTTTACTTTTAAAAATAGTTTGCTTTCAAATCATAAAAGAAAAATACCAGCATTACTTATACTTATTAAAAACCTTAAATGAAAGGTAATCTGAAATGTCATTTTATAAAAAAAAAGAAGAGCCTTTTGCATTTGCCCTAATCGTGGGAAATAGAGATGCGTTTCCTGATGATCTTGCTAAAGAAGGACGAAAAGATATAATTGAATTAATGGAAGAAATGAATTATGATTACGTCATTATTGATGAAGCAGAAACGCCTTTTGGCGTGATCCAAACCTATCAAGATGCTAAGAAGTGCGCTCGTCTATTCAGACAGCACCAAGATAAAATTTCCGGCATAATTGTATGCTTGCCTAATTTTGGGGATGAAAAAGGAATTGCAAATACTTTAAAATTGGCCGATTTAAACGTGCCGATATTAATTCAAGCCTCCTCGGACGAAATTGATAAAATGTCAAGAAAATATCGGCGTGACGCCTTTTGCGGAAAAATTTCTGTCTGTAATATCTTACTTCAATATGGAATTCCTTTTAGCCTTACTCGCTTTCACACGTGCCCAATAAAATCTGAGGAATTTAAAGAAGATATTAGGAAATTTGAAAAAGTATGTAGAATTGTCAAGAAAATTAAAAATGCGCGCCTTGGCCAAATTGGAACTAGACCAGAAGCTTTTGACACCGTACGATACAGCGAAAAAATCTTGGAGTTAAATGGGATTAGTATAGAACCAATTGATTTATCCGAAATTTTAGGAAGAATTGCCCGCTTGGATGACAACGACGATAGAGTAAAGGAAAAGATTAAATTTATAAAAGAATACACTTCTAAAACCAATGTATTTCAAGAAGAAGGTCTCTTAAAACTAGCAAAATTAGCCGTGGTAGTGGAAGAATGGGTCATTGAAAATGAATTGGACGGGTTTGCATTTCAATGTTGGCCCTCCCTTCAAGAGAACTTGGGAATTGTCCCATGCGCCGTAATGTCCATTTTTAGTGAAGGATTAGTTCCAGCCGCATGTGAAGTAGATATTAGTGGGCTTATTGGAATGCTCATTTTACAAATTGCCTCAGACACGCCCTCAGCAATCCTTGATTGGAATAATAATTATGGAAATGATCCGAATAAGATGGTGCTATTTCACTGCAGTAATCTCCCAAAATCTTTCTTCGAAGACACAAGATTAACTGCCCATCCAATCATTTCCGATATACGAACTCCCGAAGTTTCTTACGGCGCCATCCAAGGGCGAATTAAACCAAAAGAATGTACTCTATTAAGAATTGAAACGGATGATGTATATGGCACTATTAAAGGAATTTTAGTGGAGGGAACTTATACTAAAGATCCTTTAGATACCTATGGGGGATATGGAGTTGTTGCCATTCCAGATCTGCAATATCTTCTAAAAAGATTATGCTTAGGGGGGTTTGCACATCATGTTGCAAGTACTCTTGATAATCATGTAGGAGAGATAGTTTACGAAGCATTGGTTAATTATCTTGGATGGGATATTTATTATCATGAGAAAGAATGAATTTAATCATTTTTTCTTTATTTTTATTTTATTTTTAAAAAAGATATTTATTCTGATTTCTTTTTCGCATGTAGCAACTACTCATGCAATTTTATTTTTGTTTAATTTTAAATAGATTAACTTTTTTTATTTATGAAAAGATTACTTATACGGAAAGTTATAAGTTTCTAAAAAAATTAAATCATTTTAAATCAAAAAATGATACGAATTAGTGAGTATCAAGGATGACAGTAAAAGAGAAAATCATCTTGAAGCTGTTAGTAAGTGGGGAAGGCGCAGTAGGAAAAACTTGCTTCATGAATCGATATTGCAATGATGTTTTTGATCCAAAAAGCCCTTTAACTAAGGGTGTAGATTTTTTTTGCTCAAAAATCTATGATAATGGCGTGGAATGCGATTTGAGCATTTATGATTTTGGGGGCCAGGAGCAATTTCGTTTCATGTTAAAAGAATTTGTAAAAGGCACACGAGGAGCTTTTTTTCTTTTTGATTTAACCCGATTATCCACTTTAGACCACCTTAATGAATGGTTTGAAATCATAGGAACTCATGAGAAAGTCCCTGTTCTTATTGTTGGTACAAAAAGAGATTTAATTGATGAGGATACTTCACGATCTATCAAGGAACATGTCGATCGCATTGTAAATCAATATGATTTTTGCATTGGCTATATAGAAGTATCTTCTAAAACAGGGGAAAATATTGAGCGAGCCGTAGACTTCTTGGTATCGAAAATTTTACAAACGCGTGTAAATCATGTTTAAAATATTGATATAAATTCCCGGGATTTTTGTTTTTATCTTTTTTTTGGTTGTTTGGTTAACTATTAAAATTATCTAATTAAAAACATCATTTCCATTATTTTATCTTATTTTCAAGAATAATTAATTAGGAAAACATATTTATTTAAAGATAATGGTGTTAGATGTTCAAGGACATTGGTTTATAGATCAAAAGGGAAGGAAAGTTCTTTTAAGAGGGGTAAATTTAGGCGGCAGTTCGAAAATTCCGGTAAAGCCTAATGGAGCCACGCATGTAAAAACAAATTTTCGAGACCACCGGGAAGTTTCTTTTATTGGGCGTCCTTTTCCTTTAAGAGAAGCTCATGAGCATTTTAAAAGGATCAAGCATTGGGGTTTTAATTGTATCAGGTTTTTAATCACGTGGGAAGCGGTAGAACATTTTGGTTCGGGAATTCATGATAAAGAATATTTAGACTACTTAGAGGAGATTTTAAAAATAGCAAACGAATACAAGTTTTATATTTTTATTGATCCTCATCAAGATGTTTGGAGTAGGATGACGGGGGGAGATGGAGCGCCAGGGTGGCTATTTGAGAAGGTGGGTCTAGATTTTACGAAATTTGATGCTTCGGAAGCGGCTTTTGTAATGCAATATCGATATGATCCTTCCAATCCAAAAGCTTATCCTCAGATGTATTGGGATAATAATAACGTCAGATTTGCAAATGCCACGATGTGGACTTTATTTTTTGGTGGAAAGGATTTTGCTCCATCGTGTACAATTAATGGTCAGAATATTCAAGAATATATGCAATCCCATTTTTTCAATTCCGTGAAACAAATTGCCCTTCGAGTAAAAGATATTCCTGCAATTATAGGATTTGAAACGTTAAATGAGCCAAAACAAGGGTGGATTGAACGTTGGGTCGATGGAAGGGATAAAGAAAATTATGCAGAACTTTTAGGACACGTGATAACCCCAATTGATGCAATGGCTCTTGCGGCTGGGATCCCGAGAGAAGTGGGATATCAAGAGATTAAAGGCTTAGGGATCAAACAAACACGTAAAGAGATCTTGAATAAATATAAGATTAGTTGTTGGCTGGAGGGGGCTGAGGATATTTGGAGAAAAGAAGGCGTATGGGACATTAATGATGAAAATCAACCCATTATTATAAAAAACGATCATTTTTGTATTATCAATGGGAAAAAAGTTGATTTTTATAAACTTTATTTATCTCCTTTTATTAATTCTTACGCTAAAATGATTCATGAAATAATGCCTCATGCCATTATTTTTTTTGAAGGACCGGAATTGGATGCCATGAAAGGCATTAAACGTAATTTCATTCTTTCGAGAGAACAAGGACCTTTTGTCCATGCTCCTCATTGGTATGATACGGCTTCAACCGTGACTAAAAGAGCATGGCTTAGGTTCAACATTGATATAATGAGAAATAAATTAATAATTGGGAAAAAAAATGTACAAAAAATGTTTAATCGTCAATTAAAAACTATAAAAAGTACCGCTGAACAAATGTTAGCTGGCATTCCTACATTAATCGGCGAATTTGGCTTGCATTACGATTTAAATAAGAAAAAAGCATATAAAAAATTTAAAAAAATAGGGAATCGGGCATTTAAAAAGAACGTGGAAGCATTAAACATGTTTTATAATGCATTAGATGCTAATCTTCTTCATGGCACTCAATGGAATTACACTTCAGATAATAATAATGAATGGGGAGACCAATGGAACTTAGAAGATTTATCCATATTTTCTCGTGACCAACAAACTAATCCGAATGATATTAATAGCGGAGGAAGGGCAATTGAAGGATTTTGCCGTCCTCACCTCATGAAGTGTGCGGGAACTCCATTGAAAATGGAATTTATTTTGAAAAAAGGTATCTTTATATTTGAATATGAAGCAGACTCTTCTTTAAAAACTCCCACGATTATTTATATTCCATCCATGCAATACCCCAAAGGATATAAAATTGAAATCTTAAATAATAGTAATAATGTCAAAATAGAGAAAAAAGAGCATTTTTTAAAGATTTTTTCCAATGATGCTGGTATTATTAAAATCATGATAAAAAGGATTAAATAAACATTTTTTTTAATTTATTGGAAATTTGGGAATATCTTCTTTGAGATAAGTCAAATAATTTTCAATAAAATAGCTTAAATCTCGAAACTTTGGTGAAAATCCCGTTCTTACGAAAACTGCCGTTAGCGCATTTCCTAAAAGGATGGCTTCAGGAGGACTTAAATCGCAGCTTAGTCCTACCACCATTCCAGCATTAAAATGGTCGCCCGCACTCGTGGTATAACTAGGACGTGAGGTAAAGGCTTCATACACCCAATAATGATCACGTGGCGTGCTAATCGTAGCAAAATGAGGAGAATGAATGACTAAATAAGAGAGATTTAATTCTTGATTTATTGAAAATCCCCCTTTAATGAAATCTTCAAATTTTTTTTTCTCAGGATCTAAGGCTTTTACTCCATCTAATGCTTTAGAGATATCTATAGTTTCTTGATCATTTAAGCTCAATACCACGGGAATGAATTCGTTAAGTTTTTTAATGACTTTGACCATTCTTAAAATTTCACTCTTAGATTTTTTTTTCATATCTGCTAAATCGATTAAAAAAAGTTTTTTCTCAAGTCGAGGCATGGAAGGACATATTTGTTCAATAAAAGCATTCCAAATATTTTCAAACCGTGGGATGGTAGACCAGTAACCCATCCCTATAATATCTGATGGCATCATATTATCCATTAACGCTTGAATTCCCACTCGATCAACAATGAACTTCCAATTGATTTTGTATAAGTTTTCGAAATTGGAAAGCATGATTTTCCCATCATGAAATTCTAATCCTATCGTTAAAGCAGGGTTACAAAAGGAAACTACATTAATTTTTTCATTAGTCAAGAAATCATGAAATACTTCATTAATTTTAGGATATCCAAAGGCTCCAATTACATTAACATTTACTCCTAATCCATTCATTGCTTTGCAAGTATTTGCTACAAAGCCACCCGAAACCTTTCTTTTTAATATTATTTCGATATTGGTAGAACTTCCTGATATTTCCGATATTAATTGAGCTAAGGTTTTCATACTCTCCATTTTTTCCCATTCCTCAAGACTTTTTCTTGATTTAGCAAGTGTATAGAGATAATCTACAAAACCATCAAAACCAAGAAATGCCGTTTTTTTTGAAAGCAAGTTCTTTAAGGAGGGAAATTTTTTTTTAATTGAATCAAGCGTTTCTAATGTAACATCATATGGATTTTCTTTTCTCGTCATTTGTACTTAATTTCAGTAAATTTGCATCAAATTTTTTTCTTAATAATTAATTTTTTATCAAAAAATCCCTCATTAATTAATTTTCTTTTCTCATCGGTAAAAATAGTATATAACTCAAACTGAGGAGAGTATTTTTCTTGTTTTTTATTTTTCTTTTGAAATTCTAATAAGCGTTTTCTGGTTAAATATATCGCATGGTTCGAAATATCGGCTCCTATCCAATTTCGATTTAATTGTTCTGCTGCTAGTAATGTTGTTCCCGCTCCACAGAAAAAATCGGCCACTAAATCGCCCTCTTTAGACCCCAATTGAATGATTCTTCGCAGCAGATCGGGGTGCTTTTGAGTGGGATATCCCGTAAAATGCCTAGACGCCGGTTGCAGGCAAGGAATTTTCCAAACATCATCCATTTTTTTATCCTTAACGATTCTATAAATAACTTTATTATTTTCATCTTTCGCATTTTTTAATACACCATTTACCATCACTCTCTTGAGTTGCTTTACAGGCTTTTTACGAGGGATTCGAAGCTCGTTAAAAGTATATTTATCGGATTTCGAATATACAAAAATATTATCATGAGCTCGAGGTAGTCGTTTTTTTCCCGGTGAGTACTTGTTATAATAATACCATATAATCTCATTTACAAATCGTTCCGGACCAAACACCTTATCTAATAAAAGACGGATGTAATGGGAAGCATGCCAATCTGCATGAAGAAAAAATAATCCCTCTTTTTTTAATAATAAATAAATGAGAAAAATTCGTTTATTTAGCATTTGGAGATAGAGAGTCAAATCATTTTTCCACGTGTCTCCATAAGCTAGCGATTCTTGATTTTTTTTATTTTCTTGTATAATGACGTGATAATCATTACCAGAGAAAAAGGGCGGATCGATATATATCATATCAATTTTTCCTTCAAAATGATTTAATAGATGATACATTACCTTAAGATTATCCTCCCAAAATAATATATTTTTCATTTTCTGAGGATTTTCATCATGCATTTGAATTATTTCGCTCAAATCGTCTGTAGTTGATACTTTTTCGAATTTATTTTCATAATTTTTTTTCATTTCTTCTAAATTAGCTTGGATTTCTGTTGTATCCAGCCACTTAAAATCGTCCATCCTTCTTATCCATACAAGTTTTAATTTTAACACTTATTTTACATGAAATTAGAATTTAAATCTATAAAAAATTTATTTATTAATGAATAAAGAAGAGTGGATTAAAGATAATAACTTTTTCCACCATTTCGATAATTACTGATAAAAATAAGATTTTGGATGATAAAACTCTATATTGGCTGCGCCGGTTGGGAATGTAAGGATTGGATAGGTCTCTTTTATCCTAAAAAATTACCATTCCGGGACCATTTGGAATTTTATGCTAAATTTTTCAACGTCTTGGAGATTAATTCCACGTTTTATAATCTTCCTTCAGAGCAAGTTATAATGAGCTGGAGCAATGCGGTTCCCGATGATTTTTTATATATTATTAAGATGTGGAGGAACATCTCTCACGATTTTGATAGTCTTGATTTTCATGAACGCATGGATATATTTTTCGAACGGTTTAGACCTTTAGAAGATAAGATTTTTGGGTATTTACTTCAATTACCTCCATGGTTTAAACATTCTGACAAGTATCTTGAAAAAGTAAAAGGGTTCATCAGAAATCATCCTTCTCAGAAGTTTTTAATTCTAGAATTTCGGGATAATTCTTGGTTTAAAACCGAACTAATTTCTCAATTTTATTCTGAGAAAAATACCATTATTTCTACTACCTATTTAGAAAATTTAATTCCTTTTTATTATCCAAACCAACAATTTTATTATATTCGCCTGATTGGAGATCGGCAGTTAAAAATTTTCAATAGGATACAACGAGACCAAAATGAAATCTTAGACGAGCTTCATGAACATCTTTCTGAATTAAAAAAAACTCCAAAAATTTTTAAAATTTTTATCATCGTAAATAATCACTTTACCGGCTTTGCTCCAGAAACCGCAAATTTATTAAAAAAAAAATTTGGATTGCCCTATAAGAATTTCAGCAAGCAAAAAAGCATTACAGAATTTTTTTGATCAATTATTCGGTTATTTTTTTAGAAAAAAATATTAGTTTATTCTCCCATTAATATTGTATCATGGGAGTATTTGAAAATCTTAAATTGCTCTTTATTAAAGAAAATTGGAGATATACCATCCTTTTATGCTGGCTAATTGGAGGAATTGGATTCATGCGATTTTTACCCGTCGTAGGAATATTCATATTTCTTCCTCTTTTGGCTTTTTTAGTATTTCTCCTGTTTTTCTCCATGGTTTCAAAAAAAAATATTGAAGATTATCCTACTTATCAAGTTATCATTTTATTTTTTATATCTCTCCCTTTCTTATTTTTAATTTTTATTTTTTTAGTATTTCTTGCCTTAATTGCCGTACTTGTTTATATTTTTTTATCCTCTTGGTTTATTTTATATTGGTGTTATACAACCGCGTATCAAATTGACATGAAATTAAAGTCTCGGCGGTTTCACAAATTCTTAAGAGGAGTAGAATTAATAGGCGGATTTATTATCTCTTTAATTTTATTAGGAATCTTTACCATGGGCTCTATAATCTATATTGTTTTTTTAAAACCTGATATTCCCATTTTCATTAATATTATTTATCTATTAATTGGGATTATTTTTATTGGTTTTTTTATTTACACGCTTCACTTTTCGATAAAAAATAAAATCTTAATCAGTTGGATGGGAATATATCTCTTATTGATTTCAATTTATACTTTTTATTTAGTCATTCAAGTATTTTTATCACTCAGCGGCTCCGAAACCACTACTCTTAACGCCCAGATAGGGTTATACGTGTTAGATATTGCCCTCTTAATTTATTCCGTGAGTACGATTATAAGTGAGAAAGCGAAAATTTTAGCAGAAAAAATCCCATGGTTTGGAATCGATACAGCTTTAATCGTTTTAATCGCATCAAAAGCATGTTATGAATTTTATAATAATTTTGATTACAATTTAATCCAATTCGTTCCTATTCTTCAAAATTATCTTAAATTTGACATGATCATCTGGATAACTTCTGATTTAAGTCTTTACAAGAATATCGGGGTTTTAATTTTCTTTATCTTATTAATTATCATTATTGGCGCCTATGAAATAAGAAAGCAGGGCTACCGAGAAATAGAAATGGCCATAGAAGAATTTGAGGGAGAAACCGAAGAAGACAGAGAAGCCCAGGCGATAGAAGAGGCGGGAGTAACAAATTTAGAAAATTTACTTGAAGCGGCAAAAAGAGAAGAACGAGAACCCATTGATAATCTTGGAGAATCTGAGAATTTAGAGGAAGAATTATCCAAATTAGAAGAAGAACTAATGGATGAAATTAGAGACGAAAAAGACATTTCTGACAATTCCACCCCAAATTTTATTGCAGATGGGGAAGAGAAGGAAGATAAGAGGACACTCCCTAAAAATGATGATTCAGAACACTAATTTGAAAATTTAATGCTTTAAAATTTTATTTTCCTTCAATATTTTTTTTTTTCCTTGAAAAATTAGAAATTCTTTTAAGATAAGGTCTTTATTAAATAATAAGAAATCTTTTATTGTTAAAGAAATGACCTCTTGAATATAAAAGAATTTCATCATTAAAAAAACTAAATTTTAACTCATTCGGTAGTTAAAATGAAAGATTCTACAGAACACCTAGAAAAAGAAAATCTCATTAAAATGCTTGAAAAATTGGCTCTAAAAATAGAACAAATGAATAGCGAGATTTCTCAACTAAAACATAAATTAGATAAATTGAATAAAATTAACAGGAGTTTTGGCCTTAAGTCACTTCGCAATTCCGAACCCTTAGAATTCGCTAAAGAGATACAGGGGATTGCGAGTCCCTCTAAAAAATACTTTTTATCCATTAGGGCCATCACGGAGATGTGGAAAGGAAGAAAGAATGATATTTTAATTATCATTAGACAACATGACCTTGAACAAAAACAAGACTTGAAAGCTTTAGGTATTAGAATCCCCATCACCGACATCAGCTCCTTTCGCACGTTAACGAGAGAAATCGCATCTCTCTTATATATTGCTTGCGAATTAAAAGGAATTGATACCACCTTGATTTTTCGAGAGATATTAGAGGATATCTACAAGAATCGAGAAAGCATGTTAAATGAAATCAAGCGAAAGATGGATTTAAAAATCTAATTTCTCGACTGCTTATAAGCAATTTGAAAAGATAATATCTTTAAAATATAAGTTCTATCCAATCAACTTAATTCTAATTAATCTCGAATTAAAAAAATTCTATTATTAACCCTTTTAATAATTGATAAATCTCCTGATTTACGTGAAATCATCGTTTCACGAACTTTCTGAACTTGAATATGAAATAATATGGTCATCTTCTCATGACATCAAATAGAGCTGAATCGTGAGGATGTTTATTTTTATATTATTATTATTATAGGGAATTTCTTTTAAACCAAGTTATGGGTAAAAAATCCTAATATTCATGATTTTTCAAAACAACTTAACTCTTTCATCCGCTTACTTCTTTTTAGTCGTTCCTCCATCCTACTTTTAAATAAAATATCTAAAAATAGAAAATTCCTTATCTTAATGTCTATCATAGAAAACTTAAAGAAAATATTTAATGAGCTCAAAGGCATTTTACAAGGAAATTATAAAAGTTTTTTCGAAACTGAGCAATATATTGGGTTAAAAGCCCAAAGTCAAAAGCCTTCTTATCATTTATATGGAATTAAAAAAGGTAGCCTATTTAGTAAGAAACCCCAATAAACACGCACGGCGGGTGTCATTCTGCAGAAAAATTAAGTGAGTTTTTATTTTTCGCCTATATATTCCCATCCCGACTCATTCAAGGATATTTCGCCCGAATTAAAAAATGGTTAAAAGGAAAATCGTGCTTCAATCTTAAAAAAACCACGCCTTCTCTTTTAAAAGAAATGAAAACAATGTTGGAAAAAGGGATTACCCTTTATAAAGAATTAGGATGGATTTAATTAACACGTGTATGACATTGCTTTCCTCTAAACCTCTTTTTTGTTAGCTTCTAAAATTTTGCCCTTGAAATTTCTTATAAGAAAATTTAAACATCCCTTTTTTAAATTAAACTCATTTTAAATTGAGCCACATATTTAAAATTTATTAATAGGTACAGCATTATAATATCAATAAATATTTAACAGAATAGAGGGGAAAAATTTGGAGTATGAAGATATAATTTTCGAGATTGAAGGAAAATTGGCCCGAATTACTATTAATCGTCCTCACAGATATAATGCATGCACGCAACAAACAGTTCATGAATTAATTGATGCTTTTAATAGATGTTGGGATAATGAAATTGGTGTTGTAGTTTTTACGGGTGCTGGAGATAAGGCATTTTGTACAGGTGGCGATCAAACCACGAGAGAAAAAGGAGGATATAAAGGCGAATATAAATTACCCTTAGAGGTAGGATGGCAACACGTCACGCATCAAATTCGCACGTTGCCTAAACCCGTAATTGCCCGAGTAAATGGATATGCAATTGGAGGCGGACATGTGTGGCATGTGACATGCGATTTGAGCATAGCAGCTGAGCATGCCCAATTCGGTCAAGCTGGTCCGCGCGTGGGCTCTTTCGACCCTGGCTATGGAACGGGGGACTTAATGAGAACCGTGGGTATTAAAAGAGCAAAAGAAATATGGTTTTTATGTCGGAGATATACGGCTCAACAAGCATTAAAGATGGGGTTAGTAAATCAGGTAGTGCCGTATGAAAAATTAGACGAAGAAGTAAATAAATGGTGCGAAGAGCTTTTAGAAAAGAGTCCAACGGCCTTAAAAATGTTAAAATATGCATTTTTAGCTGAAACAGATGGTGCCACAGGTGCCACGCAATTAGGCGTGGGAGGTTTATCATTATATTATGAAACCGACGAGGCGGTGGAGGGTAAGAATGCCTTTTTAGATAAAAGAAAGCCAAATTTCAATCAATTTAGAAGGGGGTAATTAAAATGGAGATAAAAAAAACATGCGTGCTGGGAGCGGGTACAATGGGTTCCGGCATTGCCCAATTAATCGCGTCTCACGGCTTTACGGTCCATTTAGTAGATTTAAACATGGAAATTTTAAATAGAGCAAAAGAGAAAATAAAACGAGATATTGAAAATTTCTTGGTTAAGAAAGACAAGATTTCCCGAGAACAAGCGGGCGATATTTTAAATCGAATCCTTTTGTTTGAAAACAGGGATGAAGCCATTAAAGGAGTTGACATGGTTATCGAAGCGATATTTGAAGACATGGAATTAAAGAAAGGAATGTTTCGTGATTTAGATCAAAAATGTGATAAGAAGGTCATTTTAGCAAGCAATACTTCCTCTTTAAGCATTACTGAGATTGCTTCAGAAGCTACTCATCCAGAAAGAATTATTGGATTACATTTTTTTAATCCTGCTCCAATAATGAAACTCATCGAATTAATTAAAGGGATGAATACATCGGAAGAGACTTTAAACACTACGAAAAATTTTGCTGAACAATTAAATAAGGTCGTAGTAATAGTAAATGATTCTCCCGGCTTCGTGACAACACGGCTCATCTATGTGTTATGTAATGAAGCAATTAATATTTTAAGGGAAGGAGTCGCGAGCGTTGAGGAAATAGATACTGCGTGTAAATTAGCTTTCAATTTTCCCATGGGGCCATTAGAACTATCTGATTTAGTATCCAATGAAATATATTTGCATATTGGGGAATACCTAACAAAAGAATTGGGATCTAAATATTTACCCAGTCCCTTATTGAAACAAATGGTTAATGCGGGTCTTTTAGGAAGGAAAACCAAAAAAGGATTTTATAAGTATTAAAATATTTATTTTATTTTTTTTTTTCCTTGATATAATTCATTTTATCATGTAATGCAAAAAATCCTTTGGAAATGCATTCCTAATAAATGCAGTCATTACGGGGCATTCAAGCCACGCCATTTATTTTGGTTCCCATCTCTTTGGAAGAAACCTGTAAAAAAAATTGGCAGGACGGTGAATGAGTTGAAACCCTCCCAGCTCAAAAATCACTAGGCCGCCGCACATTGGTAAG
>JALGVJ010000094.1 GCA_029838195.1 Promethearchaeota archaeon
CTTCCTGATAATGAAAAAGATGCATTATGTAAGGATTGCCTCATGGGAGAGATGGTTAGGGGGATAAGTTGGGATTCCCCGAAATAAGACAAATGCCTTAAATCCATGAAAGAAGAATCCAAAGAATTAACCATATTAAAGAACAAGGATTGGGATATTATAAAAGACCAATGGCTTCGAGTTATTGAGTTTGTTCCGCTTGGAAAAATAGAAAATAACAAAATTATGGCTCTCGATTCAAGAATGCCTTACGCTTCATTAAGGGTAGAGTGTAAGAAGTTTCCTCAAAATGTGAAAATATTTATTACTCACAAAATAGATTTTAAAAATCTTTGGGAAGTGCTAATTATGTGTCCCTCAAAATATTCTAAAAAAATATTTAAACTTTTCTTTCCCGCAATGCCAAAAATGGTTGTGATGATTTATCCAAAGGGTTCATTTGAAAAGTTCACTAATCCTGAATGGGAGAAAGGAGAAAAGGAAGTCCTAGAAATAATATCACCAATCGCACGATGGATACCCGATGTATTTAAATATTAAAAATAAATCTATGAATAATCAAATTATGGGGATGGATAAGGAACAATATAATCAAAAAGGAGCAATCAGCGAAAAAGACGAAATCTAAAGGAAGATAACCAGTGAGAGGCGAGTGGAAACCAAAGGTCCTAAAGCTTTGATTTCCCTATTTTTGTTCAATAAATTTTATTAAAGGGGGAAAAAATGAGAACAGAGGCAGAAAATTATGAGGTAGTTTTTGGTTCAAATTTAATATCACAATGTAGTAGCGTACTTAAAATTGTCGGCAGAGGAATTAATAAACAAATCATGAGGTTTCGAGAAGGTAGAGATGGAAAAATTTTATTTAATTGTACCGTTAAAAACCAAGATGGAAGAACAGTAGCTAGGGTCCTAGAATTTGCTTACTTAAGGCCAAGAAAGTTTAAGCTAAACGGGATTTTTTACTTTCCAGGATATAAGATTATTGCAACAGACGATTACCTTGAAGTCAATACAAATAGATTTTCTAATAATACTTTTAGAAATTTATCTGCAGCTATAGGAATTCAATAAGAAAGCAATTGAGGCGAGTGGAAGCCAAAGACCCTAAAGCCCTAGTTTCCCGAGAGGGGAAAAGAATAGGAGAGCTAAAAAAGAATCGGTATTATAGAGGTGAATAATGAGGGCGGAAATTCTCAATATATAAAAAGTGTTTCGAATAGCTTATAAAAAGGATAAGTTTGAGTAAATATTATCCCTTTGAGAATTATTTGAAAAAGAGTCAAAAACAAAAAGAAACTTTAATGTATGAAGAAATAGAGAATATTTTAGGGTTTGCGCTACCAAAATCTGCTCACGATCATAGACAATGGTGGGAAAATGGCGGAGGACATACCCAGGCTAATTCTTGGCTAAATGCTGGATGGAAAGTTGAGGATGTTTATTTAGGTAAGCATGTAACATTTATAAAAATTTGATTACTTCATAAAAGGCACTATAATAGAAGCCAAATGGATAATTTCTTATTAATTATTATTGGGGTAGCAATGCTCATGTGGATAGCTGGGACTTTGTATTGTATCCGGGATCGGGTTGCTAAGCTTGTGAGTTATATCATTCAATTTCTACTTCTTGTCATTTATTTAATATACATAATTTGGGCTTGCGGCCAAGTAGAATAAAAATTTAAGAAAAGAGGCGAATAGTAGAACTTGTTCAGCGTCAGAGGAATTGCAATTTTTTAACGTGTCTCTATATAGAAGATATGTCAAACACGCATGCCCAATTTGCAAATTTTAGCAGTGTTTTAATTTGAAATTTTTTTTTCACATCAGATATATTTGATATGACATTATTTAACATTGAATTGAGGAGGTGCCTCAAGAGAGAGAATCATAGGCATTAACTTCTCTCAGAGAATTTGGAGGAGATTTTTTATTAATTTTTATTCAATCTTTACTCCGCTCAGGAAAAATTGGCACTTAAGTCTTATCATACCAGTAATTTAGCCCTGTCAAGTCATTTAAGAATCTAACCCTAGCTCTTATCATCTTGTCATTTAAAATCTTCTATGATGATTTGATTCGTTGGCTTGACTTTTTTGGCTGTTTCCGCTAGCCTATAGTATCTTAAAGGAGAAAACATAAATACAATATATAGTATAGATAAAAAAATGGAGTCTTACATATTGAATTTATTG
>JALGVJ010000008.1 GCA_029838195.1 Promethearchaeota archaeon
GGGGAAGAAATCTCATGAAACCTCTTACAAAGAATTTTAGGAAAAGAATCTCAATGGAAATAAACATGTATTTAACAATTTTCATTGGAAAAGGGAAAGATTTATAATGGGCCCAAGATTAGGCAATTGAATACAAAGTTTGATCAAATTGCCCGGCAGAAACTCATCATGATTCACATTGACGAGACCTTCAAAGGACGGAAAGTCTCGATTTTAGTCTTAATTGATGCCATTACCTACTATATTTTACATTTGGGATGGTTAAAACGAAGAACAGATGAAGTTATCTTTAACCAATTAAAGCCCCTCCAAAAGATCCTTAAAAATGTTATCTTGGTCATGGACTCCATTCCTCTAAAATTGAATTATCTCAAGCGACTCCCAACATAGTCGGCCGTTGTAATTTTTAACCCCATTTTTAAATAAGGTAAATTAGATAATGAAGGAATATGAAAAAAAAGAATTGAGCGAATTTTTGTAAGTACTGAGAAATGATGTTTAAAGTTCCATCCATCATGGAAAATCAAAAATAAGCTCATATCAATTGTAAACAAAATAAAAAACTATTAAAATTAAAAAAAAATTTCTTCTCCAATGAAGTTTTTTTTTTTTAGGGATTATCATGAATGAAGACCATGTTCCTTTAAAAAACAAAATATCGTGGGCTATTGCCAATATTGGCTCATTAGCTATAGGTCAGTCGAGCATTCTTTTATTATATGCATATTATTTCTTGTATGTCGGTGTTCCTCTTACTCCTTTGGGGATCAGCTTAATATTAACGATATATGGAATTTGGGATGCTTTAAACGAGCCGTTAATTGGCCACATCTCAGATTTCACGAGGACACGGTGGGGACGGAGAAAACCTTTTATTGCTTTTGGCTTGGTGCCATTAGTGATTTGTTCCTATTTAATTTATACCCCTCCTCTTTTAGATCCTATCACGTGCACGATTTATTTAATAATCATTTTAATCCTCTATGAAACTTTTGTAACCATGGTTATAACCCTCTGGTTTTCATTATATCCTGAATTGACATTAAATCAAAATGAACGATTAGCCATCTCAAGATTCAAGGAAATTTTCGGGGTAATTGGGCTTATCTTAGGTCTTGGTATTGCTCCGCTAATTGCTGGTTCTTTTGAGGATCCCATGTTAGGTTATTCTCTGATGGGATTGATATTAGGAGTGATCACTGCTGTTACAATGCTTCCTACCTTGCTCTTCATAAAAGAGAAGAAAGAATATCAAGCGATTGCTGAAGAAAAAATTGGTTTTCTCACTCCGCAAAAATTTCGTTAAAAAGCAAGAGTTTTGTCTGCTTCATCCATGTTTTGTTTTGGGGCGTGTTTTCCCTTGGTATTTATTGTTTATAATCCCATTACCATGTTAGTCATCTTATTATTTGCTGGCTTTGGATTAGGTGGAGTCATGATGTTCCCGACCATTTTACTCAGTGATGTAATAGATGAAGACCATACGATAACGAAAAAGCGTAGAGAAGGCATCTTTAATGGAGTTTCAGGAGTCATCGTGAAATCCTCAAATGCAATTAGTTGGCTCGTATTAGGAATTGTTCTTTCTGCGTTTGGAATTAACAGAGAAACCGTTAATCCCTCAACGATAACCCCATTAGGTGATTTGGGCCTTCGAGTTCTCCTTGGGATCATTCCTCTAATTTTCATATTAATTGGCTTGATCTTCCTTTATCTTTATCCTTTAACAGGTGAAAAATTAGAAGATATAAAAAACCAAGTGAGACAATTGAATTTAGAATTATCAAAAAAAATAAATTAATCTTTTTTTTAATTATAAAATTCCCGTACAATATTCTTGCAAAGCATTATCATTTTTTCGCTTAATTCTGATTCATTTGCTGAATGAACTAAC
Organism: Promethearchaeota archaeon; assembly: GCA_029838195.1. Lineage (GTDB taxonomy): Archaea > Asgardarchaeota > Lokiarchaeia > Sigyniarchaeales > SOKP01 > JALGVJ01. Next base: position 1,895 of record JALGVJ010000008.1, read on the forward strand.
AACCAATTCTTATCATATAATTGATTTAAATAATTCCCTTTCGCATCGATAGAAAATGCAAAAATTTTAAAGATTTTTTTTACTTCACGAATGTCGGCAACGGCTTCCGTGAGGCCATAATTACCATCCCCAGCAGGCTGGCCATCGGAGATGACAATGATGAAATCACCTTGTTGTAACTTATTAGCTTCATGTTTTATTGAAATTCCATCTAAATTTTGCAGATAAGTTCCATGAGAGCCAAATTTATCGAATTTTTTAGGATTGATCCTCTCATTAAAATCCTTAACTAAAATATTTATAGCATCATAATTTCCCGTGAATAAAACAATTCTTAGTTGAGCTATAGATTCTAATGCTTCGCAGAGCAAGGTTAAAGCAATTTTTGCCGTGCGCATCTTAATACCTTTCATGGAACCTGAAATATCCACGATTATCAATAATCGCAGGGTTTTTTCTATGTTTTTTCGGGTAAAACATCGTTTAAATTTATAATCACTTGTTATAGCCTTAATTAATTTGTTATTTAAACGCCCTCTCGTCTGAAATGTATCGAAATCTCGATGATTTCTCAATTCCGAAAAAATTTGCTTGATTTTTTTTATTTGATTCGCATGTTGTAATTTTATTTGATTGAATGTCAAATTTATTGGGTTCATATTTTCTAGGTCTATAGTTGTTTCTATTACTTTTCTATCGGCAAAATCTCCTCCTAATTGAAATACTTTTGATCCAAATTCTAATTCTTTTAAACGATTCTCCAATTCTTCCATTGAATCTTTCAATGTTTCAGCGATTTTTTTCATGACCTTAATTTTTATTCGACGTTTTTTATTAGTTAGTAATTCTTCAATATCCAATTTACCCGTCTCATCATCTATAAGGTTTAATGATTTGAGTGAAATTTGAAGCTGCTCTAAATTCACATCTTCAATTTGAAATTTTTCTTTCAATCGTTCTACGAAGATTTCAAGGTCCTTTTTTTGATCCCATTTATCTCCTGATTTTTTTCTTTCGATCTCGATTTCCTCCAGAACATCTTTTAAATCATCTGGAGTCACTTCCACCCCTCCAAAATTTTCCTTTAATTCCTCGCTCAGAATCTTTAGATTCGAATCTTCAAAAAAAGGAGAGATCTTTTGTTCTTCAAGAAATTTTTCTTGTTTTCTGAAACGATCAATATCAAAAAGTAGCTCTTTTAACTCTTCTCCCTTGATATTGCGATCTTTGAACTCTTCACGAAACTTTTCTTGAAATTTTTGAAGTTTTGTTTCATCATCCAAGAAATTTTCATTCGATTCTTCCAATTTGTCAAGTTCCGAAATGATTTCTTCTAATTTTTCCGTAGTAATGTCCAAGTTTTCATATTTTTCATTTAAGCTCGCCGTGAAATCTTTTAAATCATTTTTAACTGAAATGTCATCAAGAAAATCTTCCCATCCATCCCTTCCATCCATGTGAACTTGAAACTCTTTTTCAATCTCTTCCAAATCCTCAATTTTTAAATCGATATTCTCAAAAGTATCAATTAAATCATCACTGAATTTTTGAAATTTTGAATTTTCCCCCTCGTTTTCTCCCCCCGAATTATCTTCAAATTCTCTAATTTCATTCCATCTAGTTAAGATATCAAAATCACTAATTTCTTCTTCCACCTCATCTCTATCCTCTTCTTGTCCAATAAAAATGATTGGAAGTCCTACTCCATCCTCCTCTTCCTCCTCACTACAAGGGATGCAATGAGAAGGAACTCTAATACCCATCCCAGCAGCTTGTTTTTGATCTTTAGAAATTTTCTTGGGCTTAGGAATGTATTTCCTCAAAATTTCGCTAATTTTATACACCGAAATCATGGTTGCTTGTGGCATGCTAAATTTTTTAATAAAATCTTTAATTTTAGAAATCGATTTCCAATCCTCTAAACTTAGAAAAAATGGGCCCAAAAGGGGTCGTTTTTGAAACTCTTCATAATTTTCCATGTATAAATAGATATAGGTAATGATATCTTGATATCTATAAATTCTTGACTTAATCGTGGGAAGAATGGTCAATTCAATATCTCGTAAATACTTATAGAATCCTGGAAATTTTTTTTCATTAATTGCATTCACCCTGACATCATCAAGGACGTTAATTAATTGCTTAATAAAAGCTGGGGGTATTTCAAATTTTTTTGAAAGCACCATGACTAATTTCACGAAATTCAATTCAAATGAACCATAACCAATATGTCCGGCTTCATGAGCAACAATGCCTTGCCCTCCTTTAATATCTTTTTTGAATTTTTTCGGAAGATAAATAACGCGCCGATCCGTAAAAGCGGCAAGGTCATCATTGAGAAATGAGATTGCAATGTCCTTGTATCCGCTAATTCTTTTAGCGGTATTTCGAAGTGCTAAAATATCCGTATCTACATCCCTTTCGAATAAATCAAATAATTCAAAATCCTTTATCATTGTCACTCCTTTTCAAGGGGATTATTTAAAATTAAATTACGGGATATTTCTCCTTCATGAATTCCAATAGTTGAGAATTTCTCGATTTATATATCCACTTAATGTATTTTAATGTCAAACTTCCATTATGCACGTATTTTTTTCCAGTTTCTTGTTTATATGATTGAGGTAATCCTAAATCTTCGGTTAATCTCATGTAATCTTGAAGTACTCTCTTTTTTTTTGTCCAAATCCATTCCAGCGGACTCCATTTTATTTCACCCTTGGAATTTACTATTGAACGATTACCATGGGTTGTTTTGTATTTATTAATCCAAGTTCTCATCTCTTCTATAACCTCTGAATGATCCTTTAAATCTTCGTGATAGTTCGCCTCATCATTTTCAATTGCACGTAGTTGTTCCTTGGGTATTAATGCTTCTCTTAATTTTTTTTCAAACATTTTTCCATCTAAAATCATGGCGATGCTTTTTTTCTCCTCAGTATTATCCGCCAATTTATTGATAATTGCGTGCTCGATATTTGTCTTTATGTATTTCGGAGGCATGTGAGAGATGAGATAGCAAAAGTTGATGATCAAGCGGGTTGAAAAAATTTTTGTTAATGAAAAATCTTCGAGGGCTTGTTTTCTAATTTCTCTTGCTGCATCCACGACAATTTCGCTTACTCGCTCATCACACCCAGAAATCTTAGAAGTAATGTAGATCTCCTTTTTTTTTTCCGGATAATTGATTTCTGGACTCGCGATAAATCGATCATTAAGGGCTTCTTGTAATTTATTAATCCCAATGACACCTTTATTCATGGTCCCAATAACTATCAATTTACTCAGAGGATTTAATTCGTGTTTTTCAAATCCTTTAGAAATGAGATTAATATGATTTTCTGATAAAAGAGAATTTAGGGATATTTGCTCACTCTCTCGAATTGCATTAATCTCATTAATGATTACAAAGGCAAGGCCTTGTTCATTTGCACTTTTAATTGCTAACGTGAGAGGCCCATAATTAAAAATGGTATTCCCTTGAATTAATTCCCAGTTTCCTTCAATGTCTCGCCTATCAAGGTCAGGAGAACCATCAATAATGAAATAGGGTGCATTAAAATTTTTAGCAAGGGTAATAGCTAATAAGGTTTTGCCTGTACCGGGGGGACCGTGTAAAAGGATTCCCGCACATTTACCGGGCTCTAATGATTCAATCAAGCTTTTTAAATAATCATATTCATTTCTTTGCTGAATATAAAAATGAGAATTTTCTTTTATCGCTTCTACCATTTTTATATCATTTTTTGAAGCATTATTGAATTTTTATCTATTTATAGAGTTCAAAATGATACGTTATATCAATTTTAGGGTCTTAATTTTTTTTTAATTTACCTATATAAACCGCTTGTAAAATTAAAAAGAAGAAGTTCCTCGACTTTTAAAGGTTTAAAATAGTAATTCTTCAAGGTATTATTATATTATTTCCTAAAAATCATAATTCATTTAAAGTACTTGAAAATTTTACGAAAAAAAAGCATTTTAAGATTGCAAAATTATTCATGAGCTTGATTTTTAAATTTTAAAAAAAAATTTAAGATGATTCTTAAACTAATGTCTTTATGCCCATAGATGTTGAAATTGATTATCCCATATATACCATTATTATTAATAATCCGGAAGTAAAAAACGCTGTAGATGGACCCACCGCAGAAGAATTTGCCAATGCTTTTCGACAGTTTGAAAAAGATGAGAAAGCCTTAGCGGCAGTATTATGGGGAGCAAATGGGACATTTTGTTCTGGAGCCAATTTAAAAGCGATAATGGAGGGAAGAGGAAACAGAATCGATAAAACGGGAGATGGACCCATGGGACCGACTCGAATGGAATTATCCAAACCTGTCATTGCTGCTGTGGCCGGCTACGCCGTAGCAGGTGGATTAGAATTAGCTATTTGGTGCGATCTGCGCGTGGTAGAAAAAACGGCTATTTTTGGCGTGTTTTGCCGAAGGTTTGGCGTTCCTTTAATTGATGGAGGGAGTGTTAGATTACCGCGCCTCATAGGATTGAGCCGTGCATTGGACATGATTCTTACTGGCAGGCCCGTGACTGCCGAAGAAGCTTATCAATGGGGTTTAGCAAATAGACTTGTAGAGGAAGGAAAATCTCGAGAAGAGGCAGAAAGATTAGCTAAAGAAATCTCAAAATTCCCGCAAGCTTGTTTAAGGAACGATAGGTTATCAACATTGCAGCAATTTGGGATGAATTTACATGATGCCATGAGAAACGAATTTGAATTGGGATTAAAAACTTTAGAATCGGGTGAATATTTGGAAGGAAGTCGGGAATTCGTGAAAGGGAAGGGAAAACATGGCCTTTTTAACATGTAAAGGGCAATTTTTATTAACCTCATTAAACTAATAAATTATTAATAGCAATAGCGATATATTGGTGAAAAAAGATGAATGCTAAAGAAAGAATAATGAAAACCTTAAACCATGAAGAACCTGATAAAGTCCCTGCTTTTGAAGGCTCCATCGATAATTTAACAATCTGTGAACATTATGGAGAAAAATATGGTTATCAAGGTATTGGAAAAACGTTAAAACTGGTAAGTACTATTGTTCCGTTTAAGAACAAAATTATTAGGAAATTATTCTCATCAGAGAGTGCCGTGAAAAAAAGCATTAGAGCCACCGCTCGATTATATAGAAAAATAGGTATCGATTTATTAGCCGCACCTCTTTCAATGTTTCCTGTAAAATTCTATAAATGGGGATATGTGGATGAATTTGGCCGAACCTTCAGGGTCACGATAAATCCTTCTGATAACATGGAACTTCTTTATTATAACGGAGGATTATTTAAAAACTTTGAAGATTATGAAAACTTTGAATTCCATCCCGATCCGGATGAAAGGAGTAGAAAATTGAATTTTGATGCTCAAAAAGAGGTTTCGAAAGAATTTAAAAATGAAATTTACATCATCCCGGGAACGGGAGCTCTCTTAGAAATGGTTTGGGAAAGTTTTGGAATGGAAAATTTCGTGAAGCTTTTAAAAAAACCGAAGCAAATTAAAAAAATTTTCGATGATAGAGGTCAATTTTGTCTTGAACTAATAAAACGATGCATGGAATGGGGCGCTGAAACTATTCTCTTATGGGATGATTATGGATATAAGTCCGGCTTGTTCCTTTCTCCTAATTATTTCGAAAAATACATCTTTCCTTGGTTAAAAAGAATTTGCAAGCAAGTTCATGAGAATGGAGGCAAGATTCTTCTGCATAGTTGTGGAGATATATCAAAAATTTTTGAAAAGCTAATAGAATGTGGGATTGATGGTTTTAATCCCATTGAACCAACCACGGCAAATCCGGATTATGATATCTTCAAGTTGAAAAAAATGCATGGAGAAAAAATTACTTTAATTGGAAATATAAGCCCCCAAGATTTAGCAGATAAAAATCCTCAATATATTGAAGAATATACCAAGAAATTAATAAAAAATTGTGCCCTTGGCGGAGGGTATATCATTTCCTCGGGCCATAGTATTAATCCTTCAGTTAAATTAGAAAATTTTCTCAAGTATAGAGAAACGGTTGAAAGATATGGAAAATATCCCATTAATCTTTCTTAAAAAGAATCCATTTAATATACCCTTGTAAAAAATACTAAAATCATGCTATTACTTTCTCAAAAATAATTCATTATATCATGTAGGCATGGATGGATTGTCGTGAAAGAAAGGTTTCACGTACTTAACTAAGTTGATATCCTCTTCCTTCCAACTGAAATTATTTAGTTATAAATGTTGATAATTAGGGGAAAAAAAACCATTCACTCGAGATTTTTCTTGAAATTATTAAAGAAGATAATCGTTTATTTTTAAGAAGAATATTTCGTTTTTCTAATTAAAGTAAGAAAAGAAGAAAGAGTGAAACCATGATAATTTTTAAACAATTGAGCGTCAAGACTCCAGAAAGAGAAATTTTAATGGATATAACTCATGAAGTGCGCAAAATATTATCCCATTCAAATGTAAGAGAAGGCATTTGTAGAATTTTTGTACCTCACACTACCGCAGCGTTAACTATAAATGAAAATGCAGATCCTAATGTTATTAGAGACATTATTAATTATTTAAAAGCATTAATCCCTCAACATGGACGTTTAGGATATATATTTCGCCATGGAGAAGGAAATTCAGACGCCCACATCAAGAGTAGTTTAATGGGTTTCTCTTTAGAAATCATGATACACGATCAAAAATTAATGCTTGGCACGTGGCAAGGAATCTATTTAGCGGAATTTGATGGCCCTCGCTATAGAAAGATATATATTCAAATACAAGGAGAATAATTAAAAATTAATTATATTGGAGAAATATTCAAGAGCATGGAATAGTTTTAATGTTGAATGGTTTTATATAAGGAAATTTTTTCGGGATACAGGGCAAACTGAGTTTTTCTTTTCATAAATTTCCTCGAACGTAATATCCATGGAGAATTAAAAAAAATAGATGAGGTTGACCTTATTTTTATTTAATTCTTTTTATGAGCCATTTTGGCATGATCAAGGAAAAATATATTAAAATTATAAATGCTACGGCAAAAGCCCAACCGATGTATAAGAAAAAAGAATACCCGGGATGATCAAAAAGTACAATTAATAGATTATCTCCCGTAATACAAGCAAACAATAAAATTAAGCACCCCATCGAATATTTCATTAGCTTTAATCCTATCTTCGTAATATTGTTTTCTGTCATGCCGCCAACTTGATGACAAATAAATGCAATGTAAATGTAAATCGCGCAAGAATACAGTACTAAACTCCCCGTTGTATATAATCGAATATTTAATTCTCCAGCATGAGCTTCTGCGGGAACGCCCCACCAATTCCACGGTAAAAACAAGGAAATTAATATAATAGTGCCCATCAGTACCAAGAAGGGTAAGAGTTTTTTTCCTTTCTCCATCATGTGGCTTGCGAATATAAAGAGCATTAAATCTGCAATTATTACCATGCTATAGGCTAATGGAAGAGAGATCCTATAAAATTCCATAAAATATCCCGTGATGGCAGCTTCTGCAAGTCCTATGGTTAGAATAATTAACGCTAACGTGAAAAAAATGAATACAAGCATCAAATATAGAGGGGATCTTACTTTTCTTTTTTTATATTTTAAATACATTTGAATCAACATGAACACGCCAAAGCCGGAGAGAAAAATGTAATAGATAAAAATTGGAAAGATTCTGGGTTGAATAGGTTCATAATTCATATATTTTAGGTATAATTTATAAATAAAAGGTTTTTGTTTTTAGTTCAATAAAAGGATCTTGAATTATTTGATCGAGAGAGGGGTTACACCTTGAATTTTTACGAAGACTTGGCGTTTATACTCCATGAAGTTAAATTTTTTATACCTCATTTTCATTACTTTTTATGAGTGTAAAAATATTATCTAAAAAATTTTCTTAAAATGAATGATCTATGGATTCTGTCGGATGCGGGAATAGTTTTGTTTCATCGTCATTTTGATGAAAAATTAGATGATCAACTATTTGGGGCGTTATTAACTGCACTTAATTCTTTTGCTGAAGAATTAGTAAAAGAAGGCATTACAAATTTAAAAATTGGCAATTCTGTTTTTCATATCAAAAAAAAGCATGAATTCTTATTTGTCATGCATATCAAAGAAAATTATAAAGTAAAAAAAATTCAAGAAGAAATGGAAAACGTCATTACAAGTTTTTTTAATACGTATCCTAAAGAAATATTAGAAAATTGGGATGGAGATATGGATTTATTTAAAGGATTTGAAGCTAAAATAACAGATAATTTGAAAGAAACTGCAAAAAAATTTGAAAAAGCATTTTGGTAGAAATCGTAAACGATAATAAAGATCATCTTCTTAAGAATTCACGGAAAAAAGATATTACCTTGTTCTAATTTATTTGTATTTTATAAGATCTAAATCTATAAACTTTATATACTTAAAAAAATAACTGAGAGACCCACTTTAAATTTAAAATGAAATGTTTTATTAATTTATTAATATCAATAAGTTTTAAACTATTTAAGAAAGAAAATAATTTAAATCATAAGAAAATTGTAAGGTCATACTCATGGCAGAATTTGATATCATGTATTCCATTATTGGCTTTGTAATTTGCGGATTGGCCCTTATTCACGTGTGGTTTGATGTTCAGAAAAATCGGATTCAGAGAGTTTTAATGTTAATTAGCCTATTCATATACGCAATTTTTTTAGAATATATTGGAATTACTACGGGTAATCATTATTATGCTAAAGATATTATAATGATTTTAGATATCATCCCCATTTCAATTCCATTAGCCTGGGTTGGAATCATGTATAGCAGTTTTATTATATGTGAGCGCTTGAAATTATCCAAATGGAAATGGATTTTAACCAGTTCATTATTGGCTCTCAGCTTGGATTGGGGCATGGATCCAATAGCAGTTCAATTAGGATTGTGGACGTGGGTTTATGAAGGGTCATATTTTGGTGTTCCAAGTTTTAATTTTATTGGCTGGTTTTTAATTCCCATCTCCTATTTAGTCTCATGCGCTCTAAATTGGAATGGCGAGAAAAAGCGCCCGGAATTATTATCAATTAAAGCTTTAGATATGCACGATACGCTCAAAAGAAAACTCTACACTTTATTCTTAGTGCCGCCCATATCCCTCGCTTTATTACTACTTTTTGGTTTTATTAACTTAATACCAATTATTTACAACCTTCCCTTTTTAATCGTTGTAATTCTTGAAGTCCTTTCTATTTTTACGATTTCTCTCATTTTAGTGAAACGCAGAAAAATGCTAAATCGTTCCAATTTTCATGATCTCATCCCTCCCATCATTCTATTATTTATTGCATGGAATTATGGGTTTATGGGTTTAATTTTAGTCAATGCTACATTAGGAATGTTAATGTTTTTCACATCAATCCCCATTTTTCTGGCATTTTTATTTACAATTAAAAAAACGACTTGAAGTAAAAAGAAAATCAATTAATATTTTTTATTTAGACTTTTTTTATAAACTTTTGTCGTTTAGAAAATTCATTTATTTTATCACTGAAAATTTAAATACTATTAAGGAAATTTTTATTTATTATTTTTTCAATTTTATGTGTTTTTCAATTCATTTTATTTCAAAATTATGATAAAAAAATGGAAAAAAGAAAACTATGATGGAAAAAGAGTTTTTAGATAAAATTGGTCATTATTCTGGAAACAAAAAGCTCAATACCTCAAATTTCGAAGAACCGGAAGCGGATACAGAACGAGTAAGAGAAAAATGGCTAGGTGGACAGAGAGAAATAAAAATTAAGAGAAAATTAAAAAGATGGCAAGAAAAAGTTTCTAAGACGTTTAATTTTAATAAATTAGTCGTTCATATGGTAGGAGAATCTCACATTGATGTGGCTTGGATGTGGACTTTTGAGCAAACTCGCAAAAAAGCCCAACGTACTTTTAAAAAAGCGATTTTACATTCAAAAATGTTTCCTAACTCATTTCATTTTGCATTAAGTGAGCCTATATTGTTAGAATGGATTAAAGAGGACGATTCGGAGCTGTTTAAAGAGATCCAAGAAATAGTAAAAAAAGGTAATATAGAGCTCGTTGGAGGATCTTATGTGGAGCCTGATTGTCAAATGCCTTCTGGCGAGGCTATGGTTAGACAAAGATTACATGGCATGCGATTCCTCCGGGATAATTTTGGCATTTTGCCGGAAATTGAGTGGTTCTTGGATTCTTTTGGATATAATCATGGATTGCCTCAAATTTTAGTAAATTCTGGGGCTAAATTTTTTTGGACAACTAAGATTACTTGGAATCGAATAACCACCTTTCCATTTGTATATTTTTGGTGGCAAGGTCCGGATGGTACACGGATACTGACAGCAAACTTTCACATGGGAGATCAAGTGTTTGAAGATTGGGAAAAATATGAGGTGGGACGACATCTTTTAAAAGAAAATGGCAAAAAAATTTGGAACTATACTATGGATTATGATACTTATAAAAATCACGTGGATGAACATGAGATTTGTCCTCATGTGGGATATTTCTTTGGAGCCGGCGATGGAGGACACGGCCCTACTCATAAAGAAGTGGCAACTGCAAATGAATTATCAAAATTACCGGTGTTTAAATGGAGTACCGTAAAAGATTTTTTTACATCCATTAAACTTCAAGCAGAAAGATTTCCCATGTGGAATGATGAGTTATATTTAGAGACTCATCGAGGGTGTTTTTCAAATCATGCGGAAGTGAAAAGACAAAATCGAAAATTTGAAAATCTTTTGGTTTCATTGGAAAAATTAGCGGTAATTTCCACTTTAGAAAATGAGGACTACCAATATCCTCGAAAAGAATTGGAAAAATTATGGAAAATCACCTTGAAAAACCAATTTCATGATGTGCTTCCTGGTAGCTCGATTCCAGAAGTATACGATGAGGTATGGGAAGATTGGCAGGAACAAGACCGTAATATTAATGAACTCATAGCAAAAATTTCAAACATGTATGAGGATAATGAAAATTTAAATGATCAAGAAGACGTTGCATACATCTTACTTTTTAATTCATTAACATGGCATCGAAAGGCACGGATTTTCATTCCAATTCATGTATTTAAAAAATTACCGGAACTAAATGCCGAAGGTAAGCCGCCCTGTGCTAAAATAGAAATTTTAGGCCAAGAAAAAGAATTTAATTATTGTCAACCAGTGGCGAAAGAATCAATGAATTTACCAGATGACTTGCCGGCGGGTTGGTGGACCCTGCTCGAATTAAACCCTCTTTCCATCGTGATTGCAAGAATAACATTAGTACCTCAAGATGAATCAGAGCGCATCATATCGCAATCCCCATTTGATTTTACGCCAGATTCTCTCTCTAATGATCATTTGTTTCTCAAAATAAATCCTAAAACCGGGGCTCTTACCGAAATTAAATGCAAGAAAATAGATGTAAACAAAAACCTAATCAAAGGAGATTCCTCCAATTTAACTTTTGGATATTTGGATGATGTTCCGACCGGTTATCATGCATGGAATCTTAAGGATGAATATTGGAAATATCCTCTCGACCTTCCAAATGATAAAGATGTGGAAATAAAAATAAATGAAAAAGGTCCCATTTTCATTTCCATAACAATAAATCGCACTTTAGGTATGAGCCCCGTGACTCAAAAAATCATTCTTTTTAAAGATAAACCGGAGATTTTTTTAGAATATCTTACAGATTGGAAACAAAAAGATGCCATGCTAAAAATTTTATATTCTACTACCACGAACGCCGAAAATGTTATTGCTGATGGGATGTTCTGCGCTGTTCAATCAAGCACGCAACCAAAAACACCGTGCGATAAAGCCCGATATGAAAAAATTTGTCATGAATATTTTGATTTAAGTACCCCCGATAATTCATGGGGACTTGCGCTTATTAATGAGGGAAAATATGCTTTTGATGTAGATGGAGGGGAATTTAAGCTCACTTTATTAAGAGCATGTAAATATCCTGAAAGTGCCCCGGAAGCGTGGATAAATGTCGAACGTGAATTAAATAAAAAACATTTCAACCATGATGTGCCGGAATATAGCGGATTGGGTCCTTTTAGATGTAGATATGCATTATTCCCTCATGAAGGAGGAAGCTTGAAATTTCCCGATGGGCGCCCCAATATTGTTGTTCATAGAAGTGCAAGAGAATTCAATAATCCTGTCATGGTCATTCCATTACACGGCACGCCCAAGCCTCCATCGGAAAAAAAGTTTCTTAATACTCCTATGTTCGAAATCCTCAATGAAAACGTGAGTTTAACTGCCTTAAAATTTAAGGAATGGGAAGATGATAATTCTCTCATCATGCGTTTTCATGAAACGTGTGGAATCCTTACGAGGGCAAGAATAAAATTTTGTTCTAACTTGAATCAAAACATTATTTCTATAAAAGCAACCGACTTATTAGAAAGAGAAATTCAATCTGAGTTTGAATGGAATAATGAGACTTTATCATTTAACATCTCTCCTTTTCAAGTACGCACCTTTGAGCTTATATTAAAGCGATTGAATTAAAAATATTAAAAGTCTTCCTTGAAGAAATGACTAATGCCTAAAAAATTCCCTTGAAAAAGATAATCCAAAAGTTTTATTTTTTTTGATATTATTTCTTAATTATTATGACGGATTGGACTTCTTTTCGCCGTATAGAAGCCGTGTTCGAAGGGGAAATCCCTGATCGGGTTCCTAAATATGAAGGCTCTATTGAAATAAAGGAACTTAATCCCATAGCTAATGGACAAAAAAATGTTTTTGCTATTCTTTTCTTTTCTCCAGAAATCATTTCCATGTTTCATGATAATCCGAATCTTCTTTCTTCAATAGAAAATATTTTTTTAAATCCTCGGAGCATATTAGGATTATTAGGAGGTTCTATTAAGAAACTAACAAAAATCCATAGAGATTTTAATTATGACATGTTCCTTGCTGGTCCTGGAGTACCAATGGTATATTCTAACGAGATTTTTAAAGATTTTTACACCGAAGAAAATAATCTGGTCGTAAGAGGGCCAGGAGGGCGCCTTGTATGGCGAACGAGTCCTGAAGGCGCTCACGATAGGCGTGGATTCATATCAAAACCCGAAGAATGGGAAAAATACATGAATTTAGATGCTGACCATCCCGCTAATTGGATTCTTGTAAAATCAACGGTTAAAGAATGCAAGAAATTAGATATCGTGCCCTCCTTCTTGGTATTTGGAAGTGCGGCTTTTGAAGATTTGTGTAACATTTTTGGATTCAATGTATTATTTAAATTATTGATAAAAAACAAGAATTTCATGAAAAAAATAATAAATCAATTGAATGAATATGCGATTAAAGTGGGAGAAAAAATCGTTAAAGAAGGTGGTAATTATTTATACATTTCAAATGATGTTGGATTAAAAAATAAAAGCATGATTTCTCCCAGAATGTTCAGAGAATTATTCAAACCGGCAATAACATCATTCTGTGAGCGAATGCATGAACTTGGAGCAAAAGTAATAATGCATTCTTGTGGATATGTTATGGAAATGCTTCCTGACTTAATAGATTGTGGAATAGATGGACTTCATCCCATCGAACGTGAAGCCGGAAATGATATTGTAAAAATAAAACAACAATTTGGATCTAATTTAGTCATTCTTGGAAATGTACCCATTCCATTATTATCCCATGGAACGCCTCAAGAAGTAAAAGAATACGTTAAATTTTTATTAAAAAACGTTTCTAAGGATGGAGGGCATGTATTTTCTTCATCGCATTCGGTAACTCAATGGTGTAAATTAGAAAATTTTTTAACATGCCACGATACTATAGACCAATATGGTAATTATCCGATCCAGCTTTGATTTTTAAAAGATTTATTAATTTTCTTCTATTTTTAAAAATTTTATTTATTTCCCTCGCAAGTAAAAAAAAAACCAATATCTTCCAAAGAAGAGAATTTAATAAACCAAGTTGAGATAATTGAAGAATAAAAAAAAACAAATAAAAAGTAAAAAATTCCTTGCGAACTAAAGTTCGCTTCTAATCACTAAAATTTTTTCCTTTAATTATAAGATGGATTATATCAAGGAAAAAAAAAAAAAATAAAAAAGATTTATTTTTTTGGAAGTAGAATGCTACTTGGGACAATACAAGCGGAAGGCGAGTTCCCGAATCTTTCCTCTAATTTTTTAATAATATTAGAAAAATCATTCTCAAAAATGAGCGAATTCGGATAAAAATGATAAACATCGGCTTTTGTAACGTTTGGAGAAAATAAAAATATCGTTCTTTTTCCCATGGCTTTCCATAACACGTGTTCTCCATAATTTACATAAATCGGAGCCCCCCTTTCAGCATTGAGCGCATGATAGCCTCTCCCTTCCGTAGAAGCCGTCATCATTACAATAGCCCCTTTAAAGGATACAAGTTTTGGCCGAAGCAAGTACATGTTTAACGCTTTTGGGCTTTGAGAAAGTTCTGTATCCTCCGGATATGCATTAAAAAATCCAATATCAAATTTTTTACCAGCTGGGATGTCCACTTCATACATCGATCTCAAAAATTCAACGGCCTTTCTGTGAGCGTCAATGAAATGTCCGGCAAAAATACCCGCATTTTCTCCTTGTATTTTAGGAATTACATTAATACTAAAATCCAAACCTACTCTTGAACAAACATCTTCTATATCTTTTCTTAAATCTGTAATGTATCCTAATCCCACTCCTACCCCTCTTATGCTTGCGCGATGATTCGCCTCCAAAGTATCAAGACCGCAGATACCCGGCAACACGATCTTGGCTCCGCCACCAAAACCGGCAAGGGTATGAGGGATTACTCCACTAATGGCTATTTTAAGTTCAGCATCATGATAGGTTTTATTAATATAGATTGGCGTCCCTAATTTTGATTCACCGACGTGCTTCAAATTTAGAAAAGGATGATGGTTTTCAACATTTATTCTTTCTAAAATCTCAATACCAATCTTTTTGACTAAATCTTCCCGCATCATGGGGCGATGAGCTCCTAAAGCAATGAGAATGGTAATAGAATCATCATCAATCCCCACCTCATTTAATTGCCTTAAAATAACTTTTAAAATTTTCTCAGGGCGCGTGTGTCGTGAAATATCATCCACCACGATCACAGCATTCTTTTTTCCTCGAGCAAGTTCCTGAAGAGGGAGAGTTCCAATGGGATTATTTAATTTTTCTTCGATTTCCTTCTCGCTGTCGATAGCTGGAACATCCTTAATGTCAAAATAATGAATGTCCCAAGAATCAGGAAAATTTAATTCTAATTCTTTTGGTTCATACCACGACGCCCATGGAATTTTGTATGTTTGAACCATGTTTCCCGCCTTTAAATACGTGAACTTGTTTATTAAATAAATTTTTATTATTTACATGAAATAATATTACACATTAAAAATAATCAATATATTTTGGAATATTTTAAAATTTTATCAGGCCCTTCTTTCCTTTTCTTATCAAATGATTAACCTTAAAAACCAATCTTTTTATTATCTTCTTCCTATTATTTATTATTCTCATCTTACTTTTTTTAAAAAATAAAATGCTAACGAATGCTGACGAATTCATGGGATATGAACGACCAAAAAAAAAGGTCGGAATTCGCAATAGGATAGCTATAATCGCTAGCGTTTCGTGCGTAAACCACACGGTTAAAAAAATCGCCCGAGGTATAGAAAATTCCGTATCAATTACGCATCCGTTAGGTTGCGGGCAATTTGGAGTAGATCTCCTAAATGTTCAACGCACATTAATAGGATTAGGCACGAATCCTAATGTATATGGTGTAATTGTTGTAGGATTAGGTTGTGAAAATTTAACTTCTGAATATCTCGCCCGACACATTAAAAGGAGCAAAAAACCAGTAGAATATTTTGATTTGCAGGAAATAAAAGGAGGAGAACCTGTAGCCGTTGAAAAAGGAATAAAGATTGGACGAAAAATGCTCTCAGAAGCAAAAGAAATGAAACGCGAGCCCTTTGACTTTTCCTATTTAACCTTGGGATTAGAATGTGGAGGTTCCGATTCGATTTCTGGAATAACGAGTAATCCGGTCGTGGGTAAAATCACGGATAAAATTATCGCTTTGGGAGGAACTGCGATTTTACCCGAATTTACAGAATGGATTGGAACAGAACATTTACTAATGAAAAGAGCAAAAAATAAAAATGTGGCAAAACAAATTGAAGTCCCGATAAAAAAGCTCTTAAAAAACACCATGAAAATGGGGATTGATTTCAGGGGAACACAACCTTCTCCGGGAAATATAGAAGGAGGCTTAACCACCATAGAAGAGAAATCTTTAGGCACCACTATAAAATCCGGAACGGTGCCTATAGAAGGCGTGATTAATTATTCGCAAGCACCAAAAAGAAAAGGGCTTTGGCTGATGATTGAACCCGGTAATGATATCGAATCGATGACGGGACTCGCAGCGGCGGGGGCTCAAATAATTACCATGACAACTGGTAGGGGAAGTCCAACAGGAAATCCCATCGCTCCCGTGATAAAGTTGTGTGGGAGCCCTCGTGCGTGTGAATGGTTAAAATGTCATATTGATGTAGATGCCAGTACAATCATTACTAAACAAGCCTCCATTGAAGATATTGCACGAGTGCTATGGCAAGAAATTATTATGACGTGTAATGGAAAATTAACGAAAGCGGAACAATTAAGCCATAATAATATTGCTATTTGGCGACATTTAGCATTTCCCTTCCCATTAACATGATATTTTATTTTAATATTAAAAAACTCGAACGTGAAAAATCGTGCTTGATAAGATCAAAGGTATCATACCTCCAATTATTACACCTCTTAAAAATGATGAAAATATTGATGAAAAAGGATTACAAGTAATTGTCGATTTTTTGATTGATCATGGCGTTGCAGGGATTTTTGCTCTCGGAACTGCCGGTGAATTTCCTTATATCCCTTTAAAAAAACGCATTCAAGTGATAAAAATAATTAAAGATCAACTTAAATCAACGTGTTTCTTGCTCATGGGAATTTCCGATTTATCGCTGAAAAACATTTTATTGCTATTAAATGAAGGTTTAGACCTTGACGTTGATGGATTTGTTATTACGTTTCCTCAATACTTCAGTTTAAGTTCGGATGAAATTCGGCTAATATTAAAAAAGATTCATGAAAATGCTAGAGGCAAACCCATTTTGGCCTATGATGTTAGTAGCGTAGTTCCAACTACAGCTCATTTGCCACCAAGATTAATAATTGAGCTTGCTAAAGAAAGAATAATTCAAGGATTAAAATATACGGGAGCCGACTGGGAACATCATGTGAAAATAATTTTGGAAGGTATAGAAGATCGAAATACCTTTAAATTTCTTGCGGGAACCGAACGTATTGCTCATGCCTTTTATGAACATGAAATTCCTCTTGATGGAGGTATTTTTTCTGCCTCAAATTTATTTCCTCGGCTCTATCATGACTTTTTTGAAGCATTAAAAACTAAAAATGAAGTTGGCTTATCGAGGACGCTTCCTCTTATTTCCTCAACCGGGGGAATATTTGGAACGGTGCCAAGTTCTGCGGGACCGAATTTAATTAAACAAATATTAATTAAATTGGGTGCGCCAATAACTGATAACGTACATTCCCCCTTACCACGTATAAAATCGCGTGTATTTAAAAAAATCGATAAGCTTCTTGCGCAAATCGATTCTGAAGGATATTTAGATAGATTCTAAATGTTTTAATAATTTTTTTCTTATTTTTCTAAAAATTGAGGAAAAGCTTTAAGAATTCTTGGCTTATATTCCTTTAAAAATGAAATCAAAATAAAAAATGTATCCTTATTTCGCATGAGGTCTCGTGCTCTTGTTAAAAAAGGGATTAATCTAACACCTTTACCTAAATCATGATCGCCTCTATTTCGCAATTAAATCATCATGTCGGGCGTCTTTCCTTTTCCATTATTCACCATGGAACCTAATTATTTAATTAAATACTTGTTTTAGAAATTAGTACCGGGCATTAAAGATTTAAATAGGATTCTAAATGAGTTTTAAATGTACTACTAAAAATTTATATATAAAAATTAAGGAAAAGAATAACTCCATTTAAAAAAGTGAATAATTATATGAATGAATCCCCCAAAATGGAAGAAGTAAAACCGGGTGTTACATGGAGGCATCTCGTTGTTACAGCTTTAGCTACAGGTGTGGCAACAATTTTAGCCATCTACGCTGTAATCGCAGCTCCGGTAGCTCCTTTCCCTGGTGTTAGCGGTCTATATTTAGCCGCTGCAGTATATGTTCCTTTAAGTTTATGGCTCGGAATGTGGGGTGTATTAGCTGGCTATATTTCCTGCGTGATTTTGGGATTTGTATCTGGATTTGGTATTTGGTCCTTTTATTGGGCATTGGCAGATCTTTTCGAGGGATTAGTGCCTCTTTTAGCCTTTAGAATAGCTAAAGCCGATGTTGATATAGGTAAGGATTTAAAACGCCCCAAAGAATTATATTTATTGTTAGCAGTGTTAATAATTAATATCATCATCTCTGCTATAGCGACCGCATTAACTTTAACTATTATCTGGATCATTACTTTGATTATTGCGATAGCTCTTCTAATTGCGATGTATGCTATTAATCCTTCTAAATCGTGGCTTCTCTACGTAGTTTTTGGCGTGTTTGGAGCGGCCTTTATTTCGGCTGTATTTGGAATTTCTGGTATTATCTTAGCAGGTTTTGCTCCCGCCGAAAGCTTTTGGATTGGCTTTATAGGATGGTTTGCGGGCGATTTAATTGTTCTCTCGGCAATTGCGACACCCATGATGGTCGCTCTCACGGGACGTCTAAAGGAAACTTCGATTTTTGTAGATAATTGGTTTTCATGATAAATAAAGGTGAGAAGAGTTTCAACTCTTTCTAAAACTTTTTTTTCTTATATTCCATCTTCCAACGTGATGGCCAAAACCCATCCCCTGGTAAAGATGGCCATCGTATGTATTTTAAGCATTAGTGGTTTTATTTTAATCAGTTATATTGATTTACTTGCACTTTTATTCTTCAATATTCTTCTTATTCTCATTTTGAAGATACCCGTTTTTTCTAAGCAATTTAGGAAAGTCATCATTGCTTTTTTCTTCATGAATGTTTCCATTTTCATTGCATGGTCCTTTTTTTCGGAGCGTCCCGGTAACATCATTTTTTATGAAAACACCATCGTTCTAATTGAAAATAAATGGATTTGGCACGTGTTAATTACCGACGTGACCTTAATAACAGCAGGAACCATTTCTATTCGAGCTATCATAATGTTCCTCTTAATGTTATTTTTTTTCACCAGCATTTCTGATAGGGATTTGATTTATGGATTGCGTTCGATAAAAGTGCCCTTTGCTCTCTGTTTATTGATTAATTTGACGTTTCGAGGATTAACCATGTTTCAGCAAGAATATTCTACGGTTAAAGAAGCCATGATGACCCGTGGAGTAGAATTTAAGCGCATTTCGATCCCTAAGCGTGTGAATAATTTTATAAATATTTTCATGACGTTAATCGTATTAATGTTTAAAAAGACGGAAGACATGGCAAATTCCATTGAAGCAAGGGGCATTCCTTTTCGATCAAAAAAGCGAACAATTTACCAATATTTTCCCATGAGAAAAACGGATTATTTTATTTTATTTCTTCTGCTCCTTTTTCTTGTCGTTTCAATAATAGCACGATTCATGAATGAAAGCTTAATTTTATTATTACTGAATATTTTCCCGTGATTCAATGAAGCCCATTATAATGTTTAAAGATTTTAATTGGAAATACCGTGCTTCTCAAGACTTGGTGTTGAAAAATATCAATTTAACCATTCATGAAGGAGAATTCGTGGGAATTATGGGACCCACGGGGGCTGGCAAGTCTACATTATGCCATTGCATGAATGGCTTAATACCCTTGAGGACAAGAGGATGGATTAAAGGGACTGTAGAAATATTCGGCCAAAATACCAGAAACGCTAAAATGACTGAATTAGGGCAAAAAATAGGTTTGATCTTTCAAGACCCCGAAACCCAATTCATCATGATGACCGTCGAAGACGAAATTGCTTTAGGATTAGAAACCCTTGGACTCTCTCGTTCTGAGATTAAGGAGCGTATTAAATGGGCGTTAAAACTCGTGGGCTTAGAAGGTCATGAACAAAAATCTCCCGATGAATTATCTGGAGGGCAAAAGCAGCGCGTTGCAATCGCTTCCATCATGGCAATGCGTCCAAGAATCTTAATTTTTGATGAGCCTACCAGTGACCTGGATCCAAATTCCAAATTCCAAATTTTTCAATTATTAGAAATAATTAGGAAAAAATTTGGCTTGACCATCATCTTAGTGAGTCATGAAACCAAAAAAATACTTCAGTTTTGCGATCGAATCCTCCTTCTCAAGGATGGAAAAATCGAGTTTGATGGAAAACCTTCAAATTTTCTTCAAAATGTCGAACTACTCGAATCAGCTGGAATTTGCCTGCCCTTTGAACTCCCGGACATTTTATCTGCAGTTTCTAAAAAGCAAATGAAAGCAATACCTCCACGGTTCGATAAAAAGCCCATCATTGAGGTTAAAAACTTAAGTTTTACTTACCCAAACATGACAAAAGCATTAAAAGATGTAAGCTTGACCATATACCAAGGGGATTTTATAGCTATAATCGGAAAAAATGGATCTGGAAAGACAACGCTGATAAAACACTTTAATGGGCTTTTGAAACCGCAAAAAGGAAGCGTGTTCTTAAAAGGAAAGTCCATTACGAAATATTCTATTCCCGAGATAGCTAGAACCATTGGTTTTTGTTATCAAAACCCCGATCATCAACTTTTTAAAAATACCATCAAGGAAGAGATTGAATTTAGCTTGAGAAACATGAAATTCTCCAATGATATAATTGAAAAACGTTATAATGACATTGTAAATTTATTAGATCTCAAAAAATTTGAAAAAATCTATGCTTCAACATTATATCTTTCAAAAGGAATTCGACAACGTTTAGCTTTAGCATCAGTATTAGTATTGGAACCCGAAATTCTTCTCATTGATGAACCGGCCACAGGACAAGACTTTTACTTGATAAAAAGTTTCATGAATATTCTTGAAAATCTAAATAAGCAAAATAGAACAATCATCATTGTTACTCATAATCCTTATATAATTTCATATTATTCTAAAGAAGTTGTCATCCTTAAAGATGGGAAGATTCGTGCTAAAATGCCTACCTTGGATTTTCTCAAAAATTCAGAAATGCAAAAACATGCTTGTTTTACCCCTTAATACTACTAAGGAAATCATTCCCTAATGAATTATTCATTTGGAATAAAAAAAAAAAAATATAAAATTATTCCTCTATTTTTAAAATTTTGAGTTGATTAATACGAATTTTCTCGGGAGTTAAATCATAAAATCGATAAAATATTAATAACCCAATAATCATAGCAACCATCGGAACAACTGCTAAATGCACGTGAATGCCCCATTCTGCTAAGGGCGTCTGCGTGGGCGAGCCTTCTACAAAACCCGTCATCACGTGTACGATGCTGAAACTTAATGCTTGTGCTACAATTGCAAGCCTGGAAAAAAATTGCTGAAATCCATTATAAATTCCTTCTTTACGCTTGCCTGTTTTAACAACGGATTCATCTATGACATCCCCCAGAATTGGCATTTGCATGGCCCAAAACCCTCCTAGAGGGATGCCCCAAAGGACCATAACTATAATAAACTGAACGTACTCGTTAATGAAAATGAAAGGAGTTGTAAGCGCTGTCAATATCCCTCCCGTTATTAAAGCAACCTTGCGATTATCATTTAATTTATGTGCAAATTTGACCCAAGCTGGTGTAAAAATAAGTACTGAAATTAAAAATCCCGCCATTATAATGGTAACTGCACTTGCTTCCATTTTTAATATAAATCGTACGGCATAAGGAATGGACGCTGTCATGGATCTTATCATGACTTGATAACAGAACAGCAAGAATACGAAAACCACGAATGTCCTTTGTTTTAGCGCGATTCCTAATTCCTTGAAAAAAGATTCCCTTTTCAATTGCTCGTGAGTAGACAGATATTCTTCGACAAGTTGCTTATCTTCTCTACAGCCCGCTATTGCTAAGCTCACCCCTATAACCCCGATCATCGTGACAATCCACGCTTGCAAGAGATATGACTTGAGATCCCCAAATACAATGATCAATGGGGGTATTATCGCTCCAAAAGCAGAACCAAATACTCCTATGAAAATATTGAATCCCGTCGCAGTTCTGCGCTCTTCAACTGTGCGAAACTTGTCGGGAAAAAGCGCAGAGTAATTCACCCAGTAAATAGATGCGAACGTATCATATAAACAAATTGTAAAAACTAACCATAGGAAAAGAGCGAACGGATTTTCCCGTGGATTCAAGGCTGGTGGTGTAAATATTAAGATATAAGAAAGAACATATCCAAAACCCCCTATCAAAATCCATGGAAAGCGCCTTCCCCATTTTCTCGTGAAAAAAAATGGACGATCGCAGATATATCCGACGATTGGGTCATTTACTGCATTCCAAATGGCAAATATTACGTAACCGATTCCCACAAGCCAAGAACTTAGTCCTATTTCAGCCTCATAATAAAAGAAGGTAAAAGCACTGAATGCCATGGCCATGAACTCATTTACTAATGTTCCAAAGGCATAGGAAGCCATGTTTCCCTTAGAATGCGTGATGGTTAATTCATCATCGTTCATTTTTTTTTCTATTCCTAATTAATAATTTTATTTTTAAATAACGTGCTTATTTTTACCATTAGTCATTATTCTTAAAAAAGATATATCTTTTTTAATATCAAATTAAAGAAAGAAATGCGTGTAAAATTTTGATTTTTATCATGGAATTGAAGGTTAAGACCTTTTATAAAAGCGAGCATTCATTCCAATAACATGAAATTTTTCTTGGTAAAAAAAAAATATTTCTTTCCTCCACTCATTCCTTATTTAAATTTATTAAAAGCAGCATGAAGGTCTAATAGAGGAAGTTTTATATTATTGCTAATAAAAATGGGAAATGAAGTGAAGGAAAAAATCATTTTTAAAAAGAGTAAAGTGGAAAATCTTAAAAATCTAAGAGGTTTATTTCTTACCAATAATTACGGAATAAAGGATATATTTAAAAGGTTCCCGTGCCCTAATTAGATTGTTTAAAGAAAAATTAACCAAATTTAACCGGGATGGAAATTGAAGCCAATTTTAGGAATTCTATTGGGAGATGCAACAGGAATTGGACCCGAAATCATTGCTAAAATAAGTGCGGACGAGAAAATACATCATCATTGTCGACCACTTTTGATTGGAGATGCGCGTGTACTAAAAAGAGGAATGAAGCATGCAAGAGTTCATTTTCCTTTTTCAATTCTTAATGAGATTGATGATATTCACAAAATCGATTGGAAGGGGCCGATCCCCTTGTTAGATTTGAAGAATTTAGATCCTTATAGTATTCGAATGGGAGAGCTCTCTGCTGAGTCAGGACATGCTACAGGAGAACAATTTGAGCGGGCTTTAGAGCTGTTTAATAAAGGACTCATTCACGGTTTTAGTTTTGCGCCCTATAATAAGGCCGCATTAGAGCAAGGAGGACATGATATTTATAAGTTATTTGCCCGTAATTTGAAGATCCGGTGCCCTTTTGGAGAATTAAATGTATTGAATAATTTATGGGTGTCCAGAGTTACCAGCCATATTCCCTTGAAAGAGGTTTCTAATCGCTTGACCATTAAAAATGTATTTGGAGCCATTCAATTATTGAATGAAACAATGATATTAGCGGGAAATGAAAAACCCCGTATTGCCGTAGCCTCGTTAAATCCGCATGCCGGTGATGAAGAGTTGTTCGGAAAGGAAGAAACTGAATTCATTCAGCCTGCCGTTAAGTTAGCAAAAAAAGAGGGAATCAACGTAGAGGGGCCATTTCCCGCAGATACCATCTTTTTGAATGCGTTTAAAGGCTTTTTTGATGGAGTAACTACGATGTATCATGATCAAGGACAAATTGCACTCAAGTTAATGAATTTTGAAGCCGCCGTGACGGTGATCGGCGGAGTTTCTTGCACCATTACAACACCCGCTCACGGAACAGCTTTTGATATCGCAGGAAAAGGCATTGCCAAACCCGATGCCATGCGGAAAGCCATTGAAATTGCTTCAGCTATAACACGTAGAAAAAAAGAACAAAGAAGATTTATTTCCAAATATTTTTAAACTGATTTAAAGTACCTTCATGACCTCGTTGCTTCACTGGAATATAGTAGAAATGAATTTGCTGGAAAAATATTATTGTTAATCAAGGGGGACTGAAAAAATTCAATGAAAAATTTATATAAAAAAAATAAAAAACATCCCATTTTTAAACGTTATTTTTTTCACTTATTGTTTTAGGTAAAATCTTTAACAGCGGCAGGAGAAATACCACTGACATGATTGATGCAATCGATAAAATCATGTATCCTGGTCTATAAAGATTATTGAAAGCGACAATAAATATGCTCAAGAGGAAAATGCTAATACTTCTTCCGAAAATATAGCACAAATTATTTATAGCATACGTTGTTGGTCTGTTAAGATCAGTAGTGATATCGCCCAAAGTAGCTTGAGTATTCGGGTCAACTCCTCCATATAATATGGCTGCGGCGCATGTCAATATAACAAATAAGACTATTAAAGGAACATTGCCCACGGAAAGAATAAGTGAAAATCCTAAGAAGTTAAGGATGGATCCACATGTAACTAGCAATATCACGATTTTTATTCTCCCATTCTTACTCTGCTTGTATACCCTATCCCCAAGAGAACCAAAAATAGGGCCACTGGGAATTTGCCCTATTTGGGCAATTAAATAAAACACAAAAGCGATTTCTGGTTCAAATCCGTAATCATTTCTAAGCAATGTAGTATAATATTGAGTAATCGCTCCATACCAGAAAAACAAGAAGAAATTGAATGCTATTATGAGCAAGATCGCCCTGCTACGAACTATTTCTTTTAATGCTTCTAAGCTTATCCAAGATTCTTCTTGGGAAAGTTTCTTTTTTTCCGGAAACTGGGCTAATACTAGTAAAACCACACAAACGAATCCTCCAATAGTAATTATGTAAAGAGGTGTTTGCCATGGAAGGTCAGGAACTAATAAGCTTGCTAAGAGAAAGCTCATTCCAATCCCTAAGACATAGAAAAGTTCTTTTATTCCAAAAGCTTTTCCACGCTCTTCTTCTTCGATTAGATCCACGATGGTTGAATAGGAAAGGGGCAATATTGCGCCAAAACCGATCGCTGAAAAAATCTGAAAAATCAACATGGAAACAAAATTCGAAGCAAAAGTTGTAAGAAACGTGAATATCGTCCAATCCACGGTTGCTATTAATAATAATGTTTTCCGGGGGAATTTATTATCTAAAAATGCCCATATAATTGAAAAGAGAGATCCTATTGCTAAATAAATAGATACAATTTGAAGTACTTGAGCTTGTGTCATGGGTAAGGCATTTGCTATATCAATGGCCATCGGGGATAATATGCTTATCAATGTGGAGGAGAAAAATACAACGAGAACTATTACTTTAAAAGTTTGTTTTTGTTCCATGAATAAGTTTTAGTTTTAAATGTATTTAAAGGTTTATTTTTAAAATACTTAAAGAGAAGGTGAGTAATTAATTATTCCTTCCAAAATGATTTAGTTGAGGATATTACCAAATACTTTATCAAGTGTTTTTCAAAAAAAAAATATCAAAAACCATGTTTTTTATTCAATAATTTAACGTAAGTATTTAACTCAAGTCTACGATTTTAAGTCCCAGTAACTTCGCTCCAATGATAAAGTCTTCTTTCCAGTCCCCTACGAATGATACACGGTGCCATCCAAATGAATTCCAATCATAATTTTCCATTATTCTTTTAACATTGCATTCCACGAGCATTTTTGAAACGCATCCTCTTTCATCTACAACATTGCTTTTTATTTTTCCGGTGCGAATTTCAATACTTTTATTAAAAATGCTTATTTTTATGGTGGTCACGGGTTCTCCTACGGGAAATTTCACACACGGCGAAGCCCCAACAAAATGCGATTCTCCATGATATTTTATTTCATAAGGAGCTACTTGATCATCATTTCCAAATACATTTATCGGAGCAAGACAATGCATGTAAGTAATTAAATTATTTACGGTATCAATCGCATGATTGGAAACAAAACCAGGTCTTCCGGTAATGGTGAGACCATAGATAAAACTAATTAGAGAATCCACGTCTGATTCACACGTCCCATAAATCCCTTCTTTATATAATTCCATGAATGGTAAACAAGGATATGCCGGTAATTTCCCACTTAAAAGAAAGGAACCGCAATCGGGCGTATAATAGGTAATATTCTTATCTTTTAAAAATTTCTTGAACGCTAAATATAATTTTGCAGAATTTATAATTGTTTTTTTAGTGGGCTCCACTTTTAGAGCGTTAATCATCCATTTTTCAGCAATTTTTTTCGCTTCCTCTTTATCCACGGCATCATAATAATTTAAAATTTCATCCGGTTCCTCTTTAATCATTTTAATTCCAAATATTTCTTCAAGACCATGGGCATATTCAAGCTCATTTTTTCTCCACTGATGAGCTTGATCCATTCCAATAATGTCCGTATAAAATTCAAAATTTTTATCGGCGGTAAACGTAGTAATTTGCTCCAAGAATTCTGGATGTTCCTCGGATAACTTTTTTCGCTCCGGACTCATAAACCCCAATACGCGCTCCCAATTTATTTTTAACTGATCACTTGCGTGTACTAAAACATTTTTCCCTCTTAACTTTAAGAGCTCACAAAAAATGTTAATGGGCTTGCTAAAATCTTCCATTTTTTGAGAAGAAATGACATGGAGCGGATAATTTTTATCCCTGACAAGTGCATAAATTTTTGTAAAAGTATGGTCTCCCGCATAAATGAGATTGGCCATGATTGTTGGCTTTCTCATTTCAATAAATTCTAATCCTGCTTGAATTAACCCCGGATCTCCATAATGTCCAATTGTAAATATCAAAACCCCATCGGATACCATGATGCGATTCTTAATACTCCCGATTAATGCATCATCATGCGTATAAATTAACTCATTTTTGTTAAATTCTACCCCCGCATGCCGATCCCTTAAATATTTTATGATGGAATCCATGACGCTTTCATTATCATGACCCAAATAAGGCCATCCTGCTTCCCACCGACTCTTTCCAATGAAAATGACTTGAATTTTTACCATTTTAAATCATTTTTCCCATTTTATAATATTAACTCATTTTATGAATATAATATAGATAAAAGAAATATATAAGAGTTATTAAATAATTTTTCTTGGTAAAAAGTTAAAAGAGTTTTTTCAAAACGCTTTTAGTATTTATTTCTTAATTAAGGAAATAGAATCCTAAATTGCCCTCAAGAATCGTATGGCGTGAAAAATAAATAAGAAAAAAAATGTAATTTTAAATTAAAGATTCATTTCTTTCATTTTCTCTTTTAGCTCTCTTGTCTTTTCCGGGGTTAAATCATATACAATTGT
Source organism: Promethearchaeota archaeon (assembly GCA_029838195.1). GTDB lineage: Archaea > Asgardarchaeota > Lokiarchaeia > Sigyniarchaeales > SOKP01 > JALGVJ01. The sequence goes on from JALGVJ010000008.1 coordinate 29,520, forward strand.
GAAAATGACCAGAGCAATGAGCGTTAAAATCATCAGAATCAAAGCAGTATGAATTCGAATTCCAAATTTCGCCAACTCCGTTTGGATATCTGAGTTAGGGTCAAAACCCGTTAACTTATGTGTAATCGCAAAAATCAATCCCTGCACGATTATCACAAGTCTTAAAAAGAAAATTCTCACTCCCATGAACGCCCCTTCCATGTGTTTTCCCGATCTCACAGTTGCCTCATCAATTGTATCGGTCAATACAGGATCCTGAATAACTCTTAGAGCTCCTCCGCCGATACCCAAAATGAATGCTGCGATTGTAAAACCAATCAAGCCTTTTACGATCATGAAAGGCAATAAGAAAATGGTATTAAAAAAAGGACCTAAAATCAACATTTTTCGGTTATTTTTCATTTTTTGAGCTAACATTAACCAAAAAAAGATGGATCCCATCACACCGAATATAAATGCTACCATGAGATAAATGAAAACTGCCGCCTTTTCTTGTAAAATGTATTTCGTGACGTATTGAATAGAAGCTGTTAAAGATAATCCAATAATCCCATCTGTAAAAAATATTAAAATGACTACAACGAAATTGTTCGAGGTTAATACTACCTTGAAGGCTTGAATAAATGATACCTTTTCTACGTCAGTTTGCTCCAAGGTATATCGTTCTTTCATTGCTTTTGCTTCAAGATGTCCCGGAATAATGGTCACGAATAAGATCAAGTTAATTATTGGAATAATCCACGCCATTCTGGCATACAACGATTTATCCACATATATAATCAATAGAGGGGATAAGATCGACCCGATAGCAGTTCTGGCTAAAATAAACACCTCTCCAATAGTTCCTACTTTTCTTCTGTCAGAATCTACACGAAATTTATCAGGGAATAATGCATAATGGTTGAGGGAAAAGATTGTAATGAATAATTCATATAAAAGGAGAAATATTAAAAGCCAGGTGAATAGAATCCAAGCATCGCTCTTAGGATTGAAATCGGGAGGAGCAAAAATACCAACAAACAAGAGAATGGAAGGAATCCCTGCAATTATGATGTATGGAAAGCATTTTCCATATTTTTTCCAAAATTTCCTTGGCATGTCAATGAAATAGCCGACGATTGGATCGTTTATTGCATTCCAGATAGCATAGATCGTGTAGCAGAGCGTAATGATCCAGATATTTAAACCAATTTCCGTTTCCCAAAAAAAGAATAAAAAAGCGCCGAATGCCATACCACTGGTATTAATCAATAAATCCGCCATGGTGTAGGAGAGAATGGATCCTAAATCTAATTTTCAAATGTCTTTAGGTATTCGTGCCATTTTAATTAAAACAACGATTGAAATTAGATCAATTTAAAAAAATTAATTCTTTAAACCATTCTTGAATAAAAATTACAATCATGAAAATAAAAAGAAATCGAATTAAAAAAGATTATATCCGTATCTATTTGGAGCGTAATTTTTCAATAGATTTTCTAAATTTTTAGCGAAGATCATTCTTTTTTCTTCTTCGGAAATGGGCATGCCTAATACTTTTTCGATTTCCACGCGGGGATGAAGGCTTGGACTATCTGTTCCGAAGAAAAGTCTTTCGATACCGATATCTGGATCTTTCATGGCTTCAAGAAATTTGTAGGTATAGGGGTTTCCGCACATCTCTAAATACGAATTTGGACATTCTCGAGCGACTTCAATGGCATGATTAACTTGCGGACATAAACCAGAATGCCCCATGATAAATATTGTCTCTTCACATTGCTTTAGAAGTGGCAGAACGTTTATAATGTCTGAATGGCTTCCCGTGTGAGAAAGGATGATGATTTTATTTTTTGCACAAAATTCGAAAATCTTAATAAGCCGGTCTGCGTGTGTCTTGAACTTAAATTTCATGATATCAGGATGGATTTTTATTCCGACTACTTTCATTTCTATTAATTCCCGGAGATCTTCATCTAAATGCTTGGAATTGGGATTAATATATCCGAATCCTACAATACATTCTGGAAACATTTCATTCATGCGATAACTTAGTTTTCTATCCATCTTGAACACGGGAAGGTGAATGGCTTTATCAACATGATAATAGTCCATGATGAGCTTATACAAATACACGTTCTTTTCCGTTCTATCCTTAGAAATTCGCTTAAAGCGGTGCCAATTCGTAAAAATTAAATCCATGATTTCATATATTGCCATGTTTTTAAACAAGAATTTGAGAGGTCTTGCCACCAAGTTGGAAAAATGACTATGAGCGTCAAAAAGCACGTATTCCTCATCTTGATAAAGAATCATTTAGAAAAAAGCACCTCCGCATTTGAATTCAGAATCAATTTCCTCTCCGCATCACTTACTTGATACAAACTAAAAATTTTCACGATTTCACTGCTCGGCAAGCAATAAGGATAATTTGTTCCGAACAAGAGTCTTTCGGGACCAATTCTCCATATAATTTCTTCCAGAGGGGAGGTGGTAGGTGCCATGGATGTTTCGACAAGTACATTTGAATATTTCTTACAGCTCTTCCAAATATTTAGATAATCTGCACTCCCTCCTGCATGTCCCATGATGAATGTAAATTCAGGAAAAAAAGACACGATCTTATTAAAGGTGGCCTTCAATCCATTGGGACGAAAACCCTTCTCTTCTAATAAAGGCCAATCAGTATGAATGTAAATAGGCGTGTCTTGTCCTAACACGTCTAAAATACATTTAAAAAAGGGTTTTAAGAAATTTTTGTTAATTTTGAAGCCTTGTTCGGGATGGATTTTGATTCCTTGGATTTTCATAGTAGCTTTTTGGTTTTCTAATAATTCTTTATTTTTTTCAGCATCTTTGTTAAAATCCATGCATCCAAACGTGATTGCTCGTGCTCCAAATTTTTTTTTTAACGGTTTGATTCTTTCAATAAATTCATTAATGTTATTAAAATCATTTGCCATGACTGTAGGCATCAAGCAGAATTTTCCTATATTAAATCGGTTTAAATAATTATCAAAATCATCTAAATTCGAAGCGTGGCAATGAAAATCAAATAATTCAAAATCGGCAATATCGACAAAAAATTTGCTTTTCATAATCTGATTAAATTAAATGTTTTTAATAAATTTAAAAGATATGAATGGGAAGCAAAAAAGAACATGAGTGAGCTTACCTCTGATTTTCTTTTTTTACCTTCTTTTACCAAAATTTTTGATAACATCCTAATAAAATAAATATAGAATAGTTTTTTTTAATGAATTAAAAAAGATTTTATTGTCAAAAAAAAACGAAAAGAAATCTATAGAATAATTTCGTATATAAAAACATTTTCATGTAAAGTCATGTATCTATATTTTTTTTTAAATCCTTAGATTTGAAAATCTTCAAGTTCTTATTTCAAGATCACTTCAATTAGGGTCATGTTAATGAAACTTGTGGTGAAATTTTTATAAAATAATTCATAGAAACAAATTCAACATTTGATTTTTAAACAAGCTGATATCTTAATATTCATGAAGGCGCTAATAATCTATTTTACAATGAATGGGCGGAAGAACAAAAAAAATGGCGGAAATTATTGCTAGTGCTCTTGATCAATATGAGGTGAATTTTATTCCGTTTCATGTCAAGGGAAATTCAAGGAAAAAATGAAAATTTTAAATAAGTTCCTGCATGATGATTTTTCCAAGTTTGTAAAGGAGCTAAGTTCGTTAAATGCTGCTGGACAGGATTTAATTGAAATAATTGAAAGACTTAAATCATCGCTTCAAGGGAAGAAAGCCGCAGTTTTCTCCACTGCTCGAATCACGGGGGGAAAAGCAAGAGATTACATGAAAAAAAAGGTGGAAGGAGCGGGGGGTGAAGTCATTGGATACATTAATTTCAGAGGATTATTTACCCTTGGTAAAAACAAGGTTCTCAAATTCGGGAAAGAAACTCGTAGCTTTTAGCTCCCAAATATAAATTTTTCATTTCTTTTACGTTTCTAATTTTAACTCATGAGTAAAGCAAGAGGGAATTCTTTTTTTACAAAAGAAACATTAGATACTTCTGAAAGTGCTTCTCAATTAGATGTTAAAAAAGAATTTTATAAGAACCTAGTTATATATTCCATGCTTTTTTCTAAAGTCGTGGCACTGAAGAGTTCCACGATTATTGCCCCAGTATAATTGTAAACTTTCATGATATTGAAAATTTCTTCAAAGTTCACTTTTCCAGTTCCTAATTGAGGATGGTTATCCGTATTTTTATCCGCATTATCAACAAGATGAACATTTCTAATTTTATCATGGAATTTATTCCATAAACTATTAGGATCTCCATTATTTGTCCATAGATGAGAGGTGTCATAGGTAAAAAATAAATCAGTACGATTTAATCTTACGAAGAACTCTTCAATCTCTTCTATTTTCAAAAAAAATCCGGCAACTTTTGGCATGTTTTCGATACACGTGGTAATTCCTAAATCTTTGATTTCATCTAATAGTTTATCCACAGAATTAAGCAATATCTGCTCATGCTTTTCTTTAAAAGGAGGAATGGGAAAATCTGCGGGACCAGGATGAATTGTAAATACTTTAGCACCAATTTCAGCACAAATCCTGGCATTTTCAATATATGCATCCACCGTTGCCCGTGAAATCCATTCATTAAAGGAACATAGTGAGACATCCATGAAATTTCCGTGAATTTGTTTTTCAACCGAATATGAATCGCATACCTCAATAAAAGCTTTTCTCTCTTTTTTTTCCGTTATTTTAGGAGGTTCAAGGATAATTTCACAGGTAGCTAAATTCCATTTTTCAGTAAACTCTAAAGCAGATTTGGTGGCTTGTAATAATAGTTCATTCAAATTTTTATAATTACCCTTCACTCCGTGATTAACAAGATATCCTAATGAGCTAATCCCTAATTTCATGTATTTCATTAATTTTTTATTGTATTAGAGGTTGATGTTAATGGTAAGTCATTCATTTCTTTATATAATTCTTCGAAGACTTTTTTCAAAAGATTCAAAAAAAAATATTTATTTAGCATGATAATTGATCAATTTCAATGAATTCATGAGAACATCATTATCATTTTAATATTAAAAAAAACCATAGTAAATTAATATCATGATACGACCCTTAAAAATTGGCTTGGTTGGAAACGGCCTTAATGCAACCGAACATCGCAGTGAATTAGAATCCCATCCCCTCCTTAATAATCGAGCGAAAATTATCGCTGGTTTTGATCCAGATCCCGAAGCTCGTGAACGATTGAGTAAAATGGAGGGTGTCAAGGTTGCATCTTCTTTTGAAGAATTTCTTAGCACGCCTAACATGGAGGCAATTATCATTTCAAGCCCGCCGCAATATCATGCAGAACAAGCCGTAGCTGCATTAGAGGCAGGATTTCATGTATTTTCCGAAATTCCCATGGCATTAAATAAAAAAGATATTGAAAAAATTATTGATGCTGAAAATGCTTCTGGAAAAGTATATCAATTAGGCGAAAATTATTGCTTTTTCCCCGAAGTACTTTATGCGGGTCATTTGGCCTCATCTGGCAAGCTAGGTCCCGTTGTTTATGCTGAAGCAGAGTATTTACATGATGTTACGTATCGATGGAGGAAAGGATTTCATGGAGATGTGAATACGCCTAGAATTGACTCGTGGTATCAATTATTTGATCCCATGATGTATGCCCATTCAATTGGTCCCGCACAAGCTGCAATGGGAGGAATAGACAATCCCATGCCTTTTGTAGAAGTTGTAAGCTTCGCAAATGATAATGGAGGTTACCATGGAAAACCTATTTGCAGTCCGGCAAAAGCTTTTCAAGTAGCATTATTCAAGACTGAAAAAGAAGCTATTGCAAAATGTGCCAACGCCTACGTGTTTGCAAGAGAGCCCACCCGAATCATCATACAAGTTACGGGTGAATTGGGGACCTATGAATGTTATGAATTAAGTCGACCTGGGAGATTGTTTTTAGCGGATGACCACGTGATCACCCGCAGCCGTCATCGAAAAGGCAAAACCAAGAAAATTGACGAGGAGCAATTATCTGATGTCATTCCTATAATCAAAGGGCTGTATTGGGGAGCAAATGCGCGAATCTTGCATGATTGGTTAGAAGCCATTGAAAAAAATAAAATTCCTAAATTGCACGCTAAAATTGGAGCCAATTTTTGCATGGCAGGCATCGCAGCCTCGGAATCTGCACGTAAAGGCGGAAAACTCGTGAAAATTAAAACATTTACCGACTAAGCATCTTTTAGCAATTTTTATCTTTTTAGCTAACCAAAAAAAATATCCATGTAATCCTTTTTCCAAACAAGCAATTTTTTCCAAAAACTTTAGTTCTCATGAAATACCATTAAATTAGCTTTTTCAGAGTTAAATTTACTCTGATAACCCTCAATTTTAAACTACATGTTTTCACCCTTTCGAATGAAATTGCATAATATTTAATACGAACATTTACACATCATAATTTAACAACAAAGAAATTCATCTTAAAATTTTAATAAACGGTTTTTTAATCATGAACGAAGTCCTTAATTGGCACGTGCCCGACGACAGACCATGGTTCAATTCAGGGCTATGGCAAGAAGGCGTGCCCAAACATCCCAAATTTCCCGTGATAAGTCTCGGAGATTGGTTTGACCAAAAAACGGAGGAATTTGGACGACAAAAATATTCGTGGTTTCTGAAAACTACCATGAATTATAGGGTCCTAAGAAAACACGTGGACACGCTGACCACTTCTCTCGCTAAAAAAGGCATTAAAAAAGGAGATGTGGTGGCTATCTTGCTTCCTAATAGCTTCCAATTTACAATCTCGTATTTCGCTACGGTAAAACTCGGTGCCATTGTTATACCGATAAATCCTACCTATAAACCCTTAGAAATTTTAAACGTGCTTAAGCAGACCAAACCAAAAGCCCTTATCTGCATGGACGCCATGTATGGCTTGATTAAACCCATTTCTGACCACTATAAGTTTGATTTTATAATTTCCACAAACATTGCGGATTTAGCCGCTATTCCGCCAGCAATTAAAGAACAATTAATTAAAGAAGGCACGATTCCTAGTGGAGAAGTTCCTGGAGCTCTGAGCTTCTTGGAAATGGCTCCTAAAAGGGGAGAAATCAATATCCCCAAGGTCGAAATAGACCCTATTAATGATCCCGCTGTTTATTTAATGACAGGAGGCACAACCGGAGTTCCGAAAGCTGCAATCATCACGCATTATAATTGTGTTTGTAATGCTAAACAAACCTTCTCTTGGATGCCGGATGCTACTCATCCCATGGCTTGTATCGGAATCCTCCCCATGTTTCATGCCTTCGGAATGACCATTGTTCAGAACGTGGTAATAGAAGGAGGAGATTTTAATATTTTATTTCCAAGACCCCCTTCTTCTTTAAAAGAAGTAGTGGATACCATCTTAGAAGTGGGTCCCGAGGGAGGGACGATTTTACCTGGCGTTGAAAATCTTTTCATTGGACTAACCAGATATCTGGAAGAAAATCCCGAACCTCGCTTAAAAGGAATGTTCCGTCTCTGCGTGAGCGGAGCTGGTCCATTGCATGGGCCTGTCAAAGAAAAATTTGAGGCAGTAAGTGGAGGAAAATTAGTGGAAGCTTATGGTTTGACAGAATGCACAACTGCAGTTAGTGCTGGTCCATTTAATGGGAAAGACGAAACAGGAACGTTAGGATTACCTTTTCCGGGGACCGATTGGATGATTTTCCACATGGAAGATTTTGATAAAGGTCCTCTTAATGGATACGGGCCAGATTTTACAGGAGAAATTTGCGTGAGTGGACCTCAAGTATTTAAAGGGTATTTGAATAACCCGGAGGCTACAGCAGAAACTTTAAGAGAGTGTGATGGAAAAATTTGGTGTTTAACGGGCGATATCGGCTACATGGACGCAAAAGGGCAAATAGTCATTCGAGATCGGAAGAAGCAAATGATTAAATATAAAGGCTACTCGGTGTTTCCTAAGGAAGTTGAGGAATTGATTGGCACCCATCCTGATGTCCTTGAAGTAGCCGTAGCTGGGTTGCCGGATCCTGAAACTGGAGAAATGGTCAAGGCCTGGGTTCAAATTAAAGCAGAAGCAAAAGGACGATTGACACCTGAGAAGTTGATCGAATGGTGTAAAGTAAATATCACCCACTATAAATGTCCAAAAGAAATAGAAATCATAGAAGAAATTCCAAAATCCCTGGTAGGAAAGGTTCAGAGGAGACAGTTGCAAATAAATGATCCAAAATGGAAAGCAAAGCATGGAGAAACTTCATGAAAGAAAAGATATTTACTTTCTAACTCATGGTTTCCAGAAAGATCGAAAATAAATTTTGAATTTTTTCCTATTTCATTCATATTTTTTTTTCCCTGCTTTTTTCCGTCTTTTCCTTAGTCGACATTTTTCAATTTTGGTTTCTCAATTTATTTGAATATTAAGGTGAAGGCAAAAACATTGAAAATTTTCAAGAGATCATGATTATCAAGAAATTTTATCAAGGGGTCAAAGGAAGGTGAAAAATATGTCATGTTCTCAACAATTAAATTAAAAATAATGAAATATTTTTCAACTAAATATGTCTACTGGAATTACCCATTTTCTCCATGAGATTTTAAATCCGAAAAGCGTGGCTATATATGGTGCTAATAATTCGGGAGCGTCGTTAGCTTGCATCCAGTTGATGAACCTCATTATTTCTGATTATCCGGGAAAAATTTATCCTATTCATTTGAAATTAGATTCGATAATGGGATTTCCAGCTTATAGAACCTTGGATGAGGTTCCTGAAGTTCCCGATGTCGTCATCATTGTCTTGCCCCCCAGAATAGTTCCACAAATCTTTAAGGAATGTGCTGAAAAAGGTGTCAAATATATCATCTTGATATCGGGAGGATTCAGAGAATTAACAAGCGACCGAAAGAATGACTTGACGGAACAAATAATTAAAATTGCTAAAGATCATGGCATTCGTTTCATAGGGCCGAATTGTCTTGGCGTGTTCAATAATTGGATAACTGAAGAAGAGGGTAAAGCTTTTAACATATCCATTTGGGAGCGGCTTAAAAGAAATAAATTTTCTATTGCATCTCAGAGTGGCACGCTTTCAAGCCACATCTTTTTTGATCCTGAAAACTTGGATTTGGGATTGGGAAAAAGCATATCGGTGGGAAATGAGGCAAATATCGATATTGTTGATTGCTTGGAGTATTTCAAGGATGATGAGCAAACCAAAGTGATTGGATTATACATCGAAGAAATAAAACGCGGAAGAAAATTTCTCGAATTAGCCAAGGAAATTACTCCTAAGAAACCGGTCATCGCGATTTATGGCGGGGGCTCCGAAGCAGGAAATCGCGCTTTAACCAGTCACACGGGTTCAATGGCTGGAGATAAGAGAATTTATAAAGCAGTCTTTAAAGAAACGGGAATTATTGAAACCTCTAAAGTTCAAGAATTTTTAGACCTTGCTCTGGCTTTAACTAAAGGATATCTTCCAAGAGGCAAGCGAATAGGCATAATAACCAACTCAGGTGGTCCCGGCACAATGTTGGCAAATACTGCTGAATCAGAGGGGTTAATCGTTCCGGAATTATCAGAACAATTACAGCAAGAATTAAAAGAAATGCTTCCTCCAATCGCCAGCTTTAAAAATCCTATTGATGTGACATTTGATATGAATTTGCCCTATTATTATATTACATTACCCGAAATTCTCATGAAATCAGGAGAAGTAGATGTTTTAATTCAATATGGCGTGGTTGGCTTCCAAGATGTCATGGATAAATATTTGGAACACGAAAGGATTGCCCAACATGCGGAATTTAAAAAACAAGATCCCGAAAAAAGTGATGAATTGGCCAAATCCCTGTTACAACCCACGCTAAAAAATGCAGAGAAATATTCAATTCCCATCTTTTATATCAGCCCCCAAAATTTTAATAGTCCATGGTCAAGTCGATTGAGACAAAATGGAGCGATTTTATTTAAATTATGGGATCGCCCCATTCCTTTAATAAAAAAATTATGCGAATATTCAGAATTCAAACAAACTCATGCATGAAATTAATAATTATTAGTAATAAATTTAAAACAATTAAAAGTTAAATTGTAATACAAGGAAGTAGAACAATGGAAAAATTTAAGATTTTTGATGCGCACATGCATTCTAACGGCGTCTGGCTGAAAGAAGAGAAAGATCTGCTCGCCTATATGGATAAATATCATGTAGAAAAAGCAATTATTACAACCATTAATCGAACGAAATATTATGAAAAAAAGGAAAAAGGCTCTATTTCAAAACAGGATGAGTCGGAATCTAATCAATTAGAAAAATTCCTAAAAATGGTTCCAAAAGGGCAAATCCCTCATGATGATGTCATTGAGATTGCGAAAAAAGCGCCACATAGAATTTATAAATTTTTCTGGTTTAACCCGACAATGAATCCCGAGCTCGAAGCAGAAAGTTATGACATTTTAGAACAGCATTTTAAAGAAGGCTTTCGGGGGGTTAAAATCCATCCCGCATTCAATATCATGCGCATCCCAAAAGATCTAATGAAATTAGCTTCTTTCATGCAAGAACAAGATAAAGACCTCATCCTTTTCATTCATACCATGCCCAAGACAGGATACTTTAATGGCGTCTCATGTAAAAACGTGGCAAAATTAGCAGAGATGTTTCCGGACCTAAAAATCATCCTTGGCCATTCTGCATATGCCATGGAATTCGCGGTAGAAGCAGGAATGGTGCTAAAAAAATATTCTAATATCTATTTTGAAACCTCTTGTTCGGTTTCCTTTGGAATATTCAATATAATTAAAACAGCTGGCCACGAACGCATTCTCTTTGGCTCTGATTCTCCTACAGCTTCCCACTTGCCCATCGAAATTCAAAAAATAACGACCTTGCCCAAAATTTCTGAAGACATTAAAAAAGATATTTTATATTATAATGTTCTTCGATTATTAAATGAGTATTAAATTAATTTAATACTAAATTTTTCTCAAGAAATAGTTATAGTTATGTGATTTTTACATTACTATTATTAAATGCCTAAAAAAATAGCCAGGAAAAATTAAAGGTTTAAGAAAATTACTCTTTTTTTATATTTTTCTGGATAAAATCTTTTACTTTAGTATTAATTACTTTAACTTTCTCTAAAGGCGCTTTTGATATGGAAATTTTCTTTTTATTTTTTTCAGAATGGTTTTTTATTAATCTTTCAATTCCTACTTTTTTTTCTAACCATACTTTCTCAAAAAAAGAGTCTAATCCAGACCATTTTTTTAATTCATGAGCTCTATTAATTCCTTCCATAAACCAAATTTTTGCTATTTCTTTAATTTCATTTTCTTTCATTTTTATCATTTTTCCTAAGTTTTTTTTTATCTTATAAAGTAAGAAATATAAAAATTTTTATATTTTTTTAAGAAATCCTCTCTCTTTTTGAAATATGCCTGATTTTAGCATTTAAGTTATAGATGATTAATCTATTTTTTTTAATTTTAACTCTATATCTTCTTTAATCTCATTAATTTTAGATTTCATCATTGTAAAAAATCGATTTCCAGATGTCTTAAGTATTTCTTTATAATTATTTAAAGTTTTTGATTTTAAATGTTCTTTTAAGTCTTGTAAGTTAAAATCAATGGGTAGATTTTCAATGCCACACCGTTCGCAATAGATTGACTCATTATTCATCAGTTTCTTTATTAATTCTGGTGGAATTCTCGCACCACATTCCTTACAATTAATTATTATATCTTTCATTATCATTCTTTCATTTAATTATTAATTGAAAGGGAGAAAAAAATGAATAATATTTAATTTGGATTTTAAATAACCATCAATAAGTTTAAAACTATTTTATTTTTAAAATGCACGATGAAATTAAATAATTATTAAATTTTCTCTCCAAGTCTTCCAATATTTTTGAAAAAATATAAATCCTCTCAATTTTTAAAAAAAAATTCTTTTATAAAAATGAACGAATTTTTTGCAAATATTAATGGGATTAAAATTTGTTATGAACTTCATGGTAAGAAAGAAAATTTTCCACTGATCTGTGTTCATGGATTTGGAGGAAAAAAAGAAACATGGATTGCTCAGATTCCCATGTTATCAAAACATTTTCAAGTAATAATTTTTGATCAAAGAAGTGCTGGCAAATCTGATCGTCCAGATGAACCTTTTACGATGGAAACGCTCGCAGATGATATTGCTGGTCTCATGGATTATCTCCACATTTCTAAAGCTCATTTTCTTGGTTTTTCTTTAGGAGGGATGATCATCCAAAATTTTGCCTTAAAATATCCGACTCGGATTGAAAAAATAGTGTTAATAAATACCAGCCCCGGCATTCCAAGAAAGGGAGGCATTGAATTGTTTAGAAAAAATCAGCTCGAACGCATTGAAGTAATTAAAAAAGATCCCGAACAAGTGCTATGGAATGATATTAAAAGAGGGTTTCACGTTAGCTTCCGTAAAAAAATGAAAGCAGATCCCAAAATGAAATTCCATGGTATCTGGTCAGTAGAAGATTTGATTAATTATATTAAAACTAATCCAAGCACGGAAAAAGATGTGGAAAATCAAATTCATGCGCTTAAATCTCATGATACATGGAAGCATCTTCATGAAATTACTCATGAAACCTTGTTGATTGGAGCCTCCCACGATAAGCTTACTCCTCTTTCCGTAATGGAACAAATCCATGAAAAACTGCCTAACGGCAAGCTTCATGTAATCCAAAAGGCAGGTCATGAAGTGCATCGCTCAAGGGCTCCTGAAGTGAATGAATTAATTATTAAGTTTCTTCTTAAAAGGTAAAATTTAATTCGAAAGTTACCCCCTTTTAATTTTTTTTTTAAGTTAACCAATTTTTTAATTCTTCAACTTTCCCCTTCAATGTTCGTTCATTTAAGATAGGACCCGCTAATGAAATAAGTTTTTATTTTGAAATGAATAAAATTAATTACAATAAATAAATTTAAAATTATTCTAATAAAATATAAAAAAGATATACGAGATCGAGAATGTCTAAATCGCATGTGGTTAATAATTCTGTAATGGTTGAGCGTAGTACCAAAAAAATGATTTTCTATTCCTTGGGCATTATCGTGGGAGGATTTCTCTATTCCATGTTCAATCAGCTTCAATTTTTCGCCGTTTCTCTGCTTTTAATTCCTCAAACTACTATTGCTCTCATGTTTTTAATCTACAGTATCGTGGATGGCATAAATGATCCAATTTTGGGATATTGGACTGATAGATCTACAAGATTTACAGAAAAGCATGGAAAAAGATTTCCTTATATTGTTATCGGAACCTTCATTTCGCCCATTCTTCTCATTTTTTGTTTCATGCCTTTCGGGATGGAGTCCATCGCTTTAATTGCAGTAATTTTAACGATTTTAATGTGCATTTACGAGACAATGCGTACGCTGGCTGAGATTAACATTAATGCCTTATTTCCAGATATGTTTAGGGGCGAACGGGAGCGCCGGAAAGTCTCCTCCATAGGAGTGATTATAAGCTTCTTTAATAGTCTTTTAGGAATTATTCTAATTCCACTTTTCATCTCTATTTATGGAGGGGCTACGAGTAAAACGGCATTCTTCATGGCAACAATCACTATAGTTATTATTGTTTACATCATTGCCATTCCCTTTAGTTTTGGTGTGAAGGAACCCGATGATCTAAAACAATTAAGAATTAGATTGGACACGGAAAAAAAGAGCAGTTCTCCTATAAAAGAAGTAGTAACTCGCATTTTCAAGGATAGAGTATGGATGTCTTTTACGCTTGCTTATTTTTTTTACACGATTGCGGGATATTGTTTACTAGCGGGTATCAATTTTTACGTGATTCATGGATTAGGGCAACCGATTAGCGCTGTAATCCTTCCTCAATTAGGAACTTTGGTCATGAGTGTCGTGGCGATTCCGATTTTTTCAAAAATTTCACATAAATACGGTGCAAAATTAGGATATATTCTCAGTTTTGTAATTTTGGCGATTTTTTTCATATTATTCTTTTTATTCGTAAACGAAATGGTTGGATTCACGATTTTATTTTTACTGTTAGGCATTGGATTGGGTGGAAATGGATTCATGTATAACATCGTATCTTCGGAGGCCATCGATAATGCTGTTGTTAAATCTGGTAAAAGAGAGGAAGCAACTTACAATGGTATTCTTCGAATTTTCTCCGCTTTTTGCTATTTCTTCCAAGCTTTAATTTTCGCCCTCGTTAGTGAATATTCCGGTTATGATCCGGCATTGGGCGCCGCTCAAACGGAATTAGCTAAATTGGGCCTTAAAATACAAATGTCATTAATACCATTTTTCTTGATAATCGCTGGATTAATCATTTTTACCCTTGGGTATCCCCTAAGCAGACATGATGCTATTGAAAACCGGAAGAAACTCATTGAATTGAATCTCTAAAAAATTTTTTTTATTTTTATTTTTTTTTTCCCTTGATATAATCCATCTTATAATTAAAGGAAAAAATTTTAGTGATTAGAAGCGAACTTTAGTTCGCAAGGAATTTTTTTTATTTTATAATAATCCCATCTTCAAGCTCATTTTAATTTTGGTTAGAGATTATTAAATTGAAGATTTAGTACTCTTATCATGTATTCATCTTGATAAAAAATTCGAGATTTCTGTACGATTTCACGAAAAAATTACCTTTTTGCTTTTCTTTTTTCAAACACGATGCATAGAGAGCTCAATCTTATTTTTAATAATGAGTTAATAGCGCTTGATCATAACCCGAACGTGGATTAATACGGGTTGAATATTTTTTTTTTAGAACCAATTCTGCGATAGATATCTTAATGGCTTGTCTATTTTCGATTTAATAATAATTTAAATAAATGAGAAAATGTAATAATTATATAAATTTAAAATAAAAATATTTTTTGGGAACTACATGAGATATTCTCGAGAACATGAAGCTAACAAGGATTTAAATGATGATAATTGGGATTTAATAAAAATCTCTAATGTTGACGACAAAATAATTAAAAATTTATTAGAATATATTACTTCGGATGTAAACGATAATTTCTTCATTTCCTTCGAATCTTTGCTAAAAATTGGAAAAAAAGCACGGACCTTAGTCGAGCAGAGTTATAAAAAACATGCGAGAAAAAAGGATGTTCGGAGAGAAATTTTAAAATTCATTTTAAATTATTACAAGGGCAGGATAAAATATCCCTTAGTTCCAAGGTTATACCATCCTGATTTCATTATTCGAGCGCGAACATTAGAACAAATAGAAAAAAATAGAGAATTTAATTATTTGAAATTCATTTTGCCGCTAATAAATGATACGGATGATTCCGTGAGATGGGCTGCTATAAGAGTACTAGAATCTTTTAAACACGCAGAAAACCGTCATTTTTTATACCAGATGTTAAAACATCGCATTCAAAAAGAGCCTAATCCTATAATAAAAGAAAAATTAATTAAAATTTTCGCCCCAACCAAATAGTTGATTTATTATTACGCCGTATTTTTCATTTTTATTTCTTATTTTTGAACTATTCTACTCCTAATTTTCCTAAAGTTAAGTTAAGATTTATCTCATTTTTTAGAATAGTATGAATCTTATACCAAGGGAAAAATAAAAATTCATTATTCTTTCCTTCCTTGATTACATTTTTCTAATAAATCAAGTCCATGTTTTAAATCTTCAAAGAAATTAATTTAAAATGACACTCATGAATTTTTCATGGAAATTTTCTTAAAACTAATAAAGAAGAGCTAAAAAGAAAATTATAAAAAATCAATGAGGAGGAATATCATGTTCTTCTTTTTATAATTTCATAATCTTTTTTAATAATTTCTGAAAGTCCGGATCTTAGAGTAATGATTCGTGTATCAATTTTTTTGGAGCCTTGATAAAATGTAGGAATTCTATGTTTAAATTTTTCTAAAAGTTCGTGGAAATCAATTTTTTCTTCATTGGGATAAAAAAAAATCGCATGAAGCACACTTAGTTCAAATTCTTTAATGTCTTCTTTCAATAATTTTCGAAGTTTCTCATCAAAACGTAAAAAAAAATGAAATAGACAATCATCTATAGCCACATCGAAAGAAGGAAATGAATAACTGCCTAAATGCTTCAAGTAATCCGTGCGAATTATTCTTGCCCTCACCCATTCAATCGCTAAATCAAAAAGCGTTTTTCCCTCTTTCATTTTATCTTGATAATATTTTAATACGTCTATTATTTCATTCATCGAAGATCTAAGAGATTGGGCATGATGGAGGAAATAAGCTAAAGTTGAAAGTGTTTCTTGGTCTTTTAACCCCTTTTTGACGCGTTGATAATAAGCCTTTAATTTATCTATATCAATTCTATATATTTGATCAAATTCACGGGTATCCACGTCGTTAATTGCCTCCCAAATAAAGATAGCATCGAATTAATAATACGGTTTTCAGTTCTCCCCAAAATAAATTTCCTAGATTTGGGTATTCCAAATATCATGTTAAATTATTATAATCAATAACACTTGGTTCTTTAACTATTTAATATTTTAGAATTTGAAAAAGAAGTAAAAATAACATTAATGTAAATTAAAAAAACCACGATTTGCTGAGTACTCATTTAAAATTAAAATTTTGCTTAAACCATACTAAGAGAAGAGAAGGTAAAAAATATCATTAAACAATTTTTATTTTTTTCTTATTTCTATATATTTTAGATTTTATCCAAGTTATATTGGATTTTTTTAAGAGCTTTATCCTCCGTTACATTCCAATCGTAAAAAGGATTTATCATGGGATTGATTTC
This sequence comes from Promethearchaeota archaeon, assembly GCA_029838195.1. GTDB lineage: Archaea > Asgardarchaeota > Lokiarchaeia > Sigyniarchaeales > SOKP01 > JALGVJ01. Next base: position 46,336 of record JALGVJ010000008.1, read on the forward strand.
TGCAATTACTTTTTCAAAACTTTTTTTTCTACCGAGTATCTGATGGAGCATTTTTCTATAATAAATTAACTTCTTGGGTTCAGTTTCTATATTCATATCATTAATGAGAAAAACTCCATAGCTTTCTTTATTATCGCCCCTTATTAAAGATTCTTCTAAATATATAACAACATCATTTCCGCGCTTTAATTTTATTAATCTAATGGACGGAATGATATGACTTATATTGAAAAGATCTAATGTTTCCATGATCCGGTGTTCATAGTAATCTGGAAGAATGCTCAACACGTAAAAAGACGGTATTTTTTTTAAAATTTCCTTGCGCATGGTGTCATCTAAATCACAAGTATACAAATTAGATTCTTCTCGATCGCGTGATAATGTCTGTTTTATTACGCCGATACAATAATAATCTTTCGGTGATTCCCAATAAATTTTTCTAGGCGAACCAAGCGAATATTCAATGAAATTTAGTCCTTTCTTCAGTTCCCTTCGAATAAACCGATCAAAATTGAAATCTTCTCCCTTTAAGGCCTCCTCCACTATTCTTCCTTGTAATATGCTTGGATGGATGATTTTATCCAACTTTTCATGAATGATCTTAATATCCTCTGTATAAGATGAGCCTATAATTGAAAACAAGTTAGTAAATTTATCTTGAAATATTCTTGTTGAATTTATCACGAAAAAAGACTGCATGAGATTTAATCCATTAATTCGTGTTGCTTTTAGAGATAATGACGATTCTATGCGTTCAATCTGCCAAGGTATTGGAGATTGGATTGCTTTTGTTAAAAAAATAGGTCCTAAAAATCTAAAAGATAACGTTCTCAATTGTTCTAAATTGGATTCCGATAATTTTTGAGGAAATTTTATCTCATCATAAATGAGATTATTTTCCGTACAAAAAAAAAGTCCTAACAAGGGACTTATTTGTTTCATGGGTGATTCTTGCATTCTAATATTATATAATATTTATAATTGAATGGATTATTTTCCCTATTCTTTTAATATTAAGGGATTTAAATCATAAAATATTTTTTTTAACCATGCATGGTTTAAATATCTTAATTTTCTTTATTTTCCCCATAATCATTGCTTAATAGAGATCATTCATTTTTAATTAATAACTTTATCGCACCATGATAAAAATATTATGATTTCACGCCACAATTTAGCTTTAAATCAAGACTCGTGTAAGAATTTTCCGACGATAGAAGAATTTCTCAGAAAAACCAGATTTTTTACCCGTGTTGAGTTGAATTATTATACATTAACCAAAAATTTTACACCGAATTTTAAATTGTCTGATCTTATTGAACTTCTTGAAATATTTAAAACTAAAGTCATAAGCCTTCATGGTTTGAAGGATTTTTCTCTTTCCTCTGATTATATCTTTACAACTACCATTTTACCTCAATTAAATGACATGATGAAGGCATGTTATAAATTAGAATGTGAAATGATTATCGTTTATCCCTCAAAAATTGACCCGAAATTTTCCGAAACTCCCTTTTCTAAAGAAAAAATCATCCAAAGAACCCTAAAACGTTTATCAACTTTATCTAAAATCGCTTGGAAAGAAGATATAAAGTTAGGATTTGAAATGTTAAGTGATGAAGATAGTTCTATTAAAACCCTAAAAGAAACTCAAGATGTTTTAAATAATTTAACTACACGAGAGAATGTAGGGTATGTATTAGATATATTCCACCTTTACATGTCAAAAAGTAATCTTGATATATTAATTAAAGATATCAAGGATCATGTTTTTTTAATTCAACTATGTGACTTTGAAGAAACTTCTATAGAAAATGCTGAAAAAGGAGAAAAAATTCATAGAATCTTCCCAGGGCAAGGAAAATTTAATTTTAAAAATCTCTTTCGCTTATTAAAAAACCATGATTATAGTGGATTATTTTCCATAGAAGCAGATTGTGATAAGTGTGATTCTAAAATATTAAAGCAAGTTTATCAATTTTTAATGAATTTCTAAAAAAAATTAATATGGTTATTTCCAAAAAAAGTTCATCCCTTATCTTTCCAAATTTACCTTTTCTAGCGATGAGCTTTTTTAAAATGAAATATTAACCAAAAACATGTCTATATAACATTTTGATCCTTCAGTATAAATTAAAAAAATGAACGAAATAACATGAAAAAAATTCCCCTCATTCTTGATACGGATATTGGAACTGATATAGATGATACATGGGCTTTAGGTTTCATGTTACAATGCCCCGAATTTGATGTTAAATTGATAACAACAACTTCTGATAATACTATTGAACGAGCCAAAATCGTTGCAAAATTTCTTGAATGCGCTGACCGAACTGATATTCCCATTGGAATAGGCCTTAATGAAAATCAGAAGAAAGTAAAACAACATGAATGGATAAAAGACTATGATTTATCTAGCTATCTCGGCACTATTCATGAAAATGGGGTTGAATCGCTCTGTTCCACGATCATTCAATCTCCTGAACCTATTACGCTTATTGCAATTGGCCCCTTAGGAAACATCGCACGTGCGCTTAAAACTCACCCAGAAATTGCTAAAAATGCCCGATTCATAGGGATGCAAGGAAGCCTCCGAATCGGTTATGAAGGAAGACCTGGCCCGCATCCTGAATATAACGTGATTAGGAACGTGCAAGCTTGTAAAGAGGTTTTTCAAGCCCCTTGGGAAAAAACTATTACACCGCTCGATACATGTGGAAACATCATCCTCTCCGATGAGCGATTTGAAAGAGTCATGAATTCTAATAACGTGATAATGGAATTAATAAAAGAAAATTTCATGATTTGGGCTAAAAAAACAAGAATGACCAAGAAAACCATTGAGCAGCGAAAAACATCTATATTATTTGATACCGTGGCTATATATTTAGGATTTTCGGAAGAATTTCTTAATATTGAAGGATTAAACATTATAGTTACGGACAAGGGCATTACTGAAATAAATGAAAATGGGAATCTAATACGATATGCTACCGATTGGACCAATTTAGAAGGTTTTAAAGACCTACTAGTAAATAGATTAATCCAAGATAATTGAACGAAAAAAGAGATGATGTTTTATATTTAGATCAACTCATTTTTAACCTTCTTATACAAAACGCTTTCAATAGCTCTCTTGATTGAAAAACATTCTCATTAAAATGGTTGATATTTAAAATTTTATTAAAAACTTTACAATAAGAGCTCAAAGATAAGTCATTAACCAAAATTCATGGAATTTTCTTTCATTTCCTAATATTTTTCATGATGTAAAATGACACGAATTCACGAAAATAAGAATAACCTTAAAATTTCTTCTTTCCTTAAAAAAATGAAATTCGACAATTTTTTTAGCATTACCAAATTAATACCCAAATTTTAATAATTTATCGAAATCTAAGAATTTATAACGTAAGAATTTTAATTTATAATATAAATGAATTGAAATTTCTTTTGGCAAAATCACCATGCCGCCCTCGTACGATTACACATTTAAGATTTTGTTGCTAGGAAATGCCACAGTGGGTAAAACATGCTTCACAAAGCGATATTGTTATAATATATTTAATCCATCTGAGCGATTGACTATTGGTGTGGATTTTCATGTTAAAACCATTGAATTAAAAGGAAGGAAAATCAAATTGCAGATATGGGACATAGGAGGAGAGGCTAGATTCCGATTTTTATTACCCACTTATTGCTTGGGAGCGAATGCGGCATTTTTATTATATGATATAACAAGGACATCAACATTAGAAAATGTTCATGAATGGATTTCTATTGTTCGTCAAAAAGCAGGTCCCATTCCAATCATGCTCATTGGAGCTAAAATAGATCTCTCACCGAAGGAACGAGAAATCAGCCGAGAGTATGGCATCCAAATAGCAGAAAAAAATGATATTGCTGCTTTTGCCGAAATCAGTTCTAAAAATAATATAAATATAGACGAATCCTTCAACACGTTGACAAGACTAACCTTAGAACGAACGGAATAAGAAGGAAGGGTGAGAATTTGGAGGAGGAGAAATTTTTAATTTTGAGTCAGTTATTCGATTCCTTGGGGATAATTGAAAAAGGTATTGAAAAAATTTATCATCACCTTTTAAAAAACAAGAAGATTGAGAATTTAAATGAAGTGTGTGGTCAATATGGGCTGTCCTTGAAGCGTGGATATAAAATATGCTCTGTCTTGAATGAGCTGGGCTTAGTATTAATTTATGATCGTCCCATGAAAATCCTGCTCCAATCCGATGTGATTCCCCTCTGGCAAGAAATCGTGAACTTACGGATTGAAAATCTTCAAAAAGAATTTCAAGAACAAAAAAAGAAATGCGAAATGAGTTTAGAAGAATTTTTCAAAGCTTATGATTTAAAAGAAAAAGAAATTCAAGAACCCGTAGAATTTTATAATTTGAACATCCCTAATTTTTCAGAAATCCTTAGAAATTATAAAAATGCACTCAAAAAATGTTGTATTGCTTTAGGAATACATTATGAAAACCCTTTCGTGTCTCTCATTAGAGAAAAGGAGGGAAAACAACTTCAAGATATCCTATATTCTGAAATTTTACCTGAATTGCATGAAATTAAAGAAAAAATTAAAAATTTAGATATAAAAATTGTAATTAACGAAGAATTGTTCCTTGAACTGATTCAGAGCAAGGAATTTAAGATTCTCAACGAACTCATTACCCCTTTAAACATCAAATTCAAAAAAATTGAATTATGGATTACTGAATCCAATTTTAGCAATTTCTCCTTAACGGATGATGAATTAATTCAACCAAGCTTCGATCCTACCAATAAACTCATTGGATGTTATATTTCCAGAAATAAAAACATTTATCAAATCTTTTACGATAAATTTAATGAACTATGTGAAAATGGTATCATCCTAGAAACGTATGCAAAATCTAAGGATATATTCGAATCTAAGCCCATTTCGAGTACAGATATCTTAACTTTAAGCCTTCTTTAAATCTTTTATTAAGAGCTATTTATTAAATCGTTTTCTTCATGATTCTTAGCTCCTGGCTATCCCTACACGTGATTAAAAAGTTAAACGGCACGCACCTACCTTCTTTTTGGCTCCTAAAAAAGAGATTATTAATTCTCAAAACTTCACGCGCTAAAGATAATCAAGAAGGAGAAAAAAAAGCTTGCTTTCTTATTTCATGAATATTAACGACCGTGACAAAATTAAATATTCTAATTTCATCTCAAAATTTAAAATTTATAACAAAATTAAAGTTAAAAATTAATAAAAAATTATTTATTAAGATTCTTTTTAAACTGCATAGCCTTCCGAAATTTTTTTAGCTGTTCACGTGGAGTCACGGTTGGCCGCTCATATCGCTTCAATTTTGATTTAATACCAAAAAGATATTTTGCAATATTCTTAAGTTTTTCAAGATCATAGCGCATCATCATTGTAATTGTCTCCATCTGAGGAGATCCTCCTCCATGTAGCCCTCCCACTTGCATGAGTCCCGCAAGCTCGGAGACTGCAAGAGTTTCAATGCCTTTAAAGCATTTATAAATATTTTCGGGTTTAATCCTTGGATTTCTCTTCAAATATTTCATGGCTAATTCTCCCACCTCTTCTGAAAAGAAAGATCCTTCAAAAGGTAAGGTTGCTATTAATCCTCCAGAAAGATCCGCTAAAATCTTATATTCTTCATAAATCATCTCTCCAGCTAACCTACGTCCCGCATTAGTAAGAATTTCATCGGGCACTTGCGTTCCTGAAGGCGCTTTTTCTGAATGCTTTGCACTCGATTCTCCTGCCGCAAATACTAATTCGGCAGTTCCAATTAAATGAGATATTTTATCTTGAACATGAGACGCTTTCTCAATTCCATTATATTCAGCAACCAAAGCAGCAGCGCTAGCTATAACCTCTGAAACTGCAGGCTTACAGCCTGTATAACTATGGCGATGATAATGTGCGAACATTAGTGCTAAAAATCCAGCATATGCTGTCTGGCGGGGATCTCCATTGCCGTTTAGAAAAACACGCTCATTGGGAACAAATACATCATCAAATATTATGTAAGTTTCCGCATCACCCAATTTCCTGTTGGGCATATCAACATATTTGCTTTCGCGTTGATAAGCGGGACGTGTTAATAATTTAACCCCTTCCCAATCGCAAGGTAAAGCAAAGGCTACAGCATAATCTTTATCTTCTGGACCCATGTAGCGACATGGAACAACAATCATCTCATCGGCATAGGGCGTGTTAGTTATATTACATTTGCACCCACGAACAATGATTCCATCCTCCCGAGTTTCTACGACTCGCAAGTAAAGATCTGGATCTTCTTGTTCGTGGGGTCTTTTTAATCGATCCCCTTTTACATCGGTTTGAGCACAGCTTGCAACTAAATCATTTTCTTGGAAAAATATCATGTATTTTTTAAACCGTTCATAATAGTCCGTACCAAGAGCTTCATCCATCTCATAGGTGATGACCGATAATGCATTCAAAGCATCAATGCCCATGCATCTTTGGATGCAACCACCTACTCTATGACATAACAAGCGAGTCATGAGCTGTTTTTTTAACAAATCTTCTTCACTTTGATGGATATGACAGAAACGATTTATTTTTTTACCGGTTAAATGCGAGGTTGCTATACAGAGATCTTCATATTCAGGGTCCTGGGCCCGATCAAATGTCTCTTTAATGATATTCATGCCCCCCTTTAGTCTTGGATCATCTCTTCCTACTATTTCTTCTCCGATATAGACATTTGGTTTCATTTTATAGAGATCTTGAACATATTCTTTAAACGTGCGCAATTTTATTACCTTTTAAAATTTTAAAAAATTTGTTCTATAAATAGACTATTATTCATGAGAAAAAAAATCTAATGATTATAAAAGATTCGCCCTCATTAAAAAAAATTTTGAAAAACATTACAAAAAACATTTTTTTTTCCCTTGTTTTTAAAAACATGATCAATCAGAAGCCTTATAGAGAATTCTTCAAGAACATGAAAATTTAACAATGTTATAATAAACAAAGAAAAAATTACATGAATGAAAAAGATTCATCTAAAAAAATAAACAATAAAATATAAAAAACAAAAAAAATTAAACAAACTAAAATATCTCATGATTTTTATTAAAAGTATTAGAGAACTAATTTTATACACTTGGGTAATTAGTTCTTATTGAATGATAATATTATCACTATTCTTGAGGTAAAAATGAATAATGTAGAGAGAATTCAAAGGTGAAAAATTCTATATGGATAAACGAATTAGAATCTTAGACGTGACCAATAGAGATGGGGTACAGACGTCCCGGCTTGGCTTGGCTAAGATTGAAAAGACTGTATTAAATATTTTGCTAAATCAGATGGGCGTATATCAATCTGAGATGGGCTTTCCCACGACCCTCCATGAAATCAACTATATTAATGCCAATTTAGAATTGGCACGCATGGGCGTTATAAAACCCATGAAACTGAGTGGTTGGATTCGAGCTATCGCTTCAGATGTAGAAAAAGCAGTCGAGCTAACGCGCATTCGCCATCTTAATGTATCTATATCCACCTCAAAACAAATGATTGAGGGTAAGTTTCAAGGAAAATATAACGAAGAGGACGTTATCAAAATGATGGTCGAAGCCGTTAAATTAGCTAGAGACTATGGAATTAAGACTATTGGCGTAAACGCAGAAGATGCCTCGCGTACTTCAATGGAATTTTTAAAAAAGTTTGGAAATGCTGCTAAAAAAGCAGGAGCAGACCGATTCCGATATTGCGATACGCTTGGATATGAAAGTCCTTTTAGAATTCATTTTCGTTGTAAAGAATTGGCAAGAGAATTCGATATGCCTATTGAATTACACACGCACAATGATTTAGGGATGGCTGTAGCGAATGCCGTGGAAGGAGCTAAAGGAGTGTTAGAAGAAGGACAAGATGCTTACATTAATACAACAGTAAATGGATTGGGAGAGCGGGCTGGAAATGCAGATTTAGTATCCGTCCTGTTAGCATTAAAATATGCCGCAGATTTTGATGAATTGGGCGCATTAGATCCTAACATTGATTTGAGTAAATCATGGCAAATTGCTAATTACGCTTCTCATTGCTTTGGCGTGCCTATTCCTGTCAATCAAGTAGGCGTTGGAGAAAATGCATTTGCCCATGAATCCGGCATTCATGCGGATGGTGTTTTGAAACAAAGACATAACTATGAATTATATGACTATCGTGTCTTGGGAAGAGGAGAAAAAGTGTTCATCGAAACGGGACGCATGATAACAACGGGAGAGTATAGCGGAATCAAGGCATTTGAACATGTATTTAATAATTTTGGTTATACCTTTAAGAATGAAGAGGAAGCCAGACAAATCTTAGAATTAGTCCGGTTTGCGAATGTAGAAAAACAACGTCCATTAGTAAAAGAAGAATTTTTATTTATTGCTCAATTTCCCAAAATTGCAGAAACCATCCTTACGATTGTTCCTCCGAAAATCACGATCTATCGGCCATATATAGAGCATAAAATAAAACGTGAAGAGAAAAGGGAAAGTAGAGAAGTAAAAAAAACAAAGAAACGAAAACAAATAAAAAAAGAAATTGAAATAAAGAAATAAAAAATTTTTTTAAACATTCACTTCTTTTTAGACGGGGAATTAAAAATGTTCCCGCATGAGGAAAATTATTTTTATTAGAATCATTTTTCCTAACAAATCTTCATCCTAACATGTTATTTTCGATGGATCTAAATTTATAATCGTTTAAAATTATTGAATAAATGAAGCTGCGAATTATAAAAAAAAATTAATTAAGATTTTATTCATGAGGTAAAAGTAGGACTAAAGATATGATTAATAAGATCCCTACCAAGAAAATTAATGCTTGAATGATCGATTTTTTCAAATTTTTTTGTTTAATAATTTCAGGCATCAATTCTGCACTAGCAATATAGAGAAATCCCCCTCCTGAAAATGCGAGGATTAAAGAATTAAATACTTCGATGATATTGGATAAAATAAAGGAAATGAGTCCTCCGAGTAAAGCCACCATGGCGCTCATGAAATTGTAGAACAGGGCATTTCTCCTAGAAAACCCTCCATATAAGAGAATACCAAAATCTCCGATTTCCTGGGGCAATTCATGAAATAATACGGCCAAAACGACAATGATTCCATTAACAAGGCCATTAAAAAAAGCTACCATGATAATAATGCCATCCAAAAAGTTATGCAGAGCATCTCCCAGTAAATTTAGGATCGCAACCGATTTTATATTTTTTTCTTTAGGAAACATCATTTCTCCACCCGTGCTCAAATTTTCATAACAGACATATTCACTTTCTTTTTGATGAGCGTGCCCGTGAAACCAATAGATAAATCTTTCCAGAATGAAAAAAACAACAAACCCAAAAATAATAATACCAAAAGGAAGTGTTTCAGAAAAGTTGGCACCTTCCAAGTTTAATTCTTCTAGATGCTGTATGGATTCCGGAATTAAATCAAATAAAGCAGTGGCTAAAATCGTGCCTGTGGCGAAAGCTACCAAGATAAACAAGATATTATCTAAAGTTTTTTCTTTCAGGGAAATCATGAATAATCCAATAAGGCTAAAACAACCTATGAAAAAAATCATCAAGAAACCAATTATTAACAAGCTATTTTCCATGATCAAATGCCCTTAATTTAAAAATACTATTATCACGTGAAATCAGTTATTCCATTTAATTTTGTGGGTTTTCTCCAATAACTAAATAATGAAGTTTCTCTTATTTCATATTGTTCTTTACGATGAATTCATGAAAGTTCTAAATGAAACTTGTTTAGAATTGATAAAACAACATTCTCGAAAATTTTTATTTTATAAGAAATAAATTTATTAACCCTTTCTATTATACTTTATTTGAATCTTTTTAGTAGAAGAATATTAACAAAAATCTTTTAATAAAAAAAAAATAGTTCGAAGTAAAAATCATGGTCTTTACATCGTTAAAGTCCTTTCTGGGGTCTTTGTTCATCGGTCGATATCTGAATGATATACAGGAAAATATAGATAAATTAAGTTTCCTGTATTATCAAACCAATTCAGAAACGATAAAAAAACAGATTGAACCCAGAATAAATTTTTTACAAGATTTATTATGGCTTTTTAAAAACGCTTCTATTAGCAAGAGAAAAATCATAAAAATTATTAAGGAAATCAAAAAGACCTTGTTAAATATGAGGTTTTTTCCTTATTAAAATTCTTGCTAATTTCCTAATTTTTTTAAAAACCTCTTATATTAAATATTATTTTAAAGTTTCACATCAATATTTTTATGGAACTTAGCAATTCAATAAAGAAAAAAGAAATTATTTTAATTTTTTTTTCCCCATTTAGTATTCATTTTATGAAGTGATTTTCAAATTCCAACTTAAGGAGTACTTGATTGTAATTATCCGTTTCGTGAAGCTTGCTTAACGTGAGTTATTTCAAATATAACGGTCCCTCCTCCTGTATGGGGCTCTCCTGGATCTAAACAATGAAAATATCCGGGACCATTTGGAGTTTTTGCGAGCCCTAATTTTGCCGGATCCATGCCATCGCGCAGAGCAACAATGAAGGATCCTAAAGAGAAAAGCGCATGAATACACACAACATCCGATTCTTCCATGTCAATAAATGGACCATTTATAACGGTTTTATCTCCTACTTTATAAACAGGACACGTTCCTTTTATTTCGATGGCTTTAATTACCAATTTATTAAATTCTTGCTTGGATTTCATGATCAGCCTCCCTTTAAAATTAATTCTCCTTCTTGAATTAAAGATGAGGATAGAGTTTTCTATTGATTCATGGAAAAAAGATTATTTATATATAAAACTTGAATTCTGTTATTAAAAAATCTTACTTTCGAAATTTAAAAAAAAAGGTGAACCACAACCTGAGCACATTGATTATTTCCCTTCTTCCTTCATTAAAAAAATGTAAAACCTTTTACTTTAAAACAATTTTTCAACAATAGTGAATAATTAAAATATCACATTCATTTAATTAAGGAATCACGCAACTCTTAATTGAGATTTTCATGTTTGATGATTCTACCGTTCATTCCATTTATAATAGGGCAATTGAAGGAAAAATTGATAAAGAACGTGCCGGTAATTTATTACTTTCAATAATAGAAGAAAGTGAAAAAGCAAGCATTCGACTACATGTTTTAGAAATTTTAAAACTCCTTCCTATTCGTTCCAATAGAATTTTTAAAACTTTAGAAAATCTCCTCATTTCGGATGAAAATCATGACGTGAGAAAAGTAGCTGCGGATTTAATCATTAAATTTTATCTCAAAGAAGGAATGAATTCTCTAAGATGGGTGCTCCATCATGAACAATCTCCCGTTGTCATTCAAACGATTTTTAATGCACTTGAAGAATTCACTTTATTTGACCCCATTAACAAGGAACTTAACGCAGATTTAGAACATTGGATAAGTTCATTTGCTTCGAATTTGGGCGTAGTTCCTGAAGAAGCAAGATTTTTTTTGGATTTAGAAGCCATGTTCGCAGAAGGTAAGAACAATTGTAAAACATCCCTTGAAATGTATGAGTTCTGTCAATTTATGGATAATCTTTTAGAAAAAGAACCATGGCTTATCATTGAAAAAGGCCACGTGAAAAAATTGACATTTAATTACTTGAATTGGAAATACTTAAAGGATATGGGAAAAAACCTTAATTCCCTCATGAATATAAATTATTTAGATCTCTTTTTTTCTTATCTAAAAAAAACACATCTAAATCCAAGAAAGAATTTCCGAATTCCCGCCTCGATTGGAATGCTCCGGCAGTTAGAATTTTTGAACCTTAGCCAAAATAACCTTGAATCCTTGCCCTCATCTTTTAAAAATCTCCAAGCTTTAAAAAAAATCGTTTTAAACGAGAATGATTTTAAAGAAATTCCGCCCATTCTTTTATCCCTTGAAAATCTTGAAGAAATACACCTCAAGCAAAATAAAATTAAAGAAATCCCTATAATCGCCCTTCAATCCCATCCCTCATTAAAATATATCGATCTTAGTAATAATGAGATTAAAACCCTTCCTGAACATGTAAAGAATAAAAAGGTACCGTTTCAAATCAATCTCTTTAATAATCCCCTTTAAATTTTACATTCATCTTCTACTTTTCCATTAGAATTTCTCTCAATGAGTTAATTATAAATACTAATGAAATAAAATTAATATTAACCGATCCTAATTATTTAAAAAAGTGAAAATCATGTCGGAAGAAAAGAAAAAAATTAATGGTGGAGATCTCTTAATCAAATGCCTCCTCCAAGAAAATGTGAAATACATGTTTGGCATCCCAGGTGGACAATTCTTAGCCATGTATGATGCCGTATATAGATGGGGCAAAGAAAAAGGCATCCAAACAATATTATTTAGACATGAACAAGCCGCTGCTCATGCGGCAGATGCTTATGCCCGCGTGACTAATCAGCCCGGCATATGCTTTGGAACGGTCGGACCTGGAGCCCTCCATCTTGTTCCGGGGGTGGGTACTGCGTGGAGTGATAACATTCCTGTTGTTGCTATTGTCCCTCAAGTGGCTTCAAAATACGCGGATTCTTTTACTCTCCAAGGAAATCTCGATCAAGTCACAATGTTTAAGCCCATCACTAAATATCAAAAAACCGTAAGAACAATTGAGGAAATTCCCGACGCCGTGCACAAGGTATTTCGTGAAGCCGTAGGAGGGCGTCCCCAGCCCGTTTTATTAGAAATTTTCGAAGATGCCTTTGTTGGGGAAATTGAGGAGGACAAGATCCCCGTCCTTCCTTCAGAGAAATATCGACCACTTGAGAAACCTGCAGTAGCCCCTGAAACGATTCAAAAAGCCTTCAATTTATTAATTAATGCAGAAAACCCCTTAATAATTTCGGGGGGAGGCGTAGCTCGAGCAGAAGCATGGAACGAACTTAAGGAAGTGGCGGAATATTTACAAATTCCTGTAATGACAACTATCATGGGAGTAGGTACCATGCCCAATACTTCAAAATGCTTGATAGGAGCTACCATTGCTGGTCCCGGCCTCACCGCAGCAAGGAAGGCGGATGTAATTTTAGCCTTAGGGTGTAAATTCGGGTATACAATGAGCCATGGAGAAGCGCCATTTTGGGACAACGAGCAAAAATTGATTCAAGTAGATATCGATCCTTCCATCATCGGAAGAGCAAAACCCATAGAAATGGGCATCGTTGCCGATTGCAAGCAATTCTTAACTCAATTTCTCGCAGAAGTCAAAAAAACTGATAAAGTAACTCAGAGAGAATGGCTAGACATGTTAGCGGAGCAAAGAAAGAAACAAATCGCAACGGCTATAAAAAAATCATCTAAGGACAAAGTGCCTATTTTACCCCAAAGGATGATTAAAGATATTTTAGAATTTATTGATGAGGATGCGATTCTCATTATTGATGGAGGAGATATTGCTACATACGCTGTCGAGCAGATCGATTTTTATAAATCGCGACCCCCCTTATCTACGTTACAAGCTATTGGAATGGGACATTTAGGAACTTCTGTTCCCTATGGAATTGGTGCCAAATTCGCCAAACCCGATACTCAAGTCGTTTCCATTTCAGGCGATGGAAGTTTCATGATTAATATCCAAGATTTAGAGACAGCCGTGCGTTTTGGTTTCAAGAACTTGATATATTGCGTGGGAAACAATTCTGCCTGGGGCATGATTAAATCAGGGCAGAAATTAGTAATGGGCGGGCGATTTATTGATGTTGATCTCCCTGATTTTGATTTTGCTGGATGTGCTAAAGAATTTGGGTGTTATGGAGAGACTATAACGGAACCGGGTGAAATTACGCATGCCTTAGAGAGAGCAAAGAATTCCGGAAAGCCCGCTGTTTTGGATATAAAAATAAAATTTGATATTCCGGATACTACAAAATTACTTCTTTCGATGGGAGTCCTCTAAAAAAAACAATTTAATTAATCCTCTACAAATTTATATGATATCCGAGATAACTTGTATGACAAAGGAACAAGCATGAAAGAATAGTATTCCCAAGAATCTACGTGTCTTTTTTTTTTAATATTTTATATCATGGCAGAGCTTTCAAATTTTTTTATTATTTCCTGAATTTATAATCTTACTATTTTTGGAGGTTTTAGAACGTATTAGAGATAAGAATCAAATAGGAGAATTTAATCCTTCTCTCATAATTTTATAGGAAATACTTCTTCCTATCTAATCTTATATTCATTAATCGCTTCATGCATTGCAAGAATATTTTGAACGGTCTGATCTAAAAGAAAATTCGTGGCTCCTGGGATGTATCCGTGAGGACCAAGAGAATCAATAGATTTTTTTACGGAGGACTTGACTTCTTCAGGAGTGCCATGTTTAAGTAGATTCGTATCATCAATCGTGCCCAATAACGCAATTTTATCTCCGTATTTTTTTTTTATTTGTGGAAGGTCGTTATTAAAGGGTTTTAGGGATTCCACGCCATCTAAGCCGATTTCTACTAACTCATCAAATAGCACCTCGATATTACCGCAAGAATGTAATAAGCATTTAGCTCCCGCCTCGTGAATTATCCCCACGTGTTCAGATAAAGTAGGCTTGACCAAGCTCCTCCACATTTCCAAGCTCATTTGAAGCCCACTATTAAATCCATAATCATCACCAATCATGACTACTTTTGGTTGGGCGATTTTCACTAAGTTTTTCATGCCATCAAGTGCTATATTACAAAAATAATCATTAACTTCATGCAGGAATTTCCGATCTTTTCTCCAAAATTTCGCAATGTTGCTGAATCCAATACCGAAATGCAAGAATTCCCAAGGGCCGGTTAATCCTATTGATAACACTAAATTATATTTTTTTTCACATGTTTCAATTAATTTTTTGTATTTTTTAAAAGACTTCGGAGAATACTTTAAATCTTTCTTTATGTGTTCTTCAATTGCCTCTTTTGTAGTGAGCCCCTCTTTTAGCCACCACCAATGCGGAATAAGATGCTTCTCGCACCCTACTGGTGGTTGATACGTGGAAAATCGCGTGACTACTTTAAAAAGTCCTCCGTTAGATTCGGCAGGCAGATTTAGATGATCTAACCACGTGAGGGGTCCTGAAATGGGAATCCATGTCAGATCTACTCCTAATTTGACTGATAAAGGAATGATCGCCGGACATAACCAAGGTAAACCATCTTTTTTAAATTGCTGAAATTCTTCAAAAGTAAATCCTATTTCTGCAATGTATCGTTCCATGAAATCCCAATCGGCTCCTAAGCATAATGAGGGAATCCTTGCGGGTGTTTTACATTCTAAAGCGTCTAAAACGACTTCTAAAGCTCCTTCCATCTATAAAGCCACCTTTTGAAGTAATTTTAAAAACTGTAATAATGACTTAATTCCCTTAAATTTAAATTTTCTTGTAATTAAAAACCAAAATCCCTTTAAAAGAGGCTGTCCATGAAGTAAAGAGATTAATCCTTTCATAGTCCCAATAAAAATCCCATCCGCATCCCCGATCTTGGCCTCGAGATCTCGTACGGGTTCAATGAAAAAATCTCCTTTCTCCCCATCGAATTTAATTAAGGCGCCGGGTTTATAATCTTTCAGAAAAATTAGAATGGATAATTTATCAATGTTTAACTCTTGTAATATCTGCTTAAGAAAACCCATCTCTAGGGTTAACCAAAAAGCAGAATAAATGATAGCGGGCAAATCTTCTAATTGTTCTACTTTTTCCATCATGAGTCTTTTTTATTTTCTAAATTAATATATATGAACCATGTAGAATCATATAAAAAAGTGAGGTTCCCCGAAGAATTTAATGCTTCTAATTGAGTTGTTGGATTAACTATTCTAAACCGCATTTTCCTTAAAGTTCATGGTATTCGAAAATCAATGACCTTGAATTAAAAATTTTTATAGAATGAGAATAAATTAACTATTAATTAAAGAAAAAAGGTGAATTCTTTTTTCATGAAAGGTGCTGTATATTTAGATAAAGAAAAAGTTATTATTAAAGATGATTTAGAGAAACCAACGCCCGCAGCCGATGATGTACTTATTAAAGTGAAATACTGTGGAATCTGTGGTTCTGGCGTCGAAAGCTACAAAACTGGGGGCATGTATCTTCCTAATATCATCCTTGGGCATGAATTTTCTGGAGAAATTGTTGAAGTGGGAGAGAATGTTAGAAAATTAAAAGTAGGACAACGCGTCGTGGTGGATCCTAATGTACCGTGTGGTGAATGCTACTGGTGTACTCGTTACAAAGAAAATATGTGCAAATTATCAAACAATGCTTTAGGAACCACGCAGAATGGAGGCATGGCAGAATTCATTAATGTGAGAGCTGATCACGTTCATTTAATACCTGATAGCATGACTTTTCAAGAAGGTGCCTGCGTGGAGCCTCTTGCCAACTGCGTGTATGCGGTTCAAGAATCCGGAATTAAAATTGGAGAAAACGCCGCAGTATTTGGAGCCGGTACCATCGGACTGATGACCATTCAAGCGTTAAAAGCTGCGGGAGTAAGTAGAATTTTTGCCATTGAACCCGTGGAATTTAAGCAGAAAAAGGCATTAGAATTAGGTGCAACTGGTGTCTTTCATCCAAAGCAGTATAATAAAGTGGCTCGCATGACAGATAAAATTGGTCCGGACCACATTTTTGATTGCGTGGGAATTCCAGAAACATTAATGGCTTCCATTAACTTGATTAAGAAAGGAGGGCACATCACGGTCATTGGAATTCATATAGAACCCTTTGAAATGCGCGGTTTAATGCAAGTACCCTTAAAAAATATTACACTAAGAGGGGTTTTCAGTTTCACGCCGGATGTATTTCAAGCATCTCTGGATTTAATTGCGGGCAAGCAAGTAAATGGTCAAGCCCTCATAACAAGTATCATCAAATTAGATGATGTTCCAGACATGTTTAAAAAATTAGCTAATCCTCCGCATGAAGAGATTAAAGTGCTGGTTGAAATTTAAATTATCTTTTTTCTTATTTTTTTGATTATTTTAATCTAATACATTTAAAAAAAATTCCAAGAAATCATAATATTAAATCAAATCATGATAATCATGACCTTTCCTTTCACTTCATGATATAATGATCAAGTGAAATAATCCAAACATTTTTGATTTCAAGAATTTTAATACTTGGAATGTTTTCTTTAATATATTTAAGAGAGGTTATTGCTTCTTCACTGGTTAACTCAAAGACAATAGACCCTTGAAACTCATGTTTCTTTAAGAAGTGCCCAAGATTATTGAATTCGTGCCTAATATTCCCTTAACCGTTATTGGGAAAGTAGATAAAAAAGCCTTGAGAAATCTCTAATTTTAATTTTTTAATTCTACAACTCTTTTTTTTATATTAAATTAAATAGCACTAGCACGTGTTTGGTGATAGGGCAATTAGTTAGTTAAAAGTAATAAAAGTATAGTCTCTTTCTATGAAAGATAATAAATATCGGTGCTTTTCACTGAAAGTTTAACATCTTAAAGATTTTGATATTCAAGAAAAAAAAATCTTTTTAGAAGGCTTAAATTTAAAGGAAGTAACTATCATGTATATTTTATACCAATTCTTCTGATATTGGCATTTTACATGAAAAGAAATGGTTAAAAAGAGGAGAAGGGAAGATGTTGCTACAAATTAAATGGGACTCTTTTGAAGAATTAATTGCAAATAATGATATCGAAACCATACCAACAGAAATAGCAACCATTATTGCGTCCTTATTTGTCTTAATTGTCATCCTCTATCTTAAAAAAAAATATCCGAAACTCACGAGAAAAGGATTCGTGGAATTCATCTCAGGAGCCACGATTTTCACGGGGCATTTCATTTTTGACTTATTAGACACGTTGGTGACAAAAAAAATAAATGGCCAAACCACGCTTGCTTATCTAGTATTCGACACCTTGGATGCCGTGTTGGCTTTTGTGGGATTATTTATCATGGGATATGCTTTTTATAAAATTGCGAATTATGGAATGGAGTTATGGAGGGAAGAATAACATGACCTTTTTACCTTTAGAGGAGATAAATATTCAAGATGCCGTTTTAGAATTCTTATCTTTAATTGCCTATATTTTTCTTTTTGTCATGGTATTTTATGCGAGGAAAAAGAACAAGATTTTCGCTTCCAAGGGGTTTCCCTTGATGGTCTTAGCGATAATTATGGGGATTATAGGTGCGTTCATGGATTTTTTCACTGAATTTTATTGGTTTGATGATATCAATAATTATATCATTTTTAAAACCGCGTTTTCCACCTTGCAAATCACAAGTCTTGGGATTTTTGCTCTCTCTCTACTTTTAGTTTTTATGTTTACGAAATTCATGTTAGGTGAAGAAGAACAACAAGTTGAGTAAGTCATCGAAGCGCCATGTTACTTGAAGTTTTTATTATAATCGGTGAAGGAATGCTTTTATTGCGACGTTCTTTCACGAAAAAAATGGAGGTGAATGGGGATCTTTTCAGTGCTCTCATAACTGCCATCGTTAGCTTCGTCTCGGAAATTCAAATGGGAGATGTTAGAAAATTCGAAACGGGAAACAAGCAAATCTTAATTTATCCTCACGAAAAAATCGTAATTGTTGGTATTGTTGATGAAAAGCATGAAGACGAGCACATTTATAAATCATTGAAAATGATTGGAGAGGAATTCTCGAAGAAATATGAAAAAACGCTTTCTAATTGGACCGGAGAGTTAGATCCCTTCTGTGAGTTCACGCGCACTTTAGATGAAATCGTCTATAGTAATTTTGCAGAAGAATATATTTCTAAAGATTTTCCGAATAACGTTATTCGTTCAGTGAAAAAATTTCAAACGAAATTCCAAAATGAAATCATGTATTTCATGGGCTCGAAAGCAGGTAGAAAACGTGCAAGCCTCCTAAAAAATCCCAAAAACTTTAAAAAAAGACTCCAGAAGGAATTAAATCTTTTTTCCATCAATAAAATAAAAGAAGAATCGGAAAATGAGCTTTTAATTGAAGTTCCTCTCTGCCCGTTCTGTAGAAAAATTAAAAATAAAGAGTTTTCATGCGATTTTTTCATGGGATTTATAGCAGGATTTGCTTCTAAATCTCTTGGAAAAAAAAATATCCAAGTTAAAGAAATTCATTGCTCGGCTCATGGAGATGAAACTTGTACTTTTCTCTTAAAAACAAATTGATTTTTTATCCTTAAAAAATTGGTAAAAATTAAAAGATTTTCTTCTTTTTTCTTCAGATTTTAAATTTTTAAGAATTATAATGGGATTAATTTTCTAGTAAAGAAACAAGGATGCTAATTAATGATCTTAGGACGTTTTTTTCCTAAAAACATGCCCGTTTTAAATATTTCAATCAATGGGGTTTTAGTCCTTTAAAATTTAATCTTCATTTTCAGCCGGATTCATTAAATAGAATTTTTAAAACCTTTATTACCATTAATAACATTTTCTTTATTAGCGTATTTATAATAATTCAACGAACAATTATAATATAATAAAAAGTCTTAAAACAAAAATAAAAAAAGATGAATTTCATGGAAAATGAAAATCAACAAGAAAATAAAACAAAACGATTTTGGGTGCAATGCATTTCCGATGAGATTTTAGAAAAATTAAGCTTGAAAAATCGCTATAAATTTTTAAACTTAAATTTGATGACCGTATTGGAACCGGACTATATTGATTTTTTAAAGCAAGCGGAAAAATTTTACATGAACCTCGAAAAAAAGCATGGTATCACGCATAGAGAAGATTTTTATCAATGGATTCCGGAAATTGGAGAAGCGGGATTGGTAACGAGAGTGAATAAATTTGATGTCATAGGATTGAATTATGAGCCTTATGGGATGGTTGCGGAACTTATTAGGACAATCTCTACTGACTTTTTTGATCCTCAATTAGCCATGGGCATGGGGGCTACCGTTTTAGCAGTAAATCCCTTACTTTTACATCACGACAATGTTGATGTGCGATTAAATGCCCTTAAAGAAATGGTCACGGGCAAAAAAATAGGATGCATTTGCATAACGGAACCAGAAAGAGGCTCGGATGCCGTCCACATGCTTACAACGTGTGAAGAGCAACCTGACGGGAGCTTTATTATAAATGGGGAAAAAATATATCAAACCAATGGTTCTAAGGCGGATTGGGCTGTTGTATATGCGGTCTCGGAAAAAAATAATGGAAATACCATGGGACAATTTCTCGTTGATACATCATGGGAAGGTTGGAAAGCTGAGAGAGTGAACATATATTGGACTCCTCGTATGCACGTCGGAAAAGAAACTTTTACGAATTTGCGTGTACCAAAAGAATACGTATTAGCTTACCCCGGTCAAGGAAGGGAGCATCTTTTCGAAGGATTAAATCTGGAACGTTTAGGCATAGTGATCCTAAATATCTCAGAAGCATGGAATGCTCTCTCTTATGCATTTATTTACGCTAATATGCGCAAGCAATTTAATCAAGAGATTTTAAAATATCAAGGTGTAGGATTTCCATTAGCGGACTTATGGGCTCAAACCATGAATCTTACCTTAGCGACTATAAAAATATGCGAATTAGTAGATTCTAAAATGGAAAAATTTAAAGGCATTCTTCCAAAAGACGTAAATTTAGCGTTAGGTGCTAATGCCTCTCAATTAAAGTCCCAATCAGCGAAATTAACAGAGCGCGTGTGCTATGAATGCGCGAATTTAATGGGAGGAGCAGGGGCTTGCGACAATACATTAATGCAAGATCTCCTTGGAATCTCTAGAATCCAAGAAATGGGAGGAGGAACAAGACAAATTCAGCAACTATTGATGAGTTACGCCCTGCGAAGGATATTTAAAATGTTGTGAATCTACGCCTACTTCCTCTTCTTTTCTCTTTATGATGTTCGGCAATTAAAAATTAAATTTTTTTTATTACCATTCTTTTTTTCTTTAGTTTTTAGAATGAAAAAAAAGGGAGAGTGAAGAAGCTTGATAATAAAAGAATTATCTGACATTCAAGAATTAAACGTTACGGTTGCTAATTCTACTAAAACCACGGTAAAATGGCTCATTACTAAAGAAGATGGAGCACGATATAATGCTACTCGACATTTCAAAATTCAGCCGGGAGGACAGATTGGAATCCATCAACATCCAGAAGATCATCACATTTTTGTCTTACAAGGCCATGCAACGTTCATGGACGATAAAGGGAATAAGAAAGAAGTAAAACCTACCGATATAATTTATATTCCTCCAAATGAGCCCCATGGCATCATGAATGATGGAAAAGAACCATTTATTTTTCTTTGCATCATTCCCTATTTATAATTTTTTTATTCATTCTTGAAAAATCAAATTTAAAAATTTGATCATTGAATCATTTGGAGAAAAAATGAGAAAAGATAAAAAAAGAAAAATACTTGATTTTTAACATGTAAGCATCAATTACTTGTTAATTGAAAGATCTTACGCCTTACTTTCCCTTGAAAATAGGCTCTTTTTTCGTCGTTAATGACTTTAGAGCCTCTCTAAAATCGTGGGTTTTCATGGTTTCTCTTAACGCGATGTTTTCTAAATCAAGCGTCTTGGAGGCTATTTCTAAGAAATAAGCGTGCATGGTCTTCTTCATTAATTTAATCGAGACACTAGGGGCTTTTGGGGGCATCAATCGAAGCGCCTGGTCTCGCACGTACGAAAGTAATTCATCGTGAGGTACTACTTTATTAACGAGTCCCAAGCGTTCTGCCTCTTGTGCCGAGATTTTATCTCCAAAATAGATGATTTCCTTAGCTTTTTGGAATCCCACGTAAAATGGGAGGATGAAAGACAGAGAAAATTCCGGAATAACGGCTCTTTTCACGAAATAAAACCCCAACCAAGCATCATCTGCCATGTAAATCAAATCTGCACCTGCCAATGGCATGGTTATTCCGGCTCCGACAGCTAATCCGTTTATGGCGGCTATGACGGGCTTGCTAAACTGCCAAAAAGCCATGCATAACTTCTTTTGGGCGATGTCCTCTAAATCGATCTCATCGAGAATATCTTTCGGTAATCTCGTTAATAAATTCATGTTAAAATAACCTCCCGAGCTAAAGGCTTTACCCTCTTCAGAGCCCGTGATGATTAACACTTTTGCGTTCTTATCTTGTTCCATGTCTTCTAACGCCGTGCGAATTTCAAGGAAAGTCAGAAACGACATGGCATTTCTTCGCTTTGGTTGGTTGATAGTGATGGTACAAATTCCATTCTCCTCTTTTTCATATATTATGTCTTGAAAATCTTCAATATTCATTTTTCTACTACTCTTATTTCAATACCAACATGATTTAATTATCTAATAATTACACGATTAAGTTTTTTATTTTTATCTTTATTCCAATAATAAGTTATAAATCATTTCTGCGCCTTGTTCATGGAGAAAAAATTCTGCAAGTTGTTTTTAATTGTTTTTTCAACACATTTCTCACATAAAGGGATCGATCTTTATGTAGGCATACGGTCTGAAAGTTTCTTGGTCAATTTCTGCTACAATTGTTCCCGGGCGCATCGAATTATCACTCACTAAATATAAAGCACCCAATTCTCTTACCACTTCGACTTCGCTCCACGGATCTTTTTCCGAAAAATTGAGTTTGACGGTTCCTTCTCCAATTTTCATCATGCTCGGCTTCATCGTGATCTCCTCCCGCATTAGGCGGGGGTTATAATCCAAATTAATTAAATCAGGAGCAGCGAAAAATTTAAAATTGTAAACCGTTGAGCTTGGTTTGGAGGGATTTAATCCTAGTTCCATCAATATTTTCAAGGCATCTGTTGTATTCGGTTTATTGGTTAATCTTGCACGGCCTTCAAAAACTCGTATACCATGACGCTCAAACCATCCTTCCACGTTATCTCCTTCCTTTTTCAAGTGCATGGTTGCAAGTTTTTTTGGATACCCGAATGTTTCTCTTCCTAAAATCAGCGCAATATCATTATCAACGGGCATGCTAAGACAATACATTCCTACAATGCCTTCATGCTCCGCATGAATGAATAGAGCTGCTTCTTTATAGCTCACGCCAAAATTTGTCCGGGGATAATTCGCCACAAAGGCACTTGCTACGGGATGCTTGGCAGGTTTTAAAGGAGGTGGAAGTAAGCGTTTAATTATATCTTCTTTTGTTTCCCAATAAATTACTAACATCTCAGCATCATAAAAATCGCCGGATTCCATCCTAAATTTTTGTTCTATCTCTTCCGGTGTTTTTACAAAACTCATGGTATTTCCTTTATTTTGATTATTGAATGAATAGTATTTGCATGAGAATCTATATAAATGTTTCCTTAGCTTTTTTTCAAAAGAAAATGCCAAGAATTTTGTTCCCAAGAATTCAGGAACTTCTTAACGCTAAACACCTTAATGCTTCAATACGCAAGTGGAAAGGATCGGATAAAAATAAATACCTTTCCTCCCTCCAACGGGATGGTTCTCTTCTTTTAAGAAGTTCTAATTCCACGGAATATTAAGTTATTTTTAAATCTTCTCGCATTCTTTTCCATGCCTCATCAATGGTCAGAGTATTATATTTTACTGCTATGGGATAGTGCTTAGCGCAAAACCATTCTGCCCATGGTGGATGTCCAACGCTATGTATTTTTTTCATTCGTTTCCTCCATTCTTCATCCGATTTTCGCATGACAAAATATACTAATCCTCCTTTTCCGGCAGGATCAAATCTTTCTCCACACACGGCGCAAATAGGGGGTCTCATTATGGGTTCTCTCAAATTTTTAATATAATTGGAAGGATGATGTTCATATAAAAATTCTGATCATTCTCATTATTATTATTATTTTATATTATTTTTGTTTTTTTGTCCCTCGGAATTTATTCACTCGAAACCAACAGGAATGTTCTTTAATTCATGTGGGCTTTTCTCCATTTTTTTACCTCAGAGATGAATAAACAATTAATATTAGAAAAAATAATATTTTTATAATTAATCGAGAAAAACGGGAAATTATTAATGTCAAAAATAAAAACCGCTTTTAATGAAATAAAAAATATCGTGGGAGATGATTTCATAACCGATAAAGATTTTATGAAAGCAGCCTATTCAAGAAATGTAGATCCCGCTTTTCCAGACAGATGGGCAGACATGATCGTGCGACCTGAATCAACTGAAGAAGTCTCTGAAATTGTCAAAATTGCTAATAAATACAAGATTCCCATGGTCCCTCGAGGCGGAGGCGCGGATCTGGTCGGAGGTTCGGTAAGCGATGGGGGAATTTTAATTGATTTAACGAGAATGAACCATGTTATTGACATAAACGAGACGGATTATTATTGCGAGGTGGAATGCGGAATTACATGGGGTGCTCTCTTAGCGGAATTACAGAAAAAAGAGCTAACCACGGGAGTTCTTGGTCCAGGCTCCGGCTTCTCTGCCACGATCGGCGGTGGATTATCGAACAGCACGGCAGGTTTTGGCTCTACTAAATATGGTCTGGTGCCAGATATCTGCTTGGGGGTGGAAGTTGTATTACCCGATCCCAAAGGCACGATCATGCGAACGGGCGCAGCAGCAAATAAATACGCAAAACCCTTTTGCAGGTATGGCGTGGCACCGGATTTTACCAGTTTGTTCATGGGGGATGTGGGCACGCTGGGAATCAAAACAAAAGCTTTTTTACGATTATTTCCGGACACGCCTTATAAGAAACAGATGCTATATATCCTTCATGAAGATAATTATGAGACCGTTTATAAATTAATGCATCTATTAAGGAAAAAAGTAAATGAGGGATTACATGATGTTTTTGTAGTACCCTTACGGGTAGTTCAATTACTTGGTACGTTCGCTATAAATAAACCTAAAAAACGGGCTAAATTGAGAGGCCCCGTATTTTCCATCCTTTTAGAAGCGCTTGATGAAAAAATTCTTGAACGATATCAAGAATTAGTAGAAGACATCATGAAAAATGACACGCGCCCTTTTGAATGGCAAGAAATTGATTTAGATGCGGAATCATCTAAGGATTGGAAATTTAACTTGAAATATGCTTTCAATTATTTTAATAAATACATCTCGGTAATGCCACCAAAAATTTCATGTACGACATGCCATAAAATCCCCATTTCCGCACTCCCCGAAGTAGAAAAATCAAGTAGAGAGTTTGACAAAAAACATATCAATGAATTTCCACCTCAATCCATTTCTCTTTTTGCTACCGTGATTTTTCTCGTTCCTAATGGTAATTGCGTAGTAGTTGGGGGTTTCAACGCTGACAACGTAGATGAACATAGAGAACGTTCAATGAATTTATGGCATGAAAAACTAAGACATCAAGTGAAATATGGAGGTGTTCATTATTGGCTTGGAGAAGCGATTTCCCAATCGATCGTGGAGGCTAATGCCTATACGCCGGAGTTTTATCAATTTTTCAAGGATATTAAAAAGACCGTGGATCCCAATTATCTTCTCAGTCCCAAGAAATTTCACATGTATAGTTATCAAGAAGATGTGAGCAAATATATCATTTCTGATGAGGATTAATTATAGTTTGTTTTCACAGCTCCTCCTTTTCACTTAAGCTACAGATCTTTTAATTGTTTTTAAAATTTTTTGATTGTACTCAATAAAGATTATTTTAGTGAGAAAACTAGCGTAAATCTCATGATTTATTCTCATTCAATGAAAAAACGAGGGAGAGCGGAATTTGATGGAATTTAGTATTTATTGAGGCCCATGAAATATTTAAGACTTTTACAATATTCTCGAAATTATTAATAGAAGTGGTAGATATTTATATATTTTAATTTTAATATTTAATCTGAAAAAAAAGAAAAATGGTAGGTAAAAATGCCGAGTCAGTGTAAATTCGTGTTCGTGACGGGTGGTGTAATGAGTGGTATAGGTAAAGGAGTTGCTACGGCCAGTCTGGGAAAGATCCTTCAATTCCGTGGTTTTAACGTTTCAATCGTTAAAATTGACCCTTATCTTAACGTGGACCCCGGCACGCTTAATCCAATAGAACATGGTGAATGTTTTATCACGGAAGATGTATGGGATTTTAAACCAGTTCCCGAATCAGATGAAAAGGTTTATCGAATATCGGAAATTGACCAAGATTTCGGTACATTCCGTAATGCAATTCGCATGATGAGGTAAACACGAAAGATTTCTTGGTATTGATATTCACCCTTCCCATAACATTACTTCAGGCCAAATATACCTTGCAACCATTCTCAGAGAGAGAAAGGGAAAATTTCTTGGAAAAACAGTCCAAATAATTCCACATTGCACGAATATGATAAAGGAGCGCTTATTAAGCATAGCAGAAAAAGAAGGACTTGAAGTTTTATTGGTGGAATGCGGGGGAACGGTAGGCGACTTGGAATCCGGGATTTTCCTTGAAGCTTTTAGACAATTAAAATTAGAACTTCCAAAAAACAACACGGCTTTTGTACATGTCACGCTTGTTCCCTATTCCACGGTGATTGGTCAGCAAAAATCCAAACCGACGCAACATTCGGTAAAAATGCTTCAGAGTGCTGGTTTGCAACCCGATATTTTGATTGGACGGAGCGAAAAACCCTTAGAAGAGGATATACGGAAAAAATTATCTTTATTCACGAACGTTCCATTGAAGGCAGTCATTTCCAATCCCGATTTGGATTGCGTCTATGAACTACCCTTATTATTTGAAGAACAATCGATTGGAGATTATTTGTGTGAAATATTGGACTTAAAAGCAAAATTAGTTTCGTTTAATGAGGTTACTAATTTTTCAGAATGGAAAAAAACGGTTGATAAATTTAAAAATGCCAAGAACAAAATTAGGATTGCGATGCCAGGAAAATATTTTAACATTACGGATTCATATATTTCGATCAATGAAGCCTTAGAGCATGCCAGCATTCATCAAGGATTCACAACTGATTTAAAAATGATAAATATTGATGATAATACCAATATTGAGGAAGAGGTAAAAGATTGCGATGGAATAGTTCTTACTCCGGGATTTGGCAGGAGAGCCGTTGAAGGAATGATCAAGAGCGCTGAAATTGCCATGGAAAAAAAGATACCCTTTTTGGGGATATGTTTTGGTGCCCAGTTATTTTATGTAGCCTTTTGTAGAAAATATTTAGGTTTAAAAGGTGCTAATTCCACTGAAATTAACCCCAACACGCCCTATCCTGTTGTTGATTTATTAGAAAGCCAGAAAAACGTGAATGAAAAGGGAGGGACCATGAGATTAGGAGGTTTAAGAGTTATTATCGAAGAAAATACCATACTCCATGAAGCTTATAAAAAGAAAGAGATAATAGAGCGATTTCGACATCGTTATCACCTCATACCTCAAGGTCATTCGAAAGAAAAAGGTCTTATCGTCTCAAGCTGGGATGAGGAAAAAAAAATCATAAACAGCATAGAATTGGATAGAAAACTCCATGATTTCATGGTTGGAACGCAGTTTCATCCGGAATTCAAGTCCCGTCCCTTTCGTGCAAGTCCTATTTATTCTGCTTTTATCAAGGCTTGCATTCAATATAAACAAAAGAGGCAACCTTCTTAAACCAAGAGTTTTACTATATTATTTTTCAATTTACGTTAATATTAAGCAAAAAAGCAAGATTCCTACATGTTAATCGCTATCATCCATGAAAGAAAATAGACCGAGGGTTTAAATTTTTAAACAAATTTTAAATAAGGCATCGGATATTATCTAATGCTTTTTCTTAAGATTTACTTAAAGATGATTAAGGATTTAATAAAAGGCATGGAAAAAAATAATAGATGCGGTAAATTTAATATATAAACAATAGAAAAAAAACATCGATGTTGTACAAGGACGAGCGTCCCGCAATATTAATGTTAAAAGACGGGCGTTATTTTGAGGGCATTGGATTTGGAGCTACTAAAACCGTGACAGGAGAACTTGTTTTTACAACTATTACTGGAGCGGGCTACAACGAGACACTTACCGATCCTTCTTACTGGGGGCAAATTGTTGTCATGACTCATCCTTTAGTAGGAAATTATGGAGTCCCACCGTGGGAAAAGGATGAGCATGGTATTACCAAATATTTTGAATCAGATTCGATTAAGGTAAGCGGATTTGTAGTGAATGAATGTTGTAAGATTCCCAGTCATTATGAAAGCGTGAAAACATTGGATGAGTTTTTACAAGAACAAGACGTGCCCGGCATTGAATGGATTGATACGAGAGCGATTACAAAAATTTTACGAGAAGAAGGGGTGCAAGTCGGACTATTATCGGTCATGGATGAAGGAGAAACACCCGATTTAAACCATCTTAAAGAGATTGTTAGTAAGGCTAAAGATCCTAATTTAAGAGAGTTAGCAAGGGAAGTTTGCACGCCAGAAGTTAAAACATTCACCCCTACTAATCCCATGGGAAAGGTTGTTGTAATAGATCTGGGCGTGAAATTAAACATCCTCCGTAATTTATTAAAAAGGGGATTAGAGGTCATTTTAGTCCCGTATGATTATTCACATGAGCAAATAATGGCGTTCAATCCTAATGGCGTGTTAATTTCTAATGGCCCAGGTGATCCAAAAATCTATACTGCTACAATAGACACCTGCAGAAAGTTAATGGATAATAATATCCCCATGTTCGGAATCTGTTTAGGAAATCAAATAATTGGATTAGCTGCCGGAGGAACTTCTTATAAATTAAAATATGGACACCGGGGAGGTAATAAAACCGTAATTAATCTTCAAACAAAACAGTGCTATATTACCTCTCAAAATCACGGCTTCTGCGTGCGAGATTTTGAAAAAGGAGGCTTTATTGAATTTTTAAAAAATATTGATGATAATTCCAACGAAGGGATAATCCACGAGGAAAAACCCATTCTTGCCGTTCAATTTCATCCCGAAGCGTCTCCAGGCCCTTTAGATTCTCTCTACTTGTTTGATAAATTCATGGAATTAATGAAATTATAACCTATCAATTTTTTATCAAAAAATAGAAAATTTCTGAGAACGATTTTAAATTTATTAATCTATGTTAAAAAAATATCGCTAAAAATAAATTAAATTCGTCCCGCGATTAAAATTAAAACATTGATTGTCAGATTTAAATATTTCTTCAAATTAAGAATTCCGAGAGAAAAATTAGTTGCGGTTGGAATCAATTGATTTAATAGAAATATTTGTATCTTCTTTTGTTTTTTAAATTTTATTTTTCCGAGTTTCTAATTTTTCAAATAACTTCTCTGATTTTTTCAATTCTAACTCCATTTCTTCTTTTGTCAAGGATGGAGATTGAATTCTCTCACGATCTAGATATTCCATCATCTCGTAGAGTGATACTTTAGCCATGGTTGCAGCTTCAGCTAAACTAATTATACCTTTTCTATATTTTTCTGCCGCATTTTTCATTCGATATTCCTTCATTTGAATAAGAAGGAATTTTCGAATTAGTGTAGATCGATCAACTTTTTCTTTCTCACATATTTTATTTAATTCTTCAATTTCTTTTTCGTCTAGACGGGTTGATATTACATTAGTCATCTTACTATTCACCTTGTTATTGATTTAATTTTTCTAAAAAAAATAAGATGGATTTTGGTTTTGTAGCATTTACAGTTTCTAATTGCTCTAAAATATTCATGAATTCATTTTTCTTCAAAATTCGTTTCTGATATGCATGAAAGAAAAAAGTATCTAATCGTATTGTGTTCAGTTCAAAATTAATGAATTTTTTATAAGCCCTCTCGTCAGAAGTTATACAAATTCCATGATCCTTAGCTAAAATATAACAGCTCGTCTCACCAGCATCTCTAAATAAATAAATCTCTTTTGAAACATCGACAGATATTACCGGAATCATGAATTCTTTTAATAATTTCTCTATTTCAAAAGCATCTTTATGTTCTTCATGTTTACCTCTTATAACTACTTCCTCATAAACGGTTGAATCAATTACAACGGGAAATTGAGTCAACTCAATAAATTTCCTAAATATTCTTGCTTTCGCCAAATAAATTAAAGTACAAGCATCCAATATCCATCTCATTATTAATATATATACATCTACTTATTTATATTATTATCGATTGTATACAACATTCTCAAAATCTTTATTAAATTATTTTTTAAATTAGAAGAATCTGAAAATTTTCAAGTAGATCTCTGAAAATCAAAATACCAGATATTCGGAAATTAGTTCCTTATCAAAAAATGTTTCCTTCGAAATGAACTAAATGATTATACGTGAAATTTTTTATAATAAAATTAATAAAAAAATAACGGGCTTAAAATCCCTTGATTATTCAATGATTTCGATATACCCCTCATTTCCATTGACATGTACTAAAGTTCCATTTGGAATTTGTTTTAATTTCTCAAAATCTATTTGATCTACGATGGGAAATTTAAGTCCAAAAAAGATATCTGAAATTACTGCGCCAGAACTCATGAGAGGTTCGCCTCTCTCGCAAACAATAGCTTTAGGGGCAATTCCTCGATGAATTGTTTCAAGTAATACAAAACCTAAAGTTGTCGTGCCAATGGGATAGGGAAAAATTAAAACCTTATTTGAAACATTTTTCTTATAAAGTTCATGAGTTCTATCGGCTACTTTCAGCTTTTTACTAAACTGTATTAAGGGGAAAGTAAAGGCGGCGGAAATGCTAAACGGTTGAGAAGTGACCACTGCTTCTCCCTCTACAATACCTTCACTCAATCCTCTTCCTTTTAAGATTTTAGTCATTATTCGTACCCCTCTCTGCAATTTGAATACATTCATCAATATTTTTATACGTGGCATTACTATAAAAACAAGTTTTAGCTGAATTAGTAATTAAAGGACGAGGCAAGGCTGTTAATAAAGGACAAAAATGGGTAAGGTGGGCGCCCGAATCTTTTAAGATTTCATTATATTCTGAATTAACGATCTCATCTTTTATTTCCTTATTTGTACAAATCCAAAAATTTATTCCGGGCGCAATTTTTTTACCTTTCAGCTTTTCAAGAACAATAAGAACCTCGTCCCTACTCAAATGGGGGCAGCCGATTGAAAGGTTTTTGGGTGGCAAAGACCATTCTGTACTATATTTTTCCCTCACTTCATTTATATCATCCATGGTAATTTCAATTACGTCCTCCGGTTTATCATTTTGAAATGCTACTTCTACGTTTTTTGCCTCTGGAGTTTTTCCGATCACGTGTATCAAAGCAACGGCACCGGTGGACGCAGAAGCAGCGCCTAAATTTTTAATCTCATCATTGGAAGCGTGTTCTAAGCCTTCTATTACCGGAATTTTATTTCCTGCAATTTCACCAATGATTAATCCCATGGAGGTTAAATTAAATAAATCGTGTTTATCAACATCATCAGAAAGCCGAAAAAGCAAATCTCCTTTGCGGTTTTCAGTCAGGTGAAGCCCATGATAAGATGTCTTGCCAAGAATCCCACACGCAATGTCTACTAACCCTCCTTCTCTATTTGATCGCGCTCCTATTACGGAATTTAAATAGATGACGGCAGAGGATTCAGACCATGCGCAATGTTCGCCAAAATTAGGCCTATTATCAAGAAAATATGGCGTGCAAGTAAACCCATGAATTCCAACATGAAGTAAGTCATCAATCAATTGATCATGCAGAGTAAACATGGGATAGACCATGCTAAGTTCGTCTTTATAATCCATGTCAATGATGGGATCTGCTGTGGTTCTAACTTTCACTTTTAAATTTGCTTCCCGAATTTCATGTATTACTTGGGCAGCCGCATTAACAAAATTTAATCCAAAGTTTAATACGGTATGGGCTGACGTGATATCTATTAATTTCTCTGCTCCGAACGATTCTCCTAATTTTACGATTAATTTCATCAATTTTGCGAGCATTTCCCCTTTGTTTCCGGAAAAAATAGCTTCTTCTTCGCGATTTAAAAACATCCCGATTTCACTCCTATATTGTGTTACATTTAAGGATGAAAGGTTTGTTTTAAAAGATTACCATTCGATTATTAATTGGACAAGGGATACTCAAACCATTAATAATATAAAGTGAAAAAAAATAATAGATTTCTTTTCTTATACTTCTTGAAGGTTGAAAGTGGAGGAATTATTTAAATTTTTAAGGGTTACTAATGAAAAAAACGAAAAATCTTTTAACACTTTTAATAAAAGGTCATTTAACATGCCATTAGATAAAACAATTAAGAAAGCATTGGTTTTGGGCTCAGGAGGAATAAAGATTGGGCAAGCCGGCGAATTTGATTATTCGGGAAGTCAAGTTCTCAAGGCATTAAAAGAAGAAGGAATTGAAGTCATATTAATTAATCCCAATATTGCCACGATTCAAACAGATCCTCAATTATCTGATAAGGTATATCTTCTGCCCTTAAATGTAAACTATGTCGAGGAAGTTATAAAAAAAGAAAGACCGGATGGAATTTTATTGTCATTTGGCGGACAAACCGCTTTAAACGTGGGAGTTGAGCTTAAAGAACAAGGCATTTTAGAAAAACATGGTGTAAGAGTTATGGGGACACCTATTGAAGCAATTGAGGCTACTGAAGATCGTGATCTATTCGTTAAAGCCATGATGCGAGCTAATGCGAAAGTTTGCAGGAGTAAAGCTGTTAATTCTTATAGTGAAGCGATTAAAGTAGCAAAAAGTTTTGGATTTCCGTTAATGATTCGAGTAGCATATACTTTAGGAGGCAGGGGATCTGGAATTGTTAATAACATGAAAGAGTTTGAAAAGGTGGCTAAAAGAGGACTTGCGCAATCAAGAATTAATCAGATTTTAATTGAAGAATCAATTTGGGGTTGGAAGGAGATTGAATATGAAGTGGTAAGAGATGCTGCAGATAATTGTTTTATAAATTGTAACATGGAAAATTTCGATCCCGTAGGGATTCATACTGGTGAAAGCATTGTTATTGCTCCGAGTCAAACCCTCACGAATGAAGAATATCACATGCTCCGCTCGGCTTCTATAAGAATTATTAGAAGTCTTGGAATTATTGGAGAATGCAATATTCAATATGGACTAGATCCTAATTCAAAAGAATTTCGAGTCATCGAAGTAAATGCACGCCTTTCTCGCTCTTCAGCATTAGCCTCTAAAGCAACAGGCTATCCTCTGGCATATATTGCCGCTAAATTAGCCATTGGGTATACCTTGCCAGAATTAAAGAATAAAATCACGGGCATTACAACCGCATGTTTTGAGCCTGCTTTAGATTATGTGGTATTAAAAATCCCCCGGTGGGACCTCACAAAATTCAAGAGGGTAGATAGAATGATTGGAAGCCAAATGAAATCTGTTGGAGAAGTAATGGCCATAGGTAGAACTTTTGAAGAAGCTGTCCAAAAAGCCATTAGAATGCTAGATATTGGAATGAAAGGATTTGTTGCGAATGATCTAAAGCCCATTGAAGATATCGATGAATTAAAGTTCGTGTTGAAAAATCCTACTGATCTGAGATTATTTAGAATTGCAGAAGCTATTAAACGGGGACTTTCAATAGATGAAATTTATCGCTTGACCCGAATAGATAAATGGTTCTTATATAAATTAAAAAATATCATCGATATAGAACTACAGTTAAAAAAATTAAATATTTTAAAAACTCCTCGTGAGGAATTAAAATATTGGTTTACACGGGCCAAGCGCTTTGGATTTTCTGATGGACAAATTGCTAAAATTTTAAATGTCGATACGATTAAAATTAGAAATTTAAGAAAAAACTTGAAAATCCAGCCATTCGTCAAGCAAATCGACACTCTTGCGGCAGAATGGCCCGCACGGACTAATTATCTTTATTTAACCTATAGTGCCGCGGAACATGACATTGATTTTGAAAAAGAACGACAACAAAATGATTTGCGCAAGGTAATCGTGCTCGGAAGTGGAACATATAGAATTGGGGCCAGTGTCGAATTCGATTGGGGCTCAGTAAATTGTTTATGGGGGTTGAAAAAATTAGGAATTAATCAAGCGATAATGATTAATTACAATCCGGAAACCGTATCTACTGATTATGATATTTCAGATAAGTTGTACTTTGAAGAGCTCTCCGGTGAACGAGTTATTGATATTTGCGAATATGAAAAGGCATATGGAATCATAGTGAGTGTCGGAGGGCAAATCGCTAATAATTTAGCATCTAAATTCTCAAAATATTCTGAAGTCTTCAGGAAAACAAACTTAAACATATTAGGAACGCATGGAAGTCGAATCGATATGGCAGAAGATCGCTCAAAATTTAGTAAATTGTTAGACCAATTAGGAATTAAACAACCTGAGTGGAATGTTTTAATTGATAAAGAAGAGGCAATTAAATTTGCCAAGAAAGTAGGCTTTCCCGTTCTCGTTCGCCCTTCTTATGTATTAAGTGGGGCTGCAATGAGAGTATCTTACGATGAAAATACTTTAAAAGATACCTTGGAACTCGCAGCAGCCGTCTCAAGAGAATATCCCGTAGTTATTACAAAATTTTTTACTAACGCACGTGAAGTAGAATGTGATGGAATCTGTGATGGACAAAACGTGTTTATTGGAGCCATAGTTGAACATATAGAAAATGCGGGCATTCATTCTGGGGATGCAACCATGACCATTGGTCATTATACCATTTCAAAGAATGTTATCGAAACCATTGAAGATTATACTCAAAGAATTGCTAAAGCTTTGCAAATCCATGGCCCCTTTAACATTCAATATTTAGTAAAAGATGAAATGGTATATGTTATTGAATGTAATCTTCGCTCTAGTCGAAGCATGCCTTATGTATCGAAAACTAGAGGAATAAATCTAATGAGACTTGCGGCCGAAGTATTTCTCGGGAAAAAAATACCTGAACGCTTATTACACATGCCTTATGGAGAATATGTCTCTGTTAAAGCCCCCATATTTTCCTTCATGCGATTAGACAAGGCTGATCCCGTTTTGGGTGTGGAAATGGCAAGTACGGGAGAAGTTGCGTGTCTTGGAGATACATTTTCAGAAGCACTCCTAAAAGCTCTCGAAGCCGCTGAAATGAAAATCCCCATCCATGGAGGTAATGTATTCATTTCTGTAGGAGGAGAAACACTAAAGCAACAAATCATTCCTTTAGCAAAAATGTTAAAGGCTCTTGGATTTAAGATATTCGCAACGGAAGACACTGCTCAAGTATTAAAAATAAACGGTATTTATGCTGTGAAGCTATATAAAATTCATGAAGCAGGAATGGAACCCAATATCATGGAATGCCTCCAAAATGGTGCGATTGATTTAGTCATCAATATTCCTCATCCAAACACTACAGAAGAAAAATTTAGAACAATTTTGGAGGATGAATATAAAATCAGGAGATTATCTGTAGATTATAACATCCCAGTATTCGTAAACTTACAATTGGCAGCGGCTGTCATTAGTGCGATTGAAAAAATGCGCAGAAAGCAATTCGATATTAAATCTCTTAATGAGTACCATGAAACTTTAGAAGAAATTTATTGGTAGCTCCTACATGACCAAATAATATAGGATTAAAAATTTTACCGCTTATTTTCTTAAAAAATTCAAATTTTAATATGAGAGATCCTGATCAATTACACGGCAATCTCTCTTTAATTGTTCCATGGAACGTGAAAGGGCAAGAATTATAAATGCCACCTATTTTTTTTCAATGGAGCTTGATTTAATGTTAAAATTTTTATAAATGAAAAAAAAAAATATATATTAATAAATAAGCCTTCATGAACCATGAATCTTAAAGGATGGAAAAATAAAGCCTATCTTTTCATTATTATTGGAGGAATTCAATATATTATCTTAATTCTAATCGCAACCATGTTTTATGCTGGTGGTACTAAAAGTAATCCTGGACGGCCAGGATATTCTTTTTGGTCAAATAGCTTGAGTGATCTGGGGAGAACTATTGCCTATTCAGGAATTCACAACACCACTTCAATGATAATATTTACCATTACATTGACCATTTGGGGAAGTTCGCTCATTCCATTTTTTTTAGCCTATCAATCTTTTTTCAAGGAAGAGAAAAAACAAAAAATTAGTAGCCGTCTTGGAAGTATATTTGGAATGATCGCAGGGGTTTGTTTAATAGGGATCGCTTTTACTCCCGCAGATATTCTAATTGCCCCACACATGATCTTTGTATATATTGGGTATACAGCTATTTTATTAGTGGGCATCTCTTACACGGTTGCTGTATTTTTAAATAAAAATTTTCCAAGAATTTATTTTTATATCTTTCTTATTTTCACGATAATATTTTACGTTACAGTTTCAATCGCATTAATTGGTTTAAGTGGGAGTGAAACACTTTTAGCCACCGGACAAAAAATTGGACGCTTTTCAACGGTTGCTTGTTTCGCAATTGCTGGATATGGTGCCTTAAAACGATAAGATTGCTTTTTTATTTATTTTTTTTTTTCTTGATATAATCCATCTTATAATTAAAGGAAAAAATTTTAGTGATTAGAAGCGAACTTCAGTTCGCAAGGAATTTTTTTTATTTTTTATAAATTTTCGCTTCGATTCTGTACATGATGATAATATTTGACCTGTTTTTAATAAATTAGGGTTTCTGTTTTTTATTTTGGAAATTAAAGAATGAATTGTTTAAGAAAAAAAGATGTTCTATTAGAATAAATTAAAAAAAGTTAGACCACTAATTTGAAGTTTTTTTAATAATTACCTATTCTTGGGAAATAAATCTCTTATCAGTTAATCTGTGAAAGGGAATTTTATAGCCCTCGGGAAATGGACTCTCGTAAACCTTCCCCTTTAAATCTTTTTTGAATTCTTTTTTAGCTTCCTTGACTAACTCGGGATTCCTCATGAAATCTAAAGCTGTATACGCCAATACTTTGGAAGCAGCAAGCATGCCTTTATGGCCAATACTCATCCCTGCCGTCGCTACATTCTGCCAACAATGTCCTAATGCTCCCATTACATAGCATGTCATCACGAATTGCCCTAAAGGAGTGACCCAAGAGACATCTCCTACATCTGTTGACCCCGGCGCTACTTTTCCTTTATCAAAATCCGCTATTATTGCGGGAAATAAGGGCTGACTAAATAATTGAGTTGCTAATTCTTTATACTTCTCAGGTACTAAACTCATTATTCCATCCATGGCTGTAGAGGGGATGGTTTTTTTTAATTTCTGAGCAAATTCTTGCTCTTCTTTATTAAAACGAGGTGCCCCCACTATTTTCATATTTTTATGAATGACTTTACAAACCACTTCATTATGGATGGGATTATATAATCCTCCAAGATAATCAATTTCAACCTTTGTTTCGGTCATCAGGGTGGCACCCTTGGCAATATTTACCAATCGATGATAAATCTCATCGACTTGATATCTTTGCGGAGCTCGAATAAAATAATATACCTCTGCCTCCTCAGGTACCACGTTTGGCGCTTTTCCTCCATTGGTTATGATATAATGAAGCCGTGCATCGGGAATGATGTGTTCTCTCAAATAATTAGCACCCACGTTCATTAATTCTACCGCATCTAAGGCACTGCGCCCATTATACGGGTCAGCGGCAGCATGGGCTGCTCGCCCCTTGAACTTAAAAATAGCGGAATCTAAAGCTAAACAAGACGTTAGCATCACTGCGTTAAGATAAAAAGGATGCCAAGTGAGCGTAATGTCTACATCATCAAATAATTTACCCGGATGAATCATGTAACCCTTACTATTAAATGATTCTTCAGCCGGACATCCATAATATCTAATGGTACCGTTTACCTCGCCCGCGTCTATTGCTTCTTTTACTGCTAAAACGGCAGCCAGCGCCCCGATTCCTAAAAGGTTATGCCCGCAGCCGTGTCCAGGGGCTCCCTCTTTTAACGGTTTTCGAATAGGTTCTGCGGCTTGACTCATTCCAGGTAAGGCATCATATTCTCCTAAAATTGCAATAATTGGTTTTCCTTCCCCGTAACTTGCTGATATGGCTGTTGATAATTCTAATACACCTAATTGTACAGAAAATCCCGCCTCTTTTAAAGCATTTTCTATTAATTTTGAAGTTTTATACTCCTGCAATCCCGTTTCAGCAAACTGCCATGCCTGATTACTAAGGAATATGAATTTTTCCTTGTTATTTTTAATCCATTTTCCGTACTTTTTCCACAATTAACCTTTTCACCACTCGAATAAAATTCAATCTTTCGTGTTTCCCTTGAACATAAAACGGTTTTTAATTAAAACCTTTGCTTTTAAATTTTTTTTAACTCTCTAATGCATTACTTAACAAGTCATTTTGCTCATTCATTCATTATAAAATACTTGAAATTATTCATGTTATTGATTTGGAATAAGCTTTTTAATGATGGCAATGTATTTTTATCTATTAATCATGTTAAATGAATGAATTAAAATGAATGAGATTTTAATTAAGCAAGGAACAATAATCGATGGAACTGGTGCAAGATCTTATAAAGCAGATGTATTAATAAGGGGGGATCTCATAGCAAAAATAGGAAATCTTGAAAATCTTTCCATTTCTAAGAAGATCAAAGCCGAAGGATTAGTCGTGAGTCCTGGTTTCATGGATGTGCATTCTCATTTAGGTTTTTTGATGGCTTCCCCTCGACATTCCAAATTATTAGAAAATTGGACACGACAAGGCGTCACTACGATTGTTTCAGGAAATTGTGGATATAGTCCCGCTCCTATTAATCCGGAGATGCTACCAGATTTAGAAAAATATTGGTATTTTGCCTTTCCAAAGGAAGGATTGCAGTTTAACTGGAAAACCATGGAAGATTTTTTTAATTATTTAGAAAAGAAGGGAATCTCTCATAATTTAGCCATGCTAACTGGACACAATACGTTAAGAGCAAATGTCATGGGATTTGAGAATCGATCTCCCTCAAAAAGGGAAATGGATGAAATGAAGGAAATGCTGGAAGAATCGATTCGAGCTGGCTCAATTGGTCTTTCCTTAGGATTAGATTATGTTCCGGGAATCTTTTCGAAAACTGAGGAGCTCATGGAATTAGCTTCGGTATTAACGCCTTTTCAAGCACCTTTGGTTCCACATGCTAGAGGTTTTTTAGGAAATTTATTTACCCAAGGAATGAGAGAAATTATTGAAATTGCTGAAAAGAACAAGATTCCATTACACATTTCCCATCATGCGGGAGGAGGGGTAAGCAGAGCACGAAAAATTATTTCAGAAGAAATAATAGAAGCAATCCAAAGAGGGGTAAAAATTAGCCATGATAACATTCCCTTTCCCAATGCTTCAACCACCGTACTAAACCTATTTCCTCCTTGGGCATTTAGCGGTGGAATGAAAGAATTTTTTAATCGCTTGAAAGATGCTAATATTAGAGAGCAAATCAAAAAAGAAATGAGTAGCTTCACTCCAAAATGGCCTCCTTGGGAATATAAGTGGTGGACCCATAGAGGATTTAACAAGAATCTTTTCATCTTCGGACTCACCAAAAAAGAAAATCATCGATTAAATCACAAGAAATTATTTGAGATTGCTGACATTCTTAATAAAGACCCCGCGGATGCATTAATTGATTTGGTTCTTAGTGAAGATGGCAAAATTTTTTATATTAGCGGTCAATTTGATAGTCCTCTGGGGGAAGATTATGTTAAAACCATCATATCTGATCCAAATTGTTCAATAGGCACTGATATCGTGGGACTCGATTTTAATACCATTTCTCCCGTGATAAACGGCGCATTTACGAAAATCGTGGGAAACTATGTTCGAGAAGAAAAATTATTTTCATTGGAAGAAGCCGTACGTAAAATCACATCATTACCCGCTTCTCAAATGCAAATCGAAAATAGAGGGGTAATAAAAGAAGGGTTTCATGCTGATATAACAATATTCGATCCGGCCACTATCAGTTGCACAGCTTCGTATAAAAACCCTCATGTACCTCCAGAAGGAATTGAACATGTCATTATTAATGGGCAAATAATATATGAGCAAGGAATCTATTATAATAATGTATTAGCCGGAAAAGTTTTAAGAAAAAATTACTCGTTTTCATGATCAAGGGGGATATCTCTTGTAAAAAAGCGTCTATAAATTAAGATTTAAAAAAAGTTCTTTTTTTATGATATTGCTGGTATTCTTAAAGGGCGAGAAGTTATCGGAATTAAAACATCGTGTTTTAACGACGATTTTAAAGGAAAAATCATTCATGTTTCAAATGAGCACTATTATTTATAAAAATAAATTCAAGAAATTTCATTTCCAATTATTGGAATTATACGTAAATTAGTTTTTATATCACGGACTAATATTATAAAAAGAAAAATAGAATCGATTTCAATATAAACAAATTTCCAATTCGTATTAATGTCGATAAAAAAGAAGGCTGAAGATGAGGAGGAAATCCATGTTTTCGAATTTTACGAGGTAGATCATGAACCTTCTCTTGAATTTAAAGATATTGCCAGGGCCAAATATAATGAAATTGATTTTGAAAACGATCTGAATGAAGAGCAACTAACCATCATTAATAATCTTAAAGGTCCCATGCTTGTCATCGCTGGTGCAGGTTCAGGAAAGACAAGAACTATTGTCTATGCGGTGGCTAAGTTATTGTTATCAGGAGTCAAGCCCTCAGAAATCATGCTTGTTACGTTCACGAATAAAGCGGCTAATGAAATGATTAAAAGAGTGGAAACCCTTTTAGGAGAGCGCCCAAAAGGGATGTGGGCGGGTACATTTCATGCTTTAGCAAATCGATTTCTAAGAATTTACTCAAAAACAATAGGAATTAAACCAAATTATGTCATCATGGATGAAAGCGATTCGGTAGCCCTCATGAAATTATCCATTGATTTAGCCAACGTGTCAGAAATTGAAGAACGATTTCCCTCTTCCAAAGTTGCGAAAAGCATCCTTTCTTATTCCATTAATTGTAATAAAACGATTAAGGATGTCATTCTATGGAAATATTCAAATTTCGATAATCCTAAAATCATTTTGAAGCTAGAAGAAGTTTATAAAATCTACAAGAAGAAAAAAGCAGAAGCTGGATTATTAGATTTTGATGATCTGTTAGTTTTTTGGAATCAGTTATTATCAGAAAAAAAAGTGGCTCAGTTAATTGCTAAAAACATCAAATACATATTGGTAGATGAGTATCAAGATACAAATTACATTCAAGATGAGATCATTTATAAGATAATCTCACTTAATCCCGAGCGGAATATTATAGTAGTGGGAGATGATGCTCAAAGTATTTATGCCTTTCGAGGGGCTAATTACGAAAACATTTTGAATTTCCCAAAAAAACATGCAGATTGTAAGATTTATTACATCACGTATAATTATAGAAGCATTCCCGAGATATTAGAATTGGCAAATGATTCCATAGACCATAACATGCGCCAGTTTAAAAAAAACATGCGCCCCACGAAACCTTCCGGCATTAAGCCTTTTCATGTTCAAGTAGCGGATGATGATGAACAAGCTCTATTTATCGCTAATCAAGTTTTAAAATTGCTTTCTGAGGGTTATGAATTAAATGAAATAGCGATTTTATGCAGAGCGGCCTTTCATACATTTAAAATTGAAATGCAATTGAGAGCAAAGAACATTCCTTTTGAAGTGCGGGCAGGGGTTGCTTTTTTTGAAAGGGCCCATGTTAAAGATGTATTAGCTCACCTCCACTTGATTGAAAATCCACATGATGAGTTGTCGTGGCATCGAATATTTTCTATGATTCAAGGAATTGGATCCTCTTCAGCTGTAAAAATTTTTACAGCCCTCTTGAATATCGAAAATCCCATTGAACAACTCTGTTCCAAGGAATTTTATTCCACACATTTAAAAGGTGAAAGAATTCCTCAAAAAGGCATTAAGAACCTCATGAACCACGTTGCTAACATGAGACATTTTAGTTCTGAGGATAGACCCGAAGAACTGATAGTAACGATCAGTAAGTTTCTCGAATCTTACATTCAAGCTCGTTACGAAAATTGGCAAGATAGAATGGATGATCTAAAACAACTAGCAATATATGCACAAAATTATGATTCTGTTAAACGATTTTTGGACAGTTTAGCTCTTAATCGCTCCACTATTGAAGCCAAAAGGTGGTTATTAGGGGACCAATCGGAAGAAAAAGCGCCTTTAATCATATCGACCATTCATCGTGCTAAAGGCTTGGAGTGGCGAGTAGTATTTATTCCCATGTTGTGTGAGGGATTTTTTCCTTCCTCTCGTGTGTATGGAGATGGAGAGGCATTTGAAGAAGAGCGAAGAGTTTTTTATGTTGCTGCCACTAGGGCAAAAGAGAAACTTTATCTCATCACACCAGCCATGATTCGAGGGTTTAGAGGATACGATATTCATGGTACATCTCAATTCATTTCTGAATTAAATCCACGCGTGTATAAAAAAGCTACGGTAAGATTTGATTCGAAGGAAAATGAAAAAAATATAGGATTCACGTCCGCAGCGGATTTATTATGATTTTTTTCGAAATAACTTCAAAAATTATTAAAAACGTATTAAACGAAAATTAGAAATTATCCTGGATAATTATTTAAAAATAAACTTTTATGAGTAATTTTAAAAATTCAAAAGGAATCATTAGATCTCATTAATTAATCTCTTACTTTATCGTTCTTGACCATCATGTTAGCGGTCAAGAAGTTCAATATCTAATTAATCAGCTTCTAATCTACGTTAATGATATTATAACTGGCCGCTTTTCTTAATCTATTCATGATAGCCAATCCGATACCTTTAAGTGAGATCCCTTCCGCAATCACCACATCGACATTTTCCTCATCAAATTCTCTCAATAAGCGAAATAAGTTTCTTGCTATTTCAGTAAAATCGTTTCTATTTCCTGCTGATTTTATTACATCCGCATTATACATGAACTTGCTCTCATTATTTGCTAAAATACCCACTTTTTTTCCTTCTTTCATGTATTCATGAGCAATTTCTTGAACTTTATTCATTATCTTTTCCATCTTTTTCCCTTCAATGATGATTAGTTTAGCATTTGGAGCATAATGTCTATGTTTCATGCCGGGTGAGGGTATTTTTTCTACAAGAAGCGATTTTTCTGAGAGAACTGTGGGATGCAGTTCTACTTTTCCTAAGATATTTTTCAGTTGTTCAAGAGTAATACCTCCTGGTCTTAAAAGCATGGGAACGGCACTTGTCATGTCGATTACTGTCGATTCTACGCCAATATTGGTGGGACCTGCATCGATAATAGCATCAATCCTTCCGTATAGATCTTTTTTGACGTGTTCCGCAAGGGTTGGACTTGGTTTTCCTGCTAAATTAGCACTTGGTGCTGCAATCGGAACCCCTGCTTGCTCAATCAATGCTAAAGCCACCTCATGTTTAGGCATTCTAATAGCAACAGTATTCAAACCCGCTGTTGTTTCATTCGGAACGATCTTTGATTTTTTTAATATTAACGTGAGAGGGCCTGGCCAAAAATTTTCAATTAAAAGCTCTACTTTTTCGGGTAATTCTTCAACCAAAAAATGAATTTCTTCCTTGCTGGAGACGTGTACTATTAATGGATTGTCTGCCGGTCTGTTTTTAGCAATAAATATTTTCATTACAGCATCGGAATCGAGGGCATTTGCTCCGAGGCCATAGACAGTCTCTGTAGGAAAAGCAACGGTCCCTCCCTCTTTAATGATCTCTGCGGCAATTTTAATCACATGAATTTCTGGATTTGAGGGGGTTACCTTTAAAATCTTGGTTTCCATTTTCCTCATTTTTTCCCTTTCCTCTAATTTTGAGCTCTTATTAATTAAAATTTTGCTGTTAAAAATTTTAGACCATTTTATTTTCGCAGTCCCTTAAAATGAATGGTTCCAATGTTCCCCTAAGGGATTTTTATAAATATTTGCTACTTTTAATTCAATAATGAGAGGAAAACACTATAATTTTTAATTAAATATCAGAATTTTTTTTTATGACCTTTTAGGTTGTCTTGGCTTTTTTGCTCTTCTTTAATATAGAGAAATATTTCTGATCACCAATTAGAATGCATCAGATTAATACTTGAGGCTCTTCTTTAAATCTCTTTTAAAATCTAAAGTATGGTTATCCTTAAATATTTTTTCTTAATGATAATTTGATCCATCTAAGATATAATGTTAAGCATTTCAAAGATTTAATAAAAAAAGTGTCATGGAAGTTTATGAAAGATTACATTGATTTGATATCTTAAGAGAACTAACCAAAATGGGGGCCATGCAGGAAAATTAAAAGTAAAGAATTGCCAGCATTTTAACCTTATTGATAGTAGGTCATTCTTATTTAATGTTTTTAAAATTAGAAAAAATTAATTGCTCTTTACTTTTTTTCCTAAATCCAAATAAAATTGAAACCAAATGAATTTTTCAAAAAAAATGTTCAATTTTCGATTTGTATAAGAACACAAAATTATTTCCTTATTAATTAGCTATATTTTGATTAGCTTAATCTATATTGTAATTGGATATGTATCAAGAATAATTCAAGGGAAAGAAATTGTTTTTTCACCGATTATAAGCATTTTAATAGGAACACCTTTTTTCTGGCCCATGATGGTATATGCTGATATTATCCATGTTGGCCTTAAAATAGAAGATTGAGCCAATTCTTTATTATATTCAAATTTCACCGAT
The DNA here is from genome assembly GCA_029838195.1 of Promethearchaeota archaeon. Lineage (GTDB taxonomy): Archaea > Asgardarchaeota > Lokiarchaeia > Sigyniarchaeales > SOKP01 > JALGVJ01. The sequence continues at coordinate 90,967 of JALGVJ010000008.1, forward strand.
TCAAGATTTTTCTCCTATTATAAAATATATGATTGCGTTATCAGATAATAAAGTTTAACCTTGAAAATTTTTTATATCGTACAATTTTGTTCCATTATCTATTAGAAATACCCATTCACAGCTTCTATTATCGAGTAATAAAAAAATAATTAAATTTGTAAAAAAAAAGAATATTAAAAAATTAATTAAATTAAACCCTTCTCTTTTAACGATTGAAGATATTTCTTTTCTTTTTCCTCGTGGATTTTATTCAATTCTTCTTTTTGCTTGATCCATTCAGGTCCTCCAAGCGGATAAAATTTCACCGCAAGCCCTCCAAGCAAAAGAATTATTCCAGGAATCACACTAAATGCCAATAAAATTCCAAAACGAGCACTAGCGGTCTGAATTGCTAAGGTTTCATCAAATCCAAACGCAACAGCGACCCATAAGAATACTGCGGGAGCAATGGATATGGCGGGTTTTTGAACGAGCGCCTCCGTTCCAGCGTATGTAGCTTCTCGTCGCTTACCGGTTTTAATCTCATCATAATCCACGACATCTGCAAAAACCATTTGGCCCATTAAATAATAGCCTGAAAATGCTCCGCCGATTAAAATTAATCCAATGACTGCAGTCGCATAAAGTTCTCCTAATATTAAAAAGGAGATAAAGCCAACTCCCATTAATATTAAACTAATCATGAAGGCTCTTTTAAGACCCCATTTTATTACGGCTCTATACCAGATCGGCAGAAAGATAATAATCATTATGAAGAACAACAGAATGGGTAGAAGGGCTAAAAATCCCGTGACTTCGAGAACAAAATCAATGTAGTAAAAGGTTGCTGTTCCTAAGAGTTCTTGAGAAAAATAAAAGCAGAAATAGGGAATCAAATAGATGAGAAATGGTTTGCTGCTGAACGTAGTTTTAATTGCCTCAATGAATGGCATGGGTTCTTGAAGAACTGTAAATTTATTTTCGGTGATATAATAGGAGCTGATAAAAAGTAAAATTCCGCAGATCACTCCTATGATTACCATGAAAAGAATAATGGGCATGTTTATCCCTTTTTCTTCCGTGCCCGTGAAAAGTAATAAAGGAATCGTCATGGAGATGAGACTAGACAAGGTATTTGCCACGCCTCCATATGTCATCAGTTGTCCTCGCCCCTTTGATGATAAAGCCATTTCGGCTGGTAGAATCCAAGTTACCATTAAAATTATGGTAATCATGGTATCAATCGCAAAAAGTACAAATATGAAATATAAAAAGAGAGCCATTTGATTATTTAAATCTACTAATGGGATCCAACAAATAATAAATGCAAGAGCGAAAAAGGGAGCACCAAATCGAATGATGGGAATTCTTCGTCCATATTTCTCACTATGTATTCTATCTTCAATGTAACCAATGATAGGGTCATTAATTGTATTCCAAATTAAAAATATTACCCATCCAATAGAAATTAGTTGTGCGGATAATCCCAATATGATATTATAGTAATACGTTATAGCGATCATTGGAATTCCGCCGAGAAGATTGCCGGAGAACTGTGCAATTCCAAACCCAAGTTTTTGGCTTAAAGGAATTTTTTCTTCAAATTCTTCAATATTGCTCATGAACTCATTCTCCTAGGTTTTTTTATTCATTAGACTTCATAAAATTGAAATGAGTTATGATGGATCAAGGAAAGAATTTATTTAAATATGTGGTACCATGAAAATGATATCATGAAAAAGTTCGTTATTTCATAGGCAAGAGATTTTTAAATGTAGATTTCCAATCAAAATCGGGAGCGACTTCTTGAGATTCTTTTAACAAGGGTTGGATGGATTGAATATCCTTGAACCCGCTGCCTGTTATTAAGCACGTAATTCTTTCATCGGGCTCAATTAAATTCATGTCTAAAAGCGGTTTAAGTGCTGCGATGGTCGTGCAACTGGAGGGTTCTGCCCAAATTCCTTCTAAGCTACTTAACATTTGACTGGCAGCTAAAGTTTCTTGATCGGAAACTGTTATTGCCGTTCCTTTTGAATTTTTAATGGCGGGGATACCCAAATAGCAATCTAATGGAATATCATCTGCTAAAGCGGTTGAAATGGTTTTTATTTCTTTCCAAGGGTGTTCGAATAAATAAGAGGGGGATAAATTGTTCTGGATCGCTTGTACAAAAGGAGCGCAACCTTCAGGCTGAATCGCAAATAATTTGGGGATTTTATCAATGAAGCCTATTGTTTTTAATTCTTTAAATCCTTCAAAAATAGCGCTTAATAATCCTGACCCTCCTACGGGGATTATAATGGCATCGGGAAGCGCATTTTCTTCATTGAAAAATTGGATGGCAAGTTCATAAGCGATTGTCTTGGCACCATTGATAATGAATGGGTTATACACGCTTGCTGTTATTAAATTTGCCATATTAAATTCCGTTTTTGCTTTTTCCACGATTTCAGAAATGAATTTGGTAGAATCTGACTTGATTTTAATAACATTTCCGCCGTATATTTTAATTTGAATTATTTTTGCCTCAGGAGCAATGGATGGAATGAGGATGATGTTTGGTAAACCAGCTCTCGCGGAGTATGCCGCAACAGCGGCACCGACATTTCCAGAACTCATGGTAATCACCGATTTCTTATTCATTTCCACGGCTTTACTCATGCCCATCGAAATCTGCCTGTCTTTAAAAGAACCCGTGGGATTGAGAAATTCTAATTTTAAAAATAAGTGGGAAAATTCGAATTTTTTAGCCAATCTTTTCCCTTTCAGCAAGGGCGTGTTTCCTTCTTTTAAGGAAATGATATTCTTCTTGTTATTGAGAGGTAAAAAATCGAAAAAAGTCCACATAGATGAGATTTTTAACTTAAAAAATTCGGTTTTCGACCATTTTTCTTTTAATTTCTCTTCATTCATGGCAATGGAGAGAGGGCCTACCTTACATTTAGGACATTTTGAAAGTTCCTCATTTAATTTAAAATAAGTCTCGGAACAATTGGCACATTTAAAAAAATACTTTTTTATCATCATTTTATTTGGTTTTTTATAAGAATTGGGGATGTTAAATTATAAAAATGAATGATATAATGATTAAATTAATGAAAACCTTGAAGGATATTCTCTTTCGTGTGAACTTTTATTTTTCTTTTAAATACCCTACTAACAAGATTATATTAAAAATGAAAAAAGTTAAAGAGGAGCTTTATTGTAGGAAAATTTTTTAATAAATTTTGGTAAGGTAAATTCAATATAATATAAAATTGAACAATTTAATTGTAAAATTCGAGTAATAAGAAATAATTCCAAGGGAAGTGTAATGAAGCTCTCAAGTAAAACTCCAAGAAAACCGGTGATAGTAGCTAAAAAAATAAATTTTCCTCTTAATTGCGTTTCTTTTTTCAAAGACGTCATCGCTCGTAATGAGAAGATTATCGGAATGATTAAATGTATAATTAAGATTGTTCCAATATACATCATTTTAAGAAAAGGGAATTGAGGATTTAAAGGATCATTAATGGCCATGATACCACTTGCTCCACAGAAAAAGAATTGAATATAATAGTGAATTTTAAGAACGATAAATAAGAAAAATACAGGCATGATGTAAATTTTTTGATTTTTTTCCAATAATAGAGCATGACTCCTTATTACTCTTTCATCCTTAGGTGTTCCTAACATCGGCTCAGCCTCCATATTTAAATCTTTCAGTAAATTTTTACACCAAAAGCTTTATTAATTATTTTACCTATATTTATAAAAAGGTGGTAAAAATGGGAGAAATCACTGTGCTTAACAAAGCTACTACAAAAAGCAGGTCTTTAAGAACCACCATTCCCATGAGCATTGTTACGCAGGTTAACCTTTCAGAAGGAGATAAGCTTAATTGGGAAATTAATTAGGGCTGAAGGTAGAGAGCTGATAATCGTTGTGAAACCATTAAGGCAGTGAAAAGATGATAAGAATTGAAAGATCCGATGAGCATGTTGTTGTTAAAATAAAGAAAGAGGTTACAGTTCATTCCTTGAGGCATTCATTTGCCACCCATCTGCTCGAAAGTGGAGTTGATCTGAGATAAATTCAAGAGTTGCTTGGTCACAAAAGTTCAAAAACTACAGAGATTTATATATGCGTTCCAATGAAAGATTTGGGAAAAAAAAGAAGTCCGTTAGATATAATGGCCCTTATCTTCTCTAGCGATGGACATGCGGAGAGGCAAAGGTGCACTTTAACGATGCGAGAAAACACGCACAGTCAACAAATGTTAATTTAGAAAGAGAGTGGAATAGAAATTTCATAAAAAAGGAGAAGGAATTCATAAGGGTTCTTGAATCGCAAGAGAGAACCTTGGATGATATTGAAAATGAAGAAATGGTTGATGTCCTCCACAAAGTTCTCCTGCTCTGGAAAATTGGTAGAAAAGAGGAGATGAGAGATGTTCTTGTGGAAACCAGATACGGAAAGAAGGAGCCATTTTACAGAGTTGCCCAGATTATATCGGAAACTCTGCCCATGGTAAGCAAAGAGAAAAAGCTCCTTGATGGGTTCTTAGGCACAAAAGATAAATTAAGGGATGAGATTAAAAATATAAGCAGGCAAAAGAGGTTGTTTGAATGAAGGCCCTTAAAGAGATAAAAGATACACTCGCAGCTCATGAAGAAGAAATCAGAAAAAAGTATGGAGTGGTTATTTTAGGAATATTCGGATCTTATGCGAGAGGGGAACAGAATGAGCTTAGTGATATAGACGTACTTGTTGATGTGGAAAAACCCATTGGTCTCAAGTTTTTTGAACTATGGGATGAACTTGAAAATCTTTTAGGGGTGAAAGTTGATCTGCTCACCATTAAAGCGGTAAAGCAAAAACCAAAGCTTTGGGAAAGCATAAAGGGGGATGTTATTCATGTTTAAGAGGGACTGGAGGCTTTTTATCCATGATATACTTGAGAGCATTAAAAAAATTGAGAAATATATATCTGGTCTCTCTTACGATGACTTCATTAAAGATGATAAAACAAAGGATCTGTTGTGAGAAATCTTGAGGTTATAAGTGAATCAGCAAATCAGATTCCTATGAATGTTAGGAAGAAGTATAAAAACATACCATGGGCACAAATTATTGGATTGAGACACCGTTTAATTCACGGCTACTTTGTCGTAGATTACGATATTGTTTGGAATATAATTGACAAAGAAATACCTAATTTAAAAATTAAAATAAAGGAAATTTTAAAGGATCTGGAGGAGAGTGAAACATGAAACCACATACCCAGATAGGAATACCACATGAGGACATTCTTGAAGGTGGCCTGATAATGGATGCTTTTGCTGTAGATCTACGGTAGGTGGCAAACAGAAAAGCACCTTTAGACTACCAAGATGCTGATGAAAAGGAGGCTAAAAAGGTTGTAAATGATTTTGTTGAATATGCTAAAAACGAGGGGTTACTCTCAGGTGAAGGGCTCGCAGATTCCATGATTTCAAAAATGAGAGAAAAATGGTATTATAATAAAGTTGGTCATGAAAACGTCCTTGATTCCACAATACCCTACTTAATTTGTAATTTCTCTTTCCCGCTTAAAAGATTCGCAATTTTCAATCCTGACATGAAAAATTACAAAGAAATTATGAAATCCTTGGAATGATTTACTTTATTCTAATTAACCAAAACAAAAATTGAACTATTCAGAGATTCATTTCATGAAAATATTTTCAGATTTTAGCATTAAAATAAGATTTAAGTAAAATATATAATTCAAGGAACGTTAAAAATACATGAAATTTTTTTTCAAGCAAAATAAATATTCATATCAAGATTTTATTGAAAAAATAAAAGTAATATCACTTCTTAATAACAAATTTACAAGGGATTTACATGAAAAGATCTGCAATTAATCAGATAATGAGAGAGGCGGTAAAGTTCATTAAAGAAATGAGGTTTCACCTGCCTCCTTTTGCCTGCTGGACGGTTAAAGAATGGCAATCAAAAGGACCGGAAATTCAAGAGATAATAGAAAATCAATTAGGATGGGATATTACTGATTTTGGAAGGGGAGATTTTTATAAATATGGATTAATATTATTTACTCTGAGAAATGGAAAGTTCAAAGATGCTTCAAAACATGCTAAACCTTACTGTGAAAAAATATTAATTGTTGAAGAAAATCAAAATACTCCGTTACACCATCATTTTTCTAAGAAGGAAGATATTATCAATCGCGGAGGCGGCACTTTACAAGTTGAGATTTATAAAACTGATGATAATGATCAATTGTCGGAAAAGCCGGTATCCGTTTATATCGATGGCATTAGAAAAACATTTGAAGCGGGAAGCATTATAGAATTAAATCCGGGAGAATCCATTTATTTAACTCCGGATATATATCATCGATTTTGGGCTAAAAATGGGAGTGGAAAAGTCTTAATCGGTGAAGTTTCGACGGTAAATGATGATTACATGGATAATAAATTTCATGAAGAGGTGAAAAGATTCAGCGACATTAAAGAAGATGAGGAGCCTCTGTATCTTCTCTATAATGATTACAAGAATTACTTAAAGATCAATTAAAAAAGGAAAGAAAGAATTTTGATAACTAAACGACAAGATTAGCACTTTAATTGATTTAGAAAATTTAAATATTCTTACTTTCAAACGCCTAAAACTAATTTTGCTGATAAATGATCATTCTCAGCTTTGCTTTTCATGGTTCTCTCTATGAAATACTTATTATTTCGCCAACCAGATAAAGAAAAGGTAAATAAACTTCTTTACGTTTATGAATTTTAATTTTTTTTTATAACGTATCCGTTCCGCTTGTCAACCATTCTAAATTAAATTCTACATAGGAGATGACATCGGAATATCCTTGTCGCCCTCGCTCAAAGAAGCAAATCATGGTATAATCGCTTTTTACGGCGAGGTCTGAATATCCAGAAGGCCCTTCATAGAGTAACTTTGAAATTTTCCAGCTCTGACATTCATCATAGCTCAGTCTTATCGTCATTCTTGCTCTATTTACGTGATCGGCTGGATTAGCGAAAATAACCCTGTTTTTGGAGTTTTCCTTTACAGATGTAACTCTACAAATCGAAGCAGAACAAATGGGCGTAGGGAGTTCTAATTCTTCTCTAGCTTTTGTCCACGTTATTCCTCCATCACGAGACCATGAGTATAATCTATAATCCTTATTTAACGTTCCTAAAGGAGCGTTTTTGCGCATTGTCATGTATACCTTCCCGTAAATAGTTTCAACTACTTGACATTCATCTCCATCTCCTACATCCTTACCATCTTTCCATGTCAAACCATGATCGTCGCTATATATTACGGAAGAGGAATCTCCCGAAGTTCCCTTGTAACTCGTGAAAATCAAGCGACCACGATAAGCACCCCATTTTAATTGAATCCCATGACCAGAACTGGGAAGATTCACATCTAATAATCTAGGTGCGGACCAAGAAATTCCTCCATCATCGCTTTGAATAATGTATGGTTCCGATGGAGAATCTGGAGCTTTTTTAAGAAAAATTAGGAAAACTACACCCTTAATTTCATCGAAAACGCACATTTGATTTCCATATTTTACCCTCGCAAGATCATTTCCCCAAGTCACCAAAATTTTCATGGGGCTCCACGTATTTCCTCCATCCTCACTCCTTTTCATGACGATATCAATCGTCCCCGTATCCAAAGCACTAAATTTTCTTCCTTCAGCAAAAGCGAGAATGATATCTTGTTCCACGCGTTCCCCATTCTTAAGAATTGATCCTTCTGGGATGACGAGTATCGAAGGGATTCTATACGTTTTATAACCATCTTCACCCCCTACGAATAAATCAATTTTTCGAGTTAAACCAGGAGAAAATTGGGGATTGTTCATGAAATATGCACCAAAATATGCCGGGACGGAAAATAAAGCAAGAATGCTGAAGATTATCATTCCTGGAAGAATCTTTGGTTTTAATTGTTGGCGTGCGCCCTTCTTTTTATTTTTCATGATTTGAATTTTTTGGCGAAAAAAATTCACGCTACTTATAATTAATAACATGGCATAGCTTGCCATCATCAAGGCTAAAGAAGTGATCACGGCATTGAATAAGGAAACAGATTGGTAATAATCAAAGACGGTCATGAAAAAAAACGCTAATATGATGGCTACACTAAGGAACAAATGAAAAATTGCCATTTTAGTAGAGTGCATGAATTTTTTTTCCAATTTGAATCGTTTCAAGAGTTCAATAGATCTTTTTTTATAGAGAAAAATCAATCCCGTTATACCGTAATAAAATCCATGGAGAGCAACGGTTCCTACATAAGAACCCATGACAAGAATCATGAAAAAAAGATTGGTAAATCCGGAATGGTTATAATAATAATAGAGAATTGTCGTGATAATCAATAAAGCGCTGGCTACGATTTGAAGTAGCGAATAAACGAGATACCAAGGGGGATTTTTTGAATTTTTTAATATAGAATGGGAATTATCTATCATGGTAAAATAATCCAAAGGTATTGATCCTACACTAGTCCCTTGAAATATTAAATCTTTTTATTATACTTTATTAGCGGATTAATATTCAGCGTATAGCAGAACATTCAACAATAAATCTATTAAAATTGAAAAAATAACGTTATCATAAAGAAAGAAATCCTTGAGCCAAGAAAATGATTATCAAACAAGTGGCGGTTGGTAATATTAAATATCTTGCGGTACTCTTATAATCCATTTTAAAATAATTAATACTATAAGCCACGCAAGGATGGATGGGCGTAATTAAATATCCAAGAAAAATGGACCAATAAAGTAGCACGAAATCTAGTAAAATCATGGAAGCCAGTCCATTTTGAATTAAATAAATCGGAATTAATATAGATAAGGGTAATTGAACGCGCCCAGTTATGAATCCTAATCCAAACCCTATTAATAACAAGAATAAGAAGTTAAAGTGTAAATTTCCTAAAACTTGAGGGACGCCTGATAATAAAAAAATTTCTAAAAACAGAAAAATTGCCAATATTAATAGCGGAAATCTCCAAATCTTCATTTTTTTAATCGTCTTTACCAATTTCTCGCCATTAAATTGAGCAAATTTTAGAGCAATAAAAATACTCAAGCCTAATCCAATAATTAAAAATAATTCGGGAAAAATGAAAGGGAAAAAGGTTCGACCTATGAAATCAATAATGGGAGCTATAATGAGGGGAATTAAATTATGGAGCACTCTTTTCATATCTCGTTCTAAATCTTCTTTTTTAGATTGAACTGAGTGCACTAATGAAAAATATCCCGTGAGAAACATGATGAAGGTAGGAAGGATTAAAGCTAAAACAATAACATACAGCGATATATTTGCTAAAATACTTCCTACGATTAATTGAACCGATAAGGGATATATGAAAATTAAAACATGACGGTACCAAACATTAATGGCAATTTTTTTTGTAGGTCTTGTTTCTTTATCAATTTTTTCAACGATGGGAGCTGACATGAGGGCCCCTCCCGCAATCGGTAAAAGTCCAAAAAAGGCAGGAGCAAGCATCATTGCAGATCTTTTTGAAATATTCATTTTTTGAATTAACTCTAACATCAGCCCAGATTCATCCATGATTCCCCCTAAAATGGGAATTAAGGTCACCACTAACAATAATAATAAGATGGATAAATTGGTAAGGACGCTGAATAATGCGAGAAACAAATTTACTCCTGTTAAAACCGCTAAAATGATGGCTGCGAGGGTTAAAACTAAACTTAACTCTTTTTTTGAAAAAACAATTATAATAGCAATAATGAGAATAAAACTCATCCAAACGGGAATCATGAAATAAACCATTCTTTTATCTATCTTGCATCTTATATTCTCATGCAAGGGTAAAAAGAGTCCATTTGATTTATATTCATCTGATTTAAACTCATGCTTATATCGTGAATGATTGTGTGTCAACAAAAAAAAGAATGAATATTATTAAATGTTCAAAAGCAATGAATCGCTTTAAAAAATATCTTATTTCGAGATTATTGTATTATTTATGAAGTTAATGAAAAGAGGTGACTCAAAGAATAATGCCTATTAAATCTATTAATCAAGATAAATGTACGGCATGCTTGCAATGTTATAAAGATTGCCCCGCTTCATGCTTTGTTTTAAATGAGGATAAAAACCAAGTAATTTATGATAAACGGCAATCATGCATTCTCTGTGGCCATTGCATTGCTATTTGTCCACATGATGCGATAAATTATAAAAATCTAAAAGATGAGCCAATTACCTTTCAAGGAGTGCAAAATCCGCAAGAGTTAATTCCATATAAAACTTTACACGAATTTCTCATGGCAAAAAGATCCATCAGGCAATATAAAAAGAAAAAAGTTCCAAAAAACGACTTAGATAAAATATTAAATACCATGCGATATGCCCCCACTGCGTCGAACGTTCGAAGTTTAAAATGCCGCATCATTTCTAATGAGAAAAAAATCAAGGAATTATCTGAGGCCATCGTGAATGCACTATTATCCTCTCCCAACGTGCCGAAATTGTATAAAAACGTGTTAAAGCGAAGATTAGATTACCACGATGATATTATTTTTTACGAAGCTCCTCACATCATTATTGTGCATTCACAAAATCTTTCGGACATGACCAACGCAACGATTTGCATTACATACGGAATGCTCGCAGCGCAAACCTTGGGATTGGGCACGTGTTGGATTGGATTAGCCTTTGAAGTCTTACGTTCTGATAAAAAAATACGGACAGAACTAGCAGGAATTTTGGATAAAGTGCTTGGAGTTTTCACCTTAGGGTATTCTGAAACTAAGTATTACAGAACCCCGCCCCGACCTCCCCTCAAAGTAGAGGGATTAGAAGAATTAGATTAGGACTCACGTGAAGAAGAATATTCAAGCTGAATTAGACTCGGTACAAGTGGATTTTTAAATACAAAAAAATGCTAATTAACAAAATTTACAAAGCAACTTCTTCATTTACTTGAATAACTCCTTTTCCCCCACAAGCATCGCATTTTTTTTCAGCCGTATTGAAAAAAATACCATTCCACATATATCCTATTTTAATATATCCCATTCCATTACATTTTTTACATTTTTTTAGAGCCATTTTTATTTCCTCTTTTTCTTAAAAATTTAATAAATCTTAATTGAGAAATATAGACGATTCTAATTAGATTGAAAGAAATTATAAATTTCATGTTTAAGAGAATGTGTTATATTTACCTCATCTTTCTCGGAACTTTAAAGTCTTGAGATGTATCGTTCTCGTTCCCATTCTGACACGTTGATTCGGTATGCATCAAATTCTTCCAATTTAGCATAATAATAATTCTTCCATGCCTCTTCTCCAAAAACTTCTCGCATGAGATCAGATTGACGGAATTCATTCAATGCTTCTCGTAAACTGCCCGGTAGTGAATCTATACCCGCTTTTTCAAGGTCTTTAGTTGAGAAATTGTACACATTCTTATCCGTTGGCTTAGGGATCTTAATATCATCTCTCATCAGCCCGTCGAGGCCGGTAGCTAAAAGAACTGCGAATTGTAAATAAGGATTTCCGGCGGGGTCTGGGCATCTAATTTCACACCTCGCTGCAGAAGGTTTTTTGTGGAAATCCGGGACACGGATCAAGGGAGAGCGATTTCTAAAGCCCCATGCCACGTAAACAGGTGCTTCATAACCCGGTACTAGTCGCTTATACGAATTGGGCCAGCTATTCAACACCGCACACATGGCTTTCGCATGCAATAATTGCCCGGCGATCCATTTCTTCATCGTGAATGAAATACAATTCGGGTCAGATTCATCATAAAATACATTTTTTCCGTCTTTCCATAAACTTTGGTGGCAGTGCATGCCCGATCCGTTTATTCCGGGGAAAGGCTTGGGCATGAACGTGGCGACCATGTTATTCTGAGCAGCAACCGTTTTTATGATGGTTTTAATGGTAACAGTTTTGTCTGCCGCGTTTACCGCTAAATCATATCTAAAATCCACTTCATGCTGACTATAAGCAACCTCATGGTGCAAAGACTCAATTTCAATTCCCATGGCATCACAATATTGAGCTATCAAGTATCTCATTTGCTCATTGATATCATACGGATCATAGTCAAAATAACCTCGCATGTCTGATGGTTTATACACGTGCTTCGTATCTTGATTCAGAATGAAGAATTCCATTTCAGGGGCACAGTAGTAAGTATATCCCATCTGTTCAGCCTTATCCACGGCTTTTTGCAATATATAGCGTGGATCGCCCTCATATCGCTCGCCATTTGGCTTATATATGTCACAGATGAAGCGAGCCACTTTATTATTGGTCCGCCATGGGAGTAAACTGAAGGTAGTTGGGTCAGGAATAGCTATCTTATCGCTTTCTTCAATTGCTCCATAACCTGTAATGGATGAGCCATCAAAATTTTCACCATCTTTCAAAAAATCTTCGATGCGCTTGGAATTTATCTCGAAACTTTTTATAATTCCGTGGATGTCTGTAAATTGAAGGTAAATAAATTTTATGTCCTCTTCCTTGACCTTTTCGATCACTTCTTCGCAAATCTCCTTTCTTTTAGGATCTTTTAATTTGATCATTTTTTTTCTTATTTTCTTCTTAATTGTTTTAATAAACCATCTTACTTATCATCATATAATGTACTATCCTTAATAAACAGTGACTATTTGTCCATTGATATAACCGAAAAATATATAAATGATCAAAATCACGACAAAATCACTTACAAATTATCTCTTCACACTTTTATTTCAAATGTAAAGGATTTTTAAATAAACATTTGATTATAAAATTTGAAAAATGATTAACATTTATTTAATTATTATAACCCTACTATAAATATATGAATAAGCCCATGGAGATAGAGGAAATTGATATAGAAATCTTGAAAAAACTTAGTGTAAATAGCCGTAAATCTTATCGAAAATTGGCGAAAGAATTAGAAAAATCACCAATGACCATTAAAAAGCACGTCGAGAATTTAGAACAGAAAGGAATTATAAAAAATTATGGTATTACCATTGATTACGAGAAACTGGGATATGATATTATAGCTTTAATTGAGTTGACAATCTCTGAAGGCGATATGATAAAAATAGAACAAGAAATTGCCGATGATCCCCATGTATTTGCGGTGTACGATCTGACCGGGACTTACGATTCCATCATTCTTGTGAGAATTAAATCGAGATCAGACCTGAATAAATTAGTGAAACGAATTAATAACATGAAAGCAGTTGTTCGGACTAATACGCATTTAATCTTAAATGTCATTAAAGAAGGTACGGATCTTGCCAAACTCATGGAAATGGATATTTTAAACAAGGAATCCTAATTCTTCGAGCGTGTTCGATTTGATCAAAAACAAAATGGAAAAGAAAATAAGATTAAATTATTTTATTAAATTTAAAAAAGGCAAGGTTTAAATGATATTAATTTTATTATAATTTAGAATTATCTATTTAGAGATGCGTAATGCTAATAGGAATCGAACAATTTACTGAATTGGACATAATACGAGCTTGGTTTTCTTTATTATTTGTACTATTTTCCATAATCATTGGACTCCGGATTTTAATCAAATATAGGGCATTTAAAAGAAAGGAATTAATTACTGTGGGATTGACGTGGATCTTTTTAAGCAGCCCATGGTGGCCATTGCCCCTTACCTTCATTCTGGCGTTTGTTTTTAACTCTGGATTAGACCCCTTAGTGTATCGGTATTTAATGTCGGCATTTATTCCTTTTGTATTAATCTGTTGGATTTATTCCATCAATGCCATTGTATATTCGGGAAAAAAGAGAAATCTATTATATGCGTATCTAATAACATGTATTGGATACTCTGCCGTGTATCATGCATTATTTTTCATCAATCCGGATTGGATTAGCGTATATAGTGGAGGATTTCAATTCAATTATACACTCTTCGTTTATTTCATCTTCATTTTTACCCTGCTCTCTGCCTTCATTACTGGATTTATCTTTGCATTAGAATCCGTGAGATCGCAAAACATTACCGTTCGGTGGAAAGGTAGATTCTTCTTTTTAGCTCTTTTAATTTTTATAAGTGGAGCGTTAATGGATACATTCAGTTTTGGAAGTATTATAATTCAAACTATTGCTCGAATCGTTCTTACTATCTCTTCCCTTTTCTATTATCTTGGCTTCTTCTTACCGAAAAAATTAGAAGAACTTTTAGCAAAGAAAGACTCTACATGAAACTATTCATTTCATTTAAAATCCCTTACATAATTTATTTTTTTTTCCCCTTTTTTCCTTATTTTTCTCTTTTTTTCCTTTCATTTAATGCCTCAATTGGAGGGAATAATTATTTTCCTCCTTAGATTTTAAACTTCTTTAATATGAATTCATTTGTTAGAACAATCGTGAATGCTAAGAATATAGAAGATACATTTAAATCAATTTAATTTATCAAGAGGATAATGAATGAGATCGAATTTTTCAGCTTAATTTTAATGTTTTTCATTAGACTATTAGGGATTTTATTTTCTTTGGAATTCTACATGGATTCAAAAATGCTTCGGTATAAATTTTTCATGCTGGGATGGTTTTTTTTAATGCTGGGGGGAGTGTTTCCGTTTTTGAGTACTAATGAGAATGCATTTGTTATTATTAATTTCTTTTCGTTTCTTAATAATTTTTTTACCCATGTGGGAGGAGTATTTTTAACGCTAGCTTTCTTATCTTATTTTATTAAATTTAACTTATTCAAAGCGTCCCTCATCGCATTAGTAATATCGGGCGGACCAATTATACTACTATTCATGATGATAACAAGTTTTTCTCCTAATTTTTTATTTATCATGATCGTAGCGATCCATTCGTATATTTTACTAATTTTAATGACAAGTAGAAAAAGAAAACTACTCTCTGTTAAAAGAAGCATGTATTGGTTCTTCGTTTTATTGTTTTTTGGAATCGCTCACGTTCTCAATTCCATCACTTATTTATTCACTTCTCATGAAAATATTACGACCAAAGAAATAATTTATTATTTCTTCTCGGTAAATTTAATGGTCTTGCTCTTGCTCTTTTTTATCCATTTAGAGCACGAAATTTCGACTAATCAGAAATTAGATTTAAAAGACAAGTATTCTCATTCGTTAGGCAATGAACTTCAAGCGATTCTTAGCGGGATTGAATTAATTGAATTAAAAAAGGAAACGAGCGTTCAAAGTCAAGAATCCATCAAAATAATAAAAAATAAAGTAATAGAAGCATCTAAATTCTTAGAAGAAATAAGAAAACTTTAATTTAGAAAATTTTTATTGGCATTTCTATCTCAATCAGGGGTATTCAACCTTAAAGGTGGGAAATTCCTTTACTGCCACTTTTTTTTGTTTCCATAATCGCTGGGCTCCCGCAACCCATTCATCAAATTTCGTTGGAGTTTCCGGATATTTTTCATAATATTTTTTTATTTTCCCCGCTAAAAAGTTCGCATGTAATAATTGCTTGACGTGCTTATATGATAATCTTCTTTTTAATAAACCTGCCACTAATTTTATCGAAAAATTAAGCATTTCCCCTAACGACATCTCCTGCTCATATTCCTTGTTCGGTTCCGGTAATTCCTCCTCGTCATCCCCTCCGCTCTTATATATCATCTCTTTTTCGAGAAGGTAATTCCATTCTTTTTCTGACATGTTCAATATTCCTGATAATTGGGTCAAGAGACCCGCAAATTTCGCCCCTTGATCGCGGAAATAGTTCACGTTAATATCCCAGAGTAAGTCTTTCGAAATGTATCCGTTTTGTTTAAGTGCCTTGTCCAAGACCTCTGCAACAATTTTGCATAAGTTCCAAGTAGCCGTGACGCCGTGTCCCGTGAAAGGATACGTAATGCAAGCCGCATCTCCAATGCAAACAAAACCATCACTCACTAATGAGAACGGAGGCCGCCTATAAGGCGTGATACCTTGTTCTTTTTTAATGATTTCGTAAGGAGGGAAGTTTGCTTTTTGGAGTAATATTTCTCTTGCTTTTCTCGCATTTTCATACGAGCCTCCTTGACCAATACCAAGAATTGCGCCATCTTTCGTGAAAGAAGGCCCAAACCATGCTTGATAATAGATATAAGAATTTTCCACGGAAGGATGCGGTTTTTTCGGTTCTTTCCATTTAATATATTGTAAAAGCACGTACATTACATCATGGGGGCCCAATTTGAAAGTTTCCACCCCATAATCTTCTGGCAGAGACGTTCGCACTACAGCCGCGGTTCCAGAAGCATCAATTATGGTTCTAAACCGAAATTCCACTTCTTTTCCTCCCGTTTCAGCAAAGCATCCCACAATTTTATTATCTTTGAATAGTAGCTTTTTAAATGAATGGCTGAATTTCAAAATAACACCATCCTTCTCGATTAATTCATACATTCTTTGAAGGAACGGCGATAATCGCATGATTGTTTGATACGCCTGGACGGTTATTCTCGTTTTAAAATCGGGTGAATTAATAGTGGAGCGGATAAATGTTCCTAAATATTCAGGCATGCCCTCTTTCGGCATCGGAATTCCGGAATTTTCAAACCGATCGGTTTCAAAATGAATCACATCTAATCGTTTACCCACCTCATTTCGGGCATCTTTATCCAATACGATTACGGAATGCCCTTTTTTTGCCAATAGCCAACTCATGTAGGTGCCTGCCGTACCGGCTCCCACGATGAGCACGTCTGATTTTTCTACCATGTTATTAAATCATTCCTTTCATGTGTTATGATATTTATTAAGTAAGAGAAGCGTATTTCTTAAATTCTTGGATTTTTATAATACATTAAAATTCTTAGCGTTTTTGCATTCAATAATTGAATGAAGCGACATGTACATGGTTTTTTATCATTCACTTAGGTTATCATTGAAAAAATTTAATCGAAAGTAATGCAAGTAATTTATATATTAAAAAGATATAATTATTCGATTTTTCATTAAATTAGTTATATCTGTTTAATGGGTAGCTTTTCCCACTATTCCTGGTAGAAGATAATCGATGATGGAAAAAAAAAAGAGAGGATTTGGATTTCTTGAAATTTTTTATGAGTGAAGAGTGTAATGAAAAAATCGGAAAAAAAGTATCAAAATTGAAAAATGTTCACATATTAATTAATTTTGAAAAACAAACCTTCAATAATTATACTAACTATATTAACTATACTCAAAACTTACCCAAAAAATTTAAACAAAATTAAAAATTAAATCATAATAGAATAATATAATAAATATAATTTTTAAAAGAAGATACAAATTTGGAGGTAATTTAGATTACAAAATTTAATTTGATTACCCACAGATCCAGTATGATCGGGGCAATGACTCGAGTTGAAGACTCATGCGAGAGCGGACTATGCCCCATTTGTATTGCGGATTGTCCCGTGTGGTGCGAGGTTAGTAAAAGCGCATTACGTGGAAGAGAAGTGCTTTATCCTCTCAGGCAGCATTTTGGCAATTCTACAGCAGGGACTCCGAAAGATTTTGGATTTAGTTATGGCGATTTCCAAATCATGTTCGAATGTCGAGGTGCGCAAGGGCTTGATGGAGTTAATGAAGATACCGTAATCTTTCCCAATGTTGATCTCACGTCAAAATGGGGAAATGTTGAGCAAAAGCTTCCGATTGTAATTGCTGGATTGGGAAGTACTTACGTGGCTAAGAGAAATTGGGAAGGTTTAGCCAAAGGAGCAGCGCTGGCGGGGGTTAGCTTGACTATTGGTGAAAATGTTGTAGGAATGGATCCTAACGCCACTTTTGAAAATACTCGACCTTATCCTAAGGTCGTGGATACAGAGGATATGAAATATAGAGTAGAATCGTACAGGGTTTTCTGGGATGGCAAGCACGGTGATATTATTGTTCAGAAAAACGTAGAAGACACGCGATTAGGCGTGTTTGATTATGTAATGTCAAAGCTGGATGTAAATTCATTAGAAATAAAGTTTGGCCAAGGAGCGAAAGCAATAGGGGGTGAAGTAAGGTTAGATACAATTGAACGTGCGAAATTATTACAAGAACGGGGCTATTTAGTCATTCCTGATCCGAGTGATCATATAGTCCAAGAGCAATATAAAGCTGGACTCATCATGGATTTTGAGAGACATTCACGGGTGGGATTAGCCTCGACGGAAGAAGTTTTGGAAGAAATAGACCAATTGAGGGAGAAAGGAGCAAAGAACATTTTCATAAAAACGGGAGCCTATAGACCCGCGGCAACTGCATGGATCATAAGAATAGGGGTAGAAGGAAAGGTGGACGGTATGACTTTTGATGGTGCTGGAGGCGGAACTGGCATGTCTCCTGTAAGTATGATGAATGAGGGCTCAATTCCTACGGCATACTTGGAGGCTCTCGTGGTAGGATGTCTTGACATGATAAAAAGAAAGAATCCAAATGCTCGAATTCCCTCTATTGCAATAGCAGGAGGGTTCGCAAATGAAACGCAGATTTTCAAGGCATTAGCTATGGGGGCTCCTTATGTATCATGTATAGCAATGGCAAGAGCGCCCATTACTGCAGCTATGAAGGCTAGATACGCTGGAGAAATGATCAAACATAAAAATGTTTCACCCGCCATGTTAAAAAATCTTGGTTTTCCTTCCAATAAGGATCCGGAATCTTTAACTTTAAGAGAAGCGTTCTTGGAATATGATTATTTGGAGAAAAAATATCCAAATAAAGAGATTCCTCCTGCTGCCATTGGCGTATATACGTATTTTTCCAGCAAGTTAGGTATTGGTTTAAAACAGTTGTTAGCGGGGGCGCGGAAATTTAAATTGAATTTAATTGATAGAGAGGATATTGCGTGCATATCTCAGCGTGCTGTTGACGTTTGTAAGAAATGGAGTTTAGGCATTTCAGCCATGGAAGATTTGGATATGGAATTGGTGAAAAAAGAAATTTATTCAGGAAATTACTAAAGAATTATATTTTTATTTTTATTTTTTTTCCTTCATTGTAGGAAGCTTGGTTTACTTTTTTTACTAGGATTTAAAGCTCTTTGATGGAAATTTGGGAATTTCCTCACATTAAGGGCCTATTGATGTTTAAGAAAAGGACGATTAAAGGAAAAAAGAAGGAAGGTGTGATTTAAATGGATGCTTCTATCATGTTTATTCGTATTCGATTGTCCCGGGGGGTTTATTTGTAATGTCGTATAAAACCCTATTAAACCCTTTTACCTCATTAATGATACGAGTTGCTATTTTATCCAGTAATTCCCAATCGAGTTTAGCGAAATTAGCCGTCATGGCGTCTTTTGATTGGACGGCTCGAATGGAACAAATATTTTCATAGGTTCTATAATCTCCCATGATGCCCACGGTTTTCACGGGGATGAACACGCAAAAAATTTGCCATAACTCGTTATAAAGTCCGGCTTTTTTAATTTCTTCTATTAAAATGTGATCTGCTTCTCGTAAAGTATCTAATTTATGTTTATCGACGGCTCCAAGGCATCGTACCGCAAGGCCTGGACCCGGAAAAGGATGTCGATTGATGAGTTCCTCATCCAAACCTAATTTTAATCCAATTTTCCTTACTTCGTCTTTATAAAGATCTTTCAAGGGTTCTAAAAGTTCTAATTTCATGTTTGAAGGGAGGGTAACGTTATGATGAGATTTAATTTTTGCTGCGACCTTGCTCGTGGCTGCAGTTTCTACTCTATCGGGATAAATGGTCCCTTGTGCCAGGAATTTAATATCCGGATATAATTGTTCTAATTCTTTAGTGGTTTGCTCGAACAGTTCAATGAAGGAATGACCAATAATTTTCCGCTTTTCTTCCGGATCTTCGATGTTTTTTAATTTATTGAGAAAAAAATCTTCTGCATCGATGTAATGAAAATTTTTAAAGCCTAATTTTTTTTTAAATCTTTCTTGAACTTCCTCGGCTTCATTTTTACGTAATAACCCGTTATTTACGAAAATACAATGGAGGCGATCGTTCAATGCTTTATGAAGAAGTATGGCCGTGACGGAAGAATCCACTCCTCCGCTGACACCTAAAATCACTCGATTTTTAGGACCAACTTTTTGCTTAATCCAATTAATTGTATTTTCAATCCAATTTCCTAATTTCCATTCCTTCTTGCATTGGGCGATGGTGGATATAAAATTTTCTAATATCACGGGTCCCTTTAACGTATGAACCACTTCAGGATGAAATTGTACACCAAAAATGGATTGATCCTTATTTTCGTAAGCTGCAATGGGACAAGTATCCGTAGTGGCGAGAATTTTAAATCCCTTAGGCAGTTGCCGGATTTGATCGCCGTGCGACATCCATACGGTTTCTTCCGAATCTAAAGATTGGAACAATGAATCCGCATGAAGCACGTTTAAAGTAGTCCTTCCATATTCTTTTCTTTCGTGAGGTTCAATTTTTCCTCCTAAAAGCTGAATGATGAGGTGGTGGCCGTAGCAGATCCCCAAGAGAGGTATTTTTTTCTTGAGAATGAACTCAAATACATCCTTTTTTACTTTAGGACTATTCGGTTCATACACGCTGTCAGGACCACCAGAGAAAATAATCCCCTTCGGCGAAATTTTTTCAATTTTGTCTAAATCCGTGTCATGAGGTAAAATTTCCGCATATACGCTCAGATCTCTAATACGCCGAGAGATTAAATGGCAATATTGTCCGCCAAAATCTAAAACAAGAATAGTATCCATATCAAGTCTAATTGAAAGTTCAAGAGTGATTAATTTAATTTATCAAACAATCATGCATTATAAACTATTTTTTTATTTTTAGATTAATATTAAGCGTGCTCAAGAAAAATAAGCATTCATGAAAAATTAATTTTCCCGTATATTCACATGATTTTTTTGTTTCAAATAATTTAATTAGAACAAAGAAAAGTTATAGTACGTTTTTTTTCAAAACTATGGCGTTTCATGAGGCGCACGGATTGCTATGTTAAATGAAATCTTAAGGAAAAAAGTGCTTACCCCCGATCACTCCATTTATGAAATGGAACTTCATGTTCCTCAATTAGCTAAAAAAGCTCGTCCCGGTAATTTTATTATCTTAAGATTGAATGAAAGGGGCGAGCGATTTCCCCTCACGATAGCTAATTATAATGCAACCAAAGGAACCATTACAATTGTATTTCAAGTAGTTGGAAAAAGTACAAAATTACTTTCGGAATTAAATCCGGGAGATCGCATTCAAGATGTAATTGGCCCTCTCGGAAATGAAATTCACGTGGAAAAATATCTTCATCCCATTATCATTATAGGGGGAGGCGTGGGAATTGCTCCATGTTATCCTCAAGCAAGAGCTTTAAAAACCCTAGGAAATGAAATCATCACCATTTTGGGTGCACGCACCCGTGCGTTATTATTTTGGAAAGAAAAAATGGCACGCATCAGCGATGAAATAATTATTTGTACGGATGATGGAACAGAAGGAATTAAAGGCTTTGTAACTAAACCTTTGAAAGAATTAATTTCTAAAAGACCAATAAGTTTAATCATCGCAATCGGCCCTCTCATCATGATGAAAAACGTGAGTCTAATTACCCGTGGAGAGGCTGGCCTTCCAAGAATAAAAACAATGGTTTCTTTGAATCCCATCATGTTAGATGGAACGGGAATGTGTGGATGCTGTAGATTCTTAACAAAATCGGGGCAAGTCCATTTTGCTTGCATAGATGGACCCGATGTGGATGGGCATCTCGTAGATTTTGATAACTTGATAAAAAGATCAAGGAGATACATGGAACAAGAGAAAATTTCTCTTGAAACACTTCACTCAAATGGGTAAATCAACTCAGCAAAAATTGCAAGGGTAAAAAAATGAGCCGAGCAAAATCTTTAAAACGACAAGAAATGGAAAAGCAAGCTCCAGAGATCCGAATTACTAATTTTGATGAGGTTTCTTTAGGTTTTACTGAAGAAATGGCATTAATTGAAGCAAATAGGTGTCTTCAGTGTGTGAAACCGACATGCGTGAATGGCTGTCCCGTTAACATAGATATACCTGCTTTTATAAAATGCATTAAGGATAAAGAGTTTGAACAAGCCATCCATGTTATAAAAGAGAGTAATCTTTTACCATCTATTTGCGGGAGAGTCTGTCCTCAAGAAATCCAATGCGAGCAAGAATGCGTCTTAGGACGCAAGCATGAACCCATAGCTATTGGCGCCTTAGAACGATTCGTAGCCGACTGGGAGAGAAAAAACCAATTAAAAGCATGTCCGGAATGTTTGCCCCCTAACGGTATAAAAGTGGCGGTTATTGGAAGTGGACCTGCCAGCTTGACTTGTGCGGCAGATCTAGCTCGTTTTGGTTATGAAGTTACGATTTTCGAAGCACTTCATGGGGGTGGGGGTGTCCTTCTCTATGGAATTCCTGAATTTAGGCTTCCAAAAGAAATCGTGAAAGATGAGCTAGAGATCGTGGAAATGCTAGGAGTAAAAATTAAATATAATCATGTCATCGGAAAGCTATTAGATATACACGATTTGGAGGAAATGGGATTTCAAGCCTTTTTTTTAGGCGTGGGAGCAGGATTGCCCCAATTATTAAATATCGAAGGAATAGAATTAAATGGCGTGTTGACATCTAATGAGTTTCTTACTAGGATTAACCTCATGAAGGCATATAAGTTCCCCGAATATGATACACCCATTGATAAAGGTAAAAATGTAACGGTAATAGGTGGTGGGAACGTCGCAATGGATTCCGCACGTGTCGCTTTACGATTAGGAGCTGATAAAGTTACGCTCGTATATCGAAGAACCAAAAAAGAAATGCCCGCTCGCAGAGAAGAGGTTCTCCATGGAAAAGAAGAAGGCATTCAATTCTTATTTTTAGCAAATCCCGTACGATTAATCGGTGATGAGAACGGAAACGTAAGAGAAATGGAATTAATTAGAATGAAATTAAGTGAACTGGATGAATCAGGAAGACGATCCCCCATTCCTATTGAAAACTCTAATTTCAAAATTAAAACCGATATGGTCATCATTGCTATCGGAACGCAAGCTAACAAATTGTTGTTAAAAACCATTCCTCAATTAAAACTTTCAAAAAAAGGATATATCATTACGGATGAGGAAGGACGAACGAACATCGAAAATATTTTTGCGGGAGGAGACATCGTCACGGGAGCCGCAACCGTAATCTCAGCGATGGGAGCAGGAAGAAGAGCTGCGAAAGCCATTGATCAATATTTAAAGGAAAAATTGGGCTGATAAAAATCCTAAAATATAATATTTTAAATATCTCACATTGCTTCTATTTTTAATAGGAAATTTTTAAATTCAATTGTTCAATTGTTCTTCTATCATGGAACATAAAATTAGTCTTTATCAAGTCGCATTACAGCAATTGGACGATGCGGCTAAATTAATCAATTTAGATCCAAACATTCATGAAAAACTTAAATATATGGAACGCATTCTCATCGTATCTGTTCCCATTCTAATGGATGATGGCTCTCTTAAGGTCTTTCAAGGATACCGCGTGCAACATTCTACAGTTAGAGGTCCGGGAAAAGGCGGAATAAGATATAGTGAAAACGTGAATATGGAAGAATTAAAAGCTCTTGCAATGTGGATGACGTGGAAAACGGCACTCTTGAAATTACCTCTCGGCGGTGCAAAAGGGGGGATTACGGTGAATATTAAAAAGCTTTCACCAAGAGAATTGGAGCATTTAACCCGAAGATATACCGTGGAAATCTTAAATCTTATAGGACCTACTCGTGATATCCCCGCTCCTGATATGAACACGAATTCGCAAACGATGGCATGGATCATGGACGTATTTTCAATGCACCGCGGCGAAACTACTCCTGGCGTAGTAACTGGTAAACCAATTGAGATTGGAGGCTCATTGGGGCGAAATAGAGCAACGGGTATGGGGTTATATTTCATAATTCGTGAAATGGCAAATAAGATGGGATATAAATTTTTAGAATTAAAATATATCATTCAAGGCTTCGGAAAGGTAGGTTCTGTAATTGCTGAGGAATTATTTAATGTTGGGTGTAAAATTATCGGGACATCGGATTCCACGGCGGGTTTATATTCACCGGATGGGTTGAACATCCGGGAGTTAATAAAATGGAAAAAGAAGGGGAATTCTTTCAAGGATTATCAAGAAAAAGGCGTTGAAATCATTGAAAAAGAGGAGATTTTAACGAAAACATGCGATGTTTTAATACCTGCGACTACAGAAAATCAAATCACATCGGAAAATGCCGATAAAATTGATTGTAAAATACTTTTGGAGGGAGCAAATGGACCTACCACGCCGGCAGCTGATAAAATTTTGGAAGAAAGAGGAATCGTCGTCATACCTGATATTTTGGCTAATAGTGGAGGGGTATTAGTCTCATATTTTGAATTCGTCCAAGATATTAACGCTTATTTTTGGGACTTGGAAAGAATAAATAACGAAATGAGAAAGGTACTTTTAAAAGCTCTTGAAGACGTATATCACGTAGCTCAAGAGAGAAACATCTCTTTAAGAAAAGCAGCATACGTTCTTGCAGTATCCAACGTGGCCCAAGCGATTAAATTGCGAGGATTTTATCCGTGAATCGAGAATCTTGATTTTTTTTTTCAAATAGATTTTACTTAACGGTTTTAGAGGAATATATTTTTTCTTGAAGAGTTTCATTCGAAATAGATACTAACATTTTTATGGGAGGAATTCTCAAAAATGCAAGCAAGAATCTTATGAATTAAATCACGGTGCTCAAAAAGTTAATAGATGAAAACTGATAATTTAAGATGTATAGAGTGTTTTACCCATAGAAAAACCCCAATAGGAATAAATAAATAGAAGCCGTTGCGATATGAATGAAAGCAAAAGTAGCGCCTACTTTTAATAATCTTTTATAATTGAGATTTTCCACGCCAGAGTCTTGGGCAATTTTTAGCGTCACGACATCACATGCTGCTCCTTGAGGAATGATATTTCCTCCAAGGTTTATCCCAATAAGGAATGCGAAATATAAAGGAATGGAGGCAAATCCAAAATCCACGATTAACGTGTCGATGATAGGAATAAATACTAATGCAGTAGGAGTATTTGCTACAAAACCAGAAACCAAGCTAACGATGATTAATATTAAAAAATAAAGGAGGTATCTATTCAAGTTTTCAAAGGGAATGGTGATAAAAATTTCCCGAAAGCCGGCTTCTAATAAACAACCGATGACCACGTACAGAGAGATGAAAAAGAAAATTATTTCCCATTCCACGTCCTTGAGTACATCGCTCAATTTTTTTTTTGTCATTTTTCGATTGACGAGTACTAAAATGAGGGCAGAGATAGTAGCGGTTAAATATAGCAGAGGTAAGATAGCAAATAGCACGATGGTCGTGGCAATGGCAACGGCATTAAAATAAAAATATTTTTTATTTTTGATGATGATTTCCGTATCAATTAATTCCATGACGACTTTTTTCTGGTGGATGTCTATGGAAGGTTCTTTACTTAAAATAAAGTGGTCCATTAATATAATGGTCAAGAACAACAATCCAAAAGAAAAAAGCCAATAATATTGAATAAAATAAATGGTATCTAAGTTAAAAGCGGTGGAAATGATAATGTTTTCACCGCTTGAGAAGGGCGTGATGATAGAACCAATATTGATGCATATGGTCATGCCTAATAAATAAGTGCCCGCCCTAATTTTAAGAAAATGGCATAGACGAACGACAACGGGTGCTAAAATGAGAACAACCACGACGTCGGTAATTATTGCGGCGAGAAGAGTGGTAATAATGCATAGTAAATAAAAGAAGATTCTCTGATCTCCTCCCGACAGCTTGAATAATTTAATTGCTACGAATTCCAAGATATTGGAATCTTGAGCAACTTGGGTGATGATACTCATGCTAAGAATGATAATGATGGCTTCAAACTCAATAAAAGAAATAAAAGTCTGAAAAGGCAAGCCTTTCACGATTCCCGTAATAAAACCTGCTATAAAGCAGCATAGTATAGAAATGGCTACAAAATCCAAGTCTTTCGAGGAGTAGCTAATGATAATAACAACGAACAAGATAAAAATGGTTATTAAGAGAGGTAGTTCCATTATTTAACGGGAATTTAAGTAATTAGTGTAATTAAGAGGAATACACGGATTCATTTAAAGATGATTGTTCCTAAAGAAATTCATGGATTGTGAATGATATTGATAGAGAACTAAGAATAAGAAACTCATTCCAATAAAAAAAGTCTCAAGAAATACTCTGCCAAGTTTAATTCTCTCAGAATTTTGTAATTATTTACGATATAATCGAAGATTTTTTCTTGCAAGAAATACAAAATACATTTTTTAGGATCCAGAACTTTTTTAATGATTCGTATGACAGAATTTAAAATGATAATTAATTGTTTTTCAGTTAAAATCATGTTAGAATTATTTGGATTAATCGCAATAATATTGAATCCAGATAAACGATCAAATGAAATTTTTTTTAATTCAGGGTCATTTTTTATATGGTCTTGTTCTTTAAAATTGGTGTACATTCGTTCTAATTTCTGATAAATGATAGATTTTTCCTCCTCGGAGGCATGCTCTTCAATGACGTTCATGAGGAGGTTTAAGAGTTGCTGGAAAATCCCTAAAATATCAAAAAATTCCCCTATGGTTTCCACGTTCTCTGCTTGTTTCCATTGCATGTAATATTCCATGATGGTTTTTTTGAACTCTTTATAGATATCGACGTTTCCATTCCATTTTCGCCTCCATTCTTTACCATCCTTGATATATTCTTGTAAAAATGATTGTTTTATCACGTTTAAACGAGCCTTTAATAAACTAGAAGAAACATCTTTTGTATCCGCCGCAATGAATAATAATCTAGAAACCTTATCCTTTAAATAAACCCATCTCAAGCCCGCCATTTCTATGCTTTCTAATCCTTGCTTGAACTCTTTCACCGTGAATTGATTCAATGCTGCTAATAATCCGGAAACCAAATCCTCATCTACAGGGAACTCTCTGAAAGATTGATACACTAAAGTAATTCCTGATTCTTCTTGAATTATCCACGTGTTCATTTTATTCTTATTTTACCCACATAAACATTATTAATAAATATTAAGTGCAAATCCCATTATAAAAGCTCTTTCATATCATTATTTTTACAGAATTTTTCGAGATTACGCAATAAATCCGTTAATTTGGTTCTTAAAATCATTTCAGAAGCGCTTTTTCCTATAGAATTGAGGAAATCACTACTTAGGTTAAATTTATGAATAAAAACGCCAATTTTCGTCACGTTTTCTGCGAGGGATTTCACGCGCAAATTCCCTTCTAAATCAGTCACATCTTTATTATTCCGCACGTTAAATTCAATTAATCGCCCCTTTCCTTCTTCTTCTCCCTTATCCATCATCACGAGTTCACCTTCCATTTCTATCGGAAAATTGACGACTTTTACTTCATCGCGAATCTTGCTATAAAATACATTAGGAGCAGTAAACGTGACTTTGATTTCCTTAACGGGACTAAGACGTTCCCAGATTTTTTCCTTATAAATTGCTTTTAAGAAAACCTCTTTATTTAAGTTCTTAATTTCTAATACTTTCGAAATAATCTTTCATGCACCTTTAATTATTCACGTGAATGTGGGATAAAAAATGATAATAATAAAATTTATTTTAATTTTTTTTATAAGAATCGTGGATAGCTTTTTGTCTCAGTTTGCCTCAGACTTCCTCAATTATATTAAATCATTTTACTCATGTACAAATATTCATCATTGGCAGATTAACACGAAAATTTTAAACTTATTCGAGGTGCCTTTAAAGTTTTATAATATTATACCTCACGGATTAATTTGGAATGCTGGAGATCATTTTCATTCTTACATTTTGGGCATATCCACGTGGTCTTATTTGCTTGAACAGAAGAAATGCAATTAGAACAGACAGAGATATCACAGATACAATAATATAGATCTTCTAAAGAATTTTCAAAGTTTTTTTTACAAACATAGCAAACCGGAGGAGGAGTTTCCTTTTTCATGTTTCTTTATCCGTATTCTTAATTTGAAAAGGATAATTCATGAAATTATTTATAATTTTTCTAATTATTATATATATCATGGAACTTAGTAAAAGCATGCGAATATTATATTTATTAACGATTTTTTTCATTTATAGAATGATATTTGCGCTCTTTCAAGGAAGAATGAATGAATTCCTTAGTTGGGCCCTTTTTTTGCTCATTTATTCTCTTTCTCTCACAATCTTGTATTTTGTCGCTAGAAAATGGGAAAAAAGTACCCTTAATGAGAGTTAATGAAGGTAATTTTAATCGTGAGGAATGGCTCTCGGAAGCAAGATTGAAAAATTAGTACCGAGAGAATGATCCCTTTCTATTCGATTTTCTACCCAAATCTTTCCCCCGTAATAATTAATTATTTTTGCTACTAAGGAAAGCCCTATTCCCATTCCTTTTTTACCCTTGAATTCTTTATATCCTTGCATGAATATTTTTTCCTTAAAACCATCGGGAATTCCCACTCCATTATCGATGATCTCTATTTTTACCATATTTAAATCTGAATTAGAAATTTTTATTAGGATTTCTATGGATTCATTTTCATTGTATTTAATCGCATTAGAAAAAAAGTTCGTAAAAACATCAAATAATAATTCATTCGTTTGAACTTCAATTACATTATCTGGTGTTTCTACTTCTATTTTTATTTCTTTTTCTTGAAAACCTTTCTGCATGTATTCAATGGCTTTATTTAGGTATTTGTGTAAATTAATGGGCTTTAATCCCATAGGTTCGTTTTCTAAAGAAGACAACTTATTGATATTGGAAATTAATTGTTTAGCATTCGCAATTTGACTCCTAAGAATAGAATATAGATGGTTAAATTTCTCAGAAAAGAAAAAATTTTTCTCTTCTTTTAATTTGTAACATAATTCTAAGGATAAGGAGATATTTTAAATAATATTGCTCATGTCATGGGCAAATAAATTCTTGTAAAAATTTGCACGTTTATAAGCTTCTTGATAATTCATTTCTAATTTCTTTAAATCTTGTTCTACTTGCTCTAATTCTTCGATTAAACTTCTTTTTGGGGGTAGAATGATATAGCGTACTTGAAAGGGCTCTTGTAAATAGACCTTTACTTGATCCTTAAATAAAATGAGGAAAATTAGAAGAAAAGGGGAATACCCTAAACCCAGAATTATTTTACCTAAAATCCCGTCCGTTATGGCTGTTCCTTAATTGGGTTCCAGAAAAATCATGAATAGAGGAAATAATAGTCCATCCAAGCATAAAATACCCATGAATGCTAAAATGTCTAGCACGTATAAAATCGAAATACTTGAAAAAAAAGTTTTCATTTTATCAAGAAAGAAAAACATGGTTAAAATTTCAATGATAAACACGAGCAAGCTAATCAAGTTCACGGTGATGGTTTTTCTAAAAATATCGGATGCAAAATTGAAAATATTAAGAATTATGGGAGAATCCAATATCGCAAACAAGAGATAATATAAGAAAAATAAGAAAAAATTGAAAATGACGGCAATAATAATGGAATTTCTCAAAATTGTCGGGTCATTAGAGAAAAGAGCTATTGAAAAAGTTAGTAAGATTAAAGAAGAATAAGATATATTACCTCCAGTAATAAGAATGTTTTCTGTAATTTGAATTGCATAAATTAATGCACTTAGTTATGTGAAAACAAATAAGAATCCAAAATAAGCATAATATAAAGCTAAAGATTTATTTTTTTGAATATATCTTGCGATTAATATGGGAGAACTTCCATATATTAAAAAATGAAGCAAGAGAATTAAAAAAGTAGTTATTGGGATTTAAAAAAATATAATAATAATAATAAATTATAGCTCTATTATTTTACATCGTGGCTCATTTTTCAAATATGAGCTCATTATGTTATTTAAATAAATAAAGGGTTCTACTCAGAAAAAATTTTCGATTTCATGTTATTAATTAAAAATTATATTACTGTGCTCTAAAACAAAAAGAAAATTTATCAATAACATTGATTTCTGTAAAAATTGAGCTAAAAAAAATGAAGAAAATTGAACATATATTATCCATTCAAGATTTGACTGAGGATCAAATCCATGCCTTATTGGATTTAGCATCCATCGTCAAGGAAAAACCTCAAAAATATTCTAATTGTTTACAAGGCAAATGTCTTGCTTTATTATTTCAAAAAACCTCCACGCGCACTCGAATATCCTTCCAAAATGGAATGTATCAATTAGGTGGAAATGCAATATATTTAGATTGGCGAACTACCAATTTACATTTAGGCGCTCTTTCTGATGAGATAAAATGTCTGACGAGTTATGTAGATTTATTAGTTGCAAGGGTTCATGAACATGAAACATTAGAAACCATGAAAAGAGCTTCCAGAGTCCCGGTAATTAACGGATTATCCAATAAATTCCATCCATGTCAAGTATTAAGTGATCTATTCACCATTAAAGAACAAGTAGGGAAATTTGATGGAATAAATTTAGCATATATAGGAGATGGAAATAATGTGTGCAATTCTCTAATTCTTGGATGTACAATGGTTGGTATTCATGTTTCCGTGGCAAATCCTGAAAGGTATAAACCCGCCCCTGACGTAATTAAATGGGTTCAAGAGCAAAAAAAATCTAAATTTTTATCTTTATATGAAGATCCTAAAGAAGCAATAAGAGAGGCGGATTTCATTTATACCGATACATTCGTGTCCATGGGACAAGAAGCAGAAACAGATGAGAGATTAAAAGTATTTAAATCGTATCAATTAAATAAAGAATTATTACAACACGCCAGAAAAAATCCTTTTATAATGCATTGCTTGCCCGCTCATCGAGAAATTGAAATCACGAGTGAGGTTTTGGATTCAAAAAATTCCATTGTTTTTGAACAAGCAAAAAATCGATTATTTTTACAAAAAGCCCTTTTGTTAACCCTCTTGAGTGAAAATTAAAAAGATTATAAATGAAAATTATCTTTTTTTCTTAAATAAATCTGAAATAAGTCCATCAATTCCCAGAGATCGTAAAACTGTATCTCGAGCATCGATTTGAACTTTCATTTCTTGCATATTTTTTAACGCATCTTCCAAGGATTTAGAAAATGTCTCACTCATTTTTAATATGGATTGAGATGTAAGCTCTAAAGATTCCTTTATTGTTTTATTGGTCTCATTCAAGATATTACTCATCTTATCTATGGAAGCCGATATTTGCTCACTAATTGTAATTACTTTTTCTGATAGATTTGAGATTTCTCGGCTCATAGATTTCATTTCTTCCTTCATTTCAGACAGTTCCTTTTTCAGATCCTTCATTCCTAGCATTTGTTTTCAGCCTTCCTAAAATTAATGCAAGATTATCGCAAAAAGCGCTTTTATGATAAAAATATTCTCCTCTTTTTACGAAACGTTAAATAATAGAAGGCATTAAATCTTATTAAATATTATCATGAACCAAATATAAAAATTACCCATTTTTTCATTGGATTTATGGTATATCGAATTTTTTTGGATTTAGTAGTTTCATGAATTTATTTCAAATCTCATGATCAAAAGATAAGCTGAAAATTGAACCTTGTTTTTTCTAAACTTAGAAAAATACTATTTCAATTTAATACTAATAAAAATCAGAAATTTTTCAATTTTACGGTTCAAATGCCATTCTCTCGGAAAAAATTTAAAATTAATGATTATTAATGGTGATGATGATTAATGGTGTTGATGACCAAACATATCGTCCGCTTCTGTATGTATTTTATCTATTCCATATCCCTTTCCTGCCCCCGGTTTACAGAGCCCTTCACCACCTTCTAACGTTCCATCAAGGATTTTTTTTATAACGTCCTCAATCTTTCCTTGTACGCCGTTAATCACTTCAATGTTATATTGATTAAAAAAGTCAACGGCTTTAGGTCCCATTCCTCCCGTGATAATACATTTCGCACCTTGTTGATATATAAAGGCCGGGATATTTCCTATACTATGCCCAGGATTAGGTAATTCATTTATTTCCACCACTTTACCATCTTCAATAGTAACAAAAGTAAAGGTCGGAGCTCTCCCAAAATGGGCAGATACTCTTCCAGAATCAGAACTAATTGCAATTTTCATAATATATCCAATTTTTTATTAAACTTTAATTATCTAATAGAGAGATTATTTTTAAGTTTAACGAATAATTATTCATAACCAATTTTTCATGTCTTTACATTAAGTGCAATTTAAAGGAAATTCATTAAATATTCTTGATGATCTTATTATATTGTTATTTATTAAATTAAAAAAATCATTTCGTTCCTTTTTGATGATGGAAAACATTTCAATCTCATTTAATCAATTTTCGTTCGCCTACTTTTCTGTAAATAAATCCTTTCTCCTCTACCTTTTTTCTATCAAAAATATTCCTGCCATCAATGATAATTGGCGTTTTTACTTTTTTCCTCAAATCATTTAAATCTATATCATAATATTGTTTATGATTAGTGGCAAAAATTAAAATGTCTGCATCCTTGACGGCATGATCAAAATCATCCGTTAATTCCGTGAGTGTGTAATCTTTTTCCTTCACGTACGGATCATGAGCAACATAGACAATATTATGAGAATGATATCTGTTTTGTAAAATCATGACAATATTCTCCGAAGGAGTATTTCGCGTGTCATCCGTGTCTGCTTTATAAGAAACCCCAAGTAAGGTAATTTTAAGATTATCCACGCACATCCCTTTTTCTTGTAAAGCATCTTCCATGAGCTCCACCACGTGTTCTGGCATGTAATCATTTAAATATCTTGAATTAGAGATCATTTTAATTTTATCTTTATATTTTTTTTTCGTGTAGGCCTCATATCCATGAAGTAATAACCAAGGATCTTTAGTCAGACAATGCCCACCTACACCCGAACCGGGATAATGCATCATCCGATCATGCCTATAATTGATTAATTCTATGATTTCATAAATGTTTCTATTGAAATCTTCGCATAAAAGAGCCATTTCATTGGCAAAGGCAATGTTTACATCCCTGTATGCATTTTCAATGCATTTTGTCAATTCTGCCGTTAATGTATCCGTGATTTGAAGCTCTTTTTTGACAACCTTCCCATATAAGAATTTAGCACGTTCATTTGCTTCCGGACATCCCCCTCCAATAACGCGGGGAAAATTTGTAATGTATTCGATCAATTTCCCCGGCATGACACGTTCAAATGAAAACACGAGATAAAAGTCTTTTCCCCGTTTTAACCCGCTTCCTTTTTCCAAGATTGGCTGCACGATGTAATCTGTAGTACCGGGAGCTACCGTGGATTCAATAATAATTGTAACCCCTTTTTTCATGTGCTTGGCTATTTTGGCAGATACTTCTTTTAACGATTCATAGCGGGGTATTTTCATGTCATCAACAGGCGTTTGAACATCAATCAGAATATAATCCGCTGTTTCCACGTCATCATATTTATCGGTAACCTTGAACTTGCCATTTTTTACCACGCGTTCAATTAATTCGTCTAAACCGGGCTCTTCTCCTTCAAAAGGATTTTTCCCGGCATTTAACCAATCTATTTTCCATCCAGACCGTTTTGATCTCCTTTGAATGCCTGTAACATAAAATCCATCAACATCTGCTAGTAAGGCAGCCATGGGGATCCCTACATACCCCATTCCGATAACTATAATTCGAGTAATCCCTTTTTCATTATCCATTCTTTTTCCTCAAACTGAATTTTATATTTTTCAAAATTTTCGATGAATTTTTAATTTTTTTAAAACATGTATCTCAATCATTCATTACATGACTATTAGAGTTGTAAGATACATTTTTTTTAATGATGCATTCTACTAAAAATTTCATGAGTTTTAAAATTTTCAAGAATTCCATGAACCTCGCTCATCAAGCTCCTTTTTTTTTAAAAATAGAATTTTTGCTAATTTTATTGTCAAAGAAATCCATAATAAGTGAGCTTACCGACGAGAATTTTTTAGTTTTCTTCAATCTTGGAAGATACTTTTGATAATTATGCTAACAATTTTTGAAAATATCATTTTCTACATTCCATGCTTTGATTTTTCCCTATTGAGTATTATAAACGTAGATTCTTTTTTAACTGAACCATTAAATAGTTTCATGGCTTATTAATTATCATGGAAATTGGAAAAACTCATATGAAGGATATAATACGATTAAGACCGGATTCCGTGAAAAGAAGAAGAATATCGAGCTACGATAGAACAGGGGGAAACCATGATTGGATTGACGTGAAACCGGGAGAAAAAGTAGTACTCGCCGAAGTAAAAGGCGCTGGAATCATTACTCACATCTGGTGCACGATGATGTGTAGAGCTAAACATTATTTAAGAAACGTGATCCTCCGCTTTTATTGGGATGATGAGTCAGAAGATACTCCCTCCGTAGAAGCGCCTATAGGAGATTTCTTCGGAATGGGGCATGCCAAGCGAGAAAATTATATTTCCTTACCCTTTCAAATGAGTCCACAGAATGGGCGCGGTTTTAATTGTTGGTGGCCCATGCCATTCTCAAAAGGGTTTAAAATTACTTTAGAGAATGATAATCCTAAGCTATACCGCCTATATTATTATATTGATTATGAAATTCATGAAGAAGGCTTACCAAATGAAACCGATATTGGACGATTTCACGCTCAATGGAGGCGAGAAAATCCGCCACCCGTAAAAACTCATGATCCTGAAACCAGAAAAAAGTTTACCCCTTTAAAACCCATTCATTTTAACTTATTCGGAGGGAAAAATAAGGAACCCCTAAAATACAATTATAAAATTTTAGAAGCTCGGGGGAAAGGACATTATGTAGGATGCAATTTGAATATAGACAACAGCACGTTTATGCCGTGGTTTATAAATTGGCCGGGGGAAGGAGATGACATGATCTTTATTGATGAGGATATCGAAAAAGGAATTCCCACTTTATATGGCACGGGTACGGAGGATTACGTGAATCAAGCTTTTTGTCCTCGAGAAAAACAAACTGCTCCTTATCACGGCACCATTAAACCCGGCGGGTTAAATTGGTGGGGAAAAATCACGTATTATCGATATCACGTTGAGGATCCTGTTTATTTTAACAAACAAATAATCGTGTCGATTGAGCATGGTCATGATAACCATAGAGCCGATGATTGGTCATCAACCGCCTATTGGTATCAAAGAGAACCTCATGATCATTCTTTATTTCCCGTATTACTTCCACGAGAGAAACGAATACCCAATACTCACGCATTTCATGTAATTAGAAAACTAATTTGTCTCTTAATAATTTTTGCCTCATTAATCTGGGGAATGGTGGCATTATTTGTTTAATAAATATACCTTTTTTTCTTTTAATCATCTTAAAAATTAAGAGCACTTATTTAATGATACAAGAATTAACTACCCCGGAGCATGAATAGAATATAAAATCAGAGACGGTTTTAATATCCTATTTTTTCAAAATTCTATTGATCGTATCTAATAAATCTTTTCCCGAAAAGGGCTTGGTAATGTAAAAATCAGCACCCAAGCGCTTGCCTTTTTGCACGTCTTCATTAAAGCTTTTTACGGTAAATAACACTACGATAATGTCTTGATAATTCTCATTAGACTTAATTTCTTCTAAAACTTTGTAACCTGACTTTCCAGGCATCATGATGTCGAGGAGAACCAAGATGATTTTCTCATGATGTTCCTCGATGATTTTAATGGCTTCTTTTCCACTATTGCAAGTGATTGTCTCATATCCTCCCATTTCGAGAAATCGTTGAGTTAATGTAACAATATCCGGTTCATCATCACATATTAGAATAGTTTGTTTTTCTTGAGCGACCATATTAATATACTACTAACCCTGGTGTTTATATCATGCTTATCTTTTTAAAACAGATGCAAATATTTTTTAAAAGAAAAATATTTTTTCTTTAAATTAAAGTTAATTCTTTTTTAAACAATTTAAATTTTGTCGAAATTACCAAAATTTCCCGATTCTTATATCGGAAAAGCGGCAAACGAGTATGATTCAGCGGTGTGGATGGAGCGAAATCAGAAAAAAACCACGCTTAAATTGCTCAATCTATTAAGAGATCCTCATTTAGGCCCCTCAATTAATGTTAAAGAAAATTTT
Organism: Promethearchaeota archaeon; assembly: GCA_029838195.1. Lineage (GTDB taxonomy): Archaea > Asgardarchaeota > Lokiarchaeia > Sigyniarchaeales > SOKP01 > JALGVJ01. The sequence continues at coordinate 127,113 of JALGVJ010000008.1, forward strand.
TCGAATATAATTCTGGAATTAGGGTGTGGTACGGGGTTTTCATCGGAAATAATTTTGAATCACGGATTTCGCGTGATTGGAATAGACATTTTATGGGACATGTTATCTTTAGCTAAGGAAAAATTCAGGGATAATAAATCAAATCATCTTCACTTCATAATGGCTGATATTAATTATTTACCGATTCGAATGAAAAAAATTGACCATGTATTATCCGTTTCGGCTTATAATTTCATCATTCATGGATTAAAATCAACCCAGCAAATTAAAAAAGTGTTGAATGCTACTACACGACAAATAAACGATTGCTTGAAAGCCCACGGGAGGGTAATTATTGAATTTTATCCGAAAAATGAAAAAGAACTGACCCTTTTCGTGGAATCCTTTCTCAATAATGGGTTTGAAGGATTCATGATAAAGAAAAAGCCAAATCAAAAAGGAGGACAAACATTTTTACTATTGAAAAAGAAATATTCTGAATAAAATATCCCTGCTCCACATGAAGTCATTTAGATAAAGCTACACCCATGAAAAATCATAAATATGAGCTTGGTGTTTATTATAATGGAAATTAATTGAATAATAGAGGTATACATGTAAATGGGAACATGCAAATTTTGTGGCAAGACCGATAAATTAATCTCAAGCGTGCTCCAAGCTTGTCGTGATTGCATCTTATTTAAAAATTGGGAATTAATTAAATCTCACCTGCTTCAAGTTCATGCTAAAATTAGATCGCAGGTAGATTTACCAAGCTTTCCCCTTGTTAAAGATAATTTTTCCCAAATAAAATTATCTTGCAATTTATGCATTAATCAGTGCAGGTTAAAAGCCGGAGAAGTGAGCTATTGCGGTTTGAAAAGATTAGATGCAAGCGGTCTTGCAGAAATCCCGTTCCCTTCGAAAACCACGGCCTACATGCACGGTTATTTAGATCCCAACCCAACAAACTGCTGCAATGCTTGGTTTTGCCCCGCCGGCACGAGAAGAGGATATCCAACCTATTCTACTCATGAGGGTCCCGAATTTGGCACCTATAGTTATGCAGCTTTCTTTTATGGATGTAGTTTTAATTGTCTTTTTTGCCAAAATGCTTCTCACAAATTCATTTCGGAAAAAAATTTAGTGTACGTGGACGATATTGCCAAGCAAATCGCTTCAAATGAAAAAATCACGTGTTTATGTTATTTTGGCGGCACTCCTGAACCCCATCTACCCTTTTCAATAAATTTAGCGCGCCAAACTCTTAAGAAAATCAAAAATTTGGGGAAAAAACGGGTAATGCGGTTTTGTTGGGAATGGAATGGCACGGGAAGAGCTCATTTGATCGAAGAGTGCATGAAGATTGCCTTTGAAACCGGAGGAAATATCAAATTTGATTTAAAAAGTTTTAATGAGCGGTTAAATATCGCTTTATGTGGAATAAGTAATGAAAGAACCCTTTCGAATTTTAAGTTTTTAGCAGAAAATTATTTTGGAAAAAGGAATGAGTTGCCGGAGCTTTCTGGATGTACATTATTAGTACCGCACTACGTGAATCATGAAGAAGTGGAAGAAATTGCCCGATTTATCGCATCAATAAATGAGGATATTCCTTATAGCTTGTTAATCTTTCATCCGGACTATAAAATGAAGGATTTACCCATAACTCCTCGAGAGCAAGTAGAAAAATGTCTGCATGTTGCTAAAAAGCATTTAAAAAATGTTCACGTGGGCAACATGTTTTTACTCCAATTTCAATAATGAAACGGATATATATTTTTTGATTTTTATAAAAAAATTTAATTATAACGCTTCCCTTTACATCTTACTACTTGACGTGAAGTATTAATATGCATGGAACATATCAAAAATATCATCGGTGAGTGGCCATACAAAAAGCACGAATACGATTATCTAGTACAGAATTAGATGCCTTGAATTCTGTCTGCCAGCAAATCGAATCCGTATGTAAAAGCCAAGGAATCAAAAAATACGGACCCATCCCTCTTCCTACCAAAAGATTAAAAGTGCCCGTGAGAAAAGCTCCTTCAGGACAAGGAACTGAAACATGGGCTAAATTTGAAATGCGCATTCATAAACGTCTTTTTGAAATCATCGCGAATGAACGGAGCATGCATCTCATCATGAAGATTCAGATTCCCGAAAGTGTTTTAGTCGAAATTGAGTTAATGTAAAGATTATATCTATACCTATTAAATTCCCATTTTTCGTTTAGTACATTCTTATTTTAACAAGGTATTAATTTAAATAAGTTAAATTTATTATTTAAATGAATAAAAGAGCTCACATGAGGTATTCTTACCTTGACAGATTATCACGTAAAAAGCTTTTATGGCGTAGAAACAGCCTTGATCTTCACGAGTCCCTCCCAAAAAATTCCATATATCACCTTGAATTGCTTGAAAAAAAAGAATAATAAAGATTGGGAGGATCTCTCGAAAGGAGAAGGAAAAACCATTCATTTATCCATGGAAGAGATAATTTGCATGTTAGAAGTGTTGAAAAAAAAAATTTCTCATTGGCATGGTTATCATGTATTTAGAGAAGATAAAACTGAAATCCACGTAGGATGGGAAGATGAATCCCGCCAAGTGGTTATTTTTAAAATTGAAGATTATGTTAAAAAACTTCGATTTCCCAACCTTAATTTTCTCACGCTCTTATTAGAACACGTGCTGTCGGAAAAAATCATACATGCAACTTCGGGAACACGAGAAGCTTTCGAGATAATGGAGGAAAAATTAAAATATGAAGAAGTGTATGGCTTGTTCTCCGAACACATAACGACAAGGGACGGACTTCAAGTGGTCGAAACAACAGAGTATGATATAGACATTGAAACGGTAATGATTAAAGCAAAAATCAAGGTGGAAAGCCCCACGGCATTATTGATCATATTGGATTCCGGAGAGGAATTTTGGATCCCAAAAATTATCATTCATGGGAAGTATGACCCTAAAGATACCAAACGATATCAAGATCTCCTCGTAGACAAATGGATTCTTGATAAAAATAAAGTAAAATTAGATTAATTGATGATTAATTCTTTAACTAATTTAAACCATGTATTTTATCAATAAACGGATAACAGCATCGTTTTTCCTTAATCAATTTATTATAAAAATATAATGAAGTACTACTCCTTTTCTAATTAACGCAAGATGTCCACCATTATAGGAAAAATAAATTATTTTATGGATTAACAATTCAAGATATAATAATGGATGGGTCAAAAATTAATATCGCTCTGCTTAAAGAGATGGCACAGCGTGTTCGCGAGAAAATAACTCCCTATATTGGAACACTTGCCGCCGAAGAACCATTTCAAAGAGGCGCTGGTGGCGATATTTCCATGAAAATTGATCTTTTAGCCGAAGATTTTATTGTTAAAATAATTGAAGAAAGGGGGCTAAATGTGGTATTAATTAGCGAGGAGTTAGGAACGCGCTATTTTGGGAATGCTAATCCGTCAAAAAAGGATCAAGATATTTTAATTGTGGATCCCGTTGATGGTTCTGCAAATGCCGTAAGAGGAATCCCGTTTTGTTCCATTTCCATCGCTCATGCTGTGGGAAATCGACTAAGTGATATTTTATCAGCCGTAGTCATGGATCTTACAATCGGTGATATTTATTGGGCTGAAAAAAACCAAGGTGCCTATTGGAATGGGCATCGCATTCACGTATCCAAAAAGAAACTTTCTGATGATATTATTTTCGAATTAGATGCGGATAAAAAGGATATCATTAGTAAAATGCAAAAATATGGTTCCTTATTAGAAAAAATTTATAAAATTAGAGTTATGGGAAGTCTTGCTCTCAGTTTATGCTTGTTAGCAAGAGGGAGCATAGATGGATTATTAAACTTCACGGAGGGAACTCGAATCGTTGATATGGCTGCAGGGTATTTAATAGTTAATGAGGCAGGAGGAAAAACTTTTTCAATTGATGGATATGATTTAGAAGATAAATATACGTTCGACGATAAAATTCCTTTAATTGCAACAAATTCCAACCTTGAGTCTTTTTTTCGAAACCAATTGATGGAATGCCATTAAACATGCTCCTTTTATCTATAAAATGGATTTTTAATTTTAGATGGAAAGAATTACATGTCGGTTTATAATCGCCTTTCACGAGCTTTTTTTGCACGGGAAACAAAAACCGTTGCAAGGGAGTTATTAGGAAAATATCTTGTTAGAATCACAGAACACGGTGATATGGTTGGAAAAATAGTTGAAGTAGAAGCATATTTAGGCCCTCGGGATAAAGCTTGTCATTCATATAATTGGAAAAGAACTAAAAGGACAGAAGTAATGTATGCTAAACCCGGCACGTTATACGTGTACCTAATTTATGGCATGTACCATTGTCTTAATGTCATAACAGAAAAAGAAGGAATGCCTTGTGCCGTTTTAATTAGACAACTATCACCTATCAAGGGAGTGGCCCTCATGAAAAAAAATAGACAAGGCAAGATCAATAAAAATAATAGTAATTTATTAAATGGCCCTGGAAAATTGTGCCAAGCATTAAATATTACAAAAGATTTATTCAATGGAAAAGATTCTTGTTCGAAGGATTCTCTCTTATTTTTTGCGGAAGGAGAAATTATTGACCAAGATTTAATAAAGTTGAAAAAGAGAGTTGGAATTGAATATGCCCAAGAGGACAAGGATCTTCTCCTAAGATTTACCCTTTCTAAAGGATAATTGGCGTTTAAATAATACAATCGAATATAAAAAGGAAGAATTTAAAAAGGAAATCTTTTATTGGTATTGCGAGTAAAATACAATTAATTACATGAATATATGGAATTTCAATAAAATTATTATTCAATATAATCGTGAAATGACGCGAGATGTATTAGTGTTTTTCCAGGCTTATATTAATGAAATGTTAGATATTGGAGGAGAAAATCTTCCAAAAACCATTTCTTCCCGTTTAGGCGCTAAATTAGCACGATCGTATAAAAAAAAAGGTATAAATAATATCCCTTTAGGGCTTAAAATACTTTTTAAAGGCATGAAAGCCAAAATAAAAATCAATGAAGTTCCAAATAATAAAATGGAAGTCATTAACAAATATAAATGGAAATTTTGCCCTATTGGGGGTAAATTTAATCCTGCTCAAGCAAAAATAACCCAAGAAGCGATTTGCCGGCCTTACATGCTGGGCTTCTTAAATGAGATGGATCCCGAATATTTATATTCTTTAGAATCCATGGAATGCATGTTGGAATCGAATAAAAAGACCTGTGCATTTAGTATAACTTTTGAAGAAAAGAGAAAGGAGAATAAGAAAAATTCTAATTCTCTCTAAAAACCAAACTTAGGTAATGGTAAATTTCGATTTTTTCCTATTTTTCCATTTTTTTTACTTATAAAATCACGTAAATGAATTAATTTCAATAACTTCTTTCTCCAACGAATAAATTGACGATCAATACTTTTAAATAGGTAAAAGATAAATTATTAAATAATATAACCCATGAAAAGCGTGACCAATCATTACTATCGATGCATTAAAATTTTTTCATTCGTTTTTAGGTTCTCTTATCGAAATGGGTGGGACTAATCTCCCAGCTACGGCATCTTCTCTTTTGGGCTCTAGATTGGCTAGATTATATAAACAAAAAGGAATCATCGGATTTATAAATGGTTTAAAAAAAAGCTATGAAGTATTGGGTGCCACCGTAAATGTTCAAGAACGTGAACCAAATCTCTTCGAATTTAGCATGGAATATCCCGATAATTTCTGCCCCATCGGGGGCCATTATAATCCTGAAAAAGCTGAACTCGTTCAAAAAAGTATTTGCACGCCTTTTACAGAGGGCTTCTTAAAAGAAATGGATCCCACGTTTAAATATTCTGGCGATATTGAAGAATGCATTTTAAAAACTAATCAAAATAAATGCAAATATATCCTAAAATTAGAAAAGTTAAATACTAATGAATATTTATTGAATAAATCGAGTTCGGAAAAGAATTAATATTCTCTTTTTTTTTGCTTTTTACCTCGAAAAAATTAGTTTTTTTCTTTATTTCGGTATCCTTATCTATCTATTTTAAGTATGGCTATTGCTTGCTGTTGATTTCACGTGATTTAAATTATGTTAACACTTTTCTCAATCTATTTCTTTAATGATATAACTTCGCTATATTTCTTGTAATTTTAGAGTTGTTCCAGAAAATATTTTATTCCATGTTAATTTTAATATACTTGGACAAGTTGTGCAATGTCTGAAGTCCCATGCTGGACGGACCGCGAAATGCACATGGCGGAAATTGCTTGGTTTGAGGTTTCCTGAGCGTTGCTAACCTTGTTCATGTCTCGTCGAAGCATCGGCCAATCAGGTGGACGCCTGGGCAGTATTTTTTGTAGGAAAAATACCAGCCCGTAATAACAAAACCGGACAGGCCCGGGAGGGAGCATCCGTAAGTTGAGGTGTTCACGCTTTTTGGTGCGGGTGTGGAGAGGTATGGATTTTAGGTCTTAGCAACGGGATGGAAGCCAAAAACCAAGAAATTTTACATCGAAATGTAATTGGTTCAAATGAATTTTTTTTGTTTAAGTTATTACCGTTTTCCAAAGTTATCCCTCCTTTTAAATGTTGTTTTCAAGCATTTTTTTTTCTCTAAGATTTATGAAGTTTAATTTGGATTTGTATGATAGTCTGAGCTTTTAGCTTTTTGTTTCATGGAACATTTTCTAAATTTAATTTATAAAAATTTTGAACTTTAATAAAAAAAGGAAATTTTTCTGTCTAAAATTTTAAAAAAATTATAGATTAGTATTGAAAAGGTGAAAAAAGACAGATTAACGTCGCTTTAATTGAATTCTCTGAAATAAAGATTATTGAAATCCGAAATAAATAATTATACAATGATCAATTTTAAATATATAACTTAAGTTTTGTATTTTTTTAATGGTTGTTAGTTAGATCTTTTATTTCCTCCTTTTAATGCTTTTCTATTTCATGAAAAAAAGGGACTCGAACATCAAGCGGATTCGGAC